>CAYPXZ010000010.1:0-91593 GCA_964414785.1 uncultured Opitutaceae bacterium
CCCACGATCTCCGCCCCCAGGATTTTTCCGCTTCGCGGACTGGCCAGGACCTTCACGAACCCGTAGTTTGCGTTCATCAGGATCGACTTCCCGTGGTCGTTGAAAGGGTAGCTGGCCGCCAGGTAGGGGGTGCGGCGCTCGATCAGGTCCTTCTCGCGCCAGCCGATCGTGCCCAGCTGAGGGTCCGTGAAGACGACCCCAAGGAGCATCGCCCGGTCCACGGGCGCCAGGCCCTTGACGCCTCCGGCGTGGCGCGCCGCGAGCTCCGCCTGCTGGATGGCGACGTGGACAATCTCATGCGGTCCGCAGCAGTCGCCGGCCGCGTAGATGTGGGGGGCGCTCGTCTGCTGCCAGCGGTTGGTGATGATCCTGCCGTTGGGCTCCGTCCTGACGCCCGCCGCCGCGAGCATAAGGCCCTTCGTGTCCGGTTCGCGGCCCAGGGCGTTGAAGAGGTGATCGGCCCTGCGCACGAGCGTCCTGCGGCCCTGCCTGAACCTTACGGTGTTTCCGTGCGGCGTGGTCGAGATACCGAGGACCTTCGTGTCCGTGTGGACTTCCATGCCCCCGTCGACCAAAGCCTGCCTGACGACGCCGGCGGCCTCCGGCGAGTGCTCGCGCAACAGGTCGCAACTGCGCTGGATGAGGCAAACCCGCGTGCCGATCCTCGCCAGAAACTGGGCGAGCTCGCAGGCGACGATTCCACCTCCGAGCACAATCACGCTGCGGGGCTTGAAATCGAGTTCCAGCACGTCGTCGCTGGTCCAGAAGCGGGAGCCGGCAAGGCCCGGGAGCGGAGGCACGCTCACCTTGGAGCCCGTGCCGATGAGGAAATGGGTCGACCGGACCCGCCTCCCGTCACCTAGGACCAGGGTGTGGGGGTCGGCGAACTGTGCCGACTCGCGTATGAGGTCGAACTTCCCCGAGGTGAGGAGCCTGACGCGGTCCTCCGCGAATTCGGCGATGATCCGCCGCTTGCGCGCATGGATGGCGGGCATGTCGGCATGGGCCCCCTTTATCCTAAGTCCCACGTCCCGGCCCTTTTGGGCCAGGTGGAGCACCTCGGCGGAGTAGATCAGCGTCTTTGACGGCATGCATCCGCGCAGGATGCAAAGGCCCCCCAGGTCGCGGGCCTTGTCGATGATGGCGACGCGCATGCCGAGGCTCGACGCCACGCGGGCGGCGTTATAGCCGGCGGACCCTCCGCCGATCGCCACAAAGTCGTAGGCTCGTTTTGCCACCTAGTTTCCCTTCCTGAGGATCATGACGTGAAATGTCTTTAGAACTATGGAGGCGTCCAGCATGAACGAGAAATTGCGGATGTAGTAGAGATCGTACTCAAGCTTTCGCAGCGTGTCCTCGACATTGGAGCCGTAGCGGTAGTTCACCTGTGCCCAGCCTGTGATGCCCGGCTTGACGAGGTGCCTGAAGTGGTAGCACGGAATCTCCTTCTCATATTCCTTCACAAGGCGGTCCCACTCGGCCCGGGGGCCTATGAGGCTCATCTGGCCGCATAGGACGTTCCAGAGCTGCGGGAGCTCGTCCAGCCTCGACTTCCGGAGGAGGGCGCCCACCCGTGTGATGCGAACGTCATTCGTCCTTGTGTAAAGGTCCCCGGCGCCCGCCTCTTCGTGCATGGTGCGAAGCTTGAGCAGCCTGAACGGAGTCTTGTGTTGACCGATTCGGGATTGGGAGAAGAAGACCGCGCCCCGGTCGTCCAGCTTGATTGCAACCGCAGCCAGCGCGACAAGCGGCGCGGTCACCACCAAGCCCAGAACCGAGAGCACGATATCGACAAGCCGCTTGATGCGCTCGAACACGGGCTCCCGGGCCACCTTGAATCCCTCCTGGAAGAGCCATATGGGATTGATCCGGTAGAGCGGGATCTTTCTCCAGTACACCTGGTGGAAGAGCTCGAGCGTGTACGTCGGCACTCCCGAGAAGTAGAGCTGGACGAGCTTCGAGGGGACATCCGGCGGAAGTCCGGTGCCGGATTCCTTCACGACGATCGCCTCAACCTGGATCTTTGAGGTGGCTATGGCCTCAAGCACCGACTCGAACTCGAGGTTGTTCTCCGACGGGCCGACGTGGAGAAGCGGCCTGTCCATCTTCATCCTGGCGCATTCGAGTCTGAAGGCCTCGAAGTCCGCGAGCGAGCCGACATAGACGATCGTCCGTCGGCCTCGCGACACGATGGACCGCGAGTAGATGAGGCGCCTATAAGCCAGGGTCGCAGGTCCGAGGAGACCGAAACTCAGGCCTATCGCACCGCGGCTCGACTGGAGCTCGAAGCCCGCCGGGATGAAGACAAAAGTGAGGACAAAGGTGGCCAGAGCCGCCGCGAGCGACGCGATAAGGTGAAGGCTTGCATAATCCAGGCTCAGCATGTCCGAATTTGCCCCGTACCCGTCGATCAGGTGCACCGACAGGACGAAGACCAGGGTGGGGGCTATGAGCGGCCATACGTACAACTGCGAAGTGACACCCCTGAGGAAGGTCACCAGGTTGAAGATTGCGACGACTGACAGGACGTCGGCGCCGAGAAGAAGAAGGGACTTCCTTCGATTTGGATTGAGGGTCAAGGGGATGGCGAAGGCGCCCGCCTACGATTTCCTATTCCGTTTTGCCGACTCGTTCAATTTATCAATTTCCTCGGCTATGAATCCCTCGTACTTCGCAAGGAGAAGGCAGTAGTCGAATCCCTTGCCGCCGTCGAGGAAGCCGCGCCTAAGCATGTATTGGTAAAAGAACCTTAGCGCCGGCCTAAAGGGCATCCGGAAGCTGAGGCGCTTCAGGGCCCGCCTCCGGACGAGCCGGTCCGGGGAGAAGAGCCGGGCCAGGGAGTCGTCCTCCGAGTGTTCCTTGAGGGCCCGCGCCTCGGCTTCGGCGTAGCGCCGGTGCTTGGCGATCCAGGCCTCCCTCCCGTAGATGGAAAGGTCGTGCAGGTACCCATTGGAGAGGTTGGCCATCCGCATGGACGGCGCCTCCCTCTGCCCGTGCCCGGCCTGGATGAAGGTGAATCCCGGCGCCTGGACCAGCCGGGCCTGGTACGCAGGATAGTCCGTGCAGTGCGGAATCCACCGGCCCTCGAACAGCATCTTGGGCGCCACGCGGAAGCCGTCGACCCCGGCCCGAGCCACGGCCCGCTTGCATTCCTCATCGAGCTCGGGCGTCATCCGCTCGTCGGCGTCAAGATGGAACACCCAGCGGTGGCGAAACTCGATCGCATGCTGCGCGTGGTTGCGTTGGCCGGCGAACGAGTCGAAATCGCGGTGGAAGACGCGCGCACCTGCCGCAGCGGCAATCTCGGCCGTGCGGTCCTTTGAACCGGAGTCCAGGACGACGATGTCGTCGCATGAGCGAAGCGAGGCGAGGCAGCCGGGAAGGGCCGTCTCCTCGTTGAGCGTGAGTATGACCGCGGAGTACATGGCCTAGGACTCGTCGGGCGCCGCCGGTCCCGCCGACAGGCGCAGGTACTGGATGGCGACGAAGAAGCAGAACCACCAAAGAAGCACAACCGACACGTTGCCGAAGGGGAACTCGATCCACGCGTACAGGGCCACAAGCGCGCACCCTGCGAGGAGGAAAAAGGGGATCGCCGAGAGCCTCCTTGAACGAACCGAGACCAGGGGCAGCGCGGCGCAGAGTCCCAGAAGGAGCGTCCCGGCAAGACCCAATTCCGCGGCCGACTGGAGCCAGTCCGAGTGTGCGTCGTGGTAGACCACGGGAATCCGGTCGATCCTTGAGATTTGGGTGTTGTAGATGCGGAAGACGCTCGGGTAGCTGCCCATTCCCCATCCAAAGGCCGGCCTGTCGCGCGCCATCCTCCAGGTGTCGCGGTAGAGTTCGCCGCGCGAGCCGATCCCTCCGTTGGCCCACATCGCAGCCAACTGCTCCTTTGTCCTCTCGGCCCTGGAGTGGATCACGTCCCCGGCCACGAGCCAGACGGCCGCGCCGGCGACGACCGCGGCGGCCGCCATGCCGAGGAAGGATGCCAAGGGGGTTACCCCGGACATGTGGAGGGCCCGCGACAGCGCCGGCACGCCCTTGGCGACCGCGGCCGCCCCGATCGCCAGGACAAGAAGCGTGCAGGCCCTGGAGCCGCTGAAGGGCACCGAGAGGCCGACCAGAAGAGTGGCTACCATGATCGCCGCGGCCGGCCCGTGGAAGAACCCCTGCCGCTCGGTCCCGCGTGCATACCGGATCCCCAGGCCGACGCAGGCGCCGATTGAAAGGACGGCGAACGCGCCCCAGTGGTTGTCATAGACAAATGACGCGAAGAAGAGCGGCTGGGGGGTCCTGACCGAGTTGAAGTAAATTCCTGTGGAGCCGACCAGCTTCTGGACGGTTCCGAAGATCGACAGGGCGGTCGCGTTCACCACCGCCACCATGAGCAGGAACCTCAGGACCCGCCGGCGGGTGACCGTGAGAGCCACGTTGAGACACGAGAAATAGATCCCGTCGAAGAGCCAGAGCGCGCGCAGCGCGAGGTCGGCATGGGCAGCGCTCGGCCTCCACCAGGGCTGCGCCAGCGGGACCATCAGGGGGCTACTCCCGGCCGCAACAATCTTGAATCCCGGTGTCATGCAGGACGCGAGGACGAGCCCATTGAGCAGCAGGATAGGCCACATCCAATGGAGGGCTCCCCGCGCCACGCCGCCTCGCCCCGGCAAGGACGCCGCGAGAACGGTGAGGACGAGGCCCATTGATCCCCAGACGGAGATGGGGGTCCGGACCCAGTCCGCGTTGCCCCCGAAGGCCCAGGCCGCGCCGACCATGAAGACGGCGAGGTGCCACACGACGACGGTTTCGAGGAATCCCGCTGCGGATGGGCTGGGGCCGCGATTCACGGAGGATGGCCTAGGTACGGGCCAACAGTCCCGAGTAGAACTCCGAAAGCACGCGGGCAGACTTCTCCCAGGAAAATTCGCGCAGCACCCACTCCTTGGCCACGGCGCCGCGCCTCTGGAGCGACGCGGAGTCCTCGGACGTCGCGGACCGGAGCGCCTTGCCAAAGTCGGCCCAGGGGACGCACCAACCGCCCCCCACGTCGTTGAGCCCGGACCACGGCGTCGTGTTGGTCACCAATGCAGGCACGCCGTTTGCCAGGGCCTCAGCGATCGAGAGCCCGAAGTTCTCGCCGTGCGACGCGAGGAGGAAGAGCGACGCGATGGCGTAGGGGGGCGGGTGGCCGGCCCCGTCGTACGCCCTGACGCGGCCCGATCCGCCCGCCCTTAGGACGTACGCCTCGATCATCTTTGCGGAGTATTCCTCGGGGATGCCGACGAGCAGCAGGATCCAATCGGCGGGGCCGCAGTCGAGCCAGAGGTCTATCAGCTCAAGCAGGCGCTTCTTCTGGTGGAACCTCGAGTAGAAGAGGGCGACGGGCCTCTCCTGTGAAGCGGGGATCAGGCCGCTCCAATGGACGAGCGCCGCGGCGGCCGACTCCGCCGTCGGGGCCGAGACGCCGTTTGGAGCGACGCAGACGGGCTGCTTGAATCCGATCGCACGCAGGTTGGAGGCCTCGTCCGCGCTCGTCGCATGCCAGCCAGCCACGGCCTCGAGGGCCCCCGGATGGATGAAGGCGCGCGCGAGGGATTTCCTCCTGGGATGATGCCGCCATGCCCAGGGGTCCATCATGCCCCGCGGCGAGACGACGAGGGGGGCTCCGGACTGGCGGGCGGCCTGATGGGCGTAGTGGAGCGTGCGCAGCCATATCGAGTGGTGGTGGATCACGTCCGCCCCCGACGTGCGCAGGCAGGCGCGCAGTCCGGGAGAGGCGCACAAGGATTCCGGCCAGCCTCGCCGGAACGCCCGGATCCTGAGGCGGCCCTCGGTACGCTCCCAATCGGCCTTAGGGTCGGTTGCGAGCAGCTGGACGTCGTCGCCGCCGACTGCCAGGGCTTGGGCTAGCCCCAGTACCGATTTGCTGGGGCCCCCGTGGCGCGACTCAAGGCTTGGAACGATGTGGCAGTAGTTCACTCGGAAGGGGGGATCCGCTGTTTCAGGACACGGCATGGGTTGCCGGCGCACACCGTGCGTGGCGGCAGGTCCTTCACTACCACCGACCGGGCACCCACGACGCAGAGCTCCCCGATCGACACGCCCGGGCCCACGAAGACATCGGCGGCGACCCAGGCGTTGGCGCCTATCACAATGGGCTTGGCCACCATGGGCATGCTCCAACGCGAATAGTCGTGCGTCCCCGCGCACAGGTGGCAGCCCTGGCTGATGTTGGCCCCGCGGCGCAGCGTTATCGGCGCCAGGTTGTAGAGCCTCACGCCGGGCCCGACCATTGAACGGGGCGCGAGGGCGAGCTTCGACGGGAAGACGACCGAAGCCGAGGGGAACACCACGACATTGCCGGGCTCGTCAATCTGGGCCCCGAAGAGCTTCAGAAGGCGGGCTCGAAAGCCATGCCATGGGCGGGGGCTCCACCGGAACAGGAAGCCCTGGATTACCCACCAGGCCATGCGCTCCAGGTTCTCGCGGCGCGAGAAAGGGGTGGAGCAGCCTTCACCCAGATAGGGCTCATTCATCGGCATGGGGTCATCGTTGCTGTTTTTCGCCATCTGCGCCCGTCAAAAAAGCCAAGTCCTTGAGGATTCGGCCGGACACCTCGGGGTAGTCGAACTGCCTCGAGCGTTCCTGGCCTCGCGCCGCCATTTCAAGGCGTAGGTGCGGGTCGGTCAAGAGGCGCGCAATGCATTCTGCCAGAAGGATGTACGGATTTTTCTCTCGATGTGCAAACACGAGACCCGTCTTCCCGTCATCCACCAGGTCGCTGAAGCAGCTCAGTGCGGATACCACGACGGCGCATCGGGCGGCCATGGCCTCGGCGACGGACACGCCGAAAGTCTCCCCTTTTTCCGCCAAGCTCGGATAGCAGAATATGTCCATCGTGCCATACAGCGCCGCGAGGCGGTCCGGGTCGTATTCCGCCCCGAGCCACTCAATGCGGTCCCCCGTCGACAGCCGGGCCTCGTCTTGAAGGGCCTTCGCCCATTCCTCACCACCCCCGCCTTCCCTGACTCCGACGGGCCCAACGATCTTGAGGCGCCATTCCGGGATTCCGGGCATGCTGGCGAGATGCCGGACCGCCGCTAGCAGAAGGGAGATTCCCTTCTCGGGATGCACACGGCCCACATAGCCCAGCGTGACCGGATTGCCGCCTTGGCGTGATGCCCGGGAAAGGCGGCTCCAGTCTACGGGATTGCCGGTGACCTGCACACGGGAGGCCGCGCCTTGCGAGGCGATCCGGCCCGCGACCGACGTGCTCGGCGAGTAGATCCGCGCCACGTCCCCGTAGAACGCAACCTGCCCCTTGGGGGCCCGACCCATTACAACGGACACGACTCCGGCCGAGGGCCTGATCCGATGTAGCCAGACAGGGAGCGCGACCGTGTTGCAGATGACGGCGTCGGCCGTGGGGAGGGCGCGCGTCACGCGAATGCCCCAGATCAGGTCGAGCACGAGGTTGACTGCGAGGTAAGGGGTGTGATCAAAGCCCTTGATCCTTATGTGGTCTATACCGGACTCGGTCTCTTTGTCCGGGAGCCCCGGCCAGCGCCGCGAGACGAACGTCACCTTGTGCCCCTGTTCCGCGAAGATCCTCGCAAGGCGGTACCAGATCTTTTCTGTCGCCCCTCCGCTCACGGGGGGCACGGGCAGGAAGAACCCAGTGACAATGGAAATCCTCAAGGTGCCGATGCCGGATTCCCGGCTTTCTTGTCGTGAAGCGCGGCGAGCGCCGCCTGGAGGCCTTCCGCAGTCTTGGCGTAGGTGTAACCGGCGATCCTGCGGGCAACCGCGCCCCGGACAGCCTCCGCTCCGCTACGATCTTCCAATTTCGCCAGGGCGCGGGCGAGGGTAGCTTCGAGCGCCCCCGGGTCCGCGGGGTCGAACACCCACCCGGTCTGCCCGTCGGTGACCAGGTCCCTCTGGCAGCCCACGCGGCTGCTCACAAGGCATGGGACCCCCATGAGCATGGCCTCATTGACCGCCAATCCCCACGTCTCGTAGAAGCCCCGTGAGGGGAGGGCAAACAGGTCCGCGATTAGGTACCGTGAGGGCATCTCAGTCTGGTTCGCAAAGGGCAGGAAGTGGACGGGCCGGCCGGCGGCGGATTTCGCGGCGAATTCCCGCAGGCGCACTCCCTCCGGGCCGTCTCCAACGAAGATGAGCGCAGCGTCGCGCGGCTTGGCGGCCACGAAGGCCTGCAGAAGTTCGAAGGGCTGCTTTTCTGGGACGAGCTTGCCGGCGAATAGGACGACCCGGGTCGCGGCGCCCAGCCGCAGCTCCTTCCTCAACCGCTCGGCGTCCTCCCGGACGCCGGGTCTCGATCGGTCGAACAACGCTGCGTCCACCGAGTGCGGCGCGAAATAGAGCCTGTCCTTGGCGACGCCGAACGCCTCGAAATATTCCCGATTGGCGGCGCCAACATAGAGGAACGCGGCAAACCTGGAGAACAGGAGCCTGAGGGCCGTCCGGACGGGCAGGCTCGGCTTCCCGCGACCGATCAGGTGGGAGTCACCCCTGAATAGGACCGGGACGCCCGATCTTATCGCCCATCCAACCGCCCGCAGGTGGCTGGCCCATTTGTAGCCGAAGATCAGCATGGCATCCGGGTGCCACGCCGCCAGCCGGGCGGCGAGGCCCGGGTTGTTGAAACCGAAGAAATTCTCGGCCCCCGGCCGGCCCGACCGGTTGGGTACAAACTCAGAGTCGTACCCCGAAAGCAGGTCGACGTCCCATTTGATGGCCGCCCCGAATTTCGGGTCACGCTGGCGGGTGACGCCAAAATCCCAGAGGTAGAAGACTCGGAGCTCCAGGGACGTGTTCTGGCGAAGCCAGCGGAACCAGGGACTGTAGTATTGCGTGGGATGGGAGAGCACGACAGCGAGCCGCACGGGTCTGGCGGGATCGCTGTTCACGGAGTTCCCGGTCTAGGACTGGCCGCTTCATCGAAAAGCTCAGCGAGTCTGTGGGTCATTCCCTTTGCGGTGAATGGGGCGAACTTTGTCCTGTCGTACTCGGTTACAATGCTCTTCCGTCCCGCCTTGAACCACTCGTTTGCGACGATTTCGGCTTCACGGTCGATATCGCCCGGGTTAACGAACGAGACGCGCATGCCGCAGTTGAGCGCGTTGGCGATAGCTATGACGGGGCTCTTGATGTTGAAGATGACGAGCATCGGTCGTCGCGCCAGAATGTAGGGGTATAGCTTTGATGCGCTGTAGGTGGGATCGTTTGAGCCCACGGCGAGGATGGCGTCGGCGTGCTGGAGGTAGTGGAGGGCCTCGAAATAGGGAACGCGATAGCATTGCTCGACCACATACTTTTCGACGCCCTCTGCGACAGCGATCGGCATGGCCCATTCGCGCCCGAGCGGGCGAGGCGCGTAGTCCGTGCCGATGAAGTGGAAACGCATCTTTTCGGCCTCGGCGGGACTCTCCGCGAGGAACTTCTTGAATCCCCGGAACACGATCGACAGCGAACTCGACATGTCCGGACCGCAACGGCCCGTGTACACGTGGTGAAAGTTGCCGTCCCCGAAGGGCACGAGCGGTTTCGGTGGCATGTACGTCCTCGCGGTTTCGAGGTCCTTTTCCGATGCCCCGAAAGGAAGGAGCTTCACGGAGTCGGAATCGAACCAGCTGTAATTCCTCGAGAGGGTGGGGCCGTAGGCGTCGGACACGGCGATGATCCCCGAGGCGCTTCTGAGCACCTCGGGTTCACTTCGGCGCGCGCGCCACTGCGAGTAGGCGAACTTGAGCCTACCCCCGGGGGGGGGCGTTCCCGACCGGGAGTAGTAGTCGTTGATCCATGGGTCCTGGTAATCGAGGAAGTAGGGGACGCCGAACTGCGTCTTCCAAAGGGGACCGAGGCGGAACGCCTCGAACTGGGTCGTGCTGAAGAAGACGAGGTCGAATCGCTCCTTTTTGAGGAGCTCCTCGCCGGCTTTTCGGAGGGCCCTCCCGCAACGAAGCCATAGACTGCCGATGCCAAAACACCGGGTGTACCTCGGCGAGATGCCCCGCACCCGGATAATCCGGATGTCCGCAGGGTAGGTCTTCTCGAGCAAAGGCTCCACGACTCCGCCCTCGACGCTTTCCGGGGTCACGGCCAGCACGGTCGGCTCCCAGCCGCATTCCCTGAGGTACGGCAGCAAGAGCCTTGTCCGCTGCATGTCGGGGGCGTTTACCGGCGCAAAATGGGGCGAGACGATCAGGACCTTGCGAAGATGCGGGTTGGTCATCTGTTGCCCTGATGCTCGATCAGAAATTCCTCGACGCCAAGAAACATAGATTCAAAGCCGGCCGGGAGCGCGGGTCTAGTGTCGGGGGCGATAGCCCGGGTCTGCGAGGCATAGCACGCGATTGCCCGGGCCTTGGTCGCGCGAACCGACCCAAGCCTTGACCGCCAGATCCGGCCGGATTCGAGGACGGCCGGCAGGAGGAGAACGGGGTTCCACAGCGACCAAACGGGGAACTCCAGAACACGTGGCTTGATGCCGGATTTCCCGATCGCCCGGCTGGCCAGGACGAACGACTGCTCATGCTCAGAGCTTCCGTCGTTTCTGTAGGGAAGGAGCAAGGTGTCGGGATGAACCACCCGCAGCCGTTCCGATATCCGATCGACAATGCTCGACGACTGCTCGACGGAGAGGTGCGCAAGGCTTCCGTCGGGCACATCGAGAAAGGACACGTTCGCCCAATCCACCCCGAGCGCCTCGGCCGCGGAGCGGGCCTCAGCCCTTCTCAGGCTCACCATCTCGGCCCTTGAAACCGCAGGGTTGCCCAAGTGCGAGGCTCCGCCGTCAGTCACAAAAAGGATGTATATGTGGACCCCCTCACTTCCCATGGCGGCGAGCGTTCCACCGCAGCCGAATGTCTCGTCATCGGGGTGGGGTGAAATCACCAGTGCCCTCCGGATGCCGGCGCACCCAAAACGGCGGCTTCTCATGCGCAATGCTAGGCCGAGCGCTCCGGAGGCAGCCCTTCGCAGAAAGCGCTTACCCCGCTTCGTCCTCGACCAGCCCATCGTGACGAGAGCGGCGGTCCCTGAGATGAATTGGTAGGTGCTTTTCAAGCCTCTTAGTTCGAGGTTGCTGCGGGCTCCGGGTCAGATCTGGTGATCACCGTCCTCTGGACGAAGGGATAGCTCGCCACGACAATGACGATCATGGATTGGAAAGTGGCGGTGACAAAAACGCTGGCCACCATCTCGAAGGAGTTCACGAGGCTCAGTAACATGCAAAGGCAGAGGAATCCCTCGGTTGAGACGATCAGTTTCCTGGCGCTTGCCTTCTCGATCCAGGCGAAGAAGACCCCCAGAAATATGCCCAGTAGGACCGTACCCTCGATCGGGCCAAAATTGCCATAGGCCTCGGGAAGCAGTCCCCAGGCGATGTAGGTCGTGAACGTGGACGCAAGATCCTGGCGACCGAAGTGCACATTGAGCATCACCTGCCCCTCATGGCTGCGGGGCTTGTTGGGCCAAAGGACCCTTGGGATCAGAAGGGGCGGGATCAGCGAGTAGCTCGCGCCGTGGAGCGTATCGATGTGGCCCGCCTGGACCGCATCGATGACAAAAAGCATGTTCTGCAGGTTGTCGATCCGGTCGAGAAGGGTCTGGTTCTTGTTTGTCAGCGCGAGACCCTGGTCGTTTGCGGAAACGGGAGTCACGTTGTTATCCAGCAGTCCGTTGTAGCTGGCCTCGGCCCATTCCATGTAGAGCGAGGGCAGCTGGACCGTCGTAATTTCGACAGCCGACCGGTCATCGTTGCCCCAATAACGGCTTCTCATCGTCGTCTTGCCGATATTCAGGAACGACAGCAACGCCATCGTCACGGTCAGATAGCGCCACGGGATTCGCCCGCTTCCCCAGAAGAAGCCGATGGCGGCGGTGATCAAGTTTGCCGCCGCCGCGGCCAGGAGGAAGCCATCCGCCGAAATCATCGTGTTGATGACGAGCGATGCGTAAAAGACGGTTTTCTGGACAAGCGATGCTTCGCCGCTTCCCACCTCCATCGAGATCAAGAAGACCCCGCAGGCGTTCATCACGGAGAGAAGCGTGTTCAGAATCGAGTCGGCGCCGTTGGGGAGAAACAGGTAGAAGGCGCCGAGGAGGTTCTGTGATTGCAGGGCAAGGAATGCCGTCGACCCGATCACCATGCCAAACCCCAGCTGGGTCATGCCCTTGGATCCTGTCTTCTTGTATTCGCGCAACGCATGGCAGACGGGGCGCGAGGGGGAGAAGACCTGCATTGCCATCCACCACGAGACCGCCATCGCAAGGTCAAAGGACAAGACCTCCAATCCTGCGTTGAATACGAACAGGGGTGAGTAGGTCGTGATCGTCTCGTGGTTCGTCACGATCGGAATCCCGTAAATGATCAGGTTCTGCACCGCCATGAGGGGCACGAGCGGCAGGCCGGTCGCACGACTGCACCAAATGCCAAGTGCGAGGCAGGTCCCGAACCCGATGAAGGCAAATGCGCTCGCGCCCGGCGAGCCCACCCCTGTCAGGTGCAGCACCTCAACCAGGACCAAGCCCACAATCGGGATGATAAGCCGGCGAATGGCTTTTCGCGCCATCTGGCCCAATGCGCCGATTTCAGCGTGTCGGTCGACGGAAGAGCTCAAGTGAGCGGTGCTCATGGAGTCGTCACACTGCAGGAGGTGATGTATTGCCCAGCGCGGAGTTCAGTGTCGAAGAGGGTTCGCACGGCACGTCCGCCCCCAGCTGGATCGCATGAGGGGGCAATGTGCTCGTATTCCCAGTAGGCAAATGGCGACTCCGGAACCCGGGGACTGGCCGAGATGGCGTTTTTCACGGGGGAGGAGGAAGGACGCGGCCGACCGAACGAAGAAGGACCCCCTTCTCGATGTCCCAGCAGAAACGTTTCCGGGCCAGCTCCCGGGCGAAGATCCGGGCCCGCGCCATTCGAGGAGGGTCGGCAAAGAACGAGTCCAGAAGCGATGCCGTCTCGACGGTGCGGGTGATATCGGACAAAAGTCCGGCATCGCCCAGTTCGGGTGCGAGGGCACGCTGGGCGGAGGTGTCCGACAGGAGCTGTGGAATTTCGGCCGTGACATACGTGAACACCTTGTTGGTGAGGCAGAGGTCCCGATTAAGGGGGACCTTCTCCTCGATGGATAGCCCCAGGTCTGCCGCCGCGGCCAGCCTTGCCATCTCGCCTGGCGGGCCGGGCGGAAGGAACCGAACGGGCCGCTTCAACCCCGCGTTGCGGGCGAGGGAGCCGAGAAGAGACGAGTACCCCGGTGTGACGAATCCCCTGAGATGCAGCTCCACAGGTGTGCGCATCCGCCCAGCGATCCTGATGATCTCCTCGAGGCCGCGTCCGTGCCCAATGCTCTGGGAGAACCAATAGAGAATCGCGGGCCGCTCCTCCGTTATCTCCATGGGAATCCTCGCCTCCGAAGGAGCCATCGAGCGTGGGAAGACATTCAGCACGGTCTCCGGATGCACCCCATATGACTGCGCATACGCTTGCGCGATCAGCGGGGATGAGCACGTCAACGGCTGGCAGCGGGGGAGAAGCGCGGCCTGAAGGATGCTGCGCGCTCGTGCCTCGACCGGATCGGCAATGGCCTCGTTGGTTTCGGCGTCATGGAAATCCTCGATGTCGAAGCCAAAACGGGCGCTGCGCGCGCTCGCCGCCGTGGCCGCCACGTGGAGTGACGAGAGGGAGTGCCCGATATAAAGCTCGGCCGGGATTTGCGCGGCGGCGCGCGCAAGATGGAACGATTCCGCGTACTGCGCGCGTGCGGCAATGCCCAACCGGTCCGAGCCGGAGAAACGGATCAGGTAGCGGGCAAATTGCCGTGCAAGTTTTCTGGCGCGGACGGCAGGGCCCGTGCGCGTGTTCACCCGGGTATGTTTCCAGCTCGCGCCGCGGAGGATATCGGAGTCAAGGGCGTCCGCCGGGGGAAATGGGGCCCCGGATATCACATGCACCGCGTAGCCCGCCTCCGCCAGCGCATCGGCGCTCTTGACGAGTCTCGGGGCGGACGCGACGTGGCTTGGCGTGATCAGGCAGATGTGGGGTGTCTTCTCGGTCATTTTCCCGGGCCAAAGGCCCCCTCGCTCCGAAGCACGTCGGTCAGCATTCTGCGATAGTCGGACCACTGCCAGCGCGCCGCGGTCTCGAGCGCTTGCTCGCGCATCGCCCGCAGCTCGCCCCGGTGGGAAATGCACCATTCAATGGCCCCGGCGATTGCGTCCGCGTCGCCGGCCCTTATCAGCAGGCCATTCTTGCCGTTCTCCACCTGGTCGGAGACTCCCGCGCTGCTTGTCGTGATCACGGGCAGCCCGCGCGACCAAGCTTCAGTCGCCACCATGCCGAACCCGTCGCAAAGCGTCGGGAACATGAGCGCGTCGCCCTCTTGGTAGCGCTCCATAAGCTCGTTATGGGGAATCGACCCCACAAACTCGATACCCTCGGGCACGGGATGAATGACGCGGTCGGGAAGTGCGATTGTGCCGTACACCTTAAGGCGGGCATGGCGGCCAAGGCCGCCTGAACGCCATGCCTCAAGGAGATAGTGGGCTCCCTTTCGCATGCTGAAATTTCCCGCCCAGATGAATAGCGGCTTTGTGTTCTCACCGGCCCTCGTATGCAGGGCCTCGGACCTGGGAATCGTTGCCGGCGCCCCCAAGGGAACGATCCGAACCCGGCCTACGTCGAGCCCTGCACTCACGAAACTGCGTTTAGTGTACTCGGAGCTTACAATCACGGTGTCGGCGAGTCGCCATTCGGCCCGGCGCCTTGCAGTGCGCCGGTCCTTCTGTTTTTCAATGTAGCGGACGTACGCTGTCCGGAGTTCCGGGAACTTTTCCAGTTCCGCCTCGAGTATCTGCTCAACGAGGAGCGTGTCCGGTGAGGGGATCTCGTAGATCACCTTAATCCCGAGTTGCTTCGCCCTCTCAAACGTGTGCAACGAGGCGTGCTCAAAACCGTAGACTCCGGTTAGGCCCTCCCGAAGGCTTCGCGCCACGGTCCGGTCAAATGCAATCTCCACATGCTCCCACACGTAGTCGGCCAGCCTCCCCCCTTTGTCGAGCGATGCGACGGACAGCCTCAAGAGCTCACCCCAAGGGTGTGTCTCAACCTTATTCAGGGGTACCTCGGTGATTGTCCGCCTTCGGAACCGGGAGGACAGGTCGCGTCCGACCAGGCGGCCGACAACCCCGGCAATACGTTGCGGTGCGCTCGAAGGATCGTCGCGAACAGACGTGACGAGCCGATCGAGCTGGCCCGCCTCGTTGAGCGCGCGGGCGGCCTGCTGAATTGAGGGCGCCACGCTCGATTGAAATATCGTCACGCTCACGGGTTAATGGTGCGAAGGCGCCGCGAGCATACAGGGACGGTGGATTCCGGTGGGTGGGAGCCGGCCGTCATAGGGGGCTTTTCCGGCGATTGGTGAACGCTATCAAAATGGCAATGCTCCATACACGGGACCATTCACGGTCATCGCCTCCCACCTTGAAGCTCCGCCAAAGCCCCTGAACCGGCTGCGGTGAGAAGAAGCCGCTCTGGGCCACACTGGAATCGGAAAACGTTTCCTCAAGAAAGGGGCGCAGGTCCTTGCGCATCCAGATCGAGAAAGGAAGGGTGAAGCCGCGCTTCTTCCGCTTGAGCAGGCCCGGCGGCAGGATGTCGGCCGTGGCCTCTGCGAGGGCAGATTTTGGCCGCCGCCGGTCGTCCTTGAAGGAAGAGGGCTGGCCCCACAGCCACTCTATCAGGGGACGGTCGATGAATGGCACGCGCAGCTCTATGGAGTGGCGCATGCTCATCACGTCGCTGTCGCGGAGAAGGACGTCGGCCATGTAGGTGCGAAGCTCCCATGCGCTCAGTGTCTGGAATGAATCACCTGTGCCTACCTCCGCGCGGAGCGCCGAGAGGGCGGGGTGGAATGGCGTGGAGGACCTTGACCCTTCGAGAAGGTCAGGGGCCAGCATGGAATTGAGCCTCGATTCCGAGAATACCCTTCGCTGAAGACTCGCCAGCTCCTGAATGTCGCGGGCGTTCCTGAGAAAGTCCGAGAGCTTGCGCGCGCGAACGCCCCCGGATTCAAGCGGCTTCAGGAGCATCCTACGCAGCGCTTCGGGGAGCCGGAGCCATGCAGGCAGGGCGCTAGCGATACGCGGGAGCGCCCGAAACGAAGGGTATCCGCCGAAAAGCTCGTCGCCGCCCAGGCCCGAGAGCGCCACTTTGACGCCGCCCTCCTGGGCCGTCTGGCTGACATAGAACGTGTTGACGCCGTCTCCGGTCGGCTGGTCATAGGCTGAAAGTATCTTGTCGAGGTCGCGCGCAACCTCGTCGCCCGTCAGGATCCTGGTGTGGTGCACGGCGCCGAAGTGCCTTGCGCTTATCTCGGCGTAGTCGGCCTCCGAGTAGTTGTCCTCCTCAAAGCCGATCGAGAAGGTCTGGAGGGCGTTGCTCGAAACCCGCGACATGAGGCCGGCGACCACCGCCGAATCGAGGCCTCCGGAGAGGAATGCGCCTACGGGGACGTCGGCAAGGACGTGCGCTTGGATCGAATTCTCAAGGCGGGACCTCAATTCGGTGATGAACTCCCCTCGGGTCGAGCAGGCCTTCCCGCCTTGGGGTATGGACGCCAGGCTCCACCATTGTCGGACCGTTAGCTCCCCCGAGCGGAAGCTCAGGCAATGTCCCGGCAGCAGGCACGAGATCCCGCGGTAGATTGTCCTTGGGGCCGGCACCGCGAGCCAGGCGAGATAGTCCGCGACCGCCTCGGGATCGACCACAGCGGGAACCAGCTGTCCGGCGATCAGGGCTGAGATCTCGGAGGCGAGGGAAAGGCGCTTCCCGTCCAGGCAGAAATACAAGGGTTTGATCCCGAAGGCGTCGCGGGCGGCAAGAAGCTCCTGTGCGTGCGAATCCCACAACAGGAAGGCAAACATTCCCCGAAGGCGGGCGAGGGCCTCCTCTCCCCACTGGGCCAGGGCCGCAAGCAGGACCTCGGTGTCACAGCGGGTGCGGAACGGCCAACCGAGCGACTCAAGCTCGTCCCTAAGCTGGCGGTGGTTGTAAATCGCCCCATTGAACACGATCGTGAACCGTCCGTCCGGAGTGGACATCGGTTGATGCCCGTTTGCCGGGTCAAAAATAGCGAGGCGGCGCATCCCGAGCGTTGCACATCCCGACGACGCAAGGCCCGAGTCATCGGGCCCTCGGTGGATCATTGATGCGCACATCCCCTGGACGGATGCCTCCCGCGACGCCATTGGTAGGCGCTCGTCAATGAGTCCAGCTATGCCGCACATATTTCTTGGAAAAGCTTCGCCCCGTCGCTTCTGAGAAAAACGACGATCGGATACCGCGAATACTCGCACATCGGGTTCTGGCCAATTGAGATACCAACGGCATGGCCTAGCTGGCGCAACCCTTCAGGGGGTCGTAGTTTCACGCAGCCACCGACTTTGAAATCTCGGCCGCCTTGTCGTTGGAAACGAGTGCCGCGACCAGCGCGAAACCGAAGTCCAGTGCCGTGCCGGCCCCGCGGGAAGTGATCAGGCGTCCGTCGCATACGACGCGCTCCCCACCAAGCGCAGAGGGAAGTTCCGCGGCGACGGAGGGGTGGGCCGTGTGCCGCTTCCCGTCCAGGACACCGGCATCCTTGAGAACGACGGGAGCGGCGCAAATGGCGGCGATCCAACCTTCCGACGCATTCTGGCGCCGCAAGAGGGCCAGGACGCGGGCGTCTGCCCGTAGGCGTGCGACGCCGGGTCCGCCGGGTAGAAGGATGCAGTCAAACACAGCGCCTTCAACCGCCGTCAGCGTAGTATCGGCGTGGAGCGTAACGCCGGAGCGACCCGTCACATGCATCCCGTCGCCCAGTGACGCGGTCGTCACCAGCGCGCCCGCACGCCTGAGAAGATCGACGGGGGTAACGAACTCAATTTCCTCAAATCCCTCGGCAAGAACCACCAGGACTGTGGGTGCGGCCATGTCGCCATTCAATACCTCCGCCTGGGGATTCACACGGAAATTCCTCCAAAAACGCCTCGTTATTCCCCACGCGTGGAGCATACTGGCGTCCTTATGGCAGGCGTCGGCAAACTCCTAAAGACAGCTCAGAAGATGCAGCGTTCGATTGAGACGCTTCAGACGGCTTTGGATTCCATGGAGATTGAGGTCGCAGCCGGAGGCGGGGCGGTGAAGGTCAAAGTGGCGGCCTCGGGCAGGTTCATCTCTCTTGTCCTTGACCCCGAGTTTTTGAAGGAGGACCCAAAGGTCGTGTCGGATACCATCCTCGCGGCCGTCCAGGATGCCGCCAAGAAGGCCAAGGAATTGAACGAGAGCGAGATGCAGAAAGTCACCTCGGCTTTCCAGATGCCGGGAATCTTCTGACGTGCCTGGAGCTTTTGAAAACCTGCAGCGGGCCCTGCGCAAGCTTCCGGGGGTCGGATTCCGTTCCTCCGAGCGAATCGCCCTGCACCTCCTCGTGGGCAAGCCCGAGCAATTGGCCCCGTTGGTAGAGGCCCTCTCGGAAGCCGCGCGCGCGGTGCGCCGCTGCAGCCGTTGCGGCAATCTTAGCGAGGCCGATCTTTGCGAGATTTGCTCAAATCCGAAGCGCGACCACCGCTGCGTCTGCGTTGTCGAGAACGTCCCGGACCTGGTCGCATTGGAGCGGGGAGGGTCGTGGAGGTCCGGCTACCACGTGCTACATGGCAAGCTTTCACCCCTCCACGGAGTGGGACCCGAGGAGCTGAATCTGGTCAGCCTCTTCGAGCGGATTAGGTCCGGCGAAGTCGACGAGGTGGTCCTGGCGCTGTCGAACGACGTCGAAGGAGAGGCGACGTGCCACTACCTCCAGGACCACATTCCGCCCGGCCACGAGGTCCGCGTGACCCGGATTGGATTCGGGATTCCGAGTGGTGGCGGCGTCACCTATGCCGACTCGGTGACCCTAAAGAGCGCCTTGGACAGCCGACGGGCGTTCAATTGACCGGTGACCGCGGGCGGGCGACGCACGGCCTCGTATCTTTTCAAGGGGCAACCGATTGCCAGAGAGTGCTGTCTCGCTAAGGGTCATAGCCCCGGCCCGAATGCGTCTTGACCATCGGAGCAATTTTGTAGAGCACTTTCCTTCTGTCGCGGGTGTAGTATAACGGCTATCACGTGAGCTTCCCAAGCTTGAAATCGGGGTTCGATTCCCCGCACCCGCACCATTGTTACCGGGTTTCTCGCGGGCCCCTTACCCCCTCAACAAACAGGCTTTCTGGAAACCGCTCGCTCAGATCGAGGGGCTCTGGGGAGGGAATCCGAGTCTGGCCCGGTTGAAGGTCGTATACCGGGTCGAATCCCTCGTTGGTGAGCAGTCTGCCTATTGAGGCCGGATCGTACATGACGCAGTGACCCTCCCTGTCCCCGATGAGAAAGACCTTCGCGCGTTCCAGGAGGCTCTTGGGACGGTGCCGCTCGAGATTCGCGGCCTCCATGAATGTGTCGGCGTCGCCCGTGCGCAGGTAGTTGTCCACGTGGAATCTCAGGTTTGGGACCGCGATACGCAGGATGCCGCCCGCGCACAGGACGCGTTTAGCCTCGCGGATGAACTGCAGGGCCTCGGCTCGATCGAGATGCTCGAGCATATGGCAGGTATAGACGACCTCTGCAGATCCGTCCTCCACAGGAATGCGCTTGCGGGCGTCGCAAAAGATGAGGCTGTGTTTCCGGTTGAACGCGAGGTTCGACACCTGAAGGCGGTCGAGCAGGCCCAGCTTTTGCGGCAGCCAGGTGAGCCATGGCACTCGGGCAAGCCTGATGCTGATCGAATTGTCCATGTTCAGCCACCCCTCGGTCGGGCGCTGTCCGCAGCCAATGTTAATTCGCCAAGGCTTGCTCATCTTGCATCCGACGGGAACTCAAGTGCGTGGGGTTCGCAATGGGGATTTCTTCAGGAAATCCGCCTCACCGCGAATAGAAAGGCCCCCTTGGCTTCATAAAGCCTGGTTTCAAACCGATCTGGAAGGATTGCCGAAACGAGGTCCCAGATAGGCAACGCGTCGGCCCCTATGTCCTCAATCACCACCCAACCTCCCACTCGTGCCTTGGAAAGACCAAAGCTCAGTGTGGCAACGTTCGCATCAGGTGAATGCAGGCCGTCATCGATCACCATGTCCAACCCGGAGGGAACGAGATTCGAAAGCTCTGCAAACGACGTTGGGTCGGTCTGGTCGACGAAGAACGTTTCAATACGGTCCTCCTGAAAAAGAATTTCTCGGTCGATGTCCGCACCATAGATCCTGGCACTTCCGAGAAAATCCTTGAACGCTCGGAGCGACGCGCCGGGTTTGCCGGCACGCCCCATGTGAGAGACGACGTTTATGTTGTTTGTACCAAGGCCAATTTCTAGGAGCCCTCGTATTTCGCCGCGATTACCCAGGACTGGACCATAAAAGAAATGGTAGTCGTGGCCACTTGCCTTGTCGCTTCCATGTCTCTCGCAACAGGTCCTTAGCTTATCGCTCGCCTCAAGGTCCCTGCTTGAAGATGGGAATGAATGAATGTCGATCGCGGTAAGCTTTCGCGCGCCGAGAGAGTGGGCGAGTGAGCCGAGTAGGGGGACGGTCTGATTGATCGTCCTAGTCGCTATTTTGACCCGATCCAGATAATGCCCGGGGCTATAGGGGCGGAACGCGGGGAACGTCTGCAACACGTCCAAGGTTGTCATCTCGCTCCTCGGGCGAAACACCTTCCTGAGGAGCTTTTTGACAGGTGCCCAAAGCGGGAGTTTCGTCAGAAGGGCCGTCGGTTTGTTTTTTTCGGACAGATTCACGGAGAGCTTCTCTTTGCCGATTCCAATGGGTACGAGAACAATGCCAGGAGTTTTGGCGGCTCCGGACGGCTAGTCGCCGACAGCTCTCGGGAGCTGATCTGATAGAGAACGAATCAGGTCAGCAGTAAGGACGGGATGTCGGTCGAACTGATGCACGACGGGAATGACGCTGCCGTCGTCGTTGAGGAGTCGCAGCCGGTCATCGCGCCGGAATCGTGCCGGGTCCTCGCCGTGGAGAGTTGCAAATGTCCCATGGCCGTTCTCCGAGAGGCGGCTCGGTGGAAGCTGACCCATATTGAGAAGAAAATTGTGAACGCCTTGATCGAGACCGTCCTGACCGACCAACCGGGGTGTAAGCCGAATGATTTCGGCGGACATTCGCGTGAGGTACTCGCGGATTGCCGGAGCGGTTCCGAGGGTTGTGCCGGCGCAGCTCACCCTTCGATCGCCAAAGGCCATCCAACGTCCGCGGCCATATGCGTAGTCGAGCCAACGGGAGTTGGTGGTCTGGGCCAGCAATGTGGCGCCTTGCGTCTCCAATGCGAGGACAAGTCCCGCGGCGGGCGCATGGGCAAATGGATCTGCTTGGAATATGACATCCCGCACGTCGGTAAGCAGCACGTGGGAGAACTCCTGGCTGTGGGCCTCAAGGTATGCCAGATAGCTAAAGAACCGGCTGCACCCGATGTGGTGAAACTCCGCGGCCAACCGGCGCCATTTCAATATGTCATTCGGTGCGGCCTTGAGAGGATCCCCAATACGATTTGCCAGCCATCGGTGGAGCGGCGCCGCGTGAAAGCTCAGCAAAATTCGGCGTATGAGCCTGCTACGCTCGGTCCAAAGCCGCGGCAATAGAAAGTAGCCGGCGCCTGAGTCCTCTAAGCGTTTTCGAAACTCAGGAGAAGAGGTCTCATCGATCAGCAATACCAGGGAAGCGTGCGGGCATGTTGCGCGCCAGGACATCAAAAAAGGCTCAACCTGTTCCCATCGGTAACCCTTTGCTGTGCCAAGAATCAGGAAGCGTGGTGAGTCGGGCTGAGGCATCTCGCAGGACTTGGATTGTTAAGCGCGCGAATTGGACTCTCGATCCAGTATCGGGGCCCGACCGAGACCTAGCGAGCAAGTTCGTAACCTATTGCCCGGAGATCGCGCTCTCGGTCTCCTTCTAACGACCCAACCGGCGGCGGTCCCTGACACGACGGCCGGGTCCTTCAAGCACGACTTTTATGAGTCCAAACGGTCACGTTGCCGTCCCGGCAGCTGAATCCAGACCCCTTGAGCAGCAGGCCGATTTCCTCAATCGATTGTCCCAGAGCCGCCAGCTGCTTTTCGTGAAACTCTATCATAATGGCGGCGATCGAGCCGTCGCCGAGCCGCGGGCCGAGACTTCTGAGGGCATTCAGCTCGTAGCCCTCGATATCAATCTTGAGAACATCTATCTTCGGGATGGCGTACAGCTCCATGATTCTCCTCAAGGGGAGCATTGCGGCCTTCTGCCTCTTGAAGAACCGGCGGCGGAGATCCGAAACGGCGGTTGTCGCGCCGGTGTTCAGCGAGGGGTGAAGGATCATTTCGACTACACCCTCAGCCGGTCCGACGGCATAGGGAATGAGGCGGTAGTTCGTGCGTTTGTTGAGAATGAAGTTCTGAAGGATGACCGGCCACAGCCTTCGCTGGGGCTCGATCACATAGACCATGCCCTGGGGCCCCACGGCCTCGCTAGCGACAAGGGAGAACCAGCCCTCGTTTGCCCCCAGGTCGACGAAGGAACCTCCCGGGCTTAGGAGCCTTAGGAGCGATTCGGTGAAATCCCGCTCGTAGGTTCCATTCTCGATCAGCCTGTTGCCGAAGTCGCTCGCCGGGTCCAGCCAGAGCGTTCGCCCTCCGACCTCCACTTCTCGATAGGATATGCCGAGAATGCGCTTCAGCATTTCAGCGAGTTCAATCGGGCGGATTCGGAAGAGGAATTGGGCGAGAGTCATCTGTGCAAGATCATGAGATCCCCTTGAGTGGATGAGAGAGCGGGGCGTCCGGCGATGACCCACGACAATCGCCATGCGCGCCTATCGAGGCAAATTTCTTCGGATTTGCCGCGCGCTGAAGACTCGCAAGTAGGAGGAGGACTAGCCCACATCCAGGTTGATGCCATATCGCGGCGGGTAGGTAATACTTCTACCACCAAAGGTATTGTGTCCTAGAAGGCTTCATCGATAGGCTGTTGTGCTCGGGTAACATTCATACGCTATGGCTCTTAGGCAAACATTTGAAGCATGAATACGCTGCTGCTCGCCCCCGAGCTATTCGGCTCCAATGGCGGTATTCCGCGCACGCTTCGACTCTATCTCAAGGCCCTCTGCGATCTGGCGGACCCGGCCGACCATGTCCGGTTCGTCGCCCTCAATGACCGGACCGTCGATGGCGATCTGCTTCGGGAATACTCAAATGAGCGACTCGATACCTGGAGGGCTTGTGGCTATAGCAAGTTGGGGTTTGTCGGCAGCGCTCTTCGGCAAGCCATGGTGTGCGAGCGGCTCGTTTGTGGCCACGTGGCGCAGCTGCCCGTTGCGTGGCTCGGCAGCCTGCTCAATCCGAGACTGCGCTACTACCTCGTCGCGCACGGCATAGAGGTCTGGCGGCCCTTTACCGCTGCCGAGCGAATGGCCCTCCGAGGGGCCCACGGGATCTTCTGCGTGAGCGAATTCACGCGCGATCAGATGCTGCAAAACCTTTCTCTCGACCCTGCGCGTCTGGTCGTTCTTCACAATGCGCTCGACCCCCGATTCGTGATTGGACCGGGCCAGCCGTTGACTGTATGCCCTCCGACGATTCTGACGGTTTCACGCCTGACCTATGCCGACCGCTACAAGGGCATCGACAGTCTTATCGAGGCGATGCCGGCGATTAGGAAAGAGGTGCCGGGAGCGACGCTCAGGGTGGTGGGCAGCGGCGACGACCTAGGGCGGCTTCAATCGTTGGCCAACAGCGCCGGGCTACTGGGCACGGGCGTTGAATTCCTCGGGTTTCTCGATGATCGGCAATTGGACGTGCAGCTTCGCGGCTGCCGCCTGTTTGCCCTGCCCAGCAAGGGCGAGGGATTCGGCCTTGCTCTGATCGAGGCGATGGCCCACGGGCGCCCGTGCATCGGTGCCCGGGCCGGCGGCCTCCCGGAGGTCATCTCGAGTGATTCCGGTGTCCTTATCGAGTATGGTGACGTGGCGGGAATTGCTGCGGGGTGCGTAGGCGCATTGCGCCGGGACTGGGCGGAGGCGCCGATCCTTGACCGCGCTCGAAGCTTTTCCTATTCGCCATTTAAACAGCGTCTCGCTTCCCTCCTAAGTGTATGACCGACGTGTCAAAGCCTGATTCAGACGGCACCGTCATCGTCTTGGAAGCCGGCCGTGCGGATGCCCATTACTGGCGGGACCTATGGCGCTACAAAGGGCTGATGTTCTTCCTGGCGTGGCGGGACGTGAAGGTGCGTTACAAGCAAGCAATGCTGGGCGCACTTTGGGCCCTGATCCAGCCGGCGGTCACGATGGTCATTTTCACGTTTGTTTTTGGCAAGCTGGCAGGCATTCCCGGTGGCAATGTGCCCTATCCGTTGCTGGTCCTGGCAGGCCTGCTGCCCTGGCAGCTTTTCTCCGCAGCTTTCTCGGGTGCCGGAGGGAGCGTCGTATCCAACGCAAACCTAGTCTCCAAGGTGTATTTTCCAAGGCTTGTGGTGCCCCTCTCGGCGCTGGGGGTTGCCTTGGTCGACTTCCTGCTGGCCCTTGGCCTCTACGCGGTGATCGCGGTCTGGTACGGCCTTTGGCCCACATGGCGCATTTTCCTACTGCCCGCATTCCTTTTGCTCGGACTGATGACGGCGCTTGGCGCCGGGCTCTGGCTCACGTCGCTCACCGTGAAGTACCGGGATTTCCGGTTCATCACGCCCTTTATACTCCAGGTCGGAATCTTTGTTACACCCGTCGGATACCGGACTGACATATTTCCGAACTGGCGTGACCTGCTGGCGCTCAACCCCCTGACGGGCGTCATCAGTGGCTTTCGCTGGTGCCTGCTTGCGGGCGACTTCCGGATCGACCCCTACGTGATTGTGACCTCGATCGTCACCGGAGGGATCCTGCTGTGGACGGGGATATGGTATTTCCGAAGGACCGAGCGTTCCTTTGCCGACACGATCTGACCCATGGGCAAGAACGTTATCAACGTCGAGGGGCTCGGTAAGAAATATGTCCTTGGGGGCAGGACGCATGACACCCTGCGCGACCGCATCGCAGACATCGTCCGCTCGCCACTGAGACGGATCCGCGGAGGCGCCACGGCCGACCCCGCCGACTTCTGGGCACTGCGCGACATAACGTTTTCCGTAAAAAAGGGAGAGGTCGTGGGCCTCGTGGGCCGCAACGGAGCCGGCAAGTCAACGCTCCTAAAGATTCTTTCGCGAATAACCGAACCGACAACTGGGCGTGCAACGATCGAGGGGCGCGTCGCCAGCCTGCTTGAGGTGGGAACCGGGTTTCATCCGGAACTCACGGGTCGGGAGAACATCTTCCTCAATGGCGCAATCCTAGGGATGTTCAGGGAGGAGATCCGGAGAAAGTTCGACGAAATTGTCGCGTTCGCAGAGGTGGAGCGATTTATCGACACACCCGTAAAACACTATTCGAGCGGCATGTACGTGCGACTTGCCTTTGCCGTCGCGGCGCACCTCGACCCTGAGATATTGATAATAGACGAGGTTCTGGCCGTGGGTGACGCGGCGTTCCAGAAGAAGTGCCTGGGTAAGATGAAGTCGGTGTCCCAAGGCGAGGGGCGCACGGTGCTATTTGTCAGCCACAACCTGGCCTCCATTCGGCAACTCTGCCCGTCGGCCATCCTGCTTTCGGGCGGTCGGCTTCAGGCAGCCGGACCCACACAGCATGTGCTGGACCTATATCTTAAGGGTATCGCTGAGCCCGAACCGGTCCGAGTGCCGGATCCCTCCGGCGACGCGCTCACGTCCTGCCACGTGCTGGCGGTGTCGATGGAGGACGGAAAGGGCCGCCCGCAGTCTATAGGGCAGGTGGGGGGAGTTTGGCAGGTGTGTTTCAAGGTGCGCGCAGTGCGCAAGCTCGCGCAATTTGTCGCCTCCATAAAGATTGTCACGGCGGAGGGAACAAACATCCAGTCTGTCTGGAGCGAGCCGCGCGATCTCGAGGCTGGCGACTACAACGTACTCTTCCGCCAAAACCGCGTATTCCTCGAGGCGGGCGCCTATCAGATGTACGTCACGCTTATGGAGCGTGACCGCATTCTCCAGAGCTTCGAGGCCATCCGGTTCGACATCGATGGCGAAGATCCTTCCGGTTTCTTCCCGCAAACATTCGGAGTCGGTGTCGTGCTCAATTCGATGGAGACAGAGATCCGACCGTGCCCAAAGACTTGAATCCCCGTTTTGAGTGTTTGCTTCCGGCTCACCGGATAATGATGTGCCGCTCGCCGCGCGAAGAACCCTTTAGACCCCTGCCAGGCCCTGCAGCGAGCGGACTGGAGAGAGGATGCCGTTGAAGCTTAGCATGAGTTCGACGGCCCTGGCGGTTCTTGACCGCATGGGCAGGTATGCCCGCCTGCGCCGCCGGCAGGCGCGGATTCGCGGCACCCCAGCCGCGGAGTTGGAGGCGTCCGGCATCGAGTCCTTGGAAATCCTCGAATGGCTCAGGGATAGCGTCGAACCGAAGATCTCAGTCGTGTACGACTTGGGCGCGAATGTCGGGCATTGGACTGCGCTAGCACGTTCGATCTTCCCTTCGGCCCGCATCCATTCGTTCGAGCCCGTTGCCGCCCACATTGAGGGATTCGAGAGGAGGACAAAGGGGTGGGAGTGGGTCGAACTTCATCGCGTCGCGCTTGGCTCCAAGCCCGGCGAGGCGGAGATGGATCTCACGAGCTATTCGGACGCCGCCAGCATCTTGCCCTTGGCTCGGGCCAGCAGGGAATATTTCGAACTCGAAAATGGCATTCGGGAACGCGTTCCGGTGGTGCGGCTCGACGATTGGAGGTCGACGCACAACTTGCCTCCGCCCGACCTACTCAAGCTGGACCTCCAAGGTTACGAGCTGGAGGCCCTGCGCGGTGCAGAATCGACGCTTCCGCTCGTGAGTTTCATCCTCACCGAGGTCAGCTTCGCCGAATTTTACGTGGGCCAACCCCTCTTCACGGAGGTGTTCGATTATCTCCGGGAGCGAGGGTTCCATCTGTCTGCACTCGGTTACGGCGCATCGGCCGGCGTCCCGCTCATTCAGGCGGACGCCTTGTTTACGAGGCGTCGCTCGACGATCAGGGAAGATGGACCTTAAGGGAATGAAGATGCAACCGGCGCTGTCGTTCATCATCCCGACCTACGGACGCGCGGCGACACTGCGTGACACGATAGAGTGCGCCCTCGCGCAGCGGTACCCCGACTTTGAGGTAATCGTCGCCACCCAGGATTTGAAGCCTCCGGCATTTCTTGATGAGATGGTCCGGCAGCATCCGGACCGCCTTCGCGTGCTCCACTTGCCCCATCCCAACGTGAACGCCGCACGTAATGCGGCCATCCGTGCAGCCAGGGGGGGCATCATGCTGTCAGTCGACGACGATGTGCTTTTTGGGACCGACTACGGCGAACGCCACGCCGCGCGTTACGCTGACCCCAGCGTGGGGTTCGTCACGTCGCTAACCCGTTCGCGCACCGACGAGACCGCCGACCAGGCGCTTTGCGCGAATGCGGGGCTCCTCGGGTTGAAGTCCATTCCCACGCTCGGTGAATTCGTCCCCGTGGATTGGGCCCCCACGTGCGCGGCTTCGTACAGAAGGGAGGCCGTCGAGCGCGCCGGGTGGTTTGACCCGTATTTCACCGGGGGAGTGGGTGACGATACGGACCTCGCCGTGCGGATCCGCGCCGCGGGCTACGTGGGCTACCTCGACACGACGATCCCCATAACCCATCTCGCGGTTCTGAAGGGCGGTTTCGCCACACGCGATCCCGAGCGTTCGGACGCCAAGCGGCTTAACGACCAGCGCATGCACCTCTACTTCGCGGCGAAGAACCGGCGCATACTCGGATGGGGGATTACGCGCTCGCTCTTTGCGGTTGGGTTCTGGGCGACAGTGGGCATCTGCCGTAAGCGATACGGCCGAATTGGGATATTTGTCGCCCCCTGGACCTTTCTGGGCCTTGCCGCCCGCGCCGTGCGCGACGCACGCCGGTGCCACTAGACCTATGGACTTTCCAAGGCTTACCATCGTGACGACCAACCTGAACTACGGTCGTTTCCTTGGGGATGCGATCAAGTCCGTCCTGGACCAGGGCTACCCCAATCTTGAGTACTTTGTATTCGATGCCGGTTCAACCGACGGCTCGGTCGATGTTATCCGAAACTACGAGGGCCGCCTCTCGGGGTGGCGCTCCCAGAGAGACAGCGGGCCGTCCGCGGCCCTCAATCTCGGGCTCCGCAAGGCCACCGGCGAGTGGTTCTATTACCTGAACAGCGACGACATGCTGCTGCCGGGTGCACTTGTCGCCTTCGCCGAGGTCGTCAGGGTTGCGGGCCCCAGGCTCTGGCTCAGCGGCGGGCGGCACGAGGTCGATGCCGACGGACGGCTGCTAAAGCGCAGGATTCCCTGGCGGGACCAGGCGCATCTGTTTGCTATCGCGCGGATGTGGCACGCTGCTGAGGGCACATTTCTGCACATCCCATCGCTCAGGCGGCACGGCCTCGAATTTAACGAGGCCTACAAGAACATCTTCGACACGGTGCTCTACACCCTGCTCGACAGGCTCGAGCCGCCGCTTTACGTGGACGCCTACTTTGGCGCGATGCGCCTCCACGGCGCCAACAAGTCGGGCCCGGGAAACAGCGGGGCGGTGGGCGAGGAGGCCGCGCGCCACGGCGTTGCATGCGGTTCGCAGCCCCTTGCGGCAAAGTTGGCGGAACGGTTGGGTCGGACGCGGTTCGCCCACGCCTCCGAGCGTTTCATGGCCCGCGCGTACCGGTTGGGTGTCATGGGCCGGCGGCCGCCGCGCGAGGCGGCGGTTCCTGAAGAGGCGGGAGGCTTCAGGATCCTCCCCATGCGAGACGCACTGGCGGTGCCTCCACCCCCATGAGGATCTTGTTCCTCGAGCAGAATCCCCGGTTTGTGGGCGGCTCGGAGCGAATGAGCCTTTCCCTATGCCGGCACGCGCTTAGGCGGGGGCACGAGGCCATGCTGGTGCATGCGGGTCAGGGCGACATGGTGGAAGCGTATGCCGGGGCCGGCGCACCCACCCGACAGGCACCCATCCTCCCTTTGGCCGTGCGCCATCCCCTCAAGGCGTGGCGATCCCTGCGGCTGCTGCGTTCTCTGGTCCGCAGGGAAGGGATGGAGGTGATCTTCACCTCGCAGGTGTCCTACGTGTCCTTGATCGGCGCGGTGGGGCATTGGACAGGTGCGCGGTCGATCGTGCACCTTGGCCTGACCTACGACTTTCGCTCGCCCCTGTTCCGCGCCGGCATGCGCGCGGTCGATCTTGGCGTCGCCCCGTCCGAGCACACGGCTGGCGACTGGCGGGAGAGGGGGTGGCCCGCCAGCGCGCTGCGCGTCATCCCAAATGGCGTGGACGTTGAGGTCTTCACCCGAGGCGATGGACGGGAGGCTGCGCAGCGCCGCCTCGGCCTTTCCTCCGGCGTGCCGTTGGTCGCCTACGTGGGCCGGCTCGTCGAGGAAAAGGGGATCTTTACGCTCCTTCGCGCGTTCGCCGTGCGCCAACGGGCTGGTGCGACGGGCCACCTGCTGTTCGTCGGCGCGGCGCCTGCCGACGAGGTGAGTCGCCTGGAGAAGTGTGCCGAGGAGGAGGGGCTTCCGCCGCAGGCTTGGTCGGTGCGGCCCTCAACCCCGAGTCCCGAGGACGTGTACAGGGCGGCCGACATGGTGGTTGTGCCCTCGCAATGGGAGGAGCCCTTCGGGCTAGTGCCTCTCGAGGCAATGGCATGCGGGACGTTCACGCTAGTGAGCGACCGAGGCATCCTGCCCGAGCTTGTTTCCCCGGTCGGGAATTCGGCCGTCTTCCCCGCGGGCGACGTCCCGGCGCTGGCCGGTCGGTTGGAGCAATGGCTCGGGTCCCCGGAGGACCGCGGGTCCGCGGCGGTCTTGCTCGCCCAATCCGTGCGCGAGCGCTATTCCTTCGATCGGTGTGGCGACCAATACCTCAAGGAGTTTAGCGCGCTCGTAGGATGACGAATCCGACGGCAACCGTATCTGTCCTTGTTCCGTGCTTCAACGCGGAGCGGTTCCTGGCCGAAACGCTTGAATCGGTGCGCCGTCAGACCCTCGCCCCGGTGGAGGTCATCGTGGTCGACGACGCCTCGACGGACCGCTCCCGGGAAATCGCGGCCGCACACGCGCCGTTTGTCACGCTGCTCTCCAACCCGGGAAAGGGTGCGAGCGCCGCCCGCAATTGCGCCTCGAAGGCGGCCCGCGGCGATTATTTCCAATACCTGGACGCCGACGACCTGTTGGAGCCCCAGGCGATCGCCTCCCGGGTGGAGGCCCTGCAGCGAACCGGATGCGACGTGGCGATCGGCGACTGGCAGAGGATAGAGGAGAAAGGGGGGGCGTGGCAGCCCGTGAAGGTGGAGGTCGGCCGAATGCCCGACTCCGCGGCCCCCAGGGACCTAGAGGTCTTTCGGGGGTTCTGGGCGCCTCCCGCGGCCATCCTCTACCGCAGGTCTGTCTGGGAAAGGATTGGAGGATGGAAGGAGAGCCTTCCGGTCATCCAGGACGCGCGGTTCCTGCTCGACGCTGCAAGGCTTGGAGGAGGCTTCGCCCATGTCCCGGGCATTAGCGCGAGCTATCGCCAGCACGCGTCCAATAGCCTTTCGAGCACAAGCTCGGTGAAGTTTTGGGCCGACATCCTTCAGAACACCCGCGAGGTGGAGCAGCTCTGGCGTGAGGCGGGCCGTCTGGACCCGATGCATCGGGCAGCGCTGATGGGGGCCTATGACACCGCCGCGCGGGTCGGCTTCTCGCGCGACAGGCCGCTGTTCGAGGCGGCGTGCGCCGAACTTGCGCGCTTTCCGGAGCACAGGCCTTCGCGTTTCGTGCGCGCTGCATCGCTCATTTCATCCCTAGCCGGATACAAGGCCGCCTGCAGGCTCCTGGCCCCATTCATCCGATGAGCGCCGCGGCGGAGCCCTGCATCGTCACGCGCCTCCACGGGGGCCTGGGCAATCAATTGTTCGAATACGCGGCCGGATATGCGCTCTCCCGGCGGCTCGGGGTTCCCCTGCGCGTCGACACGCGCGGAATCGGCCGGCCGGCCGACCGCGGCCTTCAGTTGCGCGAGTTCAACCTGCCGCTCGACGAGGCCTCCGAGGCGACTATCAGGCGCCTGACCCCCCAATGGGGGCCTTGGTGGAAGAACAAGTGGATCCTGTGGAGCCACAGGATCACGCCCTTTCGCCTGCGTCGTTGGGCGAAGGAGGAGAGTTTTGACTTTGACGTCAGGGTCCTGGGCCTACGGCCGCCCGTGTACCTGGACGGCTGGTGGCAGAGCGAGAAGTACTTCGCGGATTGCAGCGACGAAGTGCGGAAGATGTTTCTGAAACTGGACGCCCCGAGCCCCCGGGTCGCAACGCTCGGCGCGGAGCTTGCCGCCGCCCCCCAGATCGCGGTGCACGTCAGGAGGGGCGACTACGTCGAGAACGACGACGCGGCCCAATTCCATGGGTGCGCCTCGCTCGACTATTATTTGCAGGCGGTCGCCTGGATGAGGGAGAGGCTTCCTGGTGTTCCCTTCTGTGTCTTCTCCGACGATCCCGCCTGGGCCCGCGAGAACCTGAGGTTCGATGGGCCCGTCCGCTGGATCGATGCTGCTCCCCGGCACACGACCCACGAGGATTTCTTCCTGATGGGGTGCTGCACCCACTTCATCATTGCGAACAGCAGCTTCAGCTGGTGGCAGGCGTGGCTTCGGGACGGGCCCGGCCAGCTTGTTGTGGCGCCCAGGCGCTGGTTCCTAGGCCACGATGTCAAACCCGGCGACCGGTTCCCCGGCGACTGGCACCTGATCGACGCCTAGTCCCGCAGTGAGCGAGCCCTCAAACTGACCCCATGCCTGAGATTCCCCAAGCACGCGTCCGGGTCTTCCTTCCGACCTACCGGCGAAACGACCTCCTGCCGCGCGCGCTGGAAAGCCTGCTGGCTCAGTCGGCGCGGGATTGGACGTGCGAGCTGCACAACGATGATCCTGCAGATACATTCCCCGCCGAGCTGGTGCGACGAACGGGGGACCCTCGGGTGAGCCTTTGCCAACACACGGAAAACCTCGGCGCGGTTCAATCATTCAATCTGTTCTACCGTGCAACACGGGAGCCTTTCTACGCGCTTCTCGAGGACGACAATTGGTGGGAGCCGCGATTCCTGGAGGGCATGCTCGACGCCATGCAGCGACACCCCGCGGCAACGATGGGCTGGTGCAACCAGCGCATCTGGGTCGAGAATCCCGGTGGGGGCTGGCGGGACACCGGAAGGTTTGTCAACCCCACCGAGCCCGACGGGGAGCCCCGCCTCGTCCCCTGGGGCGACCACCGGCAGGCACTCGGGTCCCTTCATTCAAACGGGGCGATGCTCATTCGCTCGCGCGCGGGCGAATCCTATTCGACGCCCGCATTGCCTTTCGCCGGCATCGAGGCCTTCAGGGAACGGCTTCTGCCTCATCCACTGCTGTATGTCCCGGCCCCTCTCGCCAATTTTTCGGTGACCCTACAAAGCGCGCGCTCGGCCGGCGCGGCGCAGTGGCAGGCTATTCAGACCTTGCTGCTGGCTACCTATGTGAGGCACGCCCGACTCGACCATGCGGGCCGCGCCGCGCTGTGGGGGCACTACCGCGGCCAGCATCCGGCGCCGACAGGGACGTTCCTTCTCGCGGGACTTCTCTATCCCGAATGCCGCCCTTTCCTGCGCATGGCCGGCCCGGCCGAATGGGCGCGGTTCCTGGCCGGGCTCGTGCGGCATCCGATTGGGAACTTGAACGCCTTCCGCGTCCGCTCGCGGCATCCGGACTGGTGCGAGAATCTCGATAGGATCACGGCCAAGCGTTTCCTTGAGGCCGGGCGGTCCGCCCGCTGAAGACCGAACCGCTGCCAACCGCGAGACTCCACCTCGAGCTGGAAGCCCACGACGCCTTCCACAGGTAGATGTGGGAGTCCAATCTCGGCCGCTGACGCGACGCCGCGCGAGGGGACGTCCGCCTTGTGTCGGATCCGGACGGTGCAGCTTTTCTTTCCCCCATGTGTCATGCCGCAGTTGGCAAGAACGCCGCTGGAGCGCCTCGTGACTCACTTCCGTCGAGGCGCGGCAGGGACGGGCTATAGGGACGCAGGTCTCTTTTCGGGGAGCGGACCTGTCGGCGTCCCCAAGGTATTGGATTCCCGTCTGGGTGGGCCCTTCGGCGTTGATCGGAGCCCTTGCGGCAAGATCCGAATGCCGCCGAATTGCCTTGATTAACACATTAAATAGGACATGTCGTAAACCATGCATCCTTTCTCCTTCACGCCTTTGATGGCTGCCGCATTTCAGGCCACCGACGTCCTCGGGTGGCTGTTCACCCTGGGCCTGGCCGGCTCTGTCTGGCAGGGAATCAAGCACGCTCAGCGCGCCTACCGTGCCCAGGACAAACAGGACAAGCTTGAGGAAGCCGCATGGGCGATAGGGATACCAGCGATCTCCGCGGGCGTCTACTGGTTCTCGATTAGGATCGGCATCATCAATCCCGTCTGGACGCTCGGTAGCCTTCCGGCGTGGTGAGGGCCGGAAATCCCCGTGGCCATGAAATCCGAGGAGGAGGAATGTTCGCTACCCTATACACCCAGCAATACAGGGCGCAGGGCCAGGGTCGGGTATCTCGGGTTCGAAGGGGTCGGGTTCAACGACCTGTGGCCCCTGTTTGCGGGAATCGTCCTGAGCTTGGGAATCGCCCTGAAATCATTCGTCGGGGATGGGGTCGATGGGAGCCATTGGATGGGAAAAACGGTCCTGTCGCTGACCCCCTTTTCGCTGGGTTTTGGCTACCTGAGATTCCTCGTCATGGGCCGTCCTCCTCATTTCAGGAGCGACCTGCTGGCGACCGCCCTGAGGGTACGTGTGGACTTCACGGATCCCCCGCTGAGGTGCTTCCCGCTGATACCCCGCATCTGTTTGGATGCGGCCGCGGACTGTGGGCCGGCGCGCGCGGTCGACCTCAGCCATCCGCTTTTCGCGAAGGGAAGGAACCACACCGGGCACTAACGGAGGGACGATGGCCAGGACATTTCCAGTCGGTTGGTTTGAACGCGACATGCTTTGGTGGGGACCGGAACTCGACTCACGGACCTGCCTGGCGCGCGGGGCCCAAGTCGAGGTCCCGGATCTTCGAAGTGCTGACAATAGGACGATACTGGATCTGCGCAGCCAGAACGCGCACCTGCTTGCGCTCGTGGGGCCCGCGACCGCGGTGCAGGTCCAATGGACGGTCGAGGACGACTTTGGCCCCGCGCTGGACGCGTACGAAGGCGAGTCCCGCGGCGGGACCCCCTGGTGCCGTAGAACCCGCGCGGTTCGGCGCGCCTACTACGACCAAAGGACGGCCGAGGGAACGCTGCGCCGCGAGCGCGTGCATCTGTACCTGGGACGACGGTGCGAGGGACTGACGGCGCGCGACGTGCGCTCGGTGCCGGCTTGCGAAAGCTACCTACGCCAGGCCGCATCGGGACTGGATTCCCAACTGCGGATGTTCGCGATGGTCCATCCGCTCGGCCAATGGACGCCGATGGACAGTGCCTCGCACGCCCTGCACCTGAGGAAGTTCCTCAACCCGAGCCTTTCCAGGGCGTTTGCCTCGAGCCTGGGCGGCGATCCCCGCGGATTCGACGCCAACCTGTCCATTCGGGCGAACTGCCTAAGGAGCGACATCGACGCCTTCGCGTCGGGCGGTGGCGCCGCAAGGAGCGGCCTCCTTTTCTTCGACGGGAACTACCATGCGCTCTTTGTCATGCGCGAATTGCCCCGTGGCACGAGGCCGGGAATGCTGGTGCCGGTACTCGACGCGGTGAGCCGGGGCGCCTGCATCACCCTCGCGATTCGGCCGCTGCCCGTGGGGCGTGAGATTGACCGGCTGCGGCGGGAGATCGACGAACTGAGCGCATTCCTCACGGACCGGCGCGCGGCCGGGGTTGAGAACGACATCCGTCTTCGCCAGGGCCGGATCGAATCGCTCCTGTCGTCGGTGACGATTCCGTTCAACATGCTCTTCACGGTGAGGGTCTGGAGCGACACGCCGGAGGGCATTGCCGCCAAGTCCCTGGCGATGCGCACGGCCCTCCAGGGGATAGACGGCGCGGAGTTCATGCAGGTCAACAACGCCGCGCAGGCGCGCCACCTCTTCTACGAGACGATCCCGGGAAACCTCGGGGGCACCTACCGGGGGTGGGACATCTACGTGGAGAACCACAACCTCACCGACCTCCTGCCGATCTCCTCGACGTTCACCGGGCATCTGGACGAGGCGCAGGCGCTCTACGACAGCCCAGGGGGCAGCATCGTTGGCGTGCGGCTGGTCACCGCCAATGGGACTCCTCAGCACTCGATCGTCGTCGGTGTCAACGGCTCGGGCAAGACCGCGTTCCTGATCGACCTCATGAGCCAGACGGACGGCGACTGGGCCTACCGGTTCTACCAGGAGGAGGGGATGGCCTTTGTCACCCAGGCCGGGCTCTGCGGGATGCGAAGCCTCGTCCTGAAGGAGTCCGGCGACTGCACGCTGAACCCGTTCGACACGCTCGGCCTGCCGCTTACCTCGGCCGCGGTTGCCCGCGTCGTGAGGACCTGCATGAAGCTCGTGGGGCTGTCCCGGGACGAGGACAGGAACAGGCGCCGGGAGGGCCTGATCGGCGAATACGTGCGCTCCCACTACGAGGACTGCGCCGAGGACTGGAAGAACGCGGACGAGGACCGGTGGCGTTCGCTCGCTAGGCGGGCCGTGGCGGCCGAGCGGCTAAGGCGCGCCGACGACGACTTCCTCGACGGGCACCTTTCGCTTCTCGAGTTGGAAAGGTCCGATCCGGCGGCCGCCGCAGCGCTCGTCGGCGCCCCGAGCGACGATCTGGTCCTGCGCACCTCCCTCCAGGAGCAGGGGCGTAGGAACGTCGAGTCGATGGCCTTCAGCATGCTCGGGGCCGCGGACTATCCCAGGTTTGACGGGCTCGTTGCGCTGATGCGTCACGGGCGCCTGCCCCACCACCGGAGCGCCGCGGTCGCAGCCGAGCTTGACTTCCTGTCCTCCGAGCTTGCGAAGGGGTTGCGCTCCGGCGGGGTCGTCGGCGGGTTCATCGACGGACCGACGAACGTGGACCTTCGCGGGTGCGGCCTTCACCTGGACACGAGCCGGCTTCCCGAGGGGACGCTCAAGGAACTGGCCGGCTACGTGGTCTTCGACCACGTCCGACAGCACATCCTGACGCTCCCCAGGGCCGCCTCGAAGGTCATGCTGCTCGACGAGCTGCGCAGGATACTCCTCATTCCCGGTGCGACCGAGTTCGTGAAGGAGCTCCTTGCCCAAATGCGCAAGTACCGGTGCGTGTTCATCGGGGCCTTCCAGGAACCCTCCCAGATCGATGACATCGATCCGTCCCTGACGGACCTCCTCCTCGGCCAGTGCAAGCAGTACTTCCTCATGCGCCAGAACAACGCCGACCAGGTCCGGCGGATAGGCAGCGTGATCGGGCTGCCCGGTGCCGCGCGCCGCGCCATTGTGCAGCATCCCCTGGTCGAACACCAGCGAGGCGCGAGGAAGGCGTCGTATTTCACGTACTTCTCCAGGGAATCCTCCGCGCCGGTCTGCGGGACCGTCCGGGTCGAGGTCGACCCCGCCATGCTCTACGTCGCGGAGTCCTCGGGCGCGGTGTTCGACCGCAGGATGGCGGCGCTTGGGGCGTATCCCTCGGTGTACGAGGGCGTGCTGGCGGAGTCCGGGGGGAGGCCGAAATGAGGGCCACCGTGGCGGCGCTCATCGGGCTTGCGCTTGTGGGCTGCCAGGAAGTCTCCCCCAGGCAAAAGCGGAGGGCCTTTGACGAGGGTTACACCGCGGGTTCGGCGGACGCGGTGAAGCAGCTCTACTGGGCGAAGCAGGCCCTCGAGGCGGCGGGACATCTGCGGCCCGCCGGCCGTGTGGAGTACTACAGCTGGGACGAGTCCGGGACCGCCCGCGACGGCCGCCGGCTCGCTCCGGAGTCCGTCGGCGTCCCGGTCTTTATTCCCGCGCCGGCCCCCTCGGGAGACCAGAACCCATGAAACGGATGTCTGCCACGGCCGCTAGGATTCTCGCGTACGCCTGTATCGGATCGGCCGGGGCGGCCACCGCGCGTGGCTTCCTCGGTTTTGCCGACACGTCGTTTGTCACGGTCATCGCCAATCCCGCCGAGGCGGCAAACTGGGCTGCCGAGCTCCAAAGGCTCAACGAGCAGGTGGCGGCCGCCGCGGGAACGCTCAAGGTGGTCGGGGACCTGCGGGCCTTCGCGGGCGATCCCAAGGCCGCCGTGGGCGCAGTACCCGGGCTTGAGGAAATCACGGCCCAGCTCAACAGTCTGGCCTCCGGCGCGCAGACCGGCGGCGATCTGCTGAAGGCTTGGCGCTCCTTGGGGGCGTCCTCGCACCGGGCGGCCGTCCTTTCGCTTCTGGACGCGTCCGGCGCCGGGGCCACGATGCAGGTATTCGGAACGACGCAGGCGCGCGACGCCTCGCTCTATGAGCGCCTTGCGGGGGACGCAGGTTCGGCCGCGCAGATTCGCAGCCAGATCGCATCGGAGCAGCAGGCCCGGTCCCTTGCGGCGTCGGAGCTCGCACTCGCGTGGGGCCAGTTCAAGGGCGCGACTACGGAGTCCGGCAAGCAGGCGATCCTGGCGGAGATAAGCCAGATCCAGTCCCAAAGCCAGGTCATGGACGCGCGCCGCAGGGCTATGCTCGACGACCTCGAGCTGTCGGACCGCCAGGGCCGCGCAAGCGCCGAGGTCCGAAGCCGGTCGACGGACGAGCAGCTGCTTGCGGAATCGGCCCTCCTTAGCAATTCCGCCGCGGCGCGGGCCCGCGAGGCGGAGACCCAGCGCCAAGCGACGCTCCAAAAGGCGGTCCCGGCTTCGCCCGCTGCGGACTACTCCGGCCTTCGGCTCTGGACCACGGCTGACGCGGCGGGAGGCCCGAACGCAAGCCCATGAACGCCGGGACCCAACCCGTGTCGGACCTCCTCGACGTCTTCAACGCGTACGACGGCGGCGTCATCTTCCGCGGGCTCACGGAGGGGTCGGGCGGCCAGGCCGCGGTGCTCGGAAGGATCGGGTGGATCTTCACGGGCTTTGGCGCGCTCTTCACGCTTTGGGGCTTTGTGCTGCGGGCCGAGCGGTCGAGGGGGGAGGGGAAGCTGGGCGAGGTCGCGAGGACATGGATTGTGATCGCATCGATCGTCGCAGGGCCGTTCCTGATGCGCACCGCGATGCAGGGCGCCGACTCGCTCTACGAGTCGTCGGCGGGCGGCCCGCGCAACCTCACCGCGGTGTGCGTCAAGGCCGCCTACGCGATGCCCGAGTTGAACCAGCTCTTTGACGTCCTGCGCAGGGGGGCCCTCGCCCAGGCAGGCCCCCAGTCGAGCCATGCAAGCTCGCAGCGCCAGGCGCTGATCGACCGCGCGAACGACGGCAGCGTGCTCGGGTACTTGGAGGCCTTCGGGGTCGCCGTCTGGGACACCGCCTCCGACTACGCTTCGGGAGCGAAGGACACCTGGAACGCGACGCTCAGGCTGGCGGTCTTGGGCGCCGGATTCGGCTCGGCGATGATGAAGTGCCTCCTGATCGCGGTCACGATCGCGCCCCTCTACCTCCTGCTACTCTGCGCGGCCGCGGTCGTCTGGTTCATGGAGCAGCTGCGCTTCTTCCTCGCCGTCTCCGGGACGATGATGCTTCCGCTCTTCACCGGCATGTTCTCGCTCCCCGAGGGCCATTACAGCCGCCAGGCGGCGCAGAGCTACGTGATGCACATGGTCTCGGTCGCCCTGTGGCCCGTCTCCTGGGCGATCGGCCACACCGGGACGATCGCGCTCTACGACGCGCTCATCTCGCTCGTGGCCGGTACGAGCCGCGTGCCTGAGATCGCGGGCATCCTTCAGTGGAGTGCGATCTCCGCGCAGGCGCCGACACAGGACCAGCTCCGCGCGGTGGAGTCCGCGCTCGGCAACTGGTTCATGGGAAACCTGACCGCGCTCATCTCGATCCTCGTGGGCGGCCTGGGGTTCTTCCTTTGGGTCGTGATCGTGTCCATCCTAGGCCCCGTGTTCCTCCACAGGCTCCTGGCAACGGGGGCGCTCTTCATGGCCGAGGCCGCAGGCGCCACCGCGAGGCAGAGCGTCGCCGCCGGCAGGCTGGCCTGGAGCCTTGCTCAGGCGCCTGGCGGGATGCCCCTAAGCCAGGCGACTTCCGCCGGCGAACGGCTCGCTGGAGCCCGCCCAGTCGAGGCCGTGGTCTTTTCCGGTGCGGCCGCCCAGTTCTCCCCGCCGGGCGGCTCGTCCATGGCGACCGCGGCGCGCGCCGTCGATGATTCGGATGGAAAGCGCGGCGCCCCTGTGTGACAGTTATCGGGTGCCACTTCCCCCCATTGCCAGGTCCCTGTCCGAGGGTGCCGAGCGGTTCCTCGACCGGATCCTGTGCGCCGTCGGCGCGGTTGCGTTCTCCCAGTTCCCGGAATTCATGCAGCAGTACCTGCAAAGGCTCGAGGGGCACCTCGACGAGGCGCGGCTTGAGCTCGACCGGTTCCAGGACGCGGCCTCGAAGTCGGGAATGAGCCTGGACCAGCTCGTTGCCGGGGCGGCCCAGAACCCTGACAAGGCCATGGGCAGGATGGGGGAGGTGGTGCGCGGTGCGATCACGCGGGTCAACGAGCTCGGGGCGGCGGACGAGGCGCTCCGGCACGCGTCGACGTGGACAAGGCCCTTCGTATTCCTGCACCACGCGGACTGGGGGATCGCCCGTGCGACCCTCGCCATCTACCGGCCGGCCGTCCCCACGACCGCCGAGGGTCTCGTGTACGCGGGCGTGGGGATCGTGGTCGTCCTTGCGGTGTACCACCTTGCCATAAGGGGGCCGATTGTGCGCGTTCTCAGGCGGAGGTCGGAGCCGCGCAGCGGCGTCGCCTAGGGGGGCGGGCCGACCCCGCTCAAATCCGTGGACAGACCGGCCGCCAGCGGCCAAGTTACCGGCCCCGATGCCTGATACCCTACAAGTAAACCTAGGAGACCGGTCGTATCCCATCCTCTTTGCCGAGGACCTTTCCGCCGAGGTGCGCACGCTCGTCGCCGAGCTGAAGGCCGCATCCCGAGGGATCACGGTCATCACCGACCGCAACGTGGCCACGGTCCAGGCGCCGATGCTACACAAGCTCTTCGGCGACGCCCCGACCTTGATCGTGCCCTCCGGCGAGGAGTCCAAGTCGATCGCCGAGTTTGGCCGCACGCTGGACTTCCTCGCAGCCCAGGGGCTGGACCGCTCGGGCGCCGTCTTTGCCGTGGGCGGCGGCGTCGTCGGGGACCTCGCCGGCTTTGCCGCGGCGGCGTACCTGCGGGGAGTGGACTACTACCAGGTGCCGACGACCCTCCTCGCCATGGTCGACAGCTCCGTGGGCGGGAAGACGGGGGTCAACCTGAATGCGGGCAAGAACCTCGCCGGCGCGTTCCACCAGCCCAAGGGGGTCTTCATCGCCACGGGCTTCCTCAGGCTCCTGCCTCCGCGGGAGTTCGCAGCCGGGATGGCCGAGGTGATCAAGACCGCCCTGCTCGGCGACAGGCAGCTCTTCGAGGACTTGGAGAGGTCGGCCCTTTCGGCGGGAGACATACGCCTCGCCTGGACCGTGCGCGTGTGCTGCGGGATAAAGGCGAGGCTCGTCGAGGCCGACGAGCGGGAAAGGGCGGCGAGCGGCGGCCGCGCGCTCCTTAACCTCGGCCACACCTTCGGCCACGCGATCGAGCAGGTGACCGGATACGGCACGTACCTGCACGGCGAGGCCATTGCCGTCGGGCTATGCGCGGCCGCGCGCCTTTCGTTGCGCCTCGGGATGATCGGCGAGGCGGACGTCGCGCGCATAGAGTCGGTGGTGTCGGCGCACGGGCTTCCGACCAAGCTGCGTTCGGCGCTTAAGGTCGGTCCGCTGATGGCGGCCATGGCCCGCGACAAGAAGGCCCGGGCGGGAGCGCTTCGGTTCGTTCTCCTGAAGGCGGCCGGTGAAGCCGTCGTCGTGGGGGACGTGCCGGCCCCCCAGGTCGAGGCGGTCTGGGGCGAGGTGGGATGCGTCTGAGGGCGGGAGAAAATTCGTGTGTTCGGGCCTTCGTGGCGCTATAAGATGGGTCATGTCCGCCATCGACGAAGGCATTGTCCGGGAATATTTTGAGCAGAACGGATTTTTCGTCCGCCAGGTCCACAAGTACCAGGTGCAGGCCCGCCGAAAGACGGGTGACGAGGAGATCGACCTTCTTGTCCACAACCCCTCGTGGCGAAAGGGCGCCCGCAAGCCGGACTTCTTCCTCTTCTCGACCGAGCTGCAGTTCGTGCACCAGGCTGTCGTCGCCGTTAAGCCCTGGCACACCGGAGTCTTCACGCCGGCCACCCTCAAGGGATCCCCGGAGATCTTCGGCTTCCTCGAGCAGAACGTCCTCAAGCAGGCGGCGCGGCTCTTCCCCTCCGAGGGGGACGGCATCGGCAGCGACGTCACCAAGATCCTGGTCCTGCCGGCCCTGCCGACCGCCGAGCCGTTCAGGTCGCAGAGCGTCGAACTTCTGAAGGAGCGCGGCGTCGACGGGATCATTTCCTTCCGGTCCATGCTGCTCGACCTGATCGACAAGATCGACGCGCACCGCAACTACGGCAAGAGCGACACCCTCCAGGTGATCCGGGTGCTCAAGAACTACGACCTCCTGAAGGACGCGCAGCTCGACCTCCTCTCCGACCGAATGCAGTCGGCCAGGAGGACCCGCGCCTCGCAGGCCGCGCCGGTCGAGGAGTGAAGCCCCCGGGAGAGGCCCCCGCCAAAACGTTCTCGCACTGCGCGCCGCCAATTTTGAGGATCCGCACCGATGAAGTCGTCTATCCATCCCACGGCAATCGTTGAGCCGGGCGCGCAGCTCGGCGACGGGTGCGTCATCCACGCGGGTGCAATCATCAGGGCGGGCGCGATCCTCGGAGATCGGGTCGCGGTCCACCCCTTCGCGGTCGTCGGGGGCGACCCGCAGGTGCTGCGGTTCGACCCGGCGGTGCCGACCGGGACGAGGATCGGCGCGGGCACGACGATCCGCGAGTACGTGACGATAAACCGCTCCACGGAGAAGGGCGCCTTCACCGAGGTCGGCGCCAACTGCCTGCTGATGGCGTGCTCGCACGTGGCCCACGACACCCTTGTGGGCGACAACGTCGTCGTCGCCAACGCCGTGCTCCTGGCCGGCCACATCACCGTCGGCAACAACGCTGTCCTGGGCGGGGGGGCGGCCTTCCACCAGTTCAGCCGCATCGGGGAGGGATCCATCGTCGGGGGCCTCTCGCGCATCACCCAGGACATCCCCCCCTACACCATGGTGGCGGAGCGCAACGAGGTGTCGGGCCTGAACCTGGTCGGGCTCAGGCGCCGCGGCTCGACCCGCGAGGCCATCAACGAGCTGAAGGACGCGTTCAGGCGGGTCTACTTCCAGGCGGGCAACATCCGCGAGATCGCGGCGAAGGCGATCGCCGAGGGCGGATACGCATCGGCCGAGGCCCGCCGCTTCCTCGAGTTCATCGTCGCCGGCAAGCGCGGCATCGCGCGCGCGCGCCGAAAGGGCGCCGCGGCCGAGGACGACGAGGCCTAGGGCGGCCTCCCCGAACCCTTGAGCGACGCGATTGCGATAACCTGCGGCGACCCGGCCGGCATAGGGCCGGAGATCATCTCGGCGTGGATCGACTCCCACCCGCGGGAGGCGCGCGACGTGGCCGTCATCGGGCCCTCGCGCTGGCTCGGCACGCTCCGGCAGGGTCCGAGGAAGGTTCCCGTCGGCATGGACGACTATGCCGCCGTGCCCGGAAAACCCGAGGGCGAGGGCTCCTTGGTCGCCTGGGCCGCGCTCGAGCGCGCCGCCCAGATGTGCGCCATGGGCGAGGTCGCCGGGGTCGTGACCGGCCCCATAAGCAAGGAGCGGATGGCCGCGATCGGCTGGAGATTCCCGGGCCACACGGAGTTCTTTGCCGAGCGCTGGGGAGGGCAGCCGACGATGGCGTTCTGCGGGGGCAGGCTGAGGATCGCGCTCGTCTCCTGGCACATCCCGCTTCGCGAGGTGCCCTCGTGGCTCACGCCGTCGAACATCGCCCGCGCGGTCGGCGCCGCCGACGAGCTCGCGCGCGCGGAGGGTGTCGCGGCTCCGCGCATCGGGGTCTGCGGCCTGAACCCGCACGCGGGCGAGGGGGGGCTCATCGGGACCGAGGAGCGCGACACGATCGAGCCCATCCTTGACGGACTGCGCGCCCGGTACCCGGGGCTCTCGCGCTGCCAGCCCGCGGACACGCTCTTTGGCCGGCAGCTGAGGGGGGAGTTCGACGTCTCGGTCGCGCTCTATCACGACCAGGGCCTGGCCCCGCTCAAGGTGATCGACTTTGAGGAGAGCGTCAACGTGACGCTCGGGCTACCCCACGTGCGAACAAGCCCGGACCACGGCACCGCGTTCGCGATCGCCGGCAAGGGGGTGGCCAGCCCAAAGAGCTTCGCCAACGCGGTATCGGTCGCCCGGCGCTTGATAAGCGCGCGCAATGCGCGATAGTGGCGCGTGATGCCTGAATCCGCCGTCGCCCCCGCGCCCGCCCAGCCCCCCGGTGTCCGGGAGGGGAGCGAGGGCCTCGTGCGCCTCACCGAGGCCGCGGGAACCAAGGTGCGCGCCCTGATCGCCCGCGAGAAGCAGGGGGAGTTCCTGCGGGTCGCGATCACCGGTGGGGGTTGTAACGGCTTGAGCTACAAGCTCAAGTTCGCCCCCGAGCCCCGGCGGGGCGACATTCTCGTCAGGTCGGCTGGCATCTCGGTCATCGTCGATGCGAGGACGGCGCTCTACCTGAAGGGGACCGTGGTCGACTATTCGAACCAGCTGATCGCCGGTGGGTTCAAGTTCACCAACCCAAATGCGAAGGCAAGCTGCTCCTGCGGCGAAAGCTTCAGCGTTTAGGTGTTGTATTCGAGGCTGTTTCTGGCGACGGTCTCGTGATTCTACACACCCAGCAGCGTAATTATTGATGGCCATACCGACTCCCCCGGCCGCCCCAGGCGGCAATCGCCCGAGCGGGCAATTCCAGCGCCGTAACAACGACCCGTTCGCGAGCATACGCCGCAATCACCGTATCAAGGTTCCGCAGGTCCGCGTGATCTCTCCCGAGGGCAAGCAGCTCGGCATCCTCGACACGCCCAAGGCCGTCAACCTTGCCCTGGAGGTGGGACTCGACCTGGTCGAGGTCGCCCCGAACGCGACCCCCCCGGTCTGCAGGATCATGGACTTTGGCAAGTACGTCTACGAGGAGCAGAAGAAGCACTCCCACTCGAAGTCGACCGCCAGCAAGATCAAGGAGATCGAGTTCACGGCGCGCATCGCCCCGAACGACTTCAACACGAAGCTGCGCCACGCCGAGGAGTTCCTCGACCACGGAAACAAGGTGAAGCTGCGCCTCAAGTTCCGGGGGCGCGAGATGGCGCACACGGAGCTGGGCTTCGAGGTGATGAAGAAGGCGGTGGTCGACCTTGCCGGTATGGGCCACCCCGACGCCGATCCGAAGCTTATCGGCAGGAACATCCATGTCATGCTGACGCCCCTGCCCGCCAACAAGCGCAAGGCCAAGTTTCAGTTGAAGGGCGGCGAGGGTGGGGACGAGGATGAGGATGACTCCCGTCCATCCGACCAGCAGGCGGCAGAGGCCTGAGCGCTCCGCGGCCATGCGCCCGGTAGCGCTCGCATTCTTCCTCCTGCCGGCGCTGCTCCTCGGCTCGCCGGGCGCGGACGCCTCCTCCTTCCGCAGCGGCGGGGTCGACTACGTGAGCCTCGAGGACTGCGCCGCCCGCCTGGGCATGCGCCTTGAGCGTTCGATACCGCCCACCTCCGTGATGCTCAAGGACGGCGCCCAGCCGGTCGCCCGCTTCGCCGACCGCAGCCGCGAGACGGACATCAAGGGCCTTCGCGTCTTCTTCGGCGACCCCGTCCTCGAGCACCGGGGAACGTTCTACCTCAGCCGAACGGACTTTGACGCCCGGCTCCTGCCCCGCCTTAGGCCCGAGCTCTGCGCCTCGCCCCCGCGCCGGCCCCACGTGGTCGCGGTCGACCCTGGGCACGGGGGCCTGGACCACGGCACCGAGAACCGGTCCCTCGGAACGATGGAAAAGACCTACACTCTCGACGTCGCCCTCAGGCTCAAGAAGCTCCTTGAGGCGGCGGGCTACGCGGTCGTCATGACGCGCGAGACCGACGTCGACGTCCCGAAGCAAATCCGCACCGAGATCGCCAACCAGGCGTCCGCCGACCTGTTCGTGAGCATCCACTTCAACTCGCTTTACCCCAACACGAAAACGACCGGGGTCGAGGTGCTCTCGTTTCCGCCACGCTCCCAGCGCTCGACCAACTCGTGGAGCCCCGGCGAGAAGGACGATTCGGAAGCGAGGGAGGCGCCGGTCAATGACTTCAACGCCTGGAACTCGGTGCTCGCAAGCGCCCTGCACCGACGCCTGCTTGACTCGCTTCACACGGGCGACCGCGGCGAGAAGTTCGAGCACCTCGGGGTGCTCAGGATGCTCAAGTGCCCCGGCGTCCTCGTCGAGTCCGCCTTCCTCTCGAGCGACGCGGAGGCCGCCCGCCTTGCGACGCCCGCCTACCGCGACCAGATCGCCGCCGCGATCCTCGGGGGAATCCAGGACTATTCGGACATTGTGGTGCGCCTCCGCGCCCAGCCCGGGGCCGCGCCCGCCGGAACCCCGGCCCTGGTGCCGGCGCCGGGCCCCTCCGCAGGCGCGCCGCAGCGTTCCCAGCCCACGCGCCCCGGCTCGGTGCCGTGAGTCGCCCGCGCAAGGTTTCCCCGCTTGAGGCGCGCCGATTCCTGAGGCGCGCGCACCTGATCGAGGATCCGGCACCCGACATCGGCGCAGCCCTCGCCCACCTTGGCTACATCCAGATCGACCCGCTCAACGTCTGCGGGCGCATGCACGACCACATCCTGAGGAACCGGGTCCGGGGATACCAGGAGGGTGGGCTGACCCGCCACCTTCACGGCGACGGGGCGGCGCTCGGCGCCGACGGGAGGACCGCATTCGAGCACCACCTTCCCTCGACCGGGATCCTCGTTGCCTTCCCGCTCGAGGCGTGGCCCCACCTTCATGCCGAGATGAGGGCCCGCACGCGGCGGACGGGCGCCTGGTCCGGACGGCTCACGGCGCGCGAGAAGGAGTTTGCCAAGGTCATGATGGAGAGGTTCGCAGTCGGCGGCGCCCTCGGCCCGGAGGCCTTCGCGGACGACCGCAGGGGGCGGCAGGTCTGGGGCGCGGCCACGCTGGCAAAGTCGACCCTCCAGAAGCTCTTCTTCCACGGGCGCCTCCTGATCGTCGGGCGCGAGAGCAACCGCCGTCTCTACGACCTTCCCGAGAGGGTCCTCCCCCGATCGGTCCTTTCGGAGCGCGAGCGCACGCCCGCGGAGACGGCCCGCTGGCTCGCCCAGACACGGCTGCGCCAGCACCGCCTGGTCGCCCTCAAGAGGGCCGAGCTGCCCCACGTCGAGGACTTGGTCGCCGCGGTCGAGGTCGAGGGCTGCCCCGCCCTTTACTGCCTCAAGTCCGACCTGCATTGGTTCGAGCCGCGCACCGGGGCCGATCCGGAGCCCCCGCCGCTGCTTCTCGCTCCCCTGGACCCCATGATCTACGACCGGCGCGTGACCCGGGCGCTCTGGGGGTTTGACTACACGTGGGAGGCGTACACGCCCGCCCCCAAGCGAAAGCGCGGCTACTACGCCCTGCCGGTCCTCGCCGGGACCGAGCTCGTGGGCCACGTCGACCTGAAGGCGGACCGGGACAAGGGGCGGCTGCGCGTCGTCTCGCGCGGCGTCGCCCGCGGGCACCGTACCAGCGGGGCCGTGGAACAGCTCGCCAGGTTCCTGGGCCTCCGATCGCGCGGGGCGCGGCTGGGCTAAGCCATGCCCGGGGACCTGTTCAGTCTCGTCTTGGCGCCGCGATAAGGCCAAAAGACCCCGTCTTGGATCGCCTCAGCCCCACCTCGCCCGAATCTCGATGGCTGCGCCTGATCGGCGCCTGCGTGCTTTCGGTCAGCGCCGTCGTGACAGCCGGATGGCTCACCCAGCGCCCGATCCTCACGTCATTCCTGCCGCGCAGCTCGCCGATGGCCATGAACACGGCCGTCTGCCTGGCGCTCTGCAGCCTGAGCCTGCTGGCCCTGGTCTGGGGCCGGAGACGCGTGACACGGGCATGCGGGCTCTTCGTGGCGGCGGTCGCGGCCCTGGTCGCGTTTCAGGAGATCGCGGGCCGCCCGCTGGGCCTCGACGATGCGGTCTGGGTTCACATGGGAGTCATCAAGGCCGGCGCGCCCGTTTCGGGCATGGCTCCCAATACGGCGCTCGCGCTTGTGCTCGTCGGGACCGCGCTCGCGCTCATGGCGTCGCGGCGGCGTCCGGTGTGGCTGCTCATGGTGATCGGAGGCATGGTGTTCGCCCTGGCCGCGCTCCCGTTGCTCAGCTATCTGGCGTCGCTCTCGCCGATGGCGAGCGGGGCGATGTACCGGGGCATGGCCCCGCCGACCATGGGCTGCCTCGCGGCGCTCTCGGTGGCCATCCTCATCTGGTCGCGCCGAGATGCCGAGGGCCGCGAGAGCTCGTCGCCCCTCATGTCGGCGGCGGTGGGCCTTCTGATATCGATCGGCGTCATCTCGATTCAGAGCAACTTCGAGCTGATTCAGGCCGGGCGCTCGGTCGTCTCGACCCACGAGGTTCGCAGCAGCATCGATCACGTGGTCTCCGAGGTGGCGCGCATGGAGTCGTCGGCCCGCGGTTACGCCATGTCCGGGATCGCGGCCTTCCGCGAGCGCTCCGAGTTCCACCGCGGGGAGGTGACGGGCAAGCTCGCCGACCTCGAGGGGCTCGTCTCGGGGGATCCGGCGCAGCTGGCGCGGGTCCACCGCCTGCGGTCGCTTGCCGAGGAGAAATTCAGGCTCAACGAGGCGCTCCTCATGGCCCGCGCCGCCAGCGGAACCGCGACGGTCCCGGCGCAGGTCCTTGCCGCGCAGCAGAGGGAGTCGGACTTGAGCGCGCTCGTCAACCTGGCGGACGAGATCCGGGCCGTGGAGGCGCGCCTGCTCAACGAGCGGGATGCGGAGATGGCGCGGGTGACAAGGAGCACGCGGACTGTGCAGGTCTTCGGCAGCCTTTTTGCCCTGGCGCTCGTGGGCCTTGCCGTCGTCCAGACCCGCAGGTCCTCCAACGCGAGGCGGGCGGCCGAGGAATTGCTGCGGCTTGCGAACGCCTCGCTTGAGAACCGGGCGGGCGAGCTTGCGGCGATAACCCAGCTTCAGCGCGCCGTCCTCGACGGCACGACCTTCAGCCTGATCAGCACGACGCCGCAGGGGATCATCGTCACCTTCAACGCCGGGGCGGAGAAGATGCTCGGCTACCGCAGCGACGAGGTCGTCGGAAAGGTGACGCCGGAGGTCATCCATGTCTGGGAGGAGGTCGAGCAGCGCGCGGCCGAGCTCAGCACGGCCCTCCAGCGCAAGGTCGAGCCTGGATTCGGGGCCTTCGTGGAGAGGGCGCGCCTCGGGCTCGTCGACGAGCGCGAATGGACCTACGTGCGCAAGGATGGCAGCCGGCTCACGGTGCTCCTGACCATCACGGCGCTGCGCGAGAAGGAGGGGCAGATCGTGGGATTCCTCGGCATCGGCCAGGACATCACGGCGCGAAAGCAGGCGGAGGCAGCGCTCAGGGTGAGCGAGGAGAGGCTGCACCGCGTCCTCAGCCAGGCCGACTGCCTCCTCTGGGAGGCGAACGTGCGCACGGTGGGTCAGGCCGGGGAGATGGATTGGCAGATCACGACCCACCCGTCGGCCCTCGACCAGAGGCTCTCCGGGCGTTCGGACTCCACCTACAGGCCCGGCATGTGGCTGCAGTTCAGCATCCCCGAGCGCGAGGAGATCGACGCTCGAAGCCGCGACGCCATGCTGACCGGGAAGCCCGGTTATGTTCAGGAGTTCCGGATTGTCCGCGACGGGGAGGTTGCCTGGGTGCGCGAGTCGGTCTCCATTTCGCGGCTCGGCCCCGGCCGGTTCTGGCTCGTGGGTGTCGCCATCGACGTCACGGGGCAGAAGCGGATCGAGGCGGCGCGTTCCGAGCTCCTGGGGCGCCTTGAGAAGATCGGCAGGCAGGTCCCGGGCCTTGTCTACCAGTTCCGCCTCAGGGCCGACGGCACGTACTGCTTCCCCTATGCGAGCGAGGGGATCCGGGACATCTACAGGGTCAGCCCCGAGGAGGTGCGCGAGGACGCTTCGAAGGTGTTCGCCGTCCTGCACCCCGACGACCTCGCGCTCGTGTCGGAATCCATCCGAAACTCGGCGACCAAGCTCGTGCCCTGGTCCCACGAGTACCGCGTGCGATTCCCGGACGGCACCGAGCGCTGGCTCATGGGCAATTCGGTGCCGGAGCGCGAGGCGGACGGGGGAGTCCTCTGGCACGGGTTCATCACCGATATCACCGACCGCAAGCGCCTTGAGGACAACCTCTCGCGCGTGCGCGACCAGGCGCTCGAGGCCTCCCGGCTCAAGTCGGAGTTCCTGGCGACGATGAGCCACGAGATCCGGACCCCGATGAACGGGGTGATCGGCATGGCGGGCCTCCTCCTGGAGACCCCGCTCGACACCGAGCAGCGCGAGATGTGCCGGGTCATGCAGGGAAGCGCCGAGAACCTGCTCACCATCATCAACGACATCCTCGACTTCTCGAAGATGGAGGCGGGCAAGCTGCGCATCGAGCCGGCCGATTTCGAGCTCCAGCTTATGGCGGAGGAGACCCTGGTGCTCTTGGCGCCGCGGGCGCACGAGAAGCAGCTTGAGCTGCTCTTCGACTTCGACCCGGCTCTCGCCCAGCCGATGCAGGGGGACGCGGGCCGCATCCGGCAGGTGCTCACGAACCTGGTCGCCAACTCCATCAAGTTCACCGAACAGGGTGAGGTGGTCCTGTCCGCGCGCCTCGTGCGCCAGACAAACAAGTGGCTCAAGGTGCGCTTTGAGGTGCGCGACACGGGGATTGGCATACCCAAGGAGGCCCATGAGCGCCTCTTCGAGGCCTTCACCCAGGTCGACGGCACCGTGACGCGGCGCTTCGGCGGCACGGGCCTCGGCCTAGCGATCAGCAGGCAGATCGTCGAACTGATGGGCGGGGACATCGGGTTCGAGAGCGCGCCCGGCCGCGGCTCGGTGTTCTGGTTCGAGCTCGAGCTCAAGAAGTGCCCGCCAGGAAGCAAGGCCGAGGCGCCGCCTGAGCTTCCCAAGGATCTGCGGGTGCTCGTGGTGGACGACAATCCGAACAGCCGCCGGATCCTGCTGGGCCTCCTCTCTAAGAACGGGGTGAGCGCCGAGGGGGCGGAGGAGGGGCAGGCCGCGCTTGCGCTGCTGCGCGAGCGGGCCGCAAAGCGGGAGCCGTTCCAGGTCGCGCTGCTCGACTGGCACCTGCCGGGGACGGGCGCCCTCGACTTCGCAAAGCAGGTGCGCGGCGACAAGAAGCTGGCGAGCCTCGCGCTCGTTAAACTGCTCCTTGCCGGTCCGCAGGACGATTCGGCAAGGCTCGCGGGCATAGACTTCGAGGCCTTTCTCACGAAGCCCGTCCGCGAGATGTATCTGCTGCGCTGCCTGGCCGGCATCTTCGAGCGCAAGGAGAGCGCCGCTTCGGCCGCGGAGGCCAAGGCGGCGCCTGCGCCCGAGCCGGCCCCCTCGGGGGCCGGACTGCGCATCCTCATCGCCGAGGACAACCCGGCGAACCAGACGGTCGCCCGCTTGATCCTGGCGAAGATGGGCCACCAGGCCGACCTTGCCGTTAACGGGCAGCAGGCGCTCGGCATGCTCCAGGAACGGCGCTATGACGCCGTGCTGATGGACTGCCAGATGCCGGTCCTGGACGGCTACGAGGCGACGCGCAGGATACGCTCCGGGACGCTCCCCGGGATTGACACCAAGATACCCGTCATCGCCCTGACGGCCTACGCCATGCCGGGCGACCGGGTCAGGTGCACGTCCGCGGGGATGAACGATTACGTCTCGAAGCCGATAAGGCCCGAGGCGCTCAGGATGGCGCTTCTGCGCTGCGGCATTTCGGCGGGAACCACCGCACCCTTCGATCAGGCGCCCAAGGGGTCGCCGTCGCCCTCGTGGGTCGTCGACCCGAGGATGGTGGCCACGATCCGGGCCCTTCCCGGGGTTCACGGGCCGTCGCTCCTGCCGGAGATGATCGAGGCCTTCCTTTCCACCCATTCCGGGAGCCTTGACGACATGACGCGCATGGCCCGTGCACGGTCGGGATCCGAGCTTGCCGACACGGCGCACCGCCTCGCGGGGAGCTGCTCGAATTTTGGAGCGCGCCAGTCCCAGGAGGCCGCCCTGGCCCTTGAGCGGCTCGCGGCCGAGGGCAACTGGGACGAGTCGGAGGCTCGCCTGGGTTCCCTGCGCGAGGCGCTTCACCGCTTGCACGCCGCCCTTGCCGCACTTAGCAACAATGACTAACCGACAATGAAAATCCTAACGGTCGAGGACGATCCGATTTCGCGCATGATGCTCGAGGCGATGCTTCGCCAATGCGGCCACGAGCTCGTCGCGGCCGCAAACGGCGACGAGGTGCTGGCGAAGCTCGATGACAAGGACACGCGGGTCGTCGTGAGCGATTGGATGATGCCCGGGATGGACGGTCTTGAGCTGTGCAGGCGCGTGCGCCAGCGCCAGGGCGACTATGTCTATTTCATCCTGATCTCTCAGCGCACCGCCACCCGCGAGAACCGCGAGGCCGCGATGGCGGCCGGCGTGGACGAGTTCCTGGTTAAGCCGGTGAACGAGGACGACCTGTGGATGCGCCTCCACGTCGCCGAGAGGATCCTGAAGCTCACGAAGGAGGTCCAGCAGCTCGAGACGTTCCTGCCCATGTGCGGGTACTGCAAGAAGATACGGGACGACAAGGACTACTGGCAGCAGATCGAGAGCTATATCCAGGACCGGACGAGCTTTGCCTTCAGCCACAGTATCTGCCCGGACTGCTATGAGAGGAAGGTGATCCCGATGCTGCGCGAGGCGGGGGTTAAGGACCTGAGCCGCCCGAGCCGGGTGCCGACGGCGAATCGGGTCCCTTAAGGCAGCGGCCGCCTACGAGGCGGAGACGGCCACCTGGCCCTCGCCCCTGGCGGGCTCAAACCACTCGGACGGGTTGCTGTCGCGCGAAAAGTCGGGGCATGCCTCCTCGAGCTTCCTGCGGAGTCGCTCGCGGGCCCTGGCGATCCGGCTCTTCACCGTGCCGACGTTGATGCCAAGCGCGCAGGCGATCTCCTCGTAGGACTGGTCCAGGACGCTGCGCATCATCAGGATCTTGCGGTGCGACGGCTCCAGGTCGTCCATGCTCGCCTCGACGATCTGAACGAACTCATTTCTCGAGCTGTCCTGGGACGGGTCCGGGGTGTCGGTCGAGAGGAGGTCGGAGAACGTCCCCTCGTCCTCGGCGCCGATCGCCGCGTCGAGCGAGAGAGTGGCGTGCCGGCGCCTGCGGAAGAAGTACCAATAGCGGTTCCTGGCCAGGTTGGTGGCGATGCGGTGCAGCCAGGTCGCCAGTGAGGAGTCCCCACGAAACGCCGACAGGCCCCGGTGGGCGCGCACGAAGGTGTCCTGCGTGATTTCCTCAGCGTCGGCGTGGTTGCGCAGAAGCGCCATAGCCGCGGCAAAGATTTTCGTCTTGTGCCGGTTCATGATTTCTCCGAAGGCGGACTCATCACCGCCGTTGAATCGCCGAACAAGGTCGGCGTCGAGTAGGGCTTCGGTGTTCATTGTGCCCAACTACACACCTAGCCCCGTGCCACTTAATTCTGGTATGACATAAGCTATTCGGGACCTTACTGTTAGTTATTATCGAAACGAATCATCGATTCCCCGACACCATGAATTTCGGGCATTCTGCAACAACATACGGATGTGAAATGGGCAATCTGCACGGGCACGAAACTTTCGCGCTAGGGTTACGAATTTGCGTCACGCGATCTCTCCAAACTTCAATGCTTGACTGACCCCCAAGACGCCGATGTGGCTATCGCCTAAGATTAAAGTTCGTTCAACTTAAACGGGCCCCTCACCTAAGGGGCTCATCGTTAAATCGGTTCATCCAAGCTTACACCTATGAATAAGAAGTTCCGTTCTATTGGAAAATGGATCTTGTCCGGGGCCCTCGCCCTGCTTGCCACGACGGCGACCATGTTTGCGCAGGGCGTCACGACGTCCGGCTTGTCCGGGTTCGTTACGGACCAGTCGGGCAAGGCCGTCGCCGGCGCGACAGTCACCGCTGTCGTCGACCAGACCGGCGCGCGGTACACGGCGGTCACACGCTCCACCGGCCAGTACTCCCTGACGGGACTGAGCGCCGGCGGACCTTACACCGTGACGGCCACCGCGGCGGGACAGCCGACGGCCGAGAAGAAGGACGTATACCTTCACCTCGGTGTGACGGACGCCATCGACCTTTCCCTCGCGACCGAGGTGGTGCGCCTCGAGGCGTTCCAGGTGAGCGAGAGCGCGAGCCAGACCCGGTTTGACGCGAGCGTCATGGGAACCGGCTCCAGCTACACCCCGAAGACGATCAGCCAGATCTCGACCATCCGCCGCGACCTCCAGGATTTTGAGAACCTCGATCCCCGTGCGGTCGTCCAGCAGGTCTCCCCGTCCGACCCGGCCTACACCTTTAGCGTCTCGGGCCAGAATCCCCGCGAGAATGCGATCCTCGTCGACGGCGTGTCGGCGGCAGACAACTTCGGCCTCAACTCGAACGGCTACGCCGGCCTGCGCAACCCGATCCCGCCGGAGTGGATCTCCTCGGCGACCCTCGCGATCAACCCCTTCGACACGGTCTACAGCGGCTTCCTCGGCGGCGTCCTCGACGTCAACCTGAAGTCCGGAACGAACGAGTTCCACGGATCGGCGTACGAGATCTACACGGGCACGAACATGCGCGGCCCCGACCCGGTCGTCGGCCTCCTCGGCAAGCACGAGGTGACGCAGCAGCACACGACGGGCGCGACGATCGGCGGCCCGATCATCAAGGATAAGCTCTTCTTCTTCCTCGGCTACGACGCATTCCGCCAGATCGCGGCCGCCCCCGCACAGCTCTTCAATCCCCTCGGCTCGCCGACGGGCCAGACGCAGGTCGCCTCGATCGTCTCCGCGCTGGAGGCCGGCTACACGGTTGGCGGCCACACCTACACCTACAATCCCGGCCCGCTCGCGGCGATCAGCCACACCTGGGAGCAGAACTTCGTCGGAAAGATCGACTGGAACATCTCGGACACGCAGAAGTTCGCGTTCACGTTCCGCCACACGAAGGGCGACGCGCCCGTGTTCTACAACTACACGGGAGCCACATCGACGGACTTCGCGACCTCGTGGTACAACTCGAACCGCAGCGACCAGTCGTACACGGCCCAGCTGAACAGCGACTGGAGCCACTTCGTCCCCGACTTCCACACGGAGATCGAGGCCACGTACAAGCGCTACAACGGCACGGCGTCCCTCAACGGCCCGAAGCTGCCCGCGCTCACGATCAACGGCGTCTCGGGCGTAACCAGCCTGGGCACCACGGTCACAAGCGGCTCTCTCTTCACCGGCACCTACTGGGCCTACCAGGACAACAACATCTACACCTGGGAGCAGGAGGAGCACGCCTACGGCACCTACGCCCTTGGGAACCACACCTTCAAGTTCGGCGTCCAGCTTGATCGCACCGGCTACACGGACACGTTCATCCCGAACGCCATCGGCAGCTTCTCGTTCAACAGCGTCTCGGACTTCCTCGCGGGCAAGGTCTTGGCGTCGACGGTGGCGGTGCCCAACACCCCGTACTTCACGTCGTTCGACCAGGCGGTCTCGCACTACTACCTGCTCGATATCGCACCCCTGATCCAGGACACCTGGAAGCCGAACTCGCAGCTGACGGTCGTCGGCGGCCTGCGCATGGACTACCCCTACGAGCCCCAGAGGCCGCCGAACACGCTGCTCTTCTCGAACAACTTCGGCTACTCGAACTCGTCGACGATGAGCGGCAACTACACGATCTCTCCGCGCCTCGGGTTCAACTACCTCCTGCCCACCAAGGCGAAGACCCAGATCCGCGGCGGCGTGGGACTCTTCCTCGGCCAGAACCCGGTCGTCTGGGTTGAGAACTCCTTCAACAACGCGGGCCAGGTGAACAGCATCCAGAACGGCGTCGTCTCCTCGGCCGCGCCCACGGTCGACATCACTGACAAGAACTTCCACTGGCCGTCCACCTGGAAGGAAAACCTCGCGATCGACCGCGAGCTGCCCTTCCTGCACCTGGTCGCGACCGCCGAGGTCGACCTGACCCAGGTGAACCAGGATGTGTTCTACCAGGAGATCAACCCGTACGTCGTCCCCTCGGGCTCGACGACAATGCCTGACGGGCGCATCCGCTACGCCGGCGCCATAACGCCTGGATCGACGGGTACCATCGGCTCCTACGTGCTCTCGAACGCCCCCGCGGGCTACTACACCTCGGTCACGAGCACGCCCACGACGCTCTACCAGTACAAGACGATCGGCGCGACCTACGACCTTAAGAACACCAACAAGGGTGGAAGCCAGGAGTACACGGTCGAGCTGGCCCGGCCGCTCATCGACAACTGGGCCATCAGCGCCGCCTACACGTACACCCACGCCACGCAGGTCGCACCGTTCACATCCTCGGTCGCGTCATCCGGCTTCGGCGCCCAGCCGTACATCAATCCGAACGACAACATCGCCTACCGCTCGAACTACTCGGTCCCGAACAAGTTCGTCCTGACGGGCACGTACGAGTTCCACTTCCTCAAGGAGAAGAACTCGGCGACCTCGGTCGCGATGCAGTTCATCACCCAGACGGGCTCGGCCTTCAGCTACGTGTTCAAGGGTGACCCGAGCGGCGCCGGCATCACCGGTGAGGGTCTCTTCTACGTCCCGACCGGCCCCAACGACCCCAAGGTCATGTGGCTGAACGCGACGGAGGAGGCGAACTTCTTCAACTACCTGGCGGGCACGCCCGGCCTCGCAAAGTGGGCCGGCAAGATCGTCCCGCGCAACTCGGCGAACGCCGGCGAGCAGACGAGCCTCAACGTGCACGTCGAGCAGCAGGTGCCGATCCACGGGGACATCCGAGTCGTCCTCTTCGCGGACTGCTTCAACTTCGCGAACCTGATCAACAAGAAGTACGGCGTCGTGAACAACTTCAACAACTCGTTCATCACGCAGACGGTCGCCGGCACGGGCTACAACAAGGCGACGAACCAGTACATCTACACGTTCAACCCGTCGACGCTCGGGTTCTCGACGATCTACTCCGACATGTCGCGCTGGCAGCTGCAAGTCGGCGCGCGCCTCGAGTTCTAAGATTCGAAGGCACGGGACCCGGTCCCGAATGCGAACGGCCGCCCCGAAAGGGGCGGCCGTTCCTGCTTTAGGGGTCCGGCGATTTCTGGACGCGCTTTGTACCGCGGCTTGTCGTGGGGCGCACAGTGCCATTAGTCTGCCGGTTCATGACGGCCCCCTCGATGCCAGACGCGGCACCGGCGAGCGACCTTCGGTCGACCCTAGCCCTGTGCTCGACCGGGATCGTGCTAGCCGTCGCGGCGGCCTACAGCCACGGCCTTGGGGGGGCGTTCCTGTTCGACGACCTGGACTCGATCGTCGGCAACCCGACAATCCGGCACCTCGGGGGCGCGCTCTTTCCCCCGGGCGGCGCCACGGTGAGCGGGCGGCCGCTCCTTAACCTCTCGTTCGCCCTCAACTACGCGGTCTCGGGCACCGCGCCCTGGAGCTACCACGCGCTCAACCTGGCAATCCACGCCGCGGCCGCCCTCGTCCTCTTCGGGATTGTGCGGCGCACGCTCGAATTCCCGGCGGCGGGTTCCCGGCCCCCCATGGAGGGGGTTGCCGTCGCCTTTGCGGTCTCGCTCCTCTGGGCCCTTCACCCCCTTCAGACGGAGTCGGTCGCCTATGTCGTCCAGCGCGCGGAGTCGCTCATGGGGCTCCTCTACCTGCTAACCCTCTATGCCTTCATCCGGTTTGCGCAGGGAGGCACTACAGCCTGGGCCTACGCTTCGTTCGCGTCATGCCTCCTCGGCGTTGCGACGAAGGAGGTCATGGCCACGGCCCCCTTGGTCGTCTTTCTCTACGACCGCTGCTTCGCGGCCGGCTCATTCAGGGAAGCCTGGGCCAGGAGGGGGGCGCTCCACCTGAGCCTCGCGGCCTGCTGGGTGCCGCTGGCGGTGTTGGTGGCGCACACCCAGGGGCGCGCGGGGACAGCGGGGTTCGCATCGGGTGTTCCCTGGTGGACCTACCTCTTGGCCCAGATGCAGGCCATCCCGCACTACCTGCGGCTCGCGGCCTGGCCGAGCCCCCTGGTCGGCGACTACGGCCGCACGCTTGCAGGCTCGCCGCTTGCCGTCGCCGCCGGGGCGTGCCTTGTCGCCGCACTCGCGGCCGGCACCTGGCTCCTGCTTGTGCGAAGGCCCGCGCTCGGGTTCCTCGGTGCCTGGCTGCTGGTGGTCCTGGCGCCGTCGTCGAGCTTCGTGCCGGTGGCGACGGAGATCGTAGCGGAGCACCGGATGTACCTGCCGCTTGCGGCGCTTGCGGCGCTGGCCGCCTTGGGCCTCCAGGCCTGGCTCGGGGCAACGCGCCTTTTCCTAGCCTGCGTGTTCCTAGTGGCTGCGCTCCTCGGGGCCCTGACGGCCGCAAGGGTGCGGGTCTACGCGGGGCCGGTCGCATTCTGGAGCGATGTGGCCTCGAAGGTCCCCGGAAACGCAGGGGCGTGGAACAACCTGGGGGTTATCCTCGCGGCTCGGGGCGAACACCAGGCGGCCACAGCCTACTTCCGCAGGGCCCTTGAGCGGGCTCCCGCGTATGCCACGGCGCACTTTAACCTCGGGAAATCCCTGTCGGCAACGGGCCACGCTGCGGACGCCGCCGTTGAATTTCGGGAGGCGCTCAGGGCGCTCCCGGGGGATCCGTCGGTCCACAGGGGTCTCGGAAACGCGCTTGCCCTGCAGGGGCGGGCGGCCGCGGCGGCGGCCGAGTACCGCGAGGCGATCCGGCTCGACCCGGGCCGCGCGGACGCCTGGTTTGACCTCGGCGAGGCCATGGTCGACCTGGGAGACCTCCCTCGGGCTTCGGAAGCCTACGCGAGCGCCGTGCGGCTAAGCCCGGGCTACGCGGAGGCGAGGGTCAGCCTTGCGAACGTCCTCGTGCAGCTGGGCCGGGGCGACGACGCGGTCGAGGCCTACCGCGCGGCCCTGCGCCTCGAGCCGGGGGCCGCCGACGTCCACAACAACCTCGGAAGCCTCTATGCCGGCATGGGCCGTTTCACCGAGGCGCGTGCGGAGTTCGAGAAGGCCCTCCAGCTCAGGCCGGACTATGCTGACGCCAGGGACAACCTTGCGCGGCTCGGCGCCCTCGAGGCCGGGAGGGGCCGGCCATGAAGATCCTCCTGAGGGCGCTCGCCCTGGCGCTCGTGGGCGCCTGGATCTACACCCCGTGCCTGCACGGGACATGGCTGTGGGACGACGGGCTTGAGATCACCAGGAACGCGGCCTTGCGCGTCCCGGGGGGATGGTGGCGGACCTGGCTCCATCCCGAGGGCATGGACTATTTCCCGCTCAAGAACAGCCTGCAGTGGCTCGAGTGGCACCTCTGGGGCGCCGACCCGGCCGCCTACCACGGGGTCAACCTGGGGCTCCACATCCTGTCGGCCCTGCTGGTCTGGAGGCTCCTCCACATGCTCGGGATCCGGGCGGCCTACCTGGGGGCGCTGATCTTCGTGGCCCACCCGATGGCGGTCGAGTCCGTGGCGTGGATCTCCGAGTTCAAGAACACCGTTTCGCTGCCGCCGCTCCTTTTCGCGTCGATCGCCATGGTGGAATTCTACCGCACCGGCAGCCGCTTTGCCTGGATCAAGTCGCTCCTCTGGTTTGTCGCGGCGCTCTGCTGCAAGACCTCGGTGGTGATGTTCCCCTTCGTCGTGCTTCTCTACGAATGGTGGCGGCGCGGGCGCGTCACCCCCCGCGACCTGCGCAAGGCTGTGCCGTTCTTCGGAGCCTCGCTTGCGATGGGCTGCGCGACCGTTTGGTTCCAGTCGACCCGGGCGATAGGGGCGGTCTCGGCGCCTGACCCCCTGGGGGCGAGGGTGGCCCAGGCCGCGCTGAGCGTGGCCGCGTACGCCCGGCAGGCCGTGTGGCCCTCGGGGCTCGAGCCCATCTACCCGCCTATCCAGGGGCTTCTCCCGGCGTTCGCAGCGGGCCTAGGCATCCTTGCGGCCCTAGCCCTCTTCTGGATCTACCGGGCGGGGTGGGGCAGGCATGCCCTCCTCGGGGGGGGCTGGTTCCTCCTCAACCTTGTCCCTGTCCTCGGCATCCTTCCCATGGCCTACAGCCGGATCTCCCCGAGGGCGGACCACTTCGCCTACCTTCCCCTCGTGGGGCTTGCCGGGCTGGCCGCCGCGGGCCTCTGCGCCGGCGTCGACGCGCTCGTCAAGCGCGGGGCGCCGCGCCTGCCGGTCCGGATTATCCTCGCCGCGGCCGCGGTGGCAGCCGTCGCCCTCATGGCGCGGCAGGCGCACTCCTATGCCGCGGCCTACAGGGACGAGAAATCGCTCTGGAGCTATGCCGTCCAGCAGAACCCCGGCGCCTGGCTTGCCCATAACAACCTGGGGAAGGTGTTCCTGCAGGAGGGCCGCCCGGCGGACGCTGCGAAGGAGTTCGGTGAGGCTGTCAGGATCCGTGCCGACTCGCCGGAGGCGCACGCGAACCTGGGGAACGCGCTTGAGGCGACGGGCGAGGTTGAGGCGGCGCGCCTCGAATATGCGTCGGCGATCCGGATCGACCCCGGCTTCGCGGGCGCTCACTTCAACCTGGGACTGTCGCTGCTGAAGGCCGGCCGCCGGCAGGAGGCCGCGGGCGAGTTCCTGGAGGCCCTCAGGAGGGAGCCCGGCCACGCCGCTGCCCGCAACAGCCTGGGTCTGGCCCTCGCCGGCATGGGCCGCCTGGACGAGGCCCGCGAGCAGTACCGGCTCGCCCTCGGACTTGATCCCGAGCTCAAGGAGGCCCACCTGAACCTGGGCAACGCCCTCTTCCGGTCCGGGCTCCTTGAGGAGGCGGTCGCCGAGTACCGGCAGGCCCTGCGCATAGACCCGGGGTATGCGGGCGCGCACAGCAACCTCGGCCAGGCCCTTCAAGGGCTCGGCCACCACGCCGAGGCCGAGGCCGAATTCGGCGAGGCCCGCCGCGCGGCTAATCGTTGACTCGCGGGATGAAGGCCGGACGGTTGAACCCCATGCGGCGATTGGGATACCTCTGGGGGGCGGCACTCTTGCTGCCCGCCGTGCTGCTCGCGGCGTATTGGCCGGCCCTAACCGGCGGGTTCGTCTGGGACGACGACGCGCACGTGACGCGCCCCGAGCTGCAGACACTCCGCGGCTTGTGGAGGATCTGGAGCGAGCCCGGCGCGACCCAGCAGTACTACCCGGTCCTCCACAGCGCCTTCTGGCTCGAGCACCGCCTCTGGGGCGATTCCGCGCTCGGATACCACCTGGCCAATGTCGCGCTGCACCTTGCAGCCTGCGCCCTCCTTTATGCCGTCCTTAGGAGGCTCCTTGTACCCGGCGCCCTCCTTGCCACCGCGCTCTTCGCCCTGCACCCCGTGTGCGTCGAGTCGGTGGCCTGGATCTCGGAGCAGAAGAACACGCTTTCGACCGTGTTCTACCTCGGGGCCGCTCTCGCGTATCTGGGCTATGATTCGCAGAGGCGGCCGCGCGCGTACGCCCTCGGGCTGGCGCTCTTCCTCCTGGCGCTCCTGAGCAAGAGCGTGACGGCGACCCTGCCGGCCTCGCTCCTCGTCGTGCTGTGGTTCAAGCGGGGGCGCCTCTCGCTGCGGGGGGACGTCGTTCCGCTCCTGCCGTGGCTCGGCCTGGGCTGCGCGTCCGGCGCCATGACGGCATGGGTCGAGCGCACGTTCGTCGGCGCTCAGGGCGCATCCTTCAGCATGGGGCTCGCGGAGCGCGTCCTTGTCGCGGGCCGGGCCTCATGGTTCTACCTGGGGAAGCTGGTCTGGCCGGCCCACCTCGCCTTCATCTATCCCCGGTGGACCCTGGACGCGCATTCCGCTTGGCAGGTCCTCTTCCCGGCCTCCGCCGTCGCCGCGCTCGCAGTCCTTGTGGCCCTCCGCCGCCGTTCGCGGGCCCCGCTTGCGGCCGCGCTCCTCTACCTGGGTGCGCTCTTCCCGGCCCTCGGGTTCGTCGACGTGTACCCCTTCGTCTTCTCCTACGTGGCGGACCACTTCCAATACCTTGCGGCGGCGGCGATGCTCTCCTGCCTGGCGGCGGGTCTGGCCCTTGCTTCGGGGAGGCTGCCCAAGAACGCTCAGCGCCTCTCACGGGCCCTCGCGGTGTGCCTGCTGGCCGGCCTCGCGGTGCTTAGCTGGCGGCAATGCGGCCGGTACAGCGACGTGGAGACGTTCTACCGAAGCATCCTCAGGGATAACCCCGAGAGCTGGCTTGCGCACGACAACCTGGGAGTCGTGCTGGCGCACAAGGGCAGCACGCAGGAGGCGGTGGCCCATTACCGGGAGGCAATGAGGCTTAACCCGAGCTATCCCGAGGCGTTCAACAATTACGGAAACATCCTGGCGTCAGGGGGCCACTTTGGGGAGGCCGAGGAGGCCTATGCAGGGGCGCTGCGGGCACGGCCCACGTTTGTCGCGGCCGAGTACAACTGGGGCTACGCCATGAATGACGCGGGCCGGTATTCGGAAGCCGAAACGCACTTCCGGAATGCGATTCGCCTCGATCCCAAGCTGGCCGAGGTCCACTACGGGCTCGCGAACGCCCTTGCCAACTCGGGGCGCCTGCCCGAGGCCGTGACGGAATACGGGCTGGCCGTGAGCATCAGGCCCGTCTTTGCCGAGGCGCATGCCAACCTAGGGCTGGCCCTTGCCGAACAGGGTCGATGGACCGAGGCCATCCCGGAGATTGCCGAGGCCATCCGGTCGCGCCCGGATTACCCGGAAGCTCATGCTTATTATGGATTTGCGCTTTCAGGGTCAGGTCGCCTGGCCGATGCTGCCGACGAATACAAGGAGGCCCTGCGCCTGAGCCCGGACAACCCCGACATCCACTACCAATTGGGTGTCGTGCTTGGAAAGCTGGGCCGCTTGGAGGAGGCAAATGCGCAATTTGCCGAGGCACGTCGACTGCAGGCGCCCCGATCCGGGCCTGGCCGATAGGAGGCGAGGGATGGAGCGTCTCCCCACCATCGTGCACCTGGACGCCGACGCGTTCTTCGTGTCGTGCGAGCAGGCCCGCGACCCGTCCCTGGTCGGCAAGAAGTGCGCCGTCGGCGGGAGGGAAAGGGGTATCATTTCCTCGGCGAGCTACGAGGCCCGGGCCTGCGGGGTCTACACCCCGATGCCGTCGGCGCGCGCCCTAAGGGTGTGCCCGGACCTGATCCTCCTGCGTCACACGTCGGGCCTCTACAGCGACGTGTCCCGGCGCATGTTCGACATCTGCGAAAGCGTGACGCCCGACGTGCAGCGCAACTCGATCGATGAGGGCTACCTCGACCTGGGGCCGTGCCGACTCGGCAGCAGGGAGGCGATCGAAAGGGCGGTGCGGGAGCTGCAGCGCAGGATTTGGGACGAGCTGAGGATACCCGCTTCGATGGGAATGGCCGCTAACAAGCTCGTAGCCCAGATTGCGTCGAAGCTTCGAAAGCCGAGGGGGTTTGTGGTGGTGCCACCGGGTGAGGAAGCCGCATTCCTGGCGCCCCTCTCGGTCGGCCGGCTTCCCGGGATCGGGGCGAAGACCGAGGCGGCGCTCGCAAGAAAGGGAATCCGCGAGGTCCGGGACATCCTCTCGCGGGGCGAGGACGAACTCGCGTCGATCTTCGGCCAGGGCTGGCGCGCCGTCGCGGCCCAGGCGCGCGGCGAGGATGACAGCCCGGTCGATGTCGGGAGCGAGGACGCGAAGAGCTACTCGAAGCAGGAGACCTTCGGGTCCGACATGGCGGACTTCGCGGCGGTCGAGCGGGTCGCCAAGGGAATGATCGACGAGCTCCTGCCGAAGATACGGGCGGACGGGATCAAGGTGAGGACGATCACGGTCAAGGTCCGCTATCCCGACTTCACGCACGAGTCGCATGGGCAGAGCCTGGAGGCCCCGACCGACATCGAGGCGCCATTCTATTCGCTTGTGGGTCCGCTGCTGCGCGCGGCGTGGGGCAAGCGCCGGCCTCTTCGCCTGGTGAGCGTGCGCCTTTCGGGAGTCGACGCGGGGCCCGTGCAGCTTGAGATGTTCGCGCAGGGCGACGAGAGGCGCAGGAAGCTGGCGGGCGTCCTCGATCGACTGAACCGCGGTGGGAAGGATCCGGTCGTCGTGCACGGGCACCAATTGGGCCAGACGCAAGGGCGTACCGAATGATTGGATACAACGCCCGCGGAAAGGCCTCCCGGGGTGGTGAGGAAGGGTCGGGAAGGGCCCCTGCGGCCCCCAGGGGGGCTAATGGGGGCATTCCGGGCCATAATCGCAGTCAAACCCAAAAAATCGGGAAAATTTAACAATTGGGACTCACAAACCTATTGACGGCAGAAAACCAAAGCTCAATAGGTTGTGGCTGTTCGGGCCGAAGACCACATCCTGTTGTGGTCAACAACGCGTAAATAAGTTCCAGCAACTTTTGGTCGCCTAGCCTTATTTCGCGTCGGAAATAGCCCCTGTTTACCCCGTATTCTCTCCTTTCTCGCCAGTTGCCATGCAAAAAATCTTCCAGGTAGGTACCAAGACGTTCGTCCTCGATCAGGCCAAGGCGGAAGCTGCGTTTGCGGCCAAGCGCGTCATCAACGGGCGCGAGACGATGACGTTCAACCTCCTTCCGTTGAAATACCAGTGGTCCTACGACCTTTACCGCACGATGAAGGCCAACCACTGGGAGCCGGAGGACATCCCGATGGGCAAGGACATCGAGCAGTGGCGGGACGCCAAGGCCGTGTCGGACGTGGAGCGCTGGATCATCCGGATGGGGATAGGCTATTTTTCGGCCGCCGAGGGCATTGTCGGGGACAACATCCAGCACGTCGTCCGCGAGCTGGTGACGGCGCCTGAGCTCAAGCTCGTCCTCGGGCGCCACGCCCACGAGGAGAACATTCACGCCGACTCGCTCCTCTACATGATCGCCTCCCTCGGGATCAACCCGCACGAGTGCGAGGCGATGTTCGAGGACGTCCCGACAATTGTCAGGAAGAACGAGTTTGTGACCAGGATCTCCCGCGAATTGCGCAGGGACTTGGACCTCACGAAGTTGGAGAACAAGCGCCTGCTGGCTTCGAACATCTTTGTCTTCGGCCAGTGCATGGAGGGAACCCAGTTCTACGGGCTCTTCGGCATGATCCTTTCGCTTTACCGGCAGAACAAGTTCCCGGGGATCGGACAGATGTTCCGCTACACGCTCCGGGACGAGTCGAACCACATCGAGGTGTTCCGCAACCTGTTCATGGACCTGGTGGAGGAGAACCGCGAGATCTGGACACCGGAGTACAAGGAGGAGCTGCGCGGCCTCATGCGCGAGGCGATCTCGCTGGAGAAGGATTTCATCCGTGACTGCCTGCCCGTCAACGCGGTGGGCCTTAGGCTGGAGGATTTCCAGACCTACATCGACTACATCGCCGATCGCCGCCTGGAAGGCTGCGGTCTGGCGCCGCTTTCTGGCGGCATCAAGAACCCCCTTCCCTGGCTCGCCGAGATGATGGATATCGCGAAGGAGCAGAACTTCTTCGAGGGGCGGGTCACAGAATACCAGAAAGCTTCCTCCCTGACGGTCGCATCGGACGACGAGCTCTGATCCAGGAGCCGCCCGAAAAGAGAAACCTAGCCAACCGTCCTCCCGTCCCAGCGGTTCCTCGAAATGCCGTCATTGGCGCTTGGGCCTAACTTCGCCCCGATAAATCTACAGCTATTGCAACTATCTTATAATTAGGAATATAGAAATGAGCAACACACCTTTGGCCCACGACCTCGCTCTCAAGCGCACGGTCCATGCCCCCACCGAGCAAAAACCCCTCTACGCCTGGCGCGATGTCATCGCCCCCGTCGAGATTCCCCTGCCGCCGATCGCCCTTTTGTGCCCTCACGGTGAGGAGCGTTTCGACATGGCCGAGGTGGCCGACACCCTTGGTAAGGCCCTGACCAACGTCCTCATCTCGCAGGGAGAGAAGGACATATTCAATGACAAGAACCGTGCCTGGGTGGCCCAGATCTGCAGCGAACTCGCTGGCAACCTAAGGGAGATGTCCCGGAAGCAGAACCCGCTTCGCCTGACGCTGAGCGGTCTTTATGAGCTGATTGAGAAGACGCTGGTCGACAACAACGCCTATATGGTGGCGAAGAGCCTCCTGCTCAACCGCTCGAGGAAGATCTCCGTGAGCCGGGAATCCGCGGCGCAGAGCGCGGTCCGCGTCATCCGGCGCAATGGCCAGGTGGTCCCCTGGAACGACAGCAAGGTCGAGATCGCGGTCAGGAAGACGTTCCTTTCGCTGTCCCGCGACTCGGCTCCGGCCGTCGCCATCGCCAAGACCGTATCCGACCGGGTGAACGCCTCGAACCAGGCGTTTGTCAGGATCGAGGAGGTCCAGGACATCGTGCAGGAGGAGCTCATGAAGGCCGGCCACTACAAGGTTGCCGAGGCCTACATCCTTTTCCGGGCTGAGCGCGCGGCTGCGCGCGAGACCGTGGGCTCCGACACCGTGATCGAGGAGCCGAGCAAGGCGGCCCCGGGGCAGGGGACCCTCGTCGTGGTGAAGAAACCGAGCGGCGAGACGGTACTGTGGGAAGGCGCCGACCTCAGGAAGCGGATCGAGTTTGCGTCCACCGGCCTCGACCTGTGCCTCTCGAGCGACGAGATCGAGCTCGAGCTTCGCCGTGCCGTCTATGACCAGATTTCGCAGAAGGACCTGGATTCGACGATCATCCTCAACTCCAAGACGCTCATCGAGCGTGACGCGGATTTCGCGAAGTTTGCCGGCCGGATCCAGCTGACCTACATCTACGAGGAGGTGCTCGGATGGGACATCCTGCGCGATGGGATCAGCAAGCTGAAGGAATGCCACCAGAAGGCCTTCAGGAAGTATCTAGAGCACGGCATCGCGATCAAGCGGCTCAACCCGCGTCTTCTCGAGTTTGACCTCACTAGGCTCGCCGGAGCCCTCGATCCGTCTTCGGATCTCGAGTTCGATTTCCTTGGCGTCCAGACGCTCTACGACCGCTACCTGATCGTCGACAAGGTCTCCAAGCCGACCCGCCGGATAGAGACACCGCAGTTCTTCTGGATGCGCGTCGCGATGGGCCTCTTCCTTGACGAGAAAGGTGACCGCGAGTCGAAGGCCGTCGGCCTCTACGAACTCTACAAGACAAGGCGGTTCTGCTCGTCGACCCCGACGCTTTTTAATAGCGGCACGCTCCACAGCCAGCTTTCGAGCTGCTTCCCCGGTGACACTCCGGTGGTGACTTCGACAGGCATGCGGAACATCGAGGATATCAGCGCAGGCGACCTTGTGCTCGCCCAGGATGGGACATTCCGCAGGGTTCTCGGCACCCGGGCCAAGCCGAACGAAAAACGCTTGGTGGAAGTTTCCCTTTCGGCGATGATTGGCGGCCGGCCGTGGATTCGACCGACTGAGGACCACCTAATATTCGCGATTCCCGCGAGCACCACGGCATGCCTCCGCCAAAGGGCGAGCGGTGGACAATCTGTCTGCGTCGAATACCGGGGAAAGCGCGAGCAGTGCTTCACCGTGAAGGACCATTTCGCCACCGTATGCGAACGCCTGACCGAGACCAACCTGATGGATAATGCTTCCTGGGTTAAGGCGGGGGAGCTCCGAGAGGGGGATTTCGTGGAGATGCTCTTCCCGAAGGTTGAGCGGTTCATGGTCCTAAAGCCCGCCGACTTCCTGGGTCAGATTGCGCTTATCGAGAAGGGAGGCCTTCTGTTCGAGGCGCACAGAGACGACAAACGCTATGACAAGCCGACCGCCAAGACGCAGGTGAAGGCCATCAGGGCAACGGTGCCCATGGACGGGAGTTTCATGAGGCTCGCGGGATACTACCTCTCCGAGGGGCATTGCCAGGGGACGGATTCGGTCTACTTCACATTTGGCCGGACGGAAGTGGACTTCATTTCGGACACCGTCGAGCTCTGTGAGACGGTCTTTGGCATCACGCCGCTCTTGCAGAAGGGCAGCGGCGAATGCACCTGCGTGGTTGTGCACTCGAAACTCGCGGCGGGTTTCATGTTGGCGCTTTTCGGCACCGGATTCGACACAAAGACACTGCCGCAATGCGTCATGGAGGCGCAAAACGACGCGTTGGAAGAACTCCTTGTCGGCGTATTCCGGGGCGACGCGTGTGCAGTTCACCGGACCCAGCTATCCCTGCAGCTTTCGAACAGGGAACTCATCCTCCAGCTGTTCCAGATCGCGCTTAAGATCGGGATTCTTCCCATCGTGCAAAAGCCACACATGTCACGGCTGGGGCGCGTCCAGCCCTACGCGTTGACCATTACACCGAGCGACGCACCGCGGTTCGCATGCAAAGTCGGCAAGGGTGTAGAAATCTTCGATTTTCAAGGGGAGAATCCCAAGTGGAAGAATCGCCGCTTCTTCAACGAAGGAAGGGCGTTCTACCGGGTCGATGGCGTCAAATTGGCGGATTATTCTGGCGATGTGCACGACATCCAGGTCGAGGGAAATCCATCCTTTTCGGCAGCGGGCGTCTGCGCGCACAATTGCTATCTCTATTACGTCGATGATTCGATCGAGGGGATCTTCCAGCGGGGCATCGCTGAGAACGCCTACCTATCAAAATGGGCCGGCGGACTTGGCGGTTCGTGGACTGCCGTCCGCGGGACAGGTGCCTATATCGGCGGCACCAACGGCGAATCCCAGGGCGTCATACCTTTCTTAAAGCTTCATAATGACCAACTTGTAGCGGTCAACCAAGGTGGAAAACGACGGGGGTCGGGTTGCGCGTATCTCGAGAGCTGGCACAACGACATCTTCGAATTCCTCGAGCTGAGGAAAAACACGGGTGACGACCGCCGCCGTACCCACGACATGAATACGGCAAACTGGATCCCGGACCTGTTCATGAAGCGCATGGAGGCGCGCGGCAAGTGGACCCTCTTCCGCGCGAACGAAACGCCGGACCTTCATGACGCCTACGGCAAGAAGTTCGAGGAGCTCTATCTCAACTACGAGAGACTGTCGGAGGAGGGGAAGGTCCACGGGCACAAGGTCGAGGCGCTGGATCTTTGGAAGAAGATGCTCTCGATGATCTTCGAGACGGGACATCCCTGGATCACCTTTAAGGATCCCTGCAACGTGCGTTCACCGCAGGACCACGTTGGGGTCGTGCATTCGTCCAACTTGTGCACCGAGATTACCCTCAATACGTCGAAGGATGAAACGGCCGTATGCAATCTCGGCTCCGTCATCCTAGAGACGCACCTCACGGCGGACGGAGCGATCGATCACAAGAGACTGAGGGAGACGATCCGCATGGCCGTCCGTGCCCTGGACAATGTCATCGATATTAACTTCTACCCAACCGAGGCGGCTGCGCGCTCCAACAGACGCCACCGGCCGATAGGTCTTGGCGTCATGGGCCTGGCGAATACCCTTTATATAAAGGGTATCGCCTTCGCCTCCGAGGATGCCGTGGAGTTCAATGACGAGGCCATGGAGGCAATTGCCTACTATGCTTACGAGGCGAGCTCCGACCTGGCGGCCGAGCGGGGATCGTATTCGAGCTACAAAGGTTCAAAGTGGGACCGCGGGCTCCTGCCCCCGGACACGGTTGACCTGCTCGAGAAGGAGCGCGGACTTCCGATCCAGGTGCCTCGCACATCGAGGATGAACTGGGATCCGATTCGCGCGAAGATCGCGTCCCAGGGCATGCGCAACAGCAATGTCCTCGCGATTGCCCCAACTGCGACGATCTCGAACATCACGAACACGTCGCCCTGCATCGAGCCGACCTACAAGAACCTGTTCGTCAAATCGAACCTCTCTGGTGAATTCATTGTCCTCAATCCGTTCCTTGTGAAGGACCTGAAGGCCCGCGGCCTCTGGGACCAGGACATGATGGACAACCTGAAGTACTTCGATGGGGAGCTTAAGGACATAGAGCGGATTCCCGCCGACCTGAAGCAGAGGTACCTGACCGCTTTCGACATTGATCCCAAGTGGGTCGTCGACGCGGCGGCGAGGCGCCAGAAGTGGATCGACCAATCGCAGTCCGTGAACCTTTGGATTAAGACGCCGGACCTGAAGACCCTGTCCCACATGTACCGTCACGCGTGGCACGCAGGCTTGAAGACGACGTACTACCTGCGCGGCCTCGGGGCTTCCAACATCGAGAAAGCCACCGTCCAAGTGAAAAAGGAGATGCGCGGCGCCGCCGGGGAAACAAAGGCGGAGACGGCCACCCGCGACGCGGCCACGCTGCTGACAAACCCGCCTTTTTCCGAAGGAGCCGCGGCGCCCAAACAGTACACAGCCGAGGAAAAGACAGCATGTTCCATCGAAGCGATGCGCAACGGCGGTACCTGCGAAGCGTGCCAGTAGATCAAGGCAGGAGCTAGAAACTCAAAGGGCCCGCTTCGGCGGGCCTTTTTGTTGACCGCGCTGAAGCGTGGCGTGCACGAATCGTGTACGACAGACGAAAGCAAAGATTCCCGACCGTTCTAAACGGCGACCGGCAGGCCCAGCCATTTGGCTGCTTGAAGCATCCGTTTGTCTTTAGTGAAGATGGGGCCTGCTTCGATGCACAGGTATGTGGCCAAGTGGAGCGCATCCAATGTGCGCAAGGGCACATTGGGATGGAGCTCATTCAGGAGATTGGCAGCATCCCGGACGAGCATGTCGTCCAAGGGGACCAGACAAAGCCTTTGGGAGGTGATGTCCCTCTCAAATTCGCTCCATGCCTCAGCCCTCAATGACGCGGGAATAATCCCCCTGGACTCTTTGCCGAGAAGCGCCGACCGGAACTCACAATAGAGCAACTGGGAAGACACGAGTGTCGCTTCCGAGATCGTGGCGTCGCATCCGGCAGAGTCGGGTTCCTCGATGTAGAGTTTTACCAATACCGATGTGTCGACATACATGGCTCAATACCCGCTATCCCTCTCGGCGCGGATAATCGGCGTCGAATCTTCAGAAATCGGGGTCTTTTCGCGAAGGGACCTGTGTGACACCCATTTTGCGCCGATTATCTTGGGTCGGTACCGGACGATCATGGCTTTCGGCCTTCCGTCGCTGGTGATGACGATTTGCTCACCGTTTGCAGCCCGATCCAGCAAGCCCGACAGACGGTCCTTTGCCTCGCGTACGTTGACCACCTCACACTCGATGCCATAGGCGGCCGCGGCCTCCTTGATGGCGAGCTCCTGAGCTTTGGCCTCCGGGTAGGTTGATCGTATCCTACGGACTCTTTTCATATGGCCACATAAGGCCATATAGGCTTCGAAGTCAATCCATGCCAAACCCTTGGCTCCGATCGGGCGGCGCCTAAAGCATCGGTGAAAGCGGCCTTAGAGCTGCCTCCAAGAACTTGGTCCTGAACGGCCTGCGTTCAAAGATGGCCTGGTCTATCTCTTGGCAAAGGCCGAAGTCGTGCTCGAGTATCCCCGCCAATTCGTCGTTTCTCTTTGACGAGTGAAAGAGCAGATTCAGCTCAAAATTCAGCCTCATGGAGCGATAGTCGAGGTTTGCTGAGCCGACCATCGCCCACTGGTCGTCGGCGAGCATGATCTTGGCGTGGTTGATGCCGACTGAGTACTCAAATATGCGAACGCCCGCGGCGAGAAGCTCGCCGTAATAGGAACGACCGACGACAACGAGGCCCGGGTGATCGTTTTTCTCCGAAATGAGGAGCCTCACATCGACCCCGCGGCTGGCTGCAAGCTCAAGGGCGGCGAGTATGACGTCGTCCGGAACGAAATAGCCCGTGGCGATCCATACGCGGTCGCTCGCCTCGTTCAAGAGGCTGACGATGGACTTGCTGATGGGTTCGTTGCGCCGATCCGGTCCGCCAAGCACGACATGCACGAGATGGTTTGTCCGGGTTGCGGTCTCAGGAAAGTACGAAGCCCCAGAAATCTTCTCCCCGGTGGCGAAGAACCAGTCGTCGGCGAACACGTCCTGAAGCTCTCCGACCACGTTGCCCTCCGCCTCGACCTGCACGTCGCGCCAATGGCCGAGCTCCGTGTCCAGGCCCTCGTATTCCCGTCCGATATTCATGCCACCGACGAATGCGATAGCACCGTCTATGATCTGGAGCTTGCGGTGGTTCCGGAGGTTCAGGAAGAAACGGTTGCGCTTGGGATCGAGGCTCTGGAACCAGGAGAAATGGCCCCCGGCCTCCGTGAAACCCTTGAGCAGGTCCTCCGTGAAGCTGTGGGAGCCGACGCCGTCGAGGAGCAGGCGCACGATGACGCCGCGGCGGGCGGCCTCCTCCAGTATGGTCAGGAACTTCCTTCCCGTCTCGTCCCCGTTCCAGATGTAGAACTCGAGATGGACGTGGTGCCTTGCGGCCTTGATCCTCCCCTCAAGTGCCGAGTAGAAAACGTGCGCGTCGCGGAGGACGTGGACGTTTTCCGCCGAGCTCACGGGAAGGTGGTTGATCTTGGAAAGCAGCTGAAGGAACTGGCGGTCCCGGCGCGGTAACTTCTGAAGAAGTCCTAGGGTAGCCTCATCGGTTGTCCCTGATTCCGCGCGCTCGCGCATGGCGCGCGCGGAGAAGAGGCTTCTCCGCCTGAGGCGTCGGCGTTTCAGGCGGTCGGTGCCGATCGCGAAGTAGGCCATGGCGCCGACGATCGGGATAAAGACGATGGCCCAAAGCCAGGCGAGCGTCGCGGAGGGGCGTTTCTTTAGGAGAAGAAGGTGCGGGATGAACCCCCAGGTGGCAAAATAGCAGACGAGAAAGACGGTCTTCATACTGGACGCGGCCAGCGGGCCCCGGGATCACCGCCGATGGGCGGGCCTAAGGATACCAGGCAGGGCTCGGGCGGCCCCGACCACGACTGGCCCCCACCGTAACAAGGCGCCGAGCACCCGGGGGCGCGGGCGCGTCGAGCGCTTCAGAAGAAGGCCAAGGGGAACGGCCGCCCACTTGACGAAGGGGGCCATTTGCCGCCAAGCGACCCACGCCTTGTCGACCGTACTAAGCGGCCGCGCGATCCGGGCGAAGGCGACAGCGCAACGCTCGCGCTGCATGGCGATGCGCGCGAGAAGCACGGCCTTGCTTGCACCGAGGATCCTTAGTTCTTCCCGCGTAGACATGAGCGGTCGACCTCGAGTTCTTGCAGCGTGGCTGCCAGGAGCCTGGGTTGACGCGCAAGATGGCGCCTGAATGCAAAGATGAGGGCTACGAGCGCGACGGAGAAGACAAGTGCGAGCCCTCCGAGGACGGCGAGCCTGGCGCTTTCCCAGAATATGTAGACCAACGTGAGGCTGATGAAGGTGATCGCCATCACCCCCGCGTAGAAGACCGCGCTCACCCAGAATAGGGTCTGGATGAACCGCGACTTCTCCTCGTGGAGCTCGATGGAGATCAGCCCGAGGCGGTCCTGCGCGCTGGAGAGCAGGCCGTCTGCGAGCGAGCGGAGCGAGCCAAGGAGGCCGTTTGAGGCTGGAGGCTCGGTATGCATTTCTTTGGCGGATGACTACCTGCCCCGACGGCCAACGAGGACGCCGATGAGCAGACCGATGCCCGCCGCCACGGCCAGGGCCTGGTAGGGGTTCTCGCGGATCGTCTCGTCGGCATACTTGCCTCCGGCGACCACCTTCTTCTTCGCCGTGGCGTAGATCTCGGTGAACCGCTCGCGTGCGGCTTCGAAGCGCTCGCGAAGGGCTAGGTCGTTCTCTCCGTTGCTGTCGGAGGGGGAATCATCGAGGATCTTCTGGGCCTCGGAGACGAGGTCGCGGAGGTCGGCGAGGAATGTTTCGGATGACGGTTGGACTGCGGCAGTGGAGCGGCTGTTTTTCATGGTAATTCTATAGACACGTGAGACGCGGGTGAGTTGCCGTAAGATTACGGCTTGGTGGTCTCACTTCGCTCTCCCTTCACAAGGGAGCATACGGCACGCGGCACCCGGGGACTATGGGGTGTAGACCTCCGCCGAAGGGCTCATCCGGGAGGGGAAGACCCCATTGGTCCCGTGATCGCGCGGTGATACCGTGGCCCCATGAACCTTGTACTCCTCATCATCGTGCTTCTTCTCCTGTTCGGCGGCGGCGGCTTCTATCTCGGAGGGCCCGTCATCGGTGGAAGCGGGATAGGCCTAATCCTGCTGATTTGCCTGATTGTCTATCTGATGGGCGGGTTTCGCCCGAAGGCCTGACGATACCAAGTAAGAAGCGCGGCGCGGGACGCGCTTGATCGCTGGCCTGCCGGCGAAGTCACCATCCCGTTCCGAGTGGACCCACGGCCTCCAGGTCGAGGAGCTTCAATCGTGCCGACGGATTGGTCGCCTCCCACAATCCCATTTCGATCAATCTGCGCGCCTCGGCGACGGCCCCCGCGCGCAGGTCCCACGCGGCGCTCTGGAAGACGAGCTCCGAATTCTGGGGGAAGAGATGCGCCCCCTCGTTGAGGCGGGCCCGTTCGGAATCGCTCGGCTCACGGCCGAGGTGCCTTGCGACCGTAGCGGCGATAACATAGGCCCCCTCGATGGCGGGCTTCTTCCCGAGCGAGGCTGCGACGCATTCAAGGATCCCTGAAGCCTGGCCTTCGCTCAACCGGGCGTTCGACCCGGAGGGCGCGTCAAGGGCCTCCGCCAAGCGCAGGGATGCCAGCTCAAGCACGGCCAAGGGGCGCGCGGAGCGGGCAGCCGGGCTGGCCTCCAGGAGTTCCCGCGCCCCCTTGCTGTTTTCCGTGTCCAGGCGGAAGAGGGCGAGGGAGGCGACAAGCCTCGGATCCCTCTCCCCGCGGTCAAAGGAGCCCTGAAGCAGCTGGCGGGTCTGGCTCGAATAGATCGGGACCGCCTCCGGATTGTACTCCTTTACGATGCTTAGGACGCGCCGGCCCCATTCGCCCTTGATCCGGTGAATCTCCGAGGGCGTTGCATCGTGAAGGGCCATTGGAGGGATGTCGGAGGAGGGGGCGGACGGCCCCTTCAGGGGTTCCCACACCGCCTGCGGGAGATAGTCGCTGAGCGCGTTGCGGGCGTCGTCATAGTCCATACCGAAGCAGGACTTGAAGAGTTCCTCGGTGACCGGTTGGACGGCCGCCGCGGCTGCAAAACGCCACAGCCGATCCCGCCCCCCTGGGACCTTCCCTGAGAGGGCCCAGCGAATGAAAAGCTCGGCCTGGGCATTCCAGACGTGCCGGTACTGTTCCGTCCGGCCGGCGGGGAGCGCGGGGATGAAAAGCTCCCGCAACGGCAGGAAGGGCCGCGGCGCAAAGGCGTCCTCGTGGAGCACGGAGGCAGCGTCCTTCGAGAGCCACGGATCGGGCTCAAACCCGTTCTTGTCCCACGGAATGAGGATAGACTCGTAGAAATGGGTCGCGCCTTCGCAGAACCAGGCCGGGAGGGCCGGCGTTCGCGCCTCCAGGAGGAAGCGCAGGTAGGAGGGCGAGAAAATGAATTCGGAGCCGCGCTTGGTTTCCTTCCATTTGGCATCGTTCAGGATCACGAAGAGGTAGCTTGAGTCGGGATCGGTGAGGCGCAGGTCGTCCAGCGGTCTGAGTCGGTCGTGTGCCGCCGAGGCGGCGGGCAAGCGCTCCCATTCTCGGGTCAGGTCGGCGTCCATCGTGCTCTTCAGCGACTGGGGAAAGAGGATGAAGGTCGTCGGCAGCGCGGTGTGCAGGAGGAACTCGTCGGGGATGATCTGGCCTAGCTCCATGCGCTGGGTGCGCAGTCCCTCGATGAAGAGCTGGGTCTCGTCCTCGGGGCACGCGGAGAGGATCTCGATGTTCCCGGCCTCGCCGTGGGACCAGATCGGACGGTTGAGCCAGGGCTTCGTCTCCTGTTCCTCTACGAGGAAGGGGGGGAGCACGATGACATGGTCGGCCTCGGCACCCGCGGGCCTGGGGACAAAGGCGGCGAGGGAGGCGAGGGCAATGCCCGCAATACGGAGTGCGGGGCGGCTCATGGGGAATGCTCGGAGCGGCCGACCTCGTAGAGGAGGTCATCGGGCCTATCCAGGACGAAGAACCGGGTCGGCCCGGCGCCGCCCGACACGGACAGCAGATAGCGGCGGCCGGAGGCGTCGCTGCCGGCGACGGCCACCGTCCGGTGGGGAAACTTCCCGTCCACCAGGGCCTGGAGGTCGGCGCCGGGGCTTTGGGCCGGAGCGCCGCCCGGGGCCTCCTGCGCGGCGGCCGGCGACCGCCTTCCCTCGACGTCATAGCTGAGCGCCTCCGAGGACGACAGCGTGACGCGGACGTGGCCCGGATCCGACCAGGCGAGCTGCGTCGGCGGCAACGCCGACTTGGGGAACCTGCCGTAGGCCAGCCGGCCGGGCCTGTCGATGTCGACGATCGCAAGTTCAAGCGTGGATTTTATCGACCGCAGGTAGGCGACGTGCGCTCCGTCCGGGGCGAGGACGGCATAGTCGGGCACGTCCACGGTTCCCAGGGCCCTTGCCTCGCCCACCTCGACACGGCCCTCGGGCACCGAATCGTGCCGCAGCCCGAGGCTGTCCCTTCCGAAGTACTTGGAGGCGACAACGGCCATGAGGCGCAGCTGCTTGTCGAACTGGTTCCGGTGTTCGCTGACGCTGAACCGCGTCTGCCAGAGGAGCTTTGGCCTCCTCTCCTTGAGGAGATCCTGAAGGTCGTAGGCGAGAAGGACGACGAAATAGCGGTACGTGCGAAGGTCCGGGTCCGCGGCCGAGTCGTACCCGAGCATCATCGCGTCCTCCCGGTCGACCATGGCACCCGCGAAGTTCGCGGCCTTGGCCTGGAAAAGGTACTGATCCCGAAGGCCCGTCGGTCCCACGGTGAAGGGTGTGACTCGGGACGATGGCGGGCCGAGCTGCTCGGTCATCTTTGCCACGATCGACGAGGGGGCCTTCTCGGCCGGGGCGCGGGTCGTTCCCCAGTAGACGACGATCAATAGGCTTCCCGAGGCGGGATCGAGGGCGGGAAAGTACTTCTGGGAGGCGAGCGGCCCGGCGATGGACTGGGACACGTCCTTGAAGGTCATCTTGTCGATCGTGTCGTCGGCCAGTTCGCCGCTCAGGTACCCGCCCTCCTTGAAGACATAGGTTTCGGGGCGAAACGATCCGTCGGGCAGCTTGGAGCGGGCGTAGCCTGCGCTCACCGACGAGGCGACCGCCTCGAACTCCTCCGCTCGTGCGGCCGGCCCTCCCAGAAACAACGCCCCGGCGAGCGCAAGCAGGCACGTGCGCAGGGTGGGGGGGACTGGGAGTCCCCAGCAATACCCGGGGAATCTGGTCTCGGTGGCCACGGTGGGGGTCCATGACGTGAGCAGGGATGGGTGTGGCACTGCAACCCAGTACAACAGCGACCCGGCCCGGACTACTTCAAAACCCTTGGGAAAAATGCGTTGGAGTGCGTCCAAATCAGAATGGGCGTGACGCTTCATTGCACGGGGCGCAGTATCCCCGGGCAACCATCCCTTGGCTGGGGAGGTCCGGCCAATTTCCAGCGTTTGCTCCGGCCGGTGCCTGCAGCCTGAGACCAACCCCCTGTCCATCATGCGTCCCCAAAGGGGATGCACCCAAGCCCCTCTCAAGCCCTGCCCCAACGCCGTCCCCGCGTGAACCTGCACTGACGATGTCCTCCCCTTCGCAAAGGGAATCGGTCTACCCGAATAGACCCCAGCATCCCACAATGTGGCAGATCGCCCGGCGCGGCGGCGCCTCGGGCGGGGCCGAGAGCGAATGGATGCCCGCCTGCGTGCCGGGGGCCGTCCAGCTCGACTGGGCTCGGGCCCGCGGGCTTGCCGACCTCGCGTTTGGGCAGAACGTGGCCGCCTACGCGGGCCTCGAGGACGACCATTGGCTCTACCGCACGGAGGTCCCCCCGGTGGCCCTGAGGGCCGGCGAGGGCCTCTACTTCCACTGCGGCGGTGTGGACTTCCAATGCGAGGTTCGGCTTGGGGGTACCCCCGCGGGCAGCCATTGCGGCATGCTTACGGCGTTCGACCTGGACGTCTCGGCGGCGAAGCCTGGGACCCCGCTCGAGGTGATGCTATTGCCGGCGCCCAAGCGAAAGGGAATGCCCGCGGACCGCACCCAGGCGAGCAACGTGACGAAGCCCGCGGTAAGCTACGGCTGGGACTGGCACCCGAGGCTGATCCCGCTCGGGCTGTGCGAGGAGACGGGTTTCGAGGTGCGCCCCCGGGTCCACATCCGCACGGTCGACTTCGCCTATGAGCTGGCGGAGGACCTCTCGTCGGCCGAGGTCGCCGTGTCGGTCGACTGCAGCGAGCCCGGGGCGAGGCCTTCGTGGCGCCTTTTGGACCCGGTGGGACGGGTCGTCCTCGAGCGGACCGAGCCGCGGGGCCGCCTGGAGCGGCCCCAGCTCTGGTGGACGCACGATCATGGCGAGCCCTCACTCTACACGCTTGAGGTGTCGCTCCCCGGCGGAGACCTTCTGAGGCGCAGGGTGGGGTTCAGGCGGGTGAGGCTGGTCATGTTCCCCGGCGCATGGGACGGCGACGGCCCGTTCCCGAAGTCGCGAGAGAGGCCGCCGGTGACAATCGAACTCAATGGGCGCTCGATCTTCGCGAAGGGAAGCAACTGGGTGTGCCCGGACATCTTCCACGGCAGGGTCGACGGCGACACCTACGCCCCGCTCCTTAAGCTCGCACGCGGGGCGCACTTCAACCTGCTGCGCTGCTGGGGCGGGGCGCCCGCCCCGAAGGAGGCGTTCTTCGAGCAGTGTGACGCGCTCGGCATCCTCGTCTGGCAGGAGTTCCCGCTTGCCTGCAACCTCTACCCGGACGAGCCGGCCTACCTCCGGATGCTCGACCGCGAGTCGCGCTCCCTGATCGCCCGGGTGCGCCAGCATCCGTGCCTGGCGCTGTGGGTCGGGGGCAACGAGCTGTTCAACTCCTGGTCCCGGATGACGGACCAGAGCCTGGCGCTTCGCCTTCTCAACCGCAACTGCCTCGAGCTGGACCGCGACACGCCCTTCCTGCCCACGGCGCCGGTGGAGGGCATGGGGCATGGCGACTACCGCTTCCGCCACAAGGGCAGGGACGTATTCGAGACCTTCCAGGGCGCGGCGTGCACGGCGTACACGGAGTTCGGGTGCCCGGGGGCCTCGCCGGTCGACTACCTGAAGACCTTCATCCCGCAGGATGAGCTGTGGCCGCCGCGCGCGGGCTCGAGCTGGGAGACCCACCACGGCCTCGGGGCCTGGGAGGCGGAGACGACCGCATGGCTGTGCACCACCACGCTCGAGCACTATTTCGGGCCCTCGGCCTCGCTCGAGGAGATGGTGGCCAGGAGCAGCTGGCTCCAGTCCGAGGGATACCGCTCGATCTTCGAGGAGGCGCGCCGCCAGCAGCCGCGGTGCTCCATGGCGCTCAACTGGTGCTTCAACGAGCCGTGGCCGAGCGCGGCCAACAACAGCATCATCAACTGGCCGGCCCGTCCCAAGCCCGCCTACTCGAGCGTGAAGGCGGCGTGCCGGCCGGTCCTGGCTTCCGCCAGGGTCCCGCATTTCCAGTGGAGGGCGGGGGAGCTCTTCACGGCCGAGCTCTGGATCCTTAATGACACGCCCTCGGTGCAGCCGGCCGGGGAACTCAGGGCGGAGCTCGTGGTGGGGGGGCGCCGGCATCTCCTGTGCGACTGGGCCTTCCCGGCTCTGGCCGCTCAGGGCAACCTCGCCGGACCGCGGGTCCAGATGGCGCTCCCCGCGGGCCTTCAGGGCGACTTCTTCCTCGTGCTGACGGTGATGCCCAACGAGTCCTGGTCGAGCTCCTACCGGCTCAGCCTCCGCTCCCCGGGGCTTCCCCCCGGCGACGCCGCGACGCCTTGACGGTCGGCCGCGACGACGTTTGTTTCAGGAATGGTTCCGACGCGAATTCCCTGGAAATGGGCCCCCCTCACGCGGCTGTGCGCGGCCGCCCTCATCGCCCTTGCGGCCGGCGCCGGGGGACGAGCCGGACCGGAACCGGGCGGCGACGAGCTGAGGCTTGCGATCATCCTTTCAAGGCACGGCGTGCGGACGCCGCTCATCGGCCCCGAGGCGCTCGAGGCCATTGGGGGGAAGGCCTGGCCGAAATGGGAGGCGGCCCCGGCGATACAGACGCCCCACGGCAACCAGCTCATGGCGCTCATGGGCGACTACTACCGGGCGCGCCTCCTAAGGGACGGCGCCCTCTCGGGGGCCCCCTCTGCGGACGCCGACCGCGTCTTCATCCGCACCGACAACGACCAGCGGACGATCGAGACCGGCCGGATCCTCGGAAAGGCGCTGTCGCAGGTCGGCGACCCCGAGGTTCATGCCCTGGCCGAGGGGGTCACGGACCCCCTGTTCAGGCCCTACGAGGCCCATGTCGGCAATGCGGACACCTCCCTTGCCGCCGCCTCGATCCTGGGCCGGATGGGTGGGGATCCTCGGAACCTGGATCGAGCCTACGCCAGGCAGTTCGAGGAGCTTAAGGGCATCCTCTTCGGCCCCGGCGCCGCGCCCGGGGCCGACTCGGTGTTCAGCGCCCCGTCGTCGGTCTCGCCGGGCCACGGTCGGTCCCTGGTCGATTTCACGGGCCCGTTCCAGGGCGCGCTGGAGACTACCGACGCGCTTCTCCTCGAGTACGTGGATTCGAAGCCCATGGCCGATGTCGGCTGGGGCAGAATGGACGAAAAGGGGCTCCTGGACGTCCTTTCATTGCACGAGGCCTTTTTCGACATGGCGGAGAGGACCCGGTATCCGGCGCAGGTGGGCGCGTCCAACCTCGCGAGCCACATCGTCGATACCCTGGAGCAGGCGGCGACCGGCGACTCGGTGCCCGGGGCATTGGGGCCGACCGGCGAGCGCGTCGTCGTCCTCGTGGGGCACGACACGAACCTGGCATGCCTCGGGGGCCTCTTCGACATGAACTGGTGCATCGACGGGAGCCAGATGAACCCGACCCTGCCCGGGAGCGCCCTTGTGATCGAGCTGTGGAGGCACGGCGGCAAGGACGGCCCGTTCTTCGTGAGGACGACCTACGTGTCGCAGACGCTCGACCAGATGAGGGAGTCGGCGCCGCTTTCGCTCGAGCATCCGCCCGCCCTGGCGCCCATATTCGTCCCCGGGTGCAGCGGCGCCGGTCCCGGCTACGACGCCCCGCTGGCCGCGTTCGTCCGGCAGGCGCGGCGTGTCATCGACCCCGCCTTCATCGCCCCCGAGCAATGAGGCGATTGCAATCCGTGCGGGTTGCCTGAAGATCGCGGGATGGTAAAAATAACCGGGGAATACCAGGGGGATCTCCACTGCCTGTCCGTACACGGGCCGTCGGGCAGCGCGCTGACAACGGACGCACCCAAGGACAACCAGGGCCGCGGCGAGGCGTTTTCGCCGACCGACCTGATTGCCACGGGCTTCGCCACCTGCATTGCGACGACGATGGCCATCTTCGCGCGAAAGCACGGGGTCGACCTGAAGGGCATCCGCTACGAGGTCACTAAGGAGATGTCCGCGGACGCCCCGCGCAGGATCTCGCGCCTGTCGGCCCGCCTCTGGCTCCCGCCTTCGGCTCGAGCGGTGCCGCAAGGCGTCCTTGAGAAGGCCGCGAACGCGTGTCCCGTCCACCAGAGCCTCTCGCCCGCCGTGGAGAAGGCGGTGGAGCTTATCTGGGAGTGACCCCGGCGATGGGGGCCTGCGAGCCCACGAGCTCGTAGGTCGTGTCGTACGTGAGGGCGATCCTGCGGGTCACGAATACCCTCACCTTGATCTTCCCCCCCTGGGGGCCGGTCGGCGTCGCTCGCCCCTCGACCCGCCGCACGTCCCCGGACCTGCTGATCGCCTTCCCGGTGAAGTCGACCCACTTACCCTCGGCGACCCGCCTCAGGTCGTCGTCGGGGATCGAGATCCAGATCCGGCCGGTCTCGTTGTAGAAGAAGTAGGGGAAGACCTTCGCCGAGTAGGTCGACGAGTACACGACGTTCTTCCTCACAAAAGGGGGCATTATCATCGTGACCGTCCCGATGTAGATCGACGCGGACGAGGACTTGATGTCCACGACGCTGAATCGGTCCATGGTGTCTCCGGCCGCCCCGAGGGGCGAGGCAAGGGCAACGAGCAGGAGGAGGGGGGCTGCGATCCTGGGCACCCGGCGATTCTGGGGGGTGCGACGGGGTGGGCAAACTGGAAAAGGGGGCGGCAATCTTTCGCGTTGCGCCTGCGCGCGGCGACGGGTCATCTCCTTGCAGTCATCCATGGCCAAGAACAAACAAGCCACATGGGGCGGTCGCTTCGAGGCGGGCCCCGCGGCGCTGATGCTCAAGTTCAGCGAGTCGGCCTCGTTTGACCGGAGGCTCGCCCCGTTTGACATCGCTGGCAGCATGGCCCACTCGGCCATGCTTGCCCACGTGGGGCTGATCACCGCCAGGGAGCGCGACGCGATCCACGTTGGTTTGGGGGAGATCCTCGCGGAGATCGAGGGCGGCCGGTTCGCCTGGGACGAGCGGCTCGAGGATGTCCACATGAACATCGAGCACGCACTCACGATGCGGGTGCCGGCCGCGGCGAAGCTCCACACGGCGCGCAGCCGCAACGACCAGGTCGCAACCGACATGAGGCTCTTTTTCAAGCACGCGTGCGGCGTCCTGGGTGCAAAGGTCGCGGGGGTCCAGAGGGCCCTCCTGGCGTCGGCCGACGCGGCCAAGGGGATCCTGATCCCGGGCTACACCCACCTGCAGCGGGCGCAGCCCGTCTACGCGGCGCACCACCTGCTCGCGTGGATGGAGATGCTTGGGCGAGACCGGGCCCGTTTCGCGGAAGTCTCAGAAAAGGCCAACGAATGCCCGCTCGGCTCGGGGGCGCTTGCGGGAACGACGCTCCCGATCGACCGGGAGTACGCGGCGAAGCTGCTCGGGTTCGTCGATTCCAAGGGCCGCGCGAGGGTGACCCAGAACTCGATGGACGCGGTCGCGGACAGGGACATCCACATCGAGTTCGCGTCGGCCTGCGCGCTGTTCGGCCTGCATTTCTCGAGGATCGCCGAGGACCTGATCCTCTGGAGCAGCGCGGAATTCAAGTTTGTCGCCCTCCCGGACGAGTTCTGCACGGGCAGCTCGCTGATGCCGCAGAAGAAGAACCCGGACTCCTGCGAGCTCCTGCGCGGCAAGTCCGCGCGCCTTCAGGGCAACCTCCACACCCTCCTCGCGCTCGTGAAGGGCCTGCCGCTCACGTACAACCGCGACCTGCAGGAGGACAAGCCCCCGGTGTTCGACAGCTTCGACCAGGCGTCGATATGCGCCGATATCCTCGGGGCCACGGTGGGGGGGATGTCCTTCAACCGCGATCGCTGCTCCGCGGCCGCTTCGGACCCGGCGCTCCTGGCCACGGACCTCGCGGACTACCTCGTCGCCCGGGGTGTCCCGTTCCGCGAGGCGCACCACGCCGTGGGCGCGGTCGTGGCGCTTGCCGAGCGCAAGGCCTGCACGATCCCCTCGCTCACGACCGAGGAGGTGCAGCGGCTCCACCGCGGATTCGGCGCAGACTGGGCGAAGGTGTTCGACCTGAAGCGGGCGCTTGCGATGCGCAAGGGGACCGGGATGCCCGGGCCCGCGCAGCTGTCCCGGCAGCTTGCCCGCTGGAAGAAGCTCCTTGCCTAGGGGCTGCCGCGCCGGCGCTTTCCCATTGGAATGGCAAAGGTCCGCATCCTTCCCGACCGCGTCGCCAACCAGATTGCCGCCGGCGAGGTGATCGAGCGGCCCGCGGCCGTCGTCAAGGAGCTCCTCGAGAACGCCCTGGACGCCGGGGCCCGGCGGGTCGTCGTCGAGTTCGCCCACGCGGGCCGTTCGCTCATCCGCGTCGAGGACGACGGCAGCGGCATGTCCCCGGAGGACGCGAGGACGGCGCTCCTGCGCCACGCGACGAGCAAGATCGCGGATTCCACCGACCTGAACAGGCTCTCCACGTTCGGATTCCGGGGCGAGGCGCTGCCCTCAATCGCGAGCGTGTCGCGCTTCACGCTGCGCACCCGGGAATCCGCGAGCGACTCCGGGACGGAGATCACCGTCAGCGCGGGCAGGGTGGTCCACGAGAAGGACTGCGGCCGGCCCGTCGGGACGCGCATCGACGTGGAGCACCTCTTCGAGCCGGTGCCCGCCCGCCGGAAGTTCCTGAAGACTGACCGGACCGAGGCCGGCCACATCGTCGACTGCGTGCGGCTCTACGCGCTCGCGTGCCCGGGGACGTCCTTCACCCTCGTGGAGGACGGCAAGGAGGTCTTCAGGTCCCCCGAATGCTCAACGCTCTCGGACCGCGTGGCCGAGATCTACGGGCGCCAGACGGCGGAAGGGCTCCTGGCCCTCGACGTGGCCGAGCCCGGGCTGCGCATTTCCGGCCTCATCGGTCGCCCCGGCGTCGGCCGGGGCAACCGCCACGACATGGTGACCTTCGTGAACACGCGTCCCGTGGACAGCAGGGTCCTCAACGGCGCCCTGATCGAGAGCTACCGGGAATCGCTGCCCCAGGGCCGCTACCCGGTGGCGTTCGTCTTTGTTGAATGCGATCCCGCCGAGGTGGACGTGAATGTCCACCCGGCCAAGCGGGAGGTCCGGTTCAGGAGCGAGTCCATCGTGCGCGGTTTCGTGATCCGCGCGATCCTCTCGAGGCTGCGCGAATGGGGAGGGCAGGCCGCAGGGCCCGCCCGGGTCCCCGCTGCCCAAGGCACCCTTGGGGCCCCAGCCGCCCTTCCCGGCCCGTTCGAACCCATGGTGGCCGAGCCCGCCGCCGAGCGGGCTCCGGCAGGAATCGGGCCCGCGCGCGCAGCGCCCCGGCCCGATGGGCCCGCGGCGGGGCCCGACTGGAGGTTCGTCGGCACGGCGCACGAGAGCTACGTCCTCTTCGAGACGGGGCAGGGGCTTGTGCTGCTCGACCGCCGCGTCGCCCACGAGCGGATCTGGTACGAGCGCCTGAAGGCCCAGTACGAGTCGGGGCGGCTGTCCGTCCAGAGGCTCCTCCTGCCGATTCCTCTCGAGCTCAACCCGATCGCTGCCGCCGTGCTCAAGGACAACACGGAGTTCTTCAGCAGCCATGGGATGGAGATCGCCGAATTCGGGCGGAACTTCTTCCGCATCGAGGCGCTGCCCGACTGGCTGGAGCCCGGCGACGCCGAGTCATTCATCCGTGACCTCGTGGGGGCGCTGCGCGAGGGGAGGATCCCCACGGCGGATGTCGCCCAAGCGCGGGACGAGTTCGCCCGCCTTGCTGCGGCAAAGGCGGTTCGCCTGCCGCAGCGGATCGGGGAGGCCCAGGCCCTGTCGCTCCTTCGAGACCTCTTCGCGACCTCCTCGCCCGTGTCGGGACCCAGGGGGCACCCGACCTACGTCGAATTGAACCATGGGGAGCTCTCCCGGCGGTTCCAGAAATAGTCCCACGGGCCCTCGTTTTTGCGTGACCCCCCCGGGGGCCGGCGCGAATCTGGTGTAGGTTAGGCACATCCACTCATGCCCACGTCATCCAAGGATAACAGGAAGCACGATTCAGCGGAGGCCATCATGAAGTCGCTCATCCAGCGGCACTTGACGTCCACCCTCGCTCGGTACGGGCCCATGGCCACGGCGAGGGACTGGTGGGTGGCCACTTCCCTGGCGATCCGGGACACGATCCACGAACGCCTGATTGCCACGCAGGAGGTGCATAACGCACAGAACGCGAGGCGGTTGTATTATTTCTCGATGGAATACCTGATGGGTAGGCTCTTTGAGAGCAACCTTCAGGCGACGGGACTGACTGAGGCGGTCCGCGCGGCGCTGACCGATCTTGGGGTCAACTATGACGAGGTGCGCGAGTCCGAGGTGGACATGGGTCTGGGCAACGGCGGCCTCGGCCGCCTGGCGGCGTGCTTCCTCGATTCGCTGGCGACCCTCGACTACCCCGCGCTCGGCTACGGGATCCACTATGAGTTCGGCCTCTTCCAGCAGCAGATCGTGAACGGGAGCCAGGTGGAGCACCCGGACCGCTGGATGCTCTTCGGCAACCCCTGGGAGGTCATCAGGGCCGACTACACGCAGGAGGTTAAGCTCTACGGGAGGGTCATCAACGCCTTCGACGACCAGGGCAACTCGAAGCCCAAGTGGGTCGACACGAGAACCGTCCTCGGCGTGCCGCATGACATCCCCGTGGCCGGATTCGGGACGAAGACCGTCAACCTCCTCAGACTCTGGGCCTCGCGCGCATCGGACGACTTCGACCTGGCGGCGTTCAACTCGGGCGGCTACGTCGAGGCCGTGCGCGAGAAGGCGGTCGGCGAGACCGTCTCAAAGGTCCTGTACCCGAACGACAAGACCGAGAACGGCAAGGAGCTGCGGCTCGTGCAGCAGTACTTCTTCGTCTCCTGCTCCATCCGCGACCTGGTCCGGCGCCATCTGCGCACCCCGGGCAACTCGTGGAAGAACTTCGCCGACAAGGTGGCGATCCAGCTCAACGACACCCACCCGGCGATCGCCGTCGTGGAGCTGATGCGCATCATGCTCGACGAGTTCGACATCGCCTGGGACGCAGCCTGGGACATCACGACGCGGACGCTTGCGTACACGAACCACACGCTCCTGCCCGAGGCCCTCGAGAAATGGGGCGTACCCCTCTTCGAGCGGGTGCTCCCCCGGCACCTGCAGATCATCTTCGAGATCAACCTGCGGGTCATGGCCCTGTGCGACGCGAAGTGGCCGGGAGACAACAACAAGAAGCGCGCCTGCTCGCTGATCGAGGAGAACGGGCAGAAGATGGTGCGGATGGCGCACATCGCGGTCGTGGGAACGCACTCGGTCAACGGTGTCGCGGCCCTGCACACGGCGCTCCTTCGAAAGAACCTCTTTCCTGAGTTCGACGCCCTCTATCCGGGGAAATTCCAGAATAAGACGAACGGGATCACGCCGAGGCGCTGGCTGCTCGAGTGCAACCACCGGCTCGCGGCCCTGGTGACCCGAAAGCTCGGCGACGAGGGCTGGGTGCGCGACCTCGACCGCCTTCGAGGGCTCGAGAAGTTCATCGAGGACGCGGATTTCCGCAGAGAGTTCATGGAGGTCAAACTCGCGAACAAGGTGGAGCTGGCCCAGGTCATCCGGGCCGAGTGCGGCATCACGGTGTCGCCCCACGCCATCTTTGACGCCCAGATTAAGCGCCTCCACGAGTACAAGCGCCAGCACCTGAACCTCCTCCACATCCTGGCCCTCTACAGGCGCCTCCTGCACAACCCCTCCCTGGAGATCGAGCCCCGCGTGTTCATCTTCGCGGCGAAGGCGGCGCCGGGCTACGACGTCGCGAAGAACCTGATCCGGGCGATCAACATCATCGGCGCCCGGATAAATTCCGACGCGCGCATCCGGGACAAGATCAAGGTCGCGTTCCTGCCCAACTACCGCGTCTCCCTCGCGGAGAAGATCATCCCCGCCGCCGACCTCTCCGAGCAGATCTCGACGGCCGGCAAGGAGGCCTCGGGCACGGGCAACATGAAGCTGGCCCTCAACGGCGCCCTCACGATCGGCACCCTGGACGGCGCAAACGTCGAGATCCGGGAGGAGGTCGGGGACGACAACATCTTCATCTTCGGCATGACCGTCGAGGAGGTCGAGGAGCGCAGGGCAAAGGGCTACAACCCCTGGAACTTCCACCGCGACGACGAGGAGATCCGCGCGGTCGTCGACTGGCTCGGGAGCGACTACTGGATCCCGGGCGAGCAGGCTCCGTTCGGCCCGATCCACGGGACGCTGCTCTCGGGAGGGGACCCCTACATGGTACTGGCCGATTTCCGCTCCTACAGCGACTGCCAGGCCAAGGTGGACGCGGCGTTCCGCGACCGCGACGGCTGGGCCAGGAAGGCCATCCTCAACACCGCGCGCGTCGGAAAGTTCTCGAGCGACCGCTCGATCAGGGAGTACGCGAGGGACATCTGGAACCTCCAGCCCCTGCCGATCCCGTGAAGGCGGCGCGGAAGCAGGCGGCCAGAGCCGCCGGATTGCGGTCCCCGCCCGGCCATGGCTGACCCGCGCTCGGCCAGGCCATCCGGCCCATGGTGCGGCCCCTCGCGGGTCGACGGGCCACCTTTGTTGCCCTAAGACAACTTCCCCCAACCCCACGCCCCAGTCCCATCCATGAGCGTCAAGAACCGTCTGATCGTCCTGAATTTCACGCAGTTCTTCGTCTGGGGCGCCTGGCTCATATCCCTGGGCGGCTACATGATCGCCACCCTCGGGTTCACGGGCGGCCAGGTCGGCGCCATCTACTCGACGATGGGCCTGGCCTCGCTGTTCATGCCCGGGCTCCTGGGGATCGTCGCCGACCGCTGGATGAACGCGGAGCGGGTCCTGGGCCTGTGCCATGTCGTCGGCGCGCTGTCGCTGCTCCTGGCCTCGACCATAAAGGATCCCACGGTGATGTACTGGGTCATGCTCGTGAACTCGATGGTCTACATGCCCACGATCGCCCTGAACAACACGGTCAGCTACGGGATCCTCTCCTCCGGGGGCCTTGACGTCGTGAAGCATTTCCCGCCCATCCGGGTCTGGGGCACGGTCGGCTTCATCGCGGCCATGTGGGTGGTCGACCTTGTGGGCTGGTCGGTCAGCGCGATGCAGCTCTACATCGCCTCGGCCTCGGCGCTGGGACTGGGCATCTACGCCTTCACCCTCCCCGCATGCCCCCCGACCAACACGAAGAAGTCCGCGTCGTTCGCCTCGGCGATCGGCCTGGACGCATTCGTGCTCTTCAAGAACAGGCAGATGGCCGTGTTCTTCACGTTTGCGGCCTTCATCGGGGCCGCCCTGCAGATCACAAACACGTTTGGCGAGGCATTCCTGCACGACTTCAAGGGTGCCTATGCCAGCTCCTTCGCGGTGGCGCACCCCGGGCTACTGATGTCGGTCTCCCAGATCTCGGAGACCCTCTTCATCCTGAGCATACCCTTCTTCCTGGGCCGGTTCGGGATCAAGCGGATCATGATGGTGAGCATCTGCGCCTGGGTCCTGCGTTTCGGGCTTTTCGGGGTCGGCAATCCCGGCAGCGGCCTGATCCTGCTGGTCCTGTCGATGATCATCTACGGAATGGCCTTCGACTTCTACAATATCTCGGGCTCGCTCTTCGTGGAGCTCGAGGCGGAACCGCGGATCCGCGCGAGCGCGCAGGGACTGTTCATGATCATGACCAATGGATTGGGCGCCCTCCTCGGGGGCCTGGCGAGCGGCCGGGTCGTCGATTACTTCACGGCCAACGGCGTCAAGGACTGGCGCTCAATCTGGTTTGTCTTCGCGGGCTACGCGCTCCTGCTGGGGCTCGTCTTCCCATTTGCGTTCAAGTACAAGCACAAGGGCGTTTCCGCGCTCCCCGAGAAGGAAGACCTGCCGGCCGTGTAGGGGCCGATGCCCCAAGGCAGCCCTGGCGCTTTGCCGAACCCTGGCCCGTATGACGACTGAAGAGCGACTGGCGCGCCACCTTGGGAGAAGGCCCGAGACGTCGGGGGCCGCCTTCATCGCGGCAAACGCAACGGTCCTGGGGGACGTCGTCCTCGGCGCCCGCTCGAGCGTGTTCTACGGGGCCGTGCTGAGGGGAGACATCAATTCGATCCACGTGGGGGAGGGGACGAACATCCAGGACAACGCGGTCGTGCATCTGGCCGACGAGCTGGGCGTGCAGGTAGGCGCGTGGTGCACCGTTGGCCACGGCGCGATCATCCACGCCTGCACGGTCGGCGACGAATGCCTCATCGGGATGGGCTCGACGATCCTCGACGGGGCGGTGATCGGGGCCCGCTCGATCGTCGGCGCCAATTCCCTTGTCCCCCAGGGGTTCAAATGCGATCCCGGCTCCCTGGTCTACGGCTCCCCCGCCCGCGTGATTCGGGCGCTGACCGACAAGGAGCAGGGGGCGCTGCGCGGATGGGCGGAGAAGTACGTCAAGGTCGCCTTAGCCCACGCCTCGGCGCAGGGCCGCTAGCGCTCAAGCGTGAAGAAGGTGTAGCGGAAGTTGGCGTCGGAGCTCTCCCGCCGCGACGTCTCCCGCCACTTAAGGTGGCGCCACTCGGGGAAGTACCGGTCGCCCTGGACCTGCGCATGGATCAGCGTCAGGTGGAGTCTCATGGGCCGGTCGAGGGCGAGTATTTCCCCGAAAATCCGCTCGCCGCCGTTCACGTAGATCTCGCCGGGCATGGACTCGGCGAGCGCGAGCGCCTCGGGCACCGAGCGGGCGACCTGCACGCCGGCCCGCGCGAGGCCCGGGTCGCTCGTGACGACGATCAGCCGCCTGCCGTCCTCCCGAGCCCGGGGCCAGGTCTGGTAGCAGATGCGCCCGAGGATGATGGTCTTGTCCGCGGTCTCGTCATGGAAAAACTTGAGGTCCTCCGGGATCCGCCAGGGCAGGCGGTTCTCCCGTCCCATCACTCGGTTCTCGGCGCAGGCGACCATCAGGTTGAGCATCTTTGGCATCCACGCCCTGCATGGACGATCCCGGGGAGTTTTCCAAGCCCTAGCGGGTGCCCCGCCGTGCCGTTGCCACTTGTAACCTCGGGTCCCACCCGCATGATGGCTCAATGAAAATAGGAGTCCCAAAGGAGATCAAAATTGGTGAGACGCGGGTGTCGATGACACCGAGCCTTTGCAGGCGGTGCGTTTCCCTTGGCGCCAAGGTATTCGTCCAGAAATCGGCGGGATTGAGCGCCGGTTTCACCGACTCGGAGTACCGCTCCGCCGGTGCCGTGCTGGTGTCGGAGGCCGCCAAGGTCTGGAAGTCCTCCGACCTTGTCCTCAAGGTGAAGGAGCCCCTTCCCTCGGAGTACGACCTGCTGCAGGAGGGGCAGGCGCTCTTCACGTACCTTCACCTGGCCGCGGGCCCCACGCTTACCAAGGTCCTCCAGGCGAAAAGCATCCTTGGGATCGCCTACGAGACCGTGGAGGGAACCGACGGCTCGTACCCGCTGCTTAAGCCGATGTCCCAGATCGCGGGGCGCCTGGCGATCCAGGTCGGGGCCTATTTCCTGCAGTCGCAGTACGGGGGCTCGGGCGTCCTGCTCGGCGGTATCCCCGGCACGCTCCCGGGCCACGTCGTCGTGGTCGGGGCGGGAAACTCCGGGGCCCACGCGGTTCAGATGGCAGCGGGTATGGGCGCGCGGGTCACCGTGCTCGATCTCGACACTCGCAAGCTCGAGGCGCTCGACTCCGAGTACCGGGGCCGCGTGGTGACGCTTATGTCCAATCCCGCGAACCTTGAGAGCTGCGTCGCCGACGCCGACCTCCTGATCGGCGCCGTGCTCATCCCCGCGGCGAAGGCCCCGACGGTCGTCACGAACCGGATGGTTGCCAAGATGCGCCCGGGCAGCGTGATCGTCGACATCGCCATCGACCAAGGCGGCTGCATCGAAAGCATACGCCCGACCTCGCACAAGGAGCCCGTCTACAAGCAACACGGCGTGGTCCACTACGCCGTGCCGAACATGCCGGCTCTTGTCGGCAGGACGTCGACCCTCGGCCTAACCCAGGCGACCGAGCCGTATGTCGCGATGATCGTCCAGCGGGGCATCAACGCGGCCCTCGCAGCCCACAAGGGGCTGGCGAAGGGCGTCAACACGCGCGACGGCCGGGTCACCAACGAGGCCGTCGCGAAGGAACTGGGCAGCTCCTAGCCGGCCGCCTCGACGATGCGGATGCTCTCGAGCGCCACGCGCTCGATAGGCGTGCTCCGCTCCGGGCCCGACGTCGGGACGTTGGCGATCTGCTCCAGGACCTCCACGCCCCCCACCAGCTCGCCGAACGCGGTGTACTGGCGGTCGAGGAAGCGCGCGTCCCCGTGGCAGATGAAGAACTGGCTGCCTGCGGAGTCGGGCGACGCCGAGCGCGCCATCGAAAGCACGCCCTTTACGTGGGATTTCGTGTTGAATTCCGCCTTGATCATGTAGCCGGGGCCGCCCGTTCCGGGCATCCCCTTCTGGCCGGCCTTCGTGTTGGGGCAGCCCCCCTGGATCATGAAGCCCTTGATGATGCGGTGGAACGCCGTGCCGTCATAGAAGCCCTCGCGGGCGAGCTTCTTGAAGTTCTCTACCGTCTTGGGGGCGACGTCCGGCCAGAAGGCCACCGTCATTTCACCGTAGGACGTCTTGATGACGGCCTGTTCGCTTGGAGTTTTGTTTTGGCTCATGTAAAGGTGGCGTCGATCAGACCGCAGAAGTAGTGGATGAGGAAGAGGTGGGCCTCCTGGGCCGGGGCCCCGCGCTCGCCGGG
>CAYPXZ010000011.1:0-3081 GCA_964414785.1 uncultured Opitutaceae bacterium
TGAAGCGCCAGGCCGACGACAACATCTGCGAGCGGGTGCGGCCCTTTGGGGTGCGCGCGACGAAGATCTTCGGCAACGACGCCCCTCTGGCATACCGGACCCTGAAGGGGGAGGTCGAAAGGCTGCGCTCCGGCGACGGACCCGCCCTCGTCGAGGCCTACACCTACCGCTGGAACAGCCACGTCGGACCCGAGGACGACGGCGCCAACAATTACCGGGCCCCGGGGGAGATGGAGTATTGGAAGGCCAACTGCCCCATCCTCCTCATGGAGGAAAAGCTCAAGGCGGACGGCCTCATCGACGCCGCGGCCCTGTCGGCCATGGAGGCGGAGATTTCGGCCGAGATCGCTTCAAATTTCGCGTTCGCCAAGGGGAGCCCCTTCCCCACCGACACCGACTGGGCGAGGATGAACATCGAGGAACGGAGCCCCGTTGCGGACAGGCTCCTGGGTTCGGCCGACCGCGGCCGCTTCGACCCGGACCAATCCGAGGCCAAGCTCGGGCCCTACTAAGCCATGAGCCGCCAAATCACCTACGCCCAGGCGATCCTTGAGGCCACGGACCAGGCCATGACGCTCTCCCCGGACGTGATCGTGCTCGGGCAGCTCGTGGACACGAAGTCCGGGATCTTCGGGACGACGACCGGCCTCGCAGAGAAGCACGGGGCCGAGCGTGTCCAGGACTTCCCGGTCTCGGAAAACCTCATGACGGCGACGGCCATGGGCGCCTCCCTGACGGGGCTAAGGCCGGTGATCGCCCACCAGCGCCTCGACTTCATGCTCTACTCGCTCGACGCGATCGCCAACTGGCTCTCCCTCTGGCGGTTCAAGTCCAACGGCAAGTCGGCCATGCCGGTGACGATCCGCACGATCGTCGGCAAGGGCTGGGGCCAGGGACCGCAGCACTCCAAGAGCCTCCACGCGTGGTTCGCGCACTTGCCGGGGATAAGGGTAGCGGTGCCGGCGACCGCCTACGACGCCAAGGGGCTCCTCTTGGAGAGCATCTTCAGCGAGACTCCCGCCCTTTTCGTGGAGGGGCGGGGCCTCTTCTCGATGAAGGACGAGGTCCCCGAGGAGCCCTACCGGGTGCGCTTTGGCCAGGCGGTCGTGCGCCGAAAGGGCAAGGACGCCACCCTGGTCGCCATAGGGTCCATGGTGCCGATCGCCATGCGCGCCGCCGCGACCCTCGAGAAGGAGGGGATCGACATCGAGGTCGTCGATCCCCGCACGCTTTCACCGCTCGACCGGAAAACGATCTGCGACTCCGTCTTCAAGACCCGACGCCTGGTCGTCGCCGACCCGGCATGGCAGTCGTTCGGCGCCGCCGCGGAGATCATCGCAACGGTCTGCGAGCACCTGGGCGACAAGCTCAAGTCGCGCCCTGCCCGGGTCAGCCTGCCCGACAGCCACACCCCGATGAGCATGGCGCTTGAGCCCGAGTACTACCCGGACGAGGCCGACCTCGCCGCCGCCATCCGGGCGGCGCTCGTTTGAGCCAAAGGCGCCACCCCGACCCATGGCCTACCTCGAATTCCTGGACCAGGTGCACCGGAGCACCAAGCGCGACTACCTCTCGCGGGTCATGGCCGGCGACAAGGCCGAGTTCGCGCGCCTTGCGAGGAAGTTCGACGTCGACTACTGGGACGGGAGCCGCAACACGGGCTACGGCGGCTATCACTACGACGGCAGATGGCTGCCGGTCGCAGAGCGCATGGCCGCGCACTACGGGGTCAAGGCGGGCGACCGCGTGCTCGACGTCGGGTGCGGGAAGGGATTCCTCCTCCACGAGTTCACCCAGGCGGTGCCGGGGGTGCAGGTATCGGGTCTGGACATCTCCCGCTATGCCCTTTCCCACGCGAAGCCCGAAGTGGCGTCCTTCCTCACGCAGGGGGACGCCGCCTCGCTGCCGTTCCCCGACAAGTCCTTTGACCTCGTGGTGTCCATCAACACCCTCCACAACCTCCAGCTTCCCGAACTCGAGAGCGCCCTAAGGGAGATCGAGCGCGTCGGCAGACGCCACAAATACGTCCTCATGGACAGCTACCGCACCGAGGAGGAAAAGGTGAACCTGACCTACTGGCAGCTCACCTGCGAATGCTTCTTTACCCCAAAGGAATGGGAGTGGGTCTTCGAAAAGGCGGGCTACTCCGGTGACTACGGGTGCATCTTTTTCGACTGACCGGCTGCGCAACCCCGGACCAATCCACACCGATGACCAAACCCGACGACTCCACGCGCGAGACGCAGTACCAGCGATCGATCGACCTGCTTAAGGAGAAGGGCCTCACGCCCCTGGGGCTCATGGCGAACCAGGCATGGCACGACGACCCGAAGCACCTCCTTTTCACGCTGTCGCGCTATAAGTTCGTGGCGAAGATGCTCTCGGGCCGGGAGAACGTGCTCGAGGTGGGCTGCGCCGACGCCTTCGCGACGAGGATTGTCCGGCAGGCCGTGAGGCGTCTGACCGCCGTCGACTTCGACCCCGTTTTCGTGGCCGACGTCCAGGCCCGGATGGATCTGGACTGGGTTTTCGACTGCAGGGTCCACGACATGCTCGCCGGCCCCGTCCCCGGCGGGTTTGACGCGGCCTACGCCCTGGACGTGATCGAGCACATCAGGCCGGCCGACGAGCAGCTCTTTCTCTCCAACATGGTCGGCTCCCTGACCTCGCACGGCGCGCTTCTCTTGGGGTGCCCGACCCTCCAGTCGCAGGCCTATGCGTCGCCCCCGAGCAAGGCGGGCCACGTGAACTGCAAGGACGGCCCGGGAATGAAGGCCCTCCTCGGCCGCTTCTTCCACAACGTGTTTGTCTTCTCGATGAACGACGAGGTGGTCCATACCGGATTCTTCCCGATGTCCCACTACGTGATCGGGCTCGGCTGCGACGCGATCAAGGCCTGAAACCCCATCTTGCCCCCATGAAACGACCCGAGGCCCGTGCAGGGATCCGCGAGGAGCTTGACCTGACGCTCTTCGTCCCATGCCTCAACGAGGAGAGTCGCGTGGTCCCAACCCTCGAGACCGTGAGGGAGGCGTTGGCCGGACTCGGGCTAACCTACGAGGTCATCGTGGTGGACGACGG
>CAYPXZ010000011.1:3181-13073 GCA_964414785.1 uncultured Opitutaceae bacterium
AACGCGAAATCCTGGACAAGCTCGCCGCCGGTGGTCATGGCCTGCGCCCGGACCCCCGACCCACCCGGGCTCAGGTCATCCTCGGTGATCGACGGCACCAGGCGCTGGAGCGACGCGCAGAAGCGCCGCTTGCTAAGGGAGCGCAGGAGCTCCCCGGTGCACATGCGCCTGTGCCTCCCCAGGAACCTCCAGAGGCCCGGGAAGGTGGCGGAATCCCAAAGGTCCGCGAGGTTCAGGTCGCTCAGCCGATAGCCCTCGCGGGCCGTCGCCATGATGGCATTCGGGCCCGCCTCCACCCCGCCGCGGACAAGGCGCGTGAAGTGCACCCCGAGGAACGGAAACACGGGGTCGGGCACGGGGTAGATCAGGTTGCGGACAAGGCCGGCCCGCTCGGGCCGCAGCCTGAAGTATTCCCCCCGGAAGGGAACGATCCGTGTCGAGCGGACCTCCCCTGCCATGCTGCTCACGCGGTCGCAGTGCAGCCCCGCGCAGTTGACAATGAAATCGGCGCCAAACTCCCGGGAGCCCGACACGATGCGCCAGCCCTTGCCGTCGGGAAGAAGGCGCTCGACCCGGCAGCCCGGGTTGAGCGACACCCCGGCCGCGCGCCCGTCCGAAACCATGGCCGCGACCACGGCCTCGTAGTCCACGATGCCCTCCTCGGGAACGTGCACCGCCGCGACGCCCGCGGCATAGGGCTCAACCTGGCGGATCGCCGCCCCCTCGAGCCACCTGAGGCCGAGGAGGCCGTTGCTCTGCCCCCGCTCGTGCAGGGCCCGCAGGCGTGGAACTTCGGACTCGTCGACTGCCACGACAAGCTTGCCGCAGATCTCGTGCGCAATGCCCTTCTGCCGGCAATACTCCGTCATGAGCCTTATCCCCTGCACCGCCATCCGCGCCTTCACTGAACCCGGTTTGTAATAGAGCCCGGCGTGGAGCACGCCGCTGTTGTGGGTGCTTTGGTGGCGCCCGAAACCATCCTCCTTCTCGAGGACGGTCAGCTCGGCATCCGGCCTGCTCCGTGCGAGCTGGAGCGCCGTGGCCAGTCCGACGAGTCCCCCTCCTATGATGCAGATGCGCATGGTGCTCTAACCCCGGCCGAATGGGTGCGCCCTTGAGTCGGCAGGCGCTCGCCCTTCAAGGGGACAATGGCAGAAATCAAGGACTAACGGACACTTTGAGAAGTTCATCTACGTAGGAATAGGGATCCTTGGAGCCTGGGTCATAGCACACAAACCTCGCGTTGACGTTGTGGACTCCCGGCTTCGCGAACGTGACCTGGAGCCGGCCCTGCCAGCCCGTGTGCTCGGCGTCATTGGCCGAAAGCCGCGCGATAAACGTGCCAGCCGGCAGCTCATTGAGATCAAGGTAATCGAGCCTACCGTCGGCACTGAATGCCTCGTAGGCGAATTCGGCGGGAATCCCCGCCCTCACGGCCTGCGGAAACGCCGCCGAGGTGAGGAAGGGGCCCCTCCCGAACGTGAACCGGAGGTCGCTCTTCGCAAAGCCCCTTGAGTTTGCCGCAGTCACCCTGGCGGTAAAGGATCCCGCAGTGTGAATGACGCCCTGGATGACGCCTGTCCGCGAATCGAGGCGGAGCCCTTCGGGCAGGCCCTCGATCGCATAGCGGACGGGGCTGTAGGCCGCCCTGATGCGGGTGAACAGCGACGTGTCCGCGGACCAGAGGATTCGGTTTGACGACACAAGGACAGGCGCCGCGGGCGGATCGGAAGGGCCCCGTCCTCCATGGGTCGCGCCTGGCTCCAGCATCTTCGGCAGGTCGACGGCGCTCCCCCTTCCGGCCGACTTTAGCCCGGGCCGCTCGAAAACCGAGATGGCGAAACCCAGGGCGTCCAGGTCGGCAAGATGGACCAGGTGCTTGTCGCACCATGGGCGTGTGACACCAGACATCGCCTCCATCTGGCGGTCGTACGGCCACGCGGCGAAACCCTCAGAGAGCAGGCACACAAAGTCGCTTTCGCCCAGCCGGTCCAGCGCTAGCTTCTGGGTCGTCTCGAAGAGGCCCGTCGGGAGGGTCTGGAGAAACGGGATCCAATGATGGTGGCGCTCGTACCCAATGACGGAGAAGGCATCGGCGCTAATGCTGTCCGCGATCATCGTCGCCGCGAGGCGCGGCCGCTGGACGTCGCATTCCTCGGCCCTGAAATAGGCGTAGTCGGCGAGCGCGTTGATCTTCCCGGAATCCTCGGCGACCTTCCGCTCGTAGGGCTGCCTGAGGACGAGTGCGGTGAAAATGAGGCCGCCCGAAAGGGACGCCGCCAGTCCGACCCACGCCGCGACGTTCGGTCGAAGGCGGCGCGCCAGGGCCGCGAAGCCGAGGACGGCGAGCCACACGGCGGGGACGAGCATGATGCCGACGGTCTGCGGGGCCTTGGTCGGGTGGACGCTTAGGACAAGGAACGGCACCAGGAGGAAAGTGAGCGCCGCAAAGGTGGCCCATCCCAGCGAACTGGTCCCGGGCGGCCTCCCTTCCGACCGCGCCCGATGCACCGCCCCCAGGATCCAAAGCCCTCCGAGCGTTGCCACGGCGAGAATCAGGGCGGCAGGCCCGATCTTGTAGACACTCAGCTCATTTAGGATCCAAAGAACTGAGGCGCCGGCTCCCATGTGGGAATCCCTGAGGGCCCGTTCGGGGCCGGCCACGTGCCCAATCCAGTAGTAGTTGTAGATCGTGACGCGGTTGATCCAGAAGACGGGGCCGGCCACGGCGAGGGCAACGACCTTGGAGAGCACGAGGCGCCAGAACCTGGGCCAGCGATCCCGCCGGAGGAGCACCCATGCAAAAAGCGCGATGAAGATGAGCCCGAAATAAACCCCCGTGAGGAATCGGGTGAGAAGCGCCACACCGACGGCGAACCCGAACACGGCGGACCCCCGCGTGGACCGGAACCCATCCGTCGCAACCGCCGCCCCTAGCGCCACCCCGTAGGCGCAGGCCGCCATCCAATCCAGCCGGAAATCGGTCACGGAGCCAGTCTCTCCCGACCAAGGAGCGAGGAGCGCGGCCATGAAGGCGACGGACACCCAGGAGGCTATGGCGGACCGGGTCGCCCGGCGCACCGCAAGGAACGTGACCCCCTGGACGGCCATGAACCACAGCATGTTCACGTCGAGCGCCGCCGCCCTCGAGGGGCCTGTGATCGTGAACACAAGGAGCGCCCAGAAATCGTGAAGGGTGCCCTGGGCGGACGTGTTCACGAGGGTCTGCCAGACCCCTGCAAGGAACCCGTGGTCCAGGCTGAACTCGTAGCCAAGATAAGCTTCCTTGAGATACTGAATCTGGTCGAACCAGCGCGGGTAGATCCAAGCCGACTTCCCGTTCAGGTTCTGAAAGAGCACGAACTCGCCCGTCAGGACCAAACCGAGTGCGAGAGCCTGCGCTAGCGTTCGCCGGTAGATGGGAACCGCTCCCGGTTGGCCGGACCCGATGGGCTGGACGCTGCTATTCAAGGGCGGCCGATTGGGAACGGCGCCCCCGCTGCCCTGTGCAGCGGAACACGTTGCTCGGTGCAAGGAAACCAGGACGAAGCGTTGCAGGCTTGGGAGCGCGTCATTTCGAGGTGCCGCCACCTTGCCCGAAACCGCGCCGATAAGCCAGTTCAGGTTGACTCCAACCCCTTCTCCGTGTGGGTGTTGTCGGGCCGACAATGAGCGCCCCAGGACATCCCTCGCCTGCAACAGGCCTAGCCCGTAAACGGGACCTCTGGTGGCAGTTCACCGTACGGGCCGTTGAGGCGCGCTACCGGGGGAGCTACCTGGGCATCCTCTGGGCGGTCCTCAACCCGGTGCTCATGCTGTGCATCTATTTCGTCGTGTTCGGGGTGATATTCGGGGGGCATTTCAGGGACCCCAAGGTCGAGACCCTGAAGGACTACGCGATGGCCATGTTCCTTGGCCTTACCTTGTACCAGCTATTGGCGGAGACCCTCGGGGTCGCCCCGCTCCTGATCACGGGCAACTCGAACTTGGTCAAGAAGGTCGTGTTTCCCCTGGAGGTCCTCCCCCTCTCCCAGGTGGGAGGGCTCTGGTTCAATCTGGGAATTGGCCTCGTTCTGGCGCTCGGCGGCTCGGCCGTCATCAGCACGGGGATGAGCCTGGAAGGCCTCCTCTGGCTTCCCGTCATCCTCGCCCCGCTCCTCATGCTCTCGGCGGGCTTGGCGTGGCTCCTGGCTGCGCTCGGGGTCTTCTTCCGCGACCTGGCGCAGGCGATGCCCTTCATCGCGCAGGTGATCATGTACTCGAGCGCGGTATTCTACCAGCCGAGCCGCATGCCCCCCAACGTGTGGGCCGTCCTGAAGTGGAACCCGTTCCTCCAGACGGTCGTCCTTTCCCGGGAGGTCGTCCTCTGGGGACTGCCGGTCAACATGAGGGCCCTCGTCTACACTTACCTCGCGGGCTTCGCCTCGATTCTCGTCGGGCTGTGGGTTTTCCGAAAACTAAGGCCCGCCTTCGCGGACGTGATCTAGCCTTCACCACCATGTCCGATGTACCGCTCATCGAGGCCAAGGGCCTCACCAAGGCCTACAGGATATGGGACAGGCCGTCCTCGCGCCTGTCCGTTCCCATGATGGAGTCTGCGGTGGGAATCCTCCCAAGGGAGTCTGCGGTCCGCAGGGCCGTCCTTCGGCACGGCTCCTCCAAGTACCGCGACTTCTATGCCCTCAGGGACGTGAGCTTCTCGATCCGCCGGGGCGAGGCGACGGGCATCATCGGCCGGAACGGTTCCGGAAAGAGCACCCTCCTTCAATTGATCGCGGGGACCCTGATGCCAACCAAGGGGACCGTCGGGGTCTCGGGACGGGTCTCGGCGCTCCTCGAGCTGGGCAGCGGATTCAACCCCGAGTTCACGGGAAAGGAGAACGTCTACGTGAACGGCGCCATCTACGGGTTCACGCATGCGGAGATGGCGACCCGCATGGACGAGATCATGGCCTTCGCCGACATTGGCGACTTCATCGACCAGCCCGTGAAGACCTATTCGTCCGGGATGATGATGCGGCTCGCCTTCGCGGTCGCGGTCAACGTCCAGCCGGACGTCCTCATCATCGACGAGGCCCTCGCCGTTGGCGACGTGTTCTTCTCGCAGAAATGCTTCCAGCGGATCCGCGAGATCGTGCACCGCGGGGCAACCCTCATCTTTGTCTCCCACGACATGGGAGCCGTCCAGACTCTCTGCAACCGCGCGCTCCTATTGAACCAAGGCAGCCTTGTATTTGACGGCGCGCCGGAGGACTGCGTCAGCCGATATTTCAACCTTCACAAGCCCGCCCCGAAGGTCGGCGAGGCCGTGGCAGGCAAGCATCCCTCGGTCGACCCCGGGGTGCGCAGGGCGATCGTCGCTTCGGACATCGTTCGCACCGCCAAGTCCCGGCACGGGGAACGGGCGCTCGAGGTCAAGGCAGCCGTCGTGGTCGACGGCCATGGCGCCCCGACGCTCGACTTCGAGATCCTTCACCGCGCCGCCGTGCGCGTCCTCTTCACGGCAAACGCCGACATTGCGCGCCCCTCCACGGGGATCCAGATCCACGACCGCATGGGCAACCTGGCCTTTGCCGCGGGAACCTCCCAGCTTCGCTTCACCCTGCCGGCCTTGTCGAAGGGCCAGGAGATCGTCCTTGAATTCCTTGTCGCCCTGAATCTCCAGCCCGGGCCCTACACCCTCTCGATCGACGCAGCCGAATTTGACCAGGACAACCCCAATGTCGGCGTATTTTATGACCGAGTAGGGGGTTTGGGGCCCTTGAATGTCACTAACCATGCAAGCGGAGCCCTTCCCTTCTACGGAATGGCGCAATTGCCCATGGACATCAGCTACCTTTAAATGACGAATGAACCATCCGGGGAGAGGTCGTGCTGGTGCGGGCACCCCCACCTTGAGGCCTACTCCGACGCCTACCACGTCTGCAAGGCCTGCGGGACCTTGGTGAGCCGCGCCTCCCTCAAGATAGACCTCAACGAGCTCTACGACAGCACCTATTGGAACGAGCGGCAGACCCAGCACCACGGCTTGCCCGACATCCGGGAGCGCGCGCGGCTTGACCTGCCGGAGCGCTGCACGCACTGGCTGCGCCGGCTCCTTTCGCTGCGCCCGCCGCCGGCGCGCGTCCTTGAAATCGGCTGCGCCCACGGAGGCTTCGTCGCCCTCCTGCAGTGGGCCGGCTACAAGGCCATCGGGATCGAGATGAGCCCCTGGGTGGCGGAATTCGCACGAAAGACGTTCGGGGTCGAGGTGCTCACGGGCCCTGTCGAGCAGCAGCCCTTTGCCCCGGGCAGCTTTGACGTCATCGTCATGAACGACGTCATTGAGCACCTTCCCGATCCGCTCCAGACCCTGCGCCATTGCGCCGGGCTCCTGAGCCCAGGGGGTGTTTTTCTGGTCCAGACCCCGGAGTACAAAGAGCACCTGACTTATCCCCAGCTCTTGGAAACGGGCGACCTGTTCCTTAAGCACATGGACCGCAAGAACAACGAGCACCTCTACCTCTACAGCCGCCGTTCCTCCGGGCTGCTGTTCTCGCGGGTCGGTTTCCCGTGCGTTGAGTTCTTCAACCCCATATTCCCCTACGATATGTTCTTTGCCGCGAGCACGGCGCCAATCGCACCGGCGGCGGACGCCGCCGTCACATCCGCCCTCGCCCTCAATCCCGTAGGCAGGCTCGTGCAGGCGCTCCTCGACAAGGATTTCGAGTCGACCGACCGCTGGTGGGCCATTCAGAGACTCGAATCCAAGCTCACACCGCAGCCTCCCAAGCATCCATAAAACAGGCTCGCCTCACCCGGCGCATATGGTGTGAAGTGACCCCTTTTACGTGCCTGTTAAGCCCAAGATCATCGTTTATCTGAGGCCCGACACGATCGGGGACCTGATCCTGTTTACACCCGCCCTCGAGCTGTTCATGGCCGAGTGGCCTGAGGCTAGGCATGTCATTGTGGTTAGGGCAGGTTATGAAAGCCTCGCGCCCCTTTTTCCCAAGGCGCTTGAGTGGAAGGTCGCCCGTTTAAACCCCTTCAAGCAGCGGCCCTCCGAGTGCCGCGAAGAGCTCTCGTCCCTGCTCTCCGAGCTCGATTCCATGGCCCCCGGCCTGGTCCTCGCGCCGACGCTCAACCGCACATGGCTTGAATTGGCGGTGGCCTCCCACCTAAAGGGGGTGCGGAGCGTCGTCCTTGGCGGTGCCGAAGTGGACCCTATCTTTGCCGCATCCCTTAGGCTCGACCTCGGCGTTGATCCCGAAACGTCATTCAAGGAGACCGTGGCCTCGGACAGCGCCGTGGGCGAGGTCGAGAACCAGCACCGCTTCGCCGAGAGGGTCATCGGCCGGAAGTTGCCGAGGAACCTTCCTTCCGTGCGCGTCTCCAGCGAAGCGGAGGGGGCGGCACGCGAGGTCCTTTCCGGCCTCGGCCTCCAACCGGGCAAGTGGTCCGCCGTCTTTGCGGGCGGCCTTGCAAACGTCCCCGTCAAGGCCTGGACCTCCGACCGCTTTGCCGAACTCGTGCTGTGGCTCGAGGCCAAGAAGGGCGTACGTGCGCTGCTCATGGCCCACAAGGACGAGGCCTCGGCCGTTGAGGAGATCGCCCTAAAGGTTGTAAAATTTGGCGGGACCCGCCCCAAGGTCTGGCTGGGGCGCGACGGCGAACTTCCCCTTCTGGCGGCGCTCCTCGGGCAGGCCCAGCTCTATGTCGGGCATGACACGGGCGCCATGCACCTTGCGGCCGCGGTCGGCCGACCCGTCGTCGGGATATTCGGGGGAGGGCACTGGCCCCGCTTCAGGCCTTCGGCAAAGCAGTGCGTGTCGGTCGTCCAGCCCCTGCCCTGCTTCGGCTGCAACTGGGACTGCCATTTTGGCGACGGCCCCTGCGTCAAGACGATACCCGCGGCCGATGTCATCACGGCCGTCGAGCGCGTGCTCTCGGCGGGATCAAAGCCCTTTGACGAGGTCGTGGAGTCGCACGCGCTGCCCGCGGATGCGCTCCGCCTGATCGCGGCCTCGGCACCCGGGATCCTCGCCCTCAAGCGCGACCGCGTGGACCGCCAGCACAAGATCGAGGAACTGAAGTCCGAGACGGACTTTAAGGACGTCGAGATCGGCGAGCTCAAGCACGCGGCCGAGGAGCGAAAGAAGGAGATGGAGTCCATCAAGGCGGAGCTGGAGCAGGAATGCGCAGACAAGGACAAGGAGATCGCAGAGCTAAAGGACGAGACCAACTCAAAGGATACCGAGATTGCGGACCTCAAGCGCGCGGCCGAGGAGCGAAAGACCGAGATGGAGTCCATTAAGGCTGAGCTCGAGCAGGAGTGCGCCGACAAGGACAAGGAGATCGCAGAGCTAAAGGACGAGGCCAACACAAAGGACACCGAAATCGCGGCGCTCAAGGACACGTGCAACGAGCGCGAGCAGATCGTCGTCCGCCTGGACGGGGGCCTGAAGGCCCACATCGCCGCCGCGGCCGCCCGGGACCAGCAGGTCGCCGCCATCGAGGCGGACCGCAAGTCGCTCTCCGCCCGGCTCGACCTCCTAAGCTCGCTCCCGCCGGATGCGGCCAATTGGGCGCAGATCATCCGCGACAAGGATGTCCACATCACGAACGTCGAGGGCATCGTCAGGAACCGCGAGGAGGAGATCGCGATCCTGCGCCAGGAGATTGGCAACTACGCCTCGGGCTACGGCGGCATCGAGCAGGCCAAGCACTACGGGCGCCTGCTCGCCGAGAAGGAGGCCGTCATCCAGGAGCTCAACCGCGCGTGCATCGAGCGCGGGGTGGTGATTGCGGAGCTTGCCGCGGGGACGACGGGGATCACGGCGACGCTGCGTAAGCTCTGGATCGCCTTCTCATCGGCTTTCCGCGAGAGGATCACCCGGCCGCTCGGGGCCTGGGCCTTCCGCAAGGCGGTCGAGGACTACTGGATGCAGATCGGCGTCCTGAAGCAGTACGAGCCGCGGCCGCTTGCGTGGGACCGGGGCCTGGCGAAGCCCCCGAAGGCCGGCGCTCTGCCCAAGATGGGGATCGTCACCCCGAGCTACTGCCAGCCCGCATTCCTGGAGAGCACGATGCTGAGCATCCTGAACCAGGGATACGAGAAGCTCCTCTACGTGGTCCAGGACGGGGGCTCGCGCGATGCGAGCCCGAAGATCATCGCCCGGTACGCATCCAGGCTCGCGCACTGGGCCTGCGAACCCGACAAGGGGCAGGCCGACGCGGTCCGCAAGGGCTTCGCGCGCATCGATTCCCAGCTCGCCCCCGAGGATGTCATGGCCTGGTTCAACTCGGACGACCTGGTCGCCCCGAGGGCGCTGGCCTTCGTGGGGAGGTATTTCGCGGCGCACCCGGAGGTCGACGTGATCTACGGGCACAGGATCATCATCGACGACCAGGACCGGGAGATCGGCCGCTGGATCATGCCCCGGCACGAGCCTGACTCGATCGAGTGGATCGACTACGTCCCCCAGGAGACCCTCTTCTGGAGGAAGCGCGCCTGGGACGTGGCGGGCGGCATCGACCCGACATTCCAGTTCGCGCTCGACTGGGACCTGATCGCCCGCTTCCACAAGGCGGGCTGCCGCATCGTCCGGGTGCCGTACTTCCTCGGCTGCTTCCGCGTCCATTCGCAGCAGAAGACCAGCCAGGTGATCCACACGACCGGCGCCGACGAGATGTCCCGGATCCGCCTTCGCTTCCATGGCTCCGACAAGGACAACGCCGCGATGATCGAGCGGCACGCCCGGCGCATCCGCTTCAGGGGCGCTCTCACCGCGCGCCTCCAGGCCGCCGGCATTAGGTGGTAGGAGCTTGTTTTTTGACGTGAATTCCAAAGCCTTACCCTTTCCGCAAGAATGATACCGCTGCTCCTCGTCGCCGGACTCTTCATCTATCT
>CAYPXZ010000011.1:13173-24425 GCA_964414785.1 uncultured Opitutaceae bacterium
GACGACATGGCGAACTACTGCCTCGCGGCGGAGCGCTTCCTCGCCCACGGCTACTACGACATCCCGCTGCAGACCGAGCTGGAGGGTCGCGATTACGCGCAGCACTACTGGTTCATGCACGCCCTGCAGCAGATCCGGCCGGGCTCGGAACTGACCGTCTCGTGGATCTGCTCCCTGACTGGGCGGCGCGCCCACGAGGTGTTCATGCCCGCGATCCTGATGCTGAGCCTCATGCAGCTCTTTGCGATGGGATCCATCGCCATCTGGAAGGGACGCCACCGGAAGGTCGCGCTGGTCGCCTTCTTCCTGCTCGCTACGAGCCCGCTCTTTAGCCTGGGGACCCTTTACCAGCTGATCGCCCAGGTCGGGGGCCTGGCACTCCTGATAGCGATCGCATCGGTGCTCTTCCTGGTGAGAAGGCTCACGCTTCGGACCATGGCGGTTTCCGGGGTCATGACGGCGGGCCTGGGCATATTCTATCCGGAGGTCTCCCCGTTCGTCGCGATGGGGATAATCCTCGTGGCGCTTCGCATGCGCTTCACGGATGCCCCGAAGCTCAGGCCCTACACGATATTCATCCTCGGCGTAGCGGTCCTCACCTTCGTCCTGATCGCCAGCAGCACCTACGAGTTCATCAACACTCTGGTCATGCAGTCGGCCGGCTCGGCAGGCCTGGGCGCCATGGCCGAGATCAACGACCAGAGCGGCGGCCTCGTATTGTTTCCATGGACCCTTGTCCCGTCCTTCATCCCGATGCTCTTCGGGCTGCATCCCTTCGGCCAGGTCGGCGTCGATCCCCTCATCTCCATCCAGATCGTCGTCGGCCTCGGCTTCCTGGTCTACTTCACGTGGCGCACCTGGCTGAACCTCAAGGACGGCGCACCCACGGGCTACCTGGGAACGATCATGATCCTGCTCGGGATCTACCTCTTCCAGAAGGGCCAGGACTTCGGGCTATTCAAGCTCGCCATGTGGGCGCAGCCCGTGATCGCGCTCTGCCTGGCGCAGGGTTTCGCGGGCTTTCTATTCGCCAATAGGCCGCTCGTCCGCAAGCGGGCCAGGGTCGCCATCGCCCTCTTCTTCTGCTGCACGACCATCTCGCAGGTCTACTACGCCTACGCGTCCCTCGGCACCTACGGCGGAGGGCTCACGGAGGTCGTGAAGGGCTCCGCGCTGGGAGTCGGCTTCTCGCCGCCGAAGGGCCTGAAGTACCAGGGGATCGAGAGCGACATCTCGAACGTCGTCAGCGCCAAGATGCTCTCCATGTACACGAGGGGAATCGACACGCGCTTTCTTTCGCGCAGCTACATGGACAACATCGCGAACATCGCGGTCCTCAAGTTCCTGCGCACGCCGGACCCCGACCTGGGCCCCCAGGCGCGCCTCGTGGAGAAGCTCTCCCTGCTCAGGTTCATGCTGCCCCCGGAGCTCATGGTGGACGACATCCCGGACTACAAGGTCGTGACGATCCACAAGGAGGCCAACAGCGTGCTCTACGCCAACAACTGGACCGAGACGAGTTCGAGGCACCTCGCCTACGACGACCGCCTCTTCATCTCGATCCGGACGGATCTCGACCATTTCAACAAGTGGAATAACGGCACCGGCTGGACCACCCAGAACATGTACCAGTACAAGCTGGAGAGCCAGGTGAAGGACCGGCTGGTGTTCGTTCACTCGGAGCTTAGCCCCCACTACTACTCGTCGGCGCGCTTCAAGGCGGCGTTCTTCCAGCGGGAGGGCGAGCCCATTTCCCACGGGGACTCGTACTTCCACGGGACGGGAAGGTTCAACGTCTTCCACATCGTGAACCCCTCCGCGAACCTGAGGGTCATGATCGACTTCTCGCGGACCTCGCTCGGCGAGGGCCGCACCCAGCTGCCGCAGAAGGCCATCGTCGTCGGAGACGAGGACTACCACGTTCCATTTGTCGGCGCCGGCTCGGCCCGCGTGATCACCTCCGTCATCAAGCCGGAATACTACGAGGGCCAGGCCTACATCATGGTCGACTTCGGGGACATGGCCCAGGTGATCAACAAGCCGAAGACGGGCCTCATGCGCTGGTACGGCCTCAAGTTCGCACTGGACGACAGGAGGCTCGTCGGATTCACGCGCGACATCTCTGTTTTGACCGACGAGCAGTACCGGGCCGTGCCCCGGCCGACGAAGATCAGCAAGTTCCCGGACGACCTGCTCAACAACAAGGGCCTCGAGTATTCGGGAATATTTGAGGACGGCTGGACCGGCCGTGACGCCTACTTCAAGCTGGGCCCGTCTCACACCGGCCAGGTCCTCTACTTCCGGGGTTACATCCCCGACATACCCCGGTTCCGCAAGACGGGCGTCGACGCGACCATCTCCATCAACGACCGGCCGACCGAGATCGTGAACATGAAGGCGGGCAAGTTCACGCTCACGCGCCTCATCAAGGACGCCTCGGACATCACGTCCATTTCGCTGCACTTCTCCGATGCGCAGGTCTACGACACGGACAAGGACAAGCGCGAAGTCTCGGCGTTCGTGGACGAGATATCGATCAACGACATCCCGGACTTCGCGAGCTTCCGCAGCGTCGCCAACGACGCGGGAGAGAAATTCGTCGTCACCGGCTTCGACGACGACGGATGGATCGGAAAATCCGCCGAGTTCAAGGCGCCCTCCTTCGACTCGTTCAAGGTCCTCAAACTGGACCTCGAGATGCCAGGCTGGGCCCCGATCGCCTCGAATGACATCAAGGTCTCGGTGGACGGCCGCACGGTGAAGTCGAGCTCCGTCCCGCGCCAGACCTTCGAGAGCGTCTATGTACCCCTACCCCCGGGCTCCCAGAGGCTCGTCCATCTGGACGCCTCCTCCGTGTTCCCTCTCCCCGGCGATGGCCGGCAGCGCTCGTTCGCCGTGAAGAACATCTCGTTCGAGAATCTCACGCAGACCGACCTCTTTGCGCGGGGCTGGCACAGGTCTGGATTCCTCTTTGACATCTCGGGGGCGGACACGGACGGCTGGGTGGACAGGCGCCTCTCCCTTCGTTTCCCGGCCACGGGCAAGTTCAGGACGGCCCTGGTCGACGTCGTGCGGTATCCCTCCCGAAAGGACTACCCCCTGTCGGTGTCCCTCAACGGCGGCCCGCCGACCGCGCACAACCTTGAGCTCGAGCGAACCGAGCGGGTCAGGATTCCCCTGTCGGCCACAGGCGACACGACGGCCGTTCTCTCCGCGGACCCGAGCTTCGCCCTCGGGGCGCCCGACACGCGCTCCCGCTCCTACCGCGTCGTGAATATCGACTTCGAGTGATTTTCCCGCAAAACTGACCGCAATCCCATGCTGCTAAGCCTCGTTGTCCCCGTCTACAGGGAGGAAAAGAACATCCCGGAGTTCATCCGCAGGATCGGCCCCATTCTGGGCGGGATCACGCAGGACTATGAGATCATCTTCGCCATGGACCCGTCCCCGGACAGGACCGAGGACGTGATCCTCGAGCACAGGGGCCGGGACGACCGTATCAAGCTCCTCAAGTTCTCCAGGCGATTCGGGCAGCCGATGGCGAGCTTGGCCGGCATGGAGTACTCGGCCGGCGACGCCGTCATCGTGATGGACGTCGACATGCAGGACCCTCCCGAGCTCATCAACGAGATGGTGGCAAGGTGGAGGGAGGGCTACGACGTCGTCCTTCCGCAGCGCACCCGGCGCACAGGCGAGCCCTTCATCAAGAAGTTGATCGCCGAGACCGGCTACAAGGTCATCAACAAGATCGCCGACGTTCGGATCCCCCCGAACACGGGAGATTTCAGGCTCATGGCGCGGCGGGTCGTCAATGAGGTCGTCCGGCTCAAGGAATGCCATGGCTTTTTGCGGGGCATGGTGGCCGTCGTCGGGTTCAAGCAGTACCTGCTTCCCTTTGAGCGGCCCGCGCGCTTCTCGGGCGAGACGAACTACAACCGCTTCTTTGGCTCCTTGCGGATCGGGTTCAACGGCATCTTCTGCTTTTCCACGTACGCACTGACGCTGAGCACCATGTTCGGCTTCATCATCGCCGCCTTCTCGTTCCTCTTGATGGCGATCTACCTCTTCTACAAGCTCATGGGCTGGCCGATCCTCTGGGGCAACCCGACGCTCGTCATCCTCATCTCCTTCCTCGGCGGGATCCAGCTGATCAGTGTCGGGATCCTGGGCGAGTACATCGGCCGCATCTACGAGGAGGTCCGCGGCAGGCCCCGGTTCATCGTTGACCGCGCCGAGGGATTCGGGGGCAAATAGACGACTATGCAAACCGCGAAGTGGCCAAAGGTCCTCCCTCCGATGACTTCGGAGCAGAAGCAGATAAGCGACGACTTCATGAAGGTCTGGCACCAGCAGCTGCCAAGCCGCTACGGCGTCGTCGAGAGGTTCAACCACTCGTTCCCGGTGAAGCACTCGCACCCCGGATTCAGGACGACGGTCGAGATCGGGGCCGGCCTCGGGGAGCACCTCCACTACGAGAAGCTCTCCCCCGAGCAGGAGGCCAATTACTATGCGGTCGAGCTGCGCGAGAATATGGCGGAGGAGATCCGCAGGAGATTTCCCAAGGTGAAGGCCATTACCGGCGACTGCCAGGCCCGCCTCGACTTCGCCGACGGCCAGGTTGACCGCTACATCGCGGTCCACGTCATGGAGCACCTGCCCGACCTGCCCTCGTGCATCCGCGAGGCGTACCGGCTCCTCAACAAGGAGACCGGCCAGCTCCTCATCGTGATCCCTTGCGAGGGAAGCCCGGCCTACTCGCTCGCGCGGAAGATTTCTGCCGAGCGGGTGTACAACCGCCATTTCAAGGGGGGGTACAAGTGGCTTATCTCCCGCGAGCACATCAACCGGCCCCACGAGATCCTCGCGGAGCTGGCTCCCTACTTCACCATCGAGAAGAAGGTGCTCTTCCCGCTGCCCTTCCTTCCCTTTATCTTCAATAATCTCTGCATCGGGATCTCACTCAAACCTAGGCCAGCCCCTGTTGCCCGCTAGGCAGGCACTTTACTCATGCAAAAGGCCTTTGTCACCGGCTGCGCCGGCTTTATCGGTTCAAACCTTGTTGACCGACTCCTCGCCGACGGCGTGGGCGTCATCGGGTGGGACAACCTGTCCACGGGGCAGGAGCGCTTCCTGGAAGGCGCCTCCAAATCCGCCGACTTCAGGTTCGTGCAGGGCGACAACCTGGACCTGACTGCGCTCGCGACGGCCATGCAGGGGTGCGACTTCGTATTCCATCTTGCGGCAAACGCCGATGTGCGCTTCGGCACCGAGCACACCCGCAGGGACCTGGAGCAGAACACCATCGCGACCTACAATGTCCTGGAGGCCATGCGCCTGCAGGGGATCAAGAGGATCGCATTCTCCTCGACGGGGTCCACCTACGGCGAGGCGAAGGTCATACCGACCCCGGAGGACGCCCCATTCCCCGTCCAGACGTCCCTCTACGGCGCCTCCAAGGTGGCCGGGGAGGGCCTCATCTCGGCGTACGGAGAGGGGTTCGGGTTTGAGGGCTACATCTTCCGATTCGTGTCGATCCTGGGCGAGCGCTACACCCACGGACACATCTTCGACTTCTACAAGCAGCTGACCGAGCACCCCGGCTCGCTGCGGGTCCTTGGCGACGGATCCCAGCGCAAGAGCTACCTCTACGTCCAGGACTGCATCGACGCCATCCTCCACGTGACTCGGCTGGGCACGGCCAAGGAGGCGCTCCACAAGACGCAGATCTATAACCTCGGAACGACCGAGTACGTGCAGGTCAATGACAGCATCGGCTACATCTGCGGCGCCCTGGGGCTTAGCCCCGAGCGCCAGTACACCGGCGGCAACCGCGGCTGGATCGGCGACAACCCCTTCATCCTCCTGGACACGGCGAAGATCCGCGCCACCGGCTGGAAGCCGAAGCTGACGATCGAACAGGGCATTGTCCGGACGCTGGAATGGCTCCAGGCCAATCGATGGGTCTACGAAGCACGACATTAGCCCTTGTCGCCGGACTGATCGCGATCGGGCTTTTCGCCGCCTCCCCATTCCTTTGCGACCGGCTGGTGGGCACCGGCGAGTCGTACAACTACAGCCTCTCGGTCGCCGACTCCCTTCAGCAGATGCGCAAGGGGACGGTGCCGCCCCTGGTCGGCCAGGGCACCTACGCCTTCAACGGCCGGATACATCCGCTTAGGGACGCGCCGTACCTCTTCTACCTGGCCGCGGGCATCGATCTTGCCACGCGCCACAGGCTGAGCTTCTGGGCCATCCAGAACATTTCGCTTTCGTTGAGCATCGTGGGCGCGGCCCTGGCCTGCTTCATCGGGCTGCGAAGGGGCGCCGGGTGCCCTCCCCTTGCCTCATTTGTTCTTTCCGCGGTGTATGCGCTCTCGCCGGCCCTTCTCGGCGCCGCCTACTCCTATGACCTCTTCATGACCGTGCACGCGGCCCCGTTTGTCGCCCTGGCCGTGGCCGCCTGCGTGAGAGGAATCATACAGCGCTCGTTCTCCGCGAATGCGTGGCTGGCCGCAGCGCTCGCCGGAGCGTGGTTCGCGCACCCTCCCGTGGCCCTTTGGCTCACCCTTGGGGTCGTCTTTGTGCGGCTGGCGGCGTTCCTGCTTTCCCCGAGCTGGCGGGTCCTCATCAGCGGGACGCTTGCCGTCATCCTGGCCGGCGCGCTGGCCAGCTTCGTCTTTGTCTCGGTCCTGACGCTCAATGCCGACCTGTCTTTGCTTTCCGGCGGCGACATCTACAGCGGCGTCGCCGCTGCGATTGTCCAGGTTGTCAAAAGCGCCTTCCCCGCCTCCGTCATGCCGGTCGGGAGGCTCGCCAACAGCGTCGGCGACCTGCAGTTTGGATATGCGGCGTGGCTCGTCCTGGCCTTGACCGGATTCTGCCATGTGTGGGCGGCGCTGGGCAGGGTTAAACTCGAAAGGAGCGTCAAGATCGCCTCGGCGGCCGCACTGGCGTACGCGGCCCTCCTCCTGGTCCTCGTCCTGCCCGTCCCCTTCCTGAATCCGTTCCTCTGGCGCCATGTGCCCTACATCGTGATCGCGCTCACGAACACGTGGCCGATGCAGCGCCTGTACCTTGTCGCGGTTCCCTTCACCCTCTTTGCCGCTGCCGTTGTCGTGCCCGAGACCCTGCGCGGTGCGCGGCTGCCGCGCTGGCTCGTCCCGGCGGCGGTCGCCCTCGGGACGGCCTGGTGCCTTTACGAGGCCCACTTCTACGTAGCCCGGGGAATGCTCAACCGCTGGACGCCGGAGGTCACTCGGGCGGCATATCGCCCGTCCAACGTGGACCTTACCGAGACCTCCTACTCGTATTTCGGAGTCCCGCCATCGTTTGTCTATGGCGTAGCGGACCCCGGCTTTGAGTTCCGGCTGCTGCGGGGCGGCACCGACGAGATCGACTCGCCGACCGCCTCCACCCTGCGCTCAGGGGCCGTGGTCGACCAGGGCGTCCTCAGGGTCTCGACGCCCTCCTTCTTCACGCTGCAGCCCGGAAAACACTATCTTCTCACGTTTTCCTTCCGCACCGCGCCGGCGGACGGATTCATCCAGCTGATCGGCCCCCTCATCCAGCGCGGCTACACGCTGCCCACCTCGGGGCGGGGACGCAGCTTCGGAATGCGCGAGGGCAACCGGCGCTCCTTCTCGGTCTGGACGGACGGGGACTCCCCGGAGCGGGTCGGGATGAGGATGGGCCTGACCGGCAAACCGGCGCCTGCGGTGCCCAATGACATCTTCGCCGACTATACGCTTCGGGAAGTGCTCCCCGAGCAGCTGTCGATCCGCGTCCTCAGCCTGATCCCGCTTCGGTTCACCGTCGACGCCCCGGAGGCGGGATGCACGGTGGAAACCCCGCGATGCTTCCTTGCCGGATACGCGGCGACCGCGAACGGCGCCCGCGTGGTTCCTGTCATCTCGCCCGATCGTCTAGTCATGGTTCCCGTGCCAAAAGGTCACAGCGTCGTGGAGCTCAGCTACGAAGGCTCGCGGGTCCTGCGTTCCTCGTTCTGGCTCTCCGCGGCTTCATGGCTGGCATTCATCCTTTGGAGGCTATTTGGGTCGCCCCTCCCCACTCGCCTTCTTGCGGCCCCGCGTTGGGTGCGCCTTCACCGCACGGCATCGACCGCGGCCCTGGTCCTCGTCCTGCTGGCCTCGGCCGTCACCTGGCGGAGGCACCTCCAGCACGCCCACCTTGCCCAGGTCGGCCCGATGCAGGTGGATTTCACGCTGCCCTACGGGAAGCTGGGGGTCAGGCAGCCGTTGCTTACGACGGGGCACCCGACGGCAGCCGTCGTGGTCAATGTCCTGTGCATCGACACGACCCATGTCAAAATCGGCGCGGACGTCTGGGGTCAGTATGTCGAAAGCGACCCGATAGAGCTGGATTTTTCCGGCATCCAGAGCCTCGTCGTTTCGGACAGCGCCCTCTTCCCCCTTGGGCACCCGCTTGTAGCGGCTCTTCCCCAGCCGGAGCAGGCTGCACTTCGCGGAGAGCTCCGCATCGAGCTCAATGGACGGACCGTCGTCCGGCACTCGTGCTACGCCTACGAGACGACGCAGTCCGAGATCGAGGTGGGCAAGGCCCGGTTTGGTTCGATGGCCGAGGGGAAGTTCAGCGGAACGATAATCGGGTCGCGGCGCCTTCCGATCCCGAGAAGCTTCCCACTCCCACGCGGACAGCGGGTTCATCTGCAGCTTAAGTTCCCCACCGACCTCGAGGGCCGGAGCGAGCCCCTCGTTTCGGAATCCTCCGGCGGCAGGTCGTGCGGGTGCTTCGTCACCTACCTTCCCGGCTCCAAGCTCAGGTTCACGTCCTGGACCTCGGGGGGCGCCGCCCCCGCGTCCGTGGAGGTCGCCTATGACCCTTCGATTGTCCACCAGATGGAGTTTACCGCGGGCGATGCCGGGGGTTCCGGCAACAGCCTCATGGCGGGATGTGAATTCGACGGAGCCGTTATATTCGGCAGCGCGCACCTGCGTGCCCCGGACATTCCTCCCGTCGTGGTGGCGGGAGTCAATCTGGCTGCGGTTCCCGGCGTCCTGGACCGCTTCAACGGCACGCGGATGGACGTGACAGCGGTCACCAGCGTTTCGCAACCGGCGCCCCTGGGCCGGGCCGGGACCCTCCACATGATCGTGACGTTCCCGGAGCACAAGGACGGCAGGAGCGAGCCGCTCCTGACGACGGGGCGCAACGGGGCCGGTGACATCGTCTACGTCACGTACCTTGACAAAGACCACGTGAGGATCGGCTTCGACCATTGGGGTGGCGGCGGCGCCATAAGCCCGCCCGTTGAAATCGACTATTCAGTGCCCCACGAGATTTGGATCACCTTGAGCACTCTCGACTCCGCGGCGGCCCCGGCGAAAGGGGCCAAGGTGGAGGTGCTCCTCGACGCAAGGAGCGTCATTTCATCGGACACCCTGCCGTTCCCCACGACTGGGGCCCAGGTGTCCTTCCTCAAAAATCCGATTGGCGGCTCCACATCCGACCCGCAATTCAGCGGCTATCTTCACTTCGCCGAGCAGGTCGGGCAGGCCTCTTCGCCGCCCAGGGGATAAGCTCACGCTTCGGACCGCGCAGGGTTGAAGCGGCCGGACGTCCAATCCAACCTTTCATCGTGCTTGCCCCGCGAGGGGCGCTTCCGATGCTCGGCCTGAGTGTCCAACCCCACTATGCTGCCAAGGACAGCCTCCACTAGGGACGAGGGTGTACTCGCCGCGCTCCTCGTGGCGGCGGTGGTCGCATTCAATGTCTGGACCGTGGAAAGTGTCACTCCCAGCACGGTCAGCTTGTGGGGCGCGGATAAGCAGGGTGATTATTCGAACCTGACGCTGGATGGGTTCATGGCGGGTCATCTCTATCTGACCATAACCCCGCCCCCGGCCCTCGTTAACGCCGAGAATCCGTACGATCCGTCGAAGCGCCCCCCGGGAGTCGCGCTTGCCGACATCTCCTACTACCGGAGCCACTATTATTCCTATTTCGGCGTGGCCCCGGTCGTGACTCTCTTCCTGCCGTGGCGGGTCCTTACGGGTCACGACCTGCCGGCCCCGTTCGCGGCTCTCATTTTCGTGAACGGGGCCTTCCTCCTGTCGGCCCTCCTCTGGTGGAGGCTTCGCCGGCGCTATTTTCCCGAGTCGGGGGCCCTGTCGCTCGCAATCGGAATCCTTGCCATTGGGATGGCGTCCATGACGTATGCGGTCCTCCGAAGGACGAGCCTCTGGGAACCGCCCGTCGCCGCGGGCTATTTCTTCTCCACGGCATCGATCTTCTGCCTGTACTCGGGGCTGCATTCCCGGCGGCTCCTCGCGTGGTTCTGCGGCGCCGGGCTCCTGATGGGCCTTGCCGTCGGCTCACGGCCCACGCTCATCGTGGGGGCGTCCGCCTTTGCCGCGCCCCTCGCGCTGGCCTGGATGAGGCGCTCCAAAAGGGCCGGCGGAAATCGCCCCTCCTGGTCGGCCCAGGCCCTGGCTCTCGGGGCCCCGTTTGGGGTCATTCTTGTCGGGCTCTTCGCGTACAACTACGGGCGGTTCGGAAATCCCCTGGAGTTCGGCCTCAACTACCAGCTGACGGGGGCCTACGAGGCAATGGTCCGCCATTTCAGCGTCGGCTACGCCCGGTTCAACGCGTACGTCTACTACCTCGCACCCGCGCACTGGAGCCGGTACTTCCCGTTCGTGGAGCCGGTCCACCTGCCGGCGGCGCCGGCGGGCTATTACTCGTCGGAGTACGTGTACGGGGTGCTGAGCAACGTGCCCATCTCGTGGCTCGCCTTCCTCGCCCCCCTGGCGCTCCTGCGCCGTCCCCAGTCGGAGCGTGGCGAGCTCTCGGCCTTCCTGGGTTCCATCGCGGCCTACTTCGTGGCCGTCGGGACCTTCCTCCTTCTCTTCGTCACCTCGACCGCAAGGTACATGGTCGATTTTGCGCCCGTCATGGTGGTCCTCGCGTGCATCGGGCTCCTCTCGATCGAGCGTCTCGCCCCGGCGGGCTGGCGCCGCCGCGCTGGCCTTACTCTTGCCGCGGTCCTTGCGGCGGGCTCGGTGGGTGTCTGCGCGCTCCTGAATGTCCAGCTCCTCGATCTCCTGCGCCAGAACAATCCCGGCCTCTATAGGAGCCTTTCTCACGCCTTCGACACGCCGGTGGCTGCGGTTGAGCGCGCGAAAGGGACGCAATTCGGGCCTCTGGAGATGACGGTCCATCTCCCTTCTGACAAGACGGGCAAAATCGAGCCCCTCGTCGCCACGGGATGGGAA
>CAYPXZ010000011.1:24525-57817 GCA_964414785.1 uncultured Opitutaceae bacterium
TCTCCCTTCTGACAAGACGGGCAAAATCGAGCCCCTCGTCGCCACGGGATGGGAATTCGAGACGGATTTTCTCTTCGTGAACTATCTCGACGCCGGGCACATTCGCATCGGCTTCGAGCATACGGGATACCCCATTCGCTGGAGTGGGCCCATCGGGGTCGACTACCGGGCGGATCACACCGTCCGGGCGTCAATGGGTTCCCTTTACCCACCGCATGGCCACCCGTTCTTCGACGCCTGGGACAATGTCTCCTACGATTCCCTCTGCCGCTGGCTCTTGGTTGCGGTCGATGGGACCACGGTGCTCGACGTTCCCCAGGAATTCTACGACGGATCCCCGGGTGGCCTCTGGATCGGCAGGGAACCCGTGGGCGCCTACGGAAGCCTCTTCACGGGAAGAGTCGCCGGGGTCCACAGGGTGCCATTACTCCCGGAGCGGGCGCCGACCGACCCTCGCGGCCCCGTCCAGATCGAGTTCTCCCTTCCAGGGGAGGGCGTCGGACGGCAGGTCCCGATTCTAGGCGCTGGCGAGCCGGGCCGGGCCGATACGCTGTTCCTGCGCATGGTAGGGCCCGGAAGGGTTCGCTTCTACTACGAGCATTGGGATGACGCCTTGATCGCCAGCGGGGAGATCCGCGTAGGCGACCAAGCATCGCACACGCTCGTCGTCTCAACCCCGGCTCTCTGGAGCGACGATGCGGGGGCGGACGCGTCGCTGCGGACGACACTCCTCGTAAAGCTCGACGGTCGGGCCGTCGCATTCCAGACGGTCCCCTCTTTTGCTCCGCGCCGCGGCGAGATCCACTTTGGGCTCAACGCGGGCGCATCAAGGTACTGCGAGGCGCAGTTCCCATGGCCCATCGGGTCGGTAAGGCCCGTGGCGATCGGCGCCATGCCGCCTGCGGGCACCGTCGACCCGTGGAGAGCCCCCCGTGACCTTTCCGAATTGAAGCAGGGGCCCCAGGGCTTGGACTCCGCTGGGGCAACCCATGCCGGTCCCGCGACCCTTGCAGTCTTCTGTGCCTGGGTCCTGCTTCTCGCCTGGATCCTCGGGCGGTTATCGGGTCACGATTGGCCCCAATTTCTTGGTGCCGCCGCCCGACCGTTGCACCGGCCCGCAGCGTGGGCGTGGCGCCACAAGGGGACGGCGACCGCGGCGCTTCTCGCAGCCGCAGCTGTGGTCGCGGCCGTTCGCCAAAGGGATACCTACCTGCATGCCGTGGGACCGGTGCACCTGCGCATTCAGCTTCCGCAAGGCTATTGGGGGCGCGCCCAAACCCTCCTTGCGACGGGGACCTCCGGCGCCGGGGCCAATTACTTCGTGGCCTACACGGACCGAAAACACATCCAGCTGGGAGCCGACATCTGGGGAGCCAACTACCTCTCAAAGCCGATCGCCGTCGATTACCGCACGCCCCAGGACATCGTCATCAATGCGAGCGGCCTTTACCCGAGGGAGCATCCCCGCCTGCTGACGATGCCCCCGGACGTCCTCGATCGGCTTCGCACGTCGACGCTCATCGAGCTCGGCGGCCAGTCCGTCCTATCCGAGGCGCGCACGGCCTATGATTCCCGGGTCTCCGAGGTGACGGTGGGCGAGACCAAGGTCGGTTTCTCGAACTCCGAACACCTGTTTAAGGGAAGGATCCTTCAGGCGACACGCCTGCCGATTCCCAATAAGGTCGAGATTCATTCGGGCCAGGCGGCTCGCCTCCACTTCCGGCTGGACCCCTCGTTCCGCGACGTCGCGCAACCCCTGCTCTCGATCGGACCCGGCGGCAGGCAGGGCCTCTGCTATGTCACGTCGGTCGCAGACCCTTATTTCAGGCTGGGATTCGTCGGGCCAGACGGAGCGTCGAGCGAATGGGCCCGCTTCCAGGACTTCCCTGGAGCCGTCCACGAGGTTGAGGTCACCCCCGGCTACACAGGGACCGGGCTTCCCCGACCGGCGGTAAGGGTCGTTCTCGACGGGGTCCAGGTCTCTTCCCCGGCCGGATTCGTCCCCTTCGACGACTGCCCCGTCGTCTCGGGCCTCGATCAGGGCGGTTTGGGAACGGGTTCACCGATCTATCTTGGTCCGCGGCTTGATGCCGAAACCCAACCCGCTTCGGCGCCGCCGGCCACCGATCCCTCGCGGGCCCCGCTCCTCCTTGTCCTGAAGTTTCCGGCCGCGACGGCGGGATCGGAGCCCTTGCTGGTGACGGGCGCCGCCGGGGCCGGCGACCTGCTCTACGTGCAGTACGTCGACGACGGTCACGTGCGCTTCGGATACGACCACTGGAACGTCGGTGGAGCGGTGGGCGAATCGGTCCCGGTCGACTTTAGGGTCCCCCATAGGATCGAGATTGAATCCGGCGCCCTATCGCACCCGGAGGGGGTCGGTTCACGCTCTCCCTTGCGCGTCACGATCGATGGCAAGGTTGCCCTCGAGGGACTCTCGGCCTCATACCCCTACAAGCCCGAGCAGTACTCGGTGGGTGCGAATAAAATTGGAGGCTCGACCTGCGGGCCGCTCTTCCACGGCGATGTCCTGACCTCGAGGCGCCGCTAGCTGGCGCGGCCGCGGGGGCCCCTAGGCTCGCCGCCGCTCAGGCATCTGGCGTCCCGAGCGGTCCTCCTCGGGTCCGTCCTCGTGGTACTCGGCGTCCGTATTGACCTTCCAGAGGTTGTACCGGCCCCCCTCCAGATTGCGGACCGCCAGGATCGCGGTCATCATGGAGTGGTCCTGGTTGTTGTACTTGTGCATTCCATTGCGCCCGACGACGACCATGTTCGTGAATTTCTCGAGCTCAGCGCGGATAATGGCGACGTTCGCGAGGTAGCCCGGGTCGTACATCGGATAGGCCTTCTCGACGCGCACGACCGTGCCGCCCTCCACGCGGCCCGACTTCACGAGCCCTAGCTGCGCAAGCTCCCGCTTTCCGAGTTCAATCAAGTCGTGGTCGGACGCCGACCAAAGCCCGTCTCCGGCAAAGCAGAAATACTCAAGCCCCAGACAGGTTGTGCCGGGACGGCCGATCATGGCCTCGCTCCAGTTCTTGAAATTCTGGATCCGCCCCAGCTTCACACCCGGCTCGTGGATGTAGATCCAGTTGTCGGGGAACGGATTCTCCCCCTCGACAACCAGCGCGACGGTCAGGAAATCCCGGTAGCGCAGCGCCCGGGCGGCGGTGACCGCTTCCTGGGAAAGCGGGGGATCAAACGCCAGCACGGTCTCCTGCAGGGGAATGGAGAAGATGAACTGGTCGGCCTCGTGCGACAGCACGGCCCCGTCGATCGCACGCGCCTCAACCGAGGTCACACGCCCCCCGGAGTGCCGGATCTTGGTCGCCGTAGCTCCCATCAGGATCTTCCCCCCGGTCTCCCGGATGTCGGCCGCCGTCTTCTCCCACATCTGCCCGGGACCAAGCCTCGGATAGGAGAACGTGTCGATTAGAGTCTTGATGACGGCACCTCCCTCCTTGGGCTTTCCCTTGAAGGCGTTGATAACGGCCTGCGAAAGTGAAAGTCCCTTGATCCTCTGCGCAGCCCAGTCGGCGCTCAATTCGCTCGTCGGTATGCCCCAGACCTTTTCCGTGTAGGTCTTAAAGAAGATGCTGAATAGCTTCCTGCCAAACCGGTTCGACACCCAGTCCTCGAGCGACTTCTCGCTGCGGTTGGGGAAGAGGCGCGCCCAGAAATAGCTCATCACGCAGGCGATGCTCGTGAAGATCCCCAGGTTGCTCAGGGCATTCCAGGGCCTTAGGGGGTAGTCGAAAAACCGCCCCCTATAGTAGATGCGTGACATCCGATGCACCTGTATGAAGTCGTTGGGCAGTCGATCCTTCCACCACTTCGTGATTTCGGCGCTCTTGCTGAAGAACCGGTGGCCGCCGATGTCAAAACGGTACCCGTCGTGGCAGACCGTCCGCGAGATTCCGCCCACGTATACCGGGTCCTTTTCGAGCACGGTCACGTCCCACCCCGCCGCCGCCGCATTGAATCCGGCCGTCAGTCCCGCGGGACCCGCACCCATGATCAAGATTTTGCGCGGTGGCTTCTGCTCAGCTGGATTGGGCACGATTGAAACAGGTCAGGATTGACGTTTGGGGCCAGTCGACAACACGAATTCTTCCGTCCTCGTGCTTGGTAAGGGAGAACGAAAACCGTCGCCAAACGAAAGCGTTTCCACCAAGCGTTAGGTGATGAAATGGCTCATTGCCGTGATTATAGCCGCAGCGCTGGCCGGGTTCGCCTATTTGCAGTTTCGGTCGGTCAAGACGACTTACGTCAACGGATTAGCCCCCTACACCACCCTGCCGGGCCGCGAGTATGTCCTGCAGCGCGACACCTATATCTTCAAGTTTAAGACCCGCGATACGGATTGGCCGTTGATCGGGTCGAAGGACACGGTTCCCGACTTGCCGGCCGAAGTGAAGGAGTCGAACGTCGGGGCGGAGTTCCCGACGGTCCGCATCCTCGGCGCCCTGCGGGTCGGGGACCATTTCAGGATCGTGTCCGTGCGCCGCGACGAGAGCAGGGCGGGAACCCAGGTGACCTTTGAGATCCTGCTTCAGGATGACGCGACGCGACCCCATCCCCGGCTGGACGCTTATTGGATCATGGACCACTCGCCGGAAAAGGACGGGGCCGCCCCAAAAATCATGGCGGGCTACGCGGTGCCTCTCGGGAGAGAATGATGCATATCGTAGTCACAGGCTCCAGCACGGGAATCGGGCGCGCTCTTGTCCTTCGCCTCCTGGGAGAGGACCACCACGTCTGGGGGCTTGCGCGCTCGGACCAGTCTGACTTCAAGCCTGGCCAGAACGGCACGTTCAACTCGTCGAAGTGCGACGTTTCCAAATGGGATGAGATCGAACGCGCCATCCAGCAGGTGTCCGCAAAGTGGAAACACGTTGACGGCCTCGTTTGCTGCGCGGGCTCGCACGGAGAGGTCGGGCCGGCCGTCCGCGCCAACCCCTCCCGCTGGAGCGCCACGGTGAGGGCGAACCTCGACGGAACCTTCAATTCGATACGGGCGTGCCACGGCTTGCTCGTGCGCGCCCCCCGCAGGGCGAAAATCGTCTGCTTTGCCGGCGGTGGCGCCACCAAGTCCAGGCCGAATTTCTCCGCCTATGGAGTCGCCAAGACCGGCATCGTGCGGCTCGTGGAGACCATTGCCGAGGAGGAGATCCAGGCCCCCCTCGACATCAACGCCGTCGCCCCGGGGGCGATCGCGACACGCCTCACGGACGAGATCATCGCCCTTGGCCCTGACATTGCCGGCCAGGCCGAGTTTGACTCGGCGCTTAAGCAGAAGGCCGGAGGCGGAGCCTCCCTCGAGCGTGCGCTCGACCTCGTGGAGTGGCTCCTCTCTTCAAAGAGCGACGGGATCACCGGAAAGCTCCTCAGTGCGCCCTGGGACGCATGGCAGAGCCTGGGTGATCAGGTGGGCAACCTCGCCCGGAGCGACGTCTACACGCTTCGCCGGATCCTGCCGGAGGACCGGGGGATCAAATTTTGACCATGCGCGGAATTGCCATCGTCGGCTACGGCTACTGGGGACCCAAGCTCACCCGCAATTTCCTGCAAAGCGGGAGCTTTGACCGGGTGATCGTCTGTGACGAGGCGCCCGAGCGCCTGGCGCGGGTCGGCCGGGAGAATCCGGGCGCCGAGACCGTCGGAAGCTTTGCCTCCGTTCTCTCCGACAAGGGCATCGTGGCGGTTGCCCTCGCGACGCCCGTTGCGAGCCATCACCCCCTGGCCCTAGCGGCGCTCAACGCGGGCAAGCATGTCCTTGTCGAGAAGCCCCTCGCCACGCGCTCTTTTGACGCGGAGGAACTCCTTCGGGCCGCGGCCTCCAGCCGAAAGGTACTGATGGTGGACCACACCTTCATCTATCACCCGGCAATCCAGAAGATCCGGGCGCTGATCCAATCGGGCGACCTCGGGCACCTCAACTACATCGACTCCACCCGAATCAACCTTGGCCTTTTCCAGCACGACGTGGACGTGCTCTGGGACCTTGCCGTGCACGACATCTCGATCGTGAACTTCTTCACGGCAGAGCGCCCCACCGTGGTCCAGGCCATCGGCTCCGCGCACCCTCCAGGGCCGCTGGCGAGCATCGGGATCCTTACGCTGCGCTACCCATCGGGCCTCTTTGTACACATCAACTGCTCATGGGTCTCGCCGGTCAAAATCCGCCACATGCTGGTCGGTGGCGACAAGAAGATGATCGTCTACGACGATCTGAACCCGACCGAGCCGGTCAAGATCTACGACTCGGGCGTCGTCGCGCACACCGACGAGGACCGGAACCGCCTCATCTACGACTACAGGGCGGGCGACGTCTACTCCCCACGAATCCCCCCGAAGGAGGCGCTGTCGAACCTGGTGGCGGATTTCTCCAGCGCAGTGCACGAGGGCCGCACCCCTCTATCCGACGGCCGTTTTGGTGCCGACACGGTGAAGATTCTCGAGGCGGCCCAGCGCTCCATCGGAAGCGGCGGCTCCGAAATTAAGCTCGTATGGAACTGATTAACGAAGACGGTCCCCGCAAGGTCCTGGTCGACGTTCGCGTCGGCAAGAACGTGCGCATCTTCCATTTCGTGAACGCCTATGGCTGCGAGATAGGCGACAACACGAAGATAGGAAGCTTCGTCGAAATCCAGCGCAATGCGCGGATAGGGCGCAACTGCAAGGTGTCGAGCCACACGTTCATCTGCGAAGGCGTCGAGATTGAGGACGAAGTCTTCATCGGCCACAATGTGTCCTTCATCAATGACAAGTTTCCGCGTGCAGCCAACGAGCACGGGGTCCTTATGACCGACGCGGACTGGAAGGTGCAGCCCACAAGGGTGAGGAAGGGCGCAACAATCGGCACCGGGGCGACGATTCTCTGCGGCATCACGATCGGCGCGAAGGCCTTTGTCGGGGCCGGGAGCGTCGTCACCCGCGACGTGCCTGACGGCGCAACCGTGGCCGGCAACCCCGCTAAGCCCTTAGTCAAAAAACCCAAATAACGTGAACGTCCCATATTTCGACCTGCCCGCGCAGATCAGTTCCATTCGGCCCCAGCTGGATGCCGCCATTTCGAAGACGCTCGACACGTGCGCCTTCTGCCTCGGCCCCGAGGTTGCCGCTTTCGAGCGCGATTTCGCCCACTTCCTCGGCGCACGCCACTGCGTTGGCTTTAACAGCGGCACGTCGGCGCTCCATGTCGCGATGCGCCTCTTGGATGTGGGCCCCGGAGACGAGGTTATCACGACACCCTATACATTCGTGGCCACGAGCTGGGCCATCTCGTACGTAGGGGCGATTCCCGTGTACGTCGACATCGACGAAAAGACGATGAACATGGATCCCGGCCTTCTTGAGCGCGCCATCACGCCCAAGACCAAGGCGGTGATGCCCGTTCACCTCTACGGCCATCCGTTCGACGTGGACCCCATTCTCGAGGTGTGCCGCAAGCACGGGCTGCCTCTGGTCGAGGATGCCGCCCAGGCGCACGGCGCGCGGTACAAGGGCAAGACCGTCGGCACGTTCGGCGCCCTGTCGGGTTTCAGTTTCTACCCGGGAAAGAACCTCGGCGCGTGCGGGGAAGGCGGCGCACTGGCCATGGAGGACGCCGGGTATGAAAGCCGCGCCCGCTCCCTGCGCGAGCATGGCAGCTCGGTCCGCTACTACCATGACGAGGTCGGCTACAACTACCGCATGGAGGGTATCCAGGGAGCAGTCCTCAATGTGAAGCTGAGGCACCTGCGATCGTGGACCGCAGCGCGCCGCAAGATCGCCCATCGCTACAGCCGGCTCCTTGCCACAACGCCGCTTCGCCTGCCCCTGGAAGAGCCATGGGCCGAGAGCGTCTACCATCTCTACGTCGTGCGCCACCCCGCACGCGACCGCCTCCGCGAGCATCTGACAAAAAGCGGCATCGGAACGGCCCTCCACTACCCCCTCCCTCTGCATCTGCAGAAATGCTATGCCAGCCTCGGCCACAAGGCAGGTGACTTCCCGGTTAGCGAGCGCACGGGGACCGAGTGCCTTAGCCTGCCTGTCTACCCGGAGATGACCGACAAACAGGTGGAGTACGTCGCCCATACGATCTCGGAATTCAAAGACTGGTGATGGCGATCGTTCCGGAAGAACGTCGGGACTCCGGCCGGTTTGCGTCGCTTAGGGCCGCCTTGGAGCGCCGGTTCTCGGCCACATTACTGGGACGCGCGGTGGAGGCGCTTCGCATTGCCATGATTGTCGGCGCGGGAATCTTCACGATGTCCCCGTTCCTTCATGATGGGGTTCTCGGCGGAGGGGATGCCAAATGGTACAGCGCAGTGACCGCCGACCATGTGGAGCAGTGGCGCATGGGCCTCGGGCCGGCCTTCGTGGGCCAGACTCGCTTCGCCGCGATCGGTACGGTGATGCCGCTGCGGATCGCCCCCTACCTGCAGCATCTCGCGGTGGCCCTGGACTTCGCCACCGGCCGACGGCTCAGCCCCTACCTGCTCCTAAACCTGTCCGTGTTCCTAAGCGGCGTGGGCGCCGGCCTTTCGGCCTACCTTTGCCTCCGTTCACTGATGGGTCCAAAGAGGTGGGAGGCCCTGCTCCTCGCCCTGCTCTACCTTTGGAGCCCCGCCGTCATGGGCATCGCCTACTATGGACAGATGTACATGTCGGTAATGGCGCTGCCCTACCTTCCCATAGTTTTCTGCGGGATCGTGCGCGTTTACGACAGGGACGCCTTTTCGGGCTGGGCGATGGTGGCGGCCGGCTGCGCGGCCTGCTGGCTTTCCCACCCGCCCATCGGCCTCTGGGTGACCTTGGCAGGCGCCGTGGCGATTGCTCTACGCTGGATCCAGGGCGCCGGCTGGAGGCTAAGGGACGTGGTCCGTTCGGCCGGGGCTGGGCTATTGTTCGCCGGACTCTGCGGCTATGTTTTTGTGTCCGTCGCCGTTCTCGACCCTTGGGAGTCCTCCCATGTGCCGAAATCTAACCTGCTTGAGGTGGTTCGGGCCGCCTTTCCTGCCTCCCTCAATCCCACCTCGCCGCTCGCCAGCTTGTTCTCCGACCTGCAGCTCGGGTGGAGCCTCTGGGCGGCCCTCCTCGCCTGCGGCACGCTCGCGTGGGTCATTCGCTCCAAACCGGCACGCGCCCTTTCGCTCGTCGGCCTTCTATTGGCGTGCCTCTGCCTGCCGGTGCCCTGGGTCACCGCTCATCTGTGGAACGAGATGCCGCAGGCTGTGGTTGACGCCACAAACGCGGTTCCTATGCAACGCCTCTACCCGATCATGGCAGCCTGCGCGGTCACTCTGGCCGCGAGCGTCCTCCCTTGGGCGGCGCTTAGGCGGGACTGGGTGCTCAAGACTCTCCTAGTGGCGGCCGTGTGGAGCGGGTACGAGATGCTCCCCTTCCACCACAGGGGCAGCCTCATCACCAATTCAAAGCAGACTTCGGAGCTTTCGATGAGCCCCGACAACCTGCTGATGACGCGATTCTCCCTGGGGATGCTGAGCTCAAACAACGCCTTCTACTCGGACAGCGTCATGGATTTCGAGCTTGAGCAGAGGGTGCTGGCTGCGGACAAGACCGCGTATATCGTAACGAACGTCGGCGCCGTCGCGCCCGGACTCGACTTCGGAAGGTTCAAGGCCCGTCCCGTTCTGCAGGAACCAATCAACGGCTCGAACGGACCGGAAGAGAAGATCTTTGTGAACCTGCTGCCGACTTTCACCCTGCAACCGGGCGAGCATTACCTGCTGGCCCTGGACGTTCCGAACGACGGCCGCCGTGGTATCATTCAGGCCACGGGCAACGGGTTCTATCGGGAATTCTACGTGCCCACTTCCGGCGGGCCGTTTTCATTTGGATCGACCCCTAGCAGCTCGCGGGTGTTTCCCCTCTCCACGACATCGAGGACCCCGCTTGTGGTGACCCTGACATTCATCAACCAGGACCCCGACGCCGACATGTCCCGTTTCGAATCCTTCGGCCACTACAGGCTGATCCCCTACGACCCCAAGGCCCTGCCGCTTCGCCTCGTCTCCATGGTTCCCTATGTCGCCCAGGTTTCCACCCCGGCGGCCGGCTGGTACGAGTCGTTCCGGTATTACACTCCGGGCTGGACCGCCACCGTGAACGGCAGGCCGGCCTCCGCCCAGCGTTCCATGAATGGGCTCATCGCGGTGCCGGTCGGCGCGGGCCAATCGGAGGTCCGGCTCCTCTACAGGCCTCCGCCTGCCCTCCTGGAGTCGTACGGTTTAGCCTGGGCAAGCTGGCTAGGGATGCTTCTCGTCGCCGCTTGGCGGGCGCTTCGCGGCGGTTTTTCATGGGCAGCTCCGGCCCGAGGCGCTACCGTCGCAACCCAATGAGGATTGCCCATACAGATGCCCGGGTCCTGGTCACCGGCGGGGCCGGCTTCATTGGCTCGCACCTGGTCGACCTTCTCTTGGCGCGCGGCTGCCGCGTGACGGTGCTCGACAATTTCCGCAACGGGAAGAAGGAGAACCTCGAAGGTGCCGCGCGCACGGGCCGCCTCCAGGTGATCGAGGGGGACGTCACCGACGCACCCACCTGCCTGCGCGCCATGGAAGGCCCCGTGGACGCCGTGTTCCACCTCGCCTGCATGGGCGTTCGCCACTCGCTGCACAATCCGCTGGAGAACCACCATGTGAACGCGACGGGGACCCTGCGTCTCCTCATGGCGGCGCGCCAGGCCGCGATCGGGCGCTTCATCTACGTGTCGACGAGCGAGGTCTACGGCGCGGCGCTTGCCTTTCCCCTGACCGAGCACGCCACCACCTGGCCGACGACCGTCTACGGCGCATCGAAGCTCGCCGGGGAGCACTACGCGTCCGCGTTCCACATCTGCCACGGCCTGCCCGTGACCCGCGTGAGGCCGTTCAACAACTACGGGCCGCGCGCCCACTTCGAGGGCGACTCGGGCGAGGTGATACCCAGGTTTATCCTACGGGCGCTGGCCGGCGAGCCCCCGGTCATATTCGGCGACGGCTCCCACACCCGGGACTTCCTGTTCGTCAAGGACTGCGCTGAGGCGATGCTTGCCATCGCCGAATCCGATGCGCTTGTCGGCGGCGTCGTCAACCTCGGCTACGGCAAGGAGATTAGGATCGACGAGCTCGCCCGCCTCGTCCTCGAGGCCTTGGGGCGCGCCGACCTCAAGCCGGTGTTCGCGCCCGATCGCCCGGGCGATGTGCCGCGGCTTTGGGTCGATCCGGGCAGGCTTCACAGCGCCACCTCCTTCGTTCCGCGCACGGGCCCCGGTGCGGGCCTAGCAGCCACGGTCGAGTATTACCGGCTCGTGTACGCGGCCCAACCCGACTGTCTTTCACAGATGCAGACCCGAAACTGGGAGGTCGCGTGATTCCCCTGGCCAAGCCCGAGATGGGAGATGAGGAGATCGCCCTTGTCTCTGAGACCATACGCGGGGGGTGGATCACACAGGGACCGAGGGTCGCCGAATTCGAGAGGGCGTTCGCCGACCGCGTCGGCGCCGCCCACGCCGTCGCCACATCCAACTGCACGGCGGCCCTCCACATCGCCCTCCTGGCCGCGGGCGTTAAGCCCGGTGACGAGGTCATCGTCACCCCGCACAGCTTCATAGCCACATCGAACTCCATCCTGTACTGCGGCGCGCGCCCCGTGTTCGTCGACATCGATCCCGCGACGCTGAACATGTCCCATGAAAGGGTTCCCGCGGCCATCGGTCCGCGTACGCGCGCGATCCTTGCCGTCGACCAAGTCGGCCGTCCCGCGGACATGGCCGCATTGGCGGCGATCGCAAAGGCAAGGGGCCTCGCGCTCGTCGAGGATGCGGCCTGCGCCATCGGAAGTACCTACCAGGGAAAGCCCGTCGGCGACAACACCCACGCCCCCCTGGTCTGCTTCAGCTTTCACCCCAGGAAGATCATGAGCACCGGGGACGGCGGCATGATTACGACCGGCGACGGGGAGCTCGCTGGGCGCCTGCGCCTTCTGCGCCAGCACGGGATGTCGGTCAACGACCTCCAGCGCCACCAGTCAAAGACCGTCGTGACGGAAAGCTATCCTATCGTGGGCTACAACTACCGCCTCACCGACGTGCAGGCCTCGATCGGCCTGGCCCAGCTGCGCCGGCTCGACTCGATCATTTCGCGTCGGCGAGATATCGCCTCGCGCTACGACGCCGCCCTGGGGGGCATCCCGGGAGTGGGCATCTTCGCCGAGCCCGCGGACTGCCGCTGGAACCAGCAGACCTATCTGGTCCGGCTAAAGGGCGCGACCGCCGCCCTGCGCGATGCATTCATGCAGAGGCTCCTTGAGGATGGGATCGCCAGCCGCCGGGGCGTCATGTCGATCCACCGCGAGCCGTGCTACGTTGAGCGGTTCGGCGCCCAATCCTTTCCCGAAAGCGAGAGCGCCAGCGACCAGTGCGTGTGTTTGCCCCTTTACACCCAGATGACCGATGTTGAGATCGACCGCGTATGCACGGCGGTGCGAAAACACGCGCCCCGCGCCTAATCCATGTCAGAGCAGACCGCGCACCCCCTCCCCAAGAATCCCTACAACCCCTTCTGCTGGGTCGCCGGCGAGCCTTCGATCGGCGCCGGCACCTGGATAGGCGCCTTCACGCTTATCGACGGCCTGGGGGGTTTGAAGATCGGTAAGGGATGCAACATCAGCTCGGGCGCGCAGGTCCTTTCCCATTCCACCGTGCGCCGCTGCGTCACCGAGGGTCGCCACGCCAAGGTCGACTACAAGCCAACCGAGCTGGGTGACTTTGTCTTCGTGGGCGCCAATGCGGTGATCCAGATGGGCTCGAAGATCGGGGACCATTGCGTGATCGGCGCAGGTGCGGTCGTCCTTGAGGACGCAGTCGTCCCGCCCTATTCCCTCGTCGCGGGCGTGCCCGCCCGGATCGTGCGCGATATCCGGGGTGAGGCCGAGGCGTGGGCAAAGGACGAGAAATGAGCGGAAAACCCCAGATACTTTCCGTCGTCGTCGCCGCCTACAACGAGGAGGGGAACATCCCCACTTTCTACAAGCGGGTCCTGGCCGTCGACTGGGCCTCCCTGGGCCTCGAGCTGGAGCTAGTTTTTGTTGACGATCACTCGCGCGACAGGACGCAGGACATCCTGGCGGGACTCGCCGCCGCGGACCCGCGGGTCAAGGTGCTTCGGTTTTCCAAGAATTTTGGCAGCCACAAGGCCTTCACGGCGGGTCTCGAGCACTGCAGCGGCGACGCCGCCGTCATCCTTGCCGCGGACCTTCAGGACCCACCGGAGACAATACCCCAGCTCGTTGAGAAATGGCGGAAAGGGGCCGCGATCGTATGGGCCGTGCGGGACGACAGGCAGGGCGAGTCCGCAGCGACGAAGATGCTTTCACGCCTCTATTACCACCTCATGCGCCGCTATGCCGAGGTGCAACCGCCGGAGAGCGGCGCGGACTTCCTTCTCATGGACCGCAGGGTGATCGCTGAGCTTAGGAAGGCCCCTGAGAAGCACACGTCCGTCCTCTTGCTGATCCAGTGGATGGGATTCGACCAGGACCACATCCTTTACACCAAGGCGGCGCGCCACAGCGGGCGCTCAAACTGGACATTGGCCAAGAAGCTCAAGCTCGCCGTGGATTCCTTCGTCAGTTTTTCGTACGCACCGGTCCGCCTCGCGTCGACCTGCGGGCTTGTCTTCGCCTTCAGCGGGTTCCTCTATGCGGCGGTGATCGCGGTTCGGGCCATGACCTACGGGAGCCCGATCCAGGGCTGGTCCTCGCTCATGTGCGTTCTCCTGATCGTCTCGGGAGTGCAGCTCGTGATCCTGGGGATCCTCGGCGAATACCTCTGGCGGGCCTTCGACGAGACCCGCGGCCGCCCGCGCTATATCGTCGAGAAGCGCATCAACCTCTGAGGCTCAGCCCAGGGGCTCCCCACCCGCCCTCACCGCGCACGCCCAGCGTGTCACTCGACGCTCACCGCGTGCTTGAAGATGCGGTACTGCATCGCGACGTAGGTAATAACCATCTGCGCGGCGTTCGCCGCCCCCGCCGCCGCCCAACCCGGCATGCTCGTCGTGGCTGTCAGCAGCTTGAACACCACGGCCTGCACCGCAAACGTGATCACGACCATCAGCAGGTACTCGGACACCTGCCGGGCGGAATCGGTGCGTTTGCACCCGAATGTCCACACCTTGTTGAGCCAGAAGTGCAGCCCGACCGCCGGGGGATACGCCAGGATGAAGGAGGCATCCTTGCTGAAGCGGTGCCCGAGGGCCCAATTCAGCGTTGTAAACACTCCCATAACGACAACGCCGACGACGCCGTAGCGAAGGATCCTTCGAAGGAGTTCGGACTTGATGAGTCGTTCGATTGGCATGGACACCTTGGGAAGTCGCGAGCCGGGCGAAACCGCTTTAGCCGGGCACGTTCAGGCTGCATAGCCTACGGCCGCTCGCACTGCCAATGGAAACTTTCGCCTACCTGCATTTCGCCCCAATAGGGAGGCAATCCCTTGGCAAGAAAGGGGGATAAGAATGGGCTCGCGGGCGCCCCAACAAGCAATCGATGATAGGGCAAATGGCGCTTTCCAGCCAAACTCCAGTATCATTTGCCATCGTCGGATGCGGCCTAATAGGCAAGAAGAGGGCCTCGGCGCTTGCGAAGGTTCCCGGTACCACCCTTGCCTACGCCTGCGACCTGGACCCCGCCAGGGCCTCGGACGTCGCCCAAATCCACCCGGGCTGCGTCTCATCCACGGACTTCAAGGTGGCGATAGCGGATTTGAGGGTCACGGCGGTCATAGTATCGACATTGAATTCATCCCTTGCACCCATCGCCCTCGCCGCTGTCGAGGCCGGCAAGCATGTCATGCTTGAAAAGCCCGGGGCACTGGGGCCCGCGGAGCTGCGGACCCTCCAGGGCGCCGCGGCATCCCGAGGGGTGAGCGTGCGGATCGGCTACAACCACCGCTTCCACCCGGCGCTTCAAAAAGCCCGGGAGATCGTCGATTCGGGTGCGCTCGGACCCCTCATGTTCCTGAGGGGCCGCTATGGGCACGGGGGAAGGAAGGGCTACGACCGCGAGTGGCGGGCGGATCCCAAGCTCTCGGGGGGCGGAGAGCTTATTGACCAGGGCGTCCACCTGATAGACCTCGCGGCATGGTTCCTCGGTGACTTTGCCACGGTCGAAGGCCACGCGAGCACGCTGTTCTGGGACATGAAGGTCGATGACAACGCGTTCCTTAGCCTCAGGACCGCCAGCGGCCAGACGGCCTGGCTCCATGTCAGCTGCACGGAATGGAAGAACATGTTCTCCCTCGAGATCTACGGCAGGGACGGCAAGCTCTCGATCGACGGCCTTGGTGGAAGCTACGGGACGGAGCGCCTGACCTACTACAAGATGCTCCCCCAGATGGGTCCGCCCGAAACCGCGATGTGGGAGTACCCAAGCGGCGACACTTCGTGGGCCCTGGAGACCTCGGCCTTCGCGGAGGACATCCGCACGGGGCGCCCGCCTTCGCCGGGCTTGCAGGAGGGCATAAGGATTCTCGATATAGTGCAAACGATCTATAGGAAAAGCGGCTACCCCACCCCCAACTCATGATCATCACACGCTCTCCCCTGCGCGTCTCACTTGGCGGAGGAGGCACCGACCTTCCGAGCTACTACAGCGAGCACGGGGGATTCCTCGTGGCGGCGGCAATAGACAAGTACGTCTACATCACCAAGCACACGACCTTCCAGGAGGAGATCATCGTCAAGTACTCCAAGCTGGAGCGGGTCAGTGCGGTGGACCAGATCGAGCACCCCATCGTGCGCGAGGCCCTCAAGCTCGTGGGGGTCACCGACCCGCACATAGAACTCACCTCAATGGCCGACATCCCGGGCGGCACCGGACTCGGCAGCTCGGGCAGCTTCACGACCGCGCTCCTTAGGGCGCTTCACGCCTACAAGAAGAACCTGGTATCGCCGGCCGAGCTGGCCGAGCAGGCGTGCGACATCGAGATCAACAAGCTCGGGGAACCCATCGGAAAGCAGGACCAATACATAGCCGCGGTGGGAGGCATAACGGCCTTCACATTCCATAAGGACGGACGGGTCGAGTACCATCCCTGCAAGATCTCCGAGGAGACCCTCTACAACCTGGAGGACAACCTCCTGCTGTTCTTCACGGGCTACTCAAGGAGCGCTTCCTCAATACTTAAGGACCAGAACGACCGCTCGAAGAAGAACGACTCGTCGATGCTCGACAACCTGCATTTCACAAAGGAGCTCGGCCACAAGTCGCTGGCATGCCTGGAAAGCGGGAACCTGGACGAGTTTGCGATGCTCATGGACGTCCACTGGCAGCGGAAGAAGGCCCGCAGCTCGGGCATGAGCAACCCGCACATCAACCAGTGGTACGATTGCGCGATGGCCAACGGCGCCCTTGGCGGGAAGTTGATCGGGGCCGGCGGCGGGGGATTCCTCATGTTCTATGCGGGCGACAAGAAGCGCCTGCGCCATGCGATGCGAGAGAAGGGTCTGCAGGAGGTCCGGTTCCGGTTCGACTTCGAGGGCACAAAGGTCATCGCCCAGAACTGAAACCGGACATGAGCCCCGTCCGAATCAACCTCACCCCCAGGGTAGTTCCGGGCCAGCGGATCGATGCCGTAGACGAGCTCAAGGGCCTCGCGATCATCCTGGTGATCGTCTACCATGCCGGAGCCATCCTCGGGATCGACAATGTCATGCACGGAGAGATCGGCGTTGATATCTTCCTGATGATGAGTGGGTTCACCCTTGCGCTGGGCTCGCCCGACATCTCGCTCGGCCAGTTCTTCATACGCCGATTTTCGAGGATTTACCCTTCCTACTGGGTCGCCCTGGGGGTCACCCTCGTTATCCAATGGAAGCTCTACGGGACCCAGAAGAGCTGGGAAAACATCTGGCAACACATAATCGGCATCCACGCCTTTTCGCGGCTGGCTTACTTCGCCGACATCGTGGACGCGTTTTGGTTCGTTTCCATGATCCTGGCGGCCTACGTGGTCTTCGCCCTGATTAGGAAGCGCCTCGATGACCTGTCCCTTGTGATCGCGGTCGCCGGTTTCCTCACGGCGCTCGCCTCCTACCTTTATATCAGGAACTCGCATGCGGGCGGCCTGATCTCGCTCGCCGTGCGGATTCCGAGTTTTTTCGTTGGCATCATCGCGGGCCAGCTCCTGGGACACGGCACGGGCGAGCTAAAGTTCAACCTCCTCCTCGGCTTCGGGCTCATCTGCTTCTACTACCAGACCTTCATTCTGAGCATCGCTGACAACTACACGCTGCCCGCCGTGGGGATCATAACGCTCTGGATAGGGCTTCGCGGATTGCTTCGGAAGGTGCCCGGTTGGGTGGGCCTGTCGGGTGCCTTCGCATTCGTTGGCCTCATCTCGTATGAGCTCTACCTTTTCCATCAGCCGCTAATCCGGGATTACAACATCTACGTTTACGGTCACGTCCTGGGCGTGCCCGAGCCGACCCACCGGCAGCTCTTCGTGGGCGCCGTCGTGGGCCTGGCGGTCGCATTTGTCGTCAGCATCTTCTTGCACAAGGCCATGTCCTGGCTTCTCTCGTTCATTCCCGGAAGGCCCAAATTGCCGGCGACCGAAGTGCCCGCATGAATCCAGCCAAGATTCCCGTTGCCATTCTTGCGGGCGGACTCGCCACCCGCCTAAAGCCCATCACCGAGAAGATACCGAAGCTCCTGGTCGAAGTCGCCGGTGAGCCCTTCTTCACCCATCAGATTCGCCTGCTGAGGAAGGCGGGGCTCGACCACCTTGTCGTGTGCGTGGGTTACTTGGGGGAGATGATCGTGGACGGCTACGGCGACGGGGCAAAGTGGGGTGTCCGGATCGAGTATTCGTTCGACGGACCGAAGCTTCTCGGAACCGGGGGAGCCCTTATCCGAGCGCTGCCCATGCTTGGCGACGTCTTCTACGTCCTTTACGGTGACAGCTACCTGCCGATCGACTACCTGGCGGTCGGGGAGGCCTTTCTCAGGTCCGGTCGCCTGGGGATGATGACGGTGTTCGAGAACAGCGAGCGCTTTGACTCAAGCAACGTGTGGTTTGAGGGCGGAGCGATACGCGCCTATGACAAGAAGATGAAGGTGCCCTCCATGCGGCACATCGACTATGGTCTTGGCCTGTTCCGAAAGGCCGCCTTCGACGGCTTCGCCCGGGACCAGGTCGTGGACCTCGCCGATGTCCAAAAGGAGCTCCTTCGGCGCAACGAATTGGCCGGATTCGAGATCACCCAGCGCTTCTACGAGGTGGGCTCCCACGCCGGCCTGCGGGAGCTCGACCAGCTGCTAAAGAATCCGAGCCACGCAACGATTGCCGCCTCGCATTCGCGTGGGCCATTCGCATCTTAACTTTCATGTCATACTCAGCACAGCATCTCAAGGAAACGGCCGAAATCGTGGCCAAGATCAACCCGGCCGACTGCGAAAAATGCGTCGCCGAATTACGCGCCGTGAGGGAGCACGGGGGACGCCTCTTCATGCTGGGCGTAGGGGGAAGCGCCGCCAATGCCTCACACGCCGTGAATGACTTCAGGAAGATCACGGGCATCGAGACGTACGCGCCGACCGACAACGTTTCCGAGCTCACGGCGCGGACCAATGACGACGGCTGGGCGAGCGTTTTCGTGGAGTGGCTTCGCGTGAGCAAACTCAACAGCAAGGACTGCCTCTTCATACTTTCAGTCGGCGGCGGCAACATTGAGAAGAACGTCTCACCGAACCTTGTCGCGGCGCTCCAATTGGCCAAACAGGTCGGGGCGAGGATCATCGGCATCGTGGGCAAGGACGGCGGCTACACCGCAAAAGTGGCCGACGCATGCGTGATCGTCCCGACCGTCAACCCGAACAACGTCACGCCGCACAGCGAGGCCTTCCAGGCCGTCGTCTGGCACCTCTTCGTCTCGCACCCGGACCTGAAGGTCAATCAGACCAAATGGGAGTCCGTCGGGGCCAAGCCGTAGGCGGATGGCGTCCAGGCCCGCAGTCTTCCTTGATCGGGATGGCACTCTGAACGCCCAGGTCGTGCGCGACGGAAAGCCCTACGCGCCCGAGCGCCTGGAGGATTTTCGCCTGTTGGAAGGCACTCCAGAGGCCTGCCGCGCCCTCAAGGCGGCGGGCTTCGCCCTGGTCGTGGCGACCAACCAGCCGGACGTGGGCCGGGGCCTGGTCCTCAGGCAAACGATCGAGGCCATGCACTCGCGGCTCCTTGAGCTTGTGCCCGAGATAGACCGGATTGAGGTGTCCTATGACGCGGGAAGGGGCGAGAAATCCCCGAGGCGCAAGCCCGAACCGGGCATGCTCCTTGACGCCGCCGAGGCGCTCGGACTGGACCTCACCCGATCGTGGATGGTGGGCGACCGCTGGCGCGACGTCGACTGCGGCAAGCGGGCTGGAGTCCGCACGGTCTTCATCGACTACGGGTACACCGAAGAATTCAACTCAAAGCCCGATTATTGCGTCAAAAGCCTCCCCGAGGCGGCCGCGGTCATCCTTGCCTCTGCCGGGAGCTCCTAATCTCCTTGCCCGATTCCCTCCCCTGACCTCAATCACACGATACAAAAACGATGAAAACCCTTAACGATCTGAAGATACAACTCTATGCCGATGGCGCCGACAAGGCCGGCATCCTCGACCTCTATTCCAAGCCCTATATCAAGGGGCTCACGACCAACCCGAGCCTGATGAAGAAGGCCGGGATCAAGGACTACGAGGCGTTCGCCAAGGACATCCTCCAGACGGTCACGGCGAAGCCGATCTCGCTCGAGGTGTTCACCGACGACTTTACGGACATGAAGCGCCAGGCCCTAAAGATCTCGGCCCTAGCCAAGAACGTCTATACGAAAATCCCGATCACTAACTCGCGAGGTGAGTCCTCCCTTCCGCTGATCCGAGAGCTCGCCAAGCAGGGCGTTAAGCTCAACGTCACCGCGATCCTCACGCTCAAGCAGGTCGCGGGAGTGGCCGAGGCCCTCAATCCGGCCGTTCCCTCCGTCGTGTCGGTCTTCGCCGGGCGAATCGCCGACACCGGCGTCGACCCCATGCCCCTGATGAGGGCCTGCGGGGCCCTTCTCTCGGGCCACGACAAGGCCGAGCTCCTCTGGGCGAGCACGCGCGAGGTCCTCAACATCTTCCACGCGGAGGAATGCGGCTGCGCCATTATCACCGTGCCCCACGACATCCTCGGCAAGGCGGCCAAGCTCCTCGGGATGGACCTCACGGAACTGTCCCTGGACACCGTCAAGATGTTCGCAAAGGACGCTGCCGAGTGCGGTTACAAGCTCTGACCTAACACTTCGTCATTTACCATCCGGGCGGGCTCCTGCGATGCTTAGGGTCCGCCTGTTTATTTATGCGCAATCGGAAACGCCTGTTGACCCTCGTCGCCCTAGCCGTCGCCATCCTGGCGCCGGCCCGGGCCGCTAACCTGGACGGTTCGAGCCAGGCTTCAGGCAACGCGGAGGCCGTGAGGCTCTACGCGGAAGCCAACGACTTCGTGACCGGCATGGCCGAGGGGAACTACTCCTACGCCTACCTCCAGTTCTACTGGAAGCGTGCCCAGTCAAACGTCGACCGCATCCGCCGTGTCTACCCGGACTCCCCCACGGCCCTCGCGATGGCCAAGGGCGACCTCAAGCTGGGCCCCTACACCCTGGATTACTTCAAGAACCGGGTCCTGTACAACTTGGAGCTGAAGCGCCTGGGAGCCTTCGACGATGTCAATTGCTCCATCTTCCTCTACGGGCGCGACGAGGGCAGGTCCGACGCGAGGCGGGATGAGGCGCTTGCGAACATCCTGGAGGTGCTGGCCCGCCGGCAGCGGTGGGGCGAAGCACTCAGGTTTCCCGTCCTCGCCGCCCACAGGCCGATCCTGCTGCGCAGCATCTTCCGGATCGCTGCCATTTACGGAAATGACGACCTCGTGCGCCGCATGGTGGCCACCGCGACACCGGCCGAGCGCGAGGCCGCGGGGTTTGACCCGGTCCAAGCGGAGGCGCTGGCACTCCAGGGAAGGCCGAGGTCCGACCTCATCCATTTCGTGGACACCCATCCGACGGAGGCTGTTCGCACGGCGGCCATCAGGGGCGTCGTCGAGCGCGAGATACTCATCCGCAGGTACGAGAAGCTCCATGTCTCGTTCAGGGACGCCATTCAGACCGTCCACCTCGTCGTCCAGAAGGTGGGGCTAAGGGATGACGTCCCCGCACTGGCGAAGCAGCTGGCTGGGGGAAGGATGGACCCGGGCCCCGTCCTCGCCGCCTATTACGCCGCCCAGGGCAGCGCGCCCGATCCCGAGGCGCCCGCCGAAGCCCACCTCGCCTACATGCAATACCTGGCGGACGCCGGGAGGATGGACGCCATGGGGTCTCATTCACGCGAGAGAGGCCTGCCGCGAAAGACGCGCAGCGCCTGCGAACTGAAGGCCATCGAGCTCCTCGCCGAGGCGGGCCTTATGCCTGAGGCTGAATCCGCGCGCAAGGCCTTCGCCCCGAGCGGGACGCCCGGCGCCGAGGACGCCTCGCTCGCCGAGTTTAGGGGGCAGATGGACTCCACGGAGGCCCCCCTGGTTGCCCGCGAGAAGACCTTCGCGAGCCTTCCCATCAGCGACCCGTGCGTCATGGCCGTCGCGATCATGGAATGGAGCCTGACGCCCAACCGTTCGCAGCGCGGCGCCACGCCCTGGGACGCCGTGGTCACCCGGTTCGCCGGGGGCTTCGACAACCTCCCGTTGCCAAAGTCGGCAGCCGTCGGCGACGCGGCAAGCACGTTGAAGCCCTACTAAGGGACCGAGGCGTGCTCCCAACCCGGTGAACATCCTCTTCGTCAATTACGGCGACTTTACCAGCAACAGCCTTAACCACATAGGCGGATTCGCGAACGCGCTGTCCGCGAAGGGGCACGCCTGCATTGTGGCCGTGCCGTCGGGCAAAGACACCCTCTCCTCGGTCGCGGGACCCGCCTTCACCGCCGCGCTCTACAACGAGCTCCTCGAGAACCCCGCCCTTTTCCCCGACGCCAGGGCGGCCGACGTCATCCATGCCTGGACTCCCAGGGAATTTGTCAGGAAGTTCGTCATCTCCTACCAGCGAGCTGCCGGCCGCAGCGCGAGGCTCCTGGTCCACTTGGAGGACAACGAGGAGCATCTCATCTCCAGCTTTTCCGGCAAGGCCATCGGGGAGCTAAGGACCATGGGTTTCGGGGCCCTCGACGCGGTCGTCTCCGACCGGCTTCCCCACCCGGTCAGGCACCGGACGTTCCTGCGCCTCGCCGATGTGGTTACGGTCATCGTCGACAGGCTCAGGGAGTTTGTGCCTCCGGGCATCCCCTGCGAACTCCTGCAGCCCGGCGTGGATGCGGAGTATCTGGCAGGGGTCAAGGCGGACCCGGCGCTCCGAAAGGAGCTCGGCCTCTCGGGATCCGAGCGGCTGATCGTGTTCACGGGAAGCAACACCTTTGCCAACGAGCCCGACATGCTGGAGCTCTACCGCGCGGTCGCGCTCCTGAACACGAGGGGATCCCCAACCAGGCTCCTGCGCACGGGAATCAGCCGGCCCGAGTTTCAGGCAAGCCTCACTGCGGAGCTCAAGGCGCACGTGACCGACCTGGGCTTCATTGCCAAGGCCAGGCTTCCGAAGCTTCTCGCCGCGGCCGACGTCCTTGTTCAGCCGGGCCGCCCGGGGCCCTTCAACGACTACAGGCTCCCGTCAAAGCTGCCCGAATTCCTGGCATCGGGCCGGCCCGTCGTCCTGCCCCCGACGAACATCGCCTTGTTGCTGCGCGACGGCGTCGACGCCCTATTCCTCAAGAGCGGGAGCCCGGAGGACATCGCCGACTGCTGCGAGCGACTATTCCGGGACCCAACCCTTGCGCAGAGTCTGGGAAAGGCGGGCGCCGCCTTCGCGCGGAAACACTTTGATCTGGCCGCCAATTCGGACCGGCTGCTCAAGATCTACGAGAGTGCCCTGGCTAAGCCGGCCCGGGCGAGCTGGGACCACCTGCGCGCCACCGCGGGATCGGACCTGACCGCGGCCGCGCGCGACCTCACGGAGGCCCTTGGCACCGTCAAGGGCCACCCTGAGCTCGTGGCGCTCGCCGCGGACCTCGCCGACATTGTGGGCGCCGAGGACGCGCGGGCCGCGAACGCCGTCGCCGCCCAAGACAAGGTCCGCCTTCGCCTCGAGGAGTCCGTGCGCCACCTGGAGCTGCAGCGGGACCTGACGAACCAGCACGCGCAGAACCTAGCCGAGAAGATCGAGCTCCAGGAGCGGCACATAAAGCTGCAGAAGAAATTATCGGCAAAGCACATACAGAACCTGGAGGCCCGGATCAACGATATCGAGAGAATCTCTAGATCCCTCAGCGAGAGGGCCGCAAACGACGCAGCCAGGGCGGCCAAGGCGGCCGCCGAATCGGCTTTGGAGCATTCCAAGCTCGTGGCCCGGATCCTGGAAATGGACGCCGAGCTCGTCGCCCGCGAGAAAAGGCTTAAGTCGATCATCCAATCGCGCTCGTACAAGCTGACCGCGCCCCTGCGCGACATCGAGCGCCTCTTCAAGGCGGGCGCGCCCGAGGAGAAGATTGCCCCGGCCTCGCCGGCGCCGACAAAGGCGGCGGAAACAGCGGCGAGCTCGCCTCCTGGGCCGGACGCGGCGCCAGCCTCATACCACTACACCTTCAACGTCGACCACCCGCTGACGTGGAGCACCGCGTCAAACAAGCTCCTTATCCTCGGCTGGTGCTACGAGAATTCCGCGGCCCCCATCCGCGGCATCCGGGCGCTCTTCGCCGGCGAGACCTTCGAGGGCGTGTATGGTTCGAAACGCCTCGACGTCCTGGCCTCCACCGGGATGAAGCAGGCCGAGTACAGCGGCATCAAGATCGACGTGAGGACGCACTTGGGGGACCACCCCCTGGTTGTCGAGGTCCTGCACGACGACGGATGGCACCCGCTGTTCCAAAAGATGGTCCATGTGGGAAAGCCCGGAGATCCGACCGAGCTGAGCGAATACGAGAAGTGGTGCCGGCAGCACGAAGCCCTGACCGATACCGACCTCCAGGCGATCCATTCCCATATCGAGGCCTTCGCCACGAAGCCCGTGATCTCGGTGATCATGCCGGTCTACAACACGCCGGAGGCGCTCCTGGCCAAGGCCATTGAATCGGTCTTCGAGCAGATTTACCCGCACTGGGAGCTGTGCGTTGCGGACGACGCTTCGACGGAGCCCCACGTAAGGGGGGTGCTCGAGCGGTTTGCCGCGAGGGACCCGCGGGTCAAGGTCGCCTACCGCGCCTCCAACGGCCACATCTGCGAGGCCACGAACACGGCCCTCGGCCTGGCGACCGGCGACTTCGCCGCGCTCTTCGACCATGATGATACGCTGGCTCCGACCGCCCTCTACGAGGTCGCGGCCGAGATCGACGAGCACCCCGACGCCCGGTTCATCTATTCTGACGAGGACAAGGTCGACATGGAGGACCGCAGGTTCGACCCGTATTTCAAGCCGGACTGGAACCCGGACCTCAACCACGGCCAGAACTACACGTCGCACCTTTCCGTCTACCGCACGCAGCTCATCAGGGAAATCGGCGGGTTCAGGAAGGGGTTCGAGGGAAGCCAGGACTGGGATCTCATGCTGAGGGCCATAGAGAGGATCCCGGCCTCGGCGATACGCCACATTCCGAAGCTCCTCTACCACTGGCGCGCGGCCCCGGGGTCGACCGCGCTCCAGCTTGCCGAAAAGAGCTACCCGGTCGAGGCCGCCCGCATGGCGCTTGCGGACCATTTCAGGCGCACCGGCGAGACGGTCGAGCTCCTTCCGGTGGCCGGCGACCATTGGCGCGTTCGCTACCCGGTCCCCTCGCCTTCCCCCCTCGTCTCGCTCGTCATCCCCACGCGAAACGCGGTGAAGCTCCTGCGCCAGGCGGTCACGAGTGTCCTCGAAAGGACAGACTACCCCAATTTCGAGGTCCTCATCGTGGACAACGCATCGGACGACCCCGGGACAATCGCCTATTTTGAGGAGATCCTGCGCCGCAACGACCCCCGGATCCGCATCCTCCCTTACCGCGAACCCTTCAATTACTCGGCGATCAACAACTTTGCCGTTCGCGAGGCCCACGGCGAGATCGTCGGGCTCCTGAACAACGATGTGGAGGCCATCAACCGGGACTGGCTCTCCGAGATGGTGAGCCACGCCTCGCGCCCCGGCATAGGCGCGGTGGGGGCGATGCTCTACTACCCGCTCAACACCGTGCAGCATGCCGGGGTGATCCTTGGCCTTGGAGGCGTCGCCGGGCACCCGTTCAAGGAATTCCCGAGGGGCGACCAGGGCCAGAAGAACCGCCTGCGCCTCGTGCAGAACTACAGCGCGGTCACCGCGGCCTGCCTGGTGATCCGCCGCGACCGTTTCCTCGAGGTCGGCGGACTCAACGAGAGGGATCTCGCCGTCGCGTTCAACGACGTCGACCTGTGCTGCAAGCTGATCCGGGCCGGCTACCGCAACCTCTGGACGCCCCATGCCGAGTTCTACCACCATGAGTCCGCGACCCGGGGGGTCGAGGACACCCCTGAAAAAAAGGCGCGATTCCAGTCCGAGATCGACTATATGATGAACACGTGGGGCTCGCTCCTCATGGCCGACCCGGCGTACAACCCCAACCTGACGCTGGTCGGGGAGGATTTTTCACCCGCCTACCTTTCCCGCGCGACGAAGACCTGGATAGCCCACTTACCCGAAGCCCAATGAGCGAAGACCCGAGCCAGAGGATCGCAGCGCTCCAAGCCGAGCTGGACGCCGTGAAAAAGCGCGAGGCCGAGTTCCGCGCCCACATGGTCCAGGAGTTCCTCGATAGGGGCGAACGCAACACCTACCTCCACACCCTGCGCGAGGAGCGGGCCGAGCTCCTCGGGCGCCAGCAGGAGGCGTTTGCGGACCTCGAACTTCTCACGCGGAAACTCGAGGCGGAGGGGGACCGGGTGGCGGCCCTCGAGGCGAAGATTGCAAGCATTTGGAAATCATGGCCTTGGCGCCTATTGGCTCCCCTGGGCGCATTTGGGTCCCCCGCACCGATGGGCGCCGCCCAGGCGACCGGCGGGTCCCAGGTCCAAGGCGGCATATTCACCTACTACCTGCATACGTCCCCCTTTAGGATCTACAGGGACTCGTCGTTCACGCTCCGGGGCTGGGCGTGGCCCCAAGACGGCAGGGCCATAACCGCAGTGCGCGTCGCCATCGACGGTCGCACGTTCGCCGGCCGCCACGGGATCGAGGAGCCGGAGGTGGTGGCCAAGCACGGCATCCAGCCCAAGAACGCAAGGCCGGGGTTCGAGATCCGCTTCGAGACGCCCCCCGGGCGCCATCTCCTCAGCCTCGAGGCGCAGATGGAGGGTGCCGAGTGGCTCTGGATCATGAGGACCTCGATCTGGTGCGAGCCCCCCGCACGATGAGCCGGGCCGACGCAAACGCTCGCTGGCTCGAGAGCACGTCGACCCTGGGCGAGCGCTCTGCCTACAAGAAGGTCTGGGAGCGCCAGGCGCAGGACGTCGACGTGGCTTCGCTTGCCGTCGCCGGACACACGGACGAGGCGACCCTCGAGCTCACGGCGCGGGGTTTCATCGACACCCTTAAGGGCACGGTGGGCGTCGGTCCGAATGACGTGGTCCTTGAGATAGGCTGCGGCATCGCACGCGTCGGCAGGCCGCTCAGCCAGGAATGCCTGCATTGGTTCGGGTCCGACATATCGGGCGGCATGCTCAGGCACGCCGCGGCGAGGCTTCGCGACCGACCGAACACGACGCTGGTCGAGCTCGCCACGGTGGGGCTGCAGGAGTTCCCGAGGGACGCCTTCGATCTTGTCTACTGCACGATCGTGTTCATGCACCTCTTCGAGTGGGACCGCTACCGCTACGTGGAGGAGGCTTTCCGCGTCCTGCGCCCCGGCGGGCACTGCTATTTTGACAACTTCCCGCTCGATTCGGAGCACGGATGGAAGGTCTTCACCGAGGGCACGCGCTACCCCCTTGAACGGCGCCCCGCCCATATCAGCATGTCGTCAACCCGCGAGGAGCTCGGCATCTATCTGAAAAAGGCCGGATTCACGGATGTGCGCGTCCACGACCTCCCCAATGAGCTCATCGCGGCCACGGGACGCAAGCCGGGTTAGGGTCCTTCTGCAGCACCAATCCCCCATGGAAGCATGCGACCGGCCCTCCTGACCACCGGATTCGTCCTTCTCGCCATCACCGTCTGGCTCGGCTCCGCGAGCGACGACCTGCGCCACTCCTATTCGTTCTCGGGCCAGAAGGGCGATTTCTACTCGCTGTTGGCGCACGGCCTCGAGAAGGGCCACCTCTACATGGACAAGGAGGTGGATCCCCGCGTCTTCGACAAGGACCCGAAGGTGCGCTTTGGGGCCGAGCGCCTCCTGGACACGAGCATCTACCATGGGCGCTACTACCTCTACTTCGGCGTCGTCCCGGCCGCGCTGCTCTACCTGCCCTACCACCTGCTGACCGGATCGGACCTCTCGCAGAACGTCCCGGTCGTCCTCTTCGTGGCGTTGGGGCTCCTGGTCTATTGGGGAATATTCGAGGGCGCCCGCCGGCGGTATTTCCCAGGGATGAAATCGGTGCACCATGCCGTGAGTCTCATCCTTCTCGCGTTCGGCTCCGGAACCCCGCTGCTTGTCTCAATCTCGAGTGTCTACGAGATCCCCATCGCCGCGGGATACCTCTTCCACGCCCTCATGTGGCTCGGCATTTTCAATGCGTGGCACTCGAATGAAAGAGGGGCGCGGTGGCTGGGCCTAGCGAGCCTCGCAGGCGGCTTGGCCGTGGGCTGCCGCCCCAATTACCTCATCGCGCTTCCCGCGGTTGCCGTGGCGGCCGCGGTGCTCGCCAGGGGCCGCCGCTCGCCGCTTGGGCTTTCCGCCTGGGCCGTGCTCCCCGCCGCGGGAGTCGGCCTGCTCCTCGCCGCCTACAACTTCCTTAGGTTCGGGTCGCCGCTCGAATTCGGCCTGCACTACCAGCTTGACCAGATGATGACGCCGCAGTTCTCGGTCTTCAGCCCGTCGTTTTTCTGGAGCAACCTGAACTGGTATTTCCTGCGGCCCCCGGTCTTCGGCTTCTACTTCCCGTACGTGTTCCCCATGAACGCGAGCCTCCGGCCGGAGCGGTACTACGGGTATGAGTCGATCCACGGCCAGCTGGCCGTCACGATCCTCTGCTTCCTGACTCTTGCGTGGTTCTGGCTTCGATGGAGGCGCGTGGCGCTCGACCCGAGGGCCCGGGCTTTTCTGGTGCTCCTTGCGGCGACCTTTGCGGCCCTTTTCCTGGAGATGGGATTCTATGGAAACCGGGCCGAGCGCTACATTGTCGATTTCCAGGCGCCCCTCATCCTCCTTGTCGCGATCGCCGCCGGAATCGCCGCGGAGCGGGACGCGCCCGCCCGCCCGCCGCAGAGGCTGAAGGTGGCCTTCGTCGCGATCTCGCTGGCCGCGTCCCTTTCCAACGTCCTGGCGAGCATCCAGCTGATCGACCGGTTTGAGCAGGCGCGGCCCGCCACCTGGCGCCTGCTCAGCTACTACGGAAACTTCCCCGCCGCGGCCTTGGAGTCGATGGGCCTCGTCCACTTCGGCCCCATACGCTACCGGTTCACGCTGCCTGCGCTAATAGGCGACGTGAGCACCGCCCCCCTCGTCTCCACGGGATTCACCAACCACACGGACGTCCTCTACGTCACCCAGCTCCGGGGCGACCTGGCGGAATTCACGCTGACGCATTTCGGAACCGGAAGCGTCAAGTCCGGGGTCATCCCCCTCAGGGTTGGCGTGCCGCACGAGTTGGAGGTCGATTTCGGCTCGTTCTATCCCCCGCGCGCCCACCCTTGGTTTCTCGGAAAGCCGGACGACGAGATCGAGATGCTAAAGACCACGCTTTCGGTGGCGGTGGACGGGGCGGCGGTCATGCATCAGCGCGTCCGTTTCTTCGACTCCTCGCCTAACTGGCTGCACTTCGGCAGCAACCCCGCGGGAATCGACCCGCCCTTCGGGGGACGGATCACCAATTACGTCCGCATCCCGGCGCGCCTCCCCGGTATGCTCCTGGCGCAGTCCGGGGAGACGGGCGTGTGGCGCCTCGCGCTGACCCTTCCATTCGAGTCACCCGGTGCCCTCCAGCCGGTGTTGGGGTCCGGAACCGCCCGCCACGGCAACATGCTCGTTCTTCGGACCCTGGAGAACCACTCCGTCCAGTTTGGCCTCGAGCAATGGGGCGCCGGCCTCACCTGGTCGCAGCCGATTCCCGTCCCGAGCGACGGGCTCCACCGCGTGGAGATATTTGTGGGGAGCCAGCTCGCCCAGGGAAAGCTCCCCGCCGGGTGGCGCCTTGACCCGGCGTCCGTCCGAAACGCCTCGTCGCTGCTTCGGGTATGGCTGGACGGCGCGCCAGTCTGGACAACGCGCATATCGTTCAACCAGGACAGCTACGGCTGGGTCTCAATTGGGAGCAACCCCCAGGGGTTTTCCTCAACCCAGGCGTTCTACTTTGGCTCCATCCAGAGGGAGCCGCTCGATGATCAGGCCGGGCGGGCGCTCGTCGAGCGAAACATCACCGAGGGAGCGGGGCTTTCCGGGATCCTACGATACAGGATCGAGTTCCCAAAGGCGCTCCCCCTGTCGGGACTGCCGCTTTTGGGCGCAGGCGTCACGGGGGACGGCAATCTTGTCTTCGCGAGCCCGCAGGGCCCCGATACCTACGCCGTGGGGATGGACGACTGGGGATACGGGTCGCAGATGGGAGTGCATTTCAATGTCTCGCCCGGCGAGCACGACCTGGAGATCGTCGTGGGGCCCACATTGGTCAAGGCCGCCCATCCTGATTCGTGGGGGAACCTCGGCAGCCTGGAGCCGCTGGGTGACCGCATCGTCGTGTTCATCGATAGCAAGCTTCTCGGCTCCTTCAGGGTCACCCACCACCTGGACAAGCTCGGCTACCTGTCTCCGGGTGCAAATCCCCAGGGCTTCAGCACGGCCATCGAGGATTTCGGAGGGCCGCTGTTCGTCGCTGTACCCATGGATAAGTCTCAGGCCATGGACCTGGTCGCCCGGGCCCTTTCCGCTGCGAGGCAATAGGGTCCGGACAGTCCCTAGTGGAGGTTGTACTTTGCGATCAACGCCTTCGCGCGGTCCATCTCTAGCCCCGGAATGCCAGGGACCGAATGGGGATCCGGCCTCGGCTCGACGAAGAGGATTTGCCGCGAATCGGTTCCCCTCCACGCCGTGAAGGGGTCCAGGACCGCGGGCCACGCCCTAAGCATCGCCCCGCCCGCCGCGAGGAGCACCAGGGAAACGAATGAGCCCCGTAAGCCCGCGCCCGGGATTCGCCAGCATTGCCGCGAGAACCAAAAGCCCACCATCGGGGTGATCGCCACCAGCGAAGCGTACTGGTACCTCGAAGCGACCGCTGTCGGCAGGCCCGTGTGGTAGCGCCCGATGCCTAGCAGCGCCGCGTTGCCCAAGTCGAACGCGACGAGCAGCAGGAAGACGATCCGGGTGCGGCCGGTGCTGCGCACGAGAGCCCACGCGACAAGCAAGGCCTTGAGCGCACCGAGGAGCGCGGTCGTGCGCCAGCCCCAGGACTCGACCGAGAGGAGGCGATGGAAGGGGTTCAGGCAGAAATACCAAAGTGCGTAGACGGACGCCTCACCCCCATGGCCCGCCATGTGCCTCTGGTTGCCTCCGGCCAATAGGGCGATCAGGACGGCGACGACGGCCGACGGGGCCAGGTAGGCCAGCGCGCGAACGCCTCGCCGGGGCGAGCCCTCTGGGAAACCGCCCTGCGGGGGCCAGACGCATCCCAACGCAAGGAGCGGCCCGCTCAATACCCCCCGAGAGAAGGACAGGGCGCTGGCGGCGACCCATGCAACGGACATCCCGCGAAACGGGCCGCCAATGAAGCTCCCCAGCGCAAGCAGCATGAAGGTCACCGAGAGGATGGCCGACCCCTGAACCGACCAGGCGAGGGTCTCAAAATTGCCCGGCGCCAGCCCGAATAGGGCAAGGGCCGTGAGCACGGCGGTCCACGAGAGGTCGCACCTGCGCAGGAGCCGCCCCAGGAGCGCCACGTTCAGGGCGTGGGTCAGCCAGACGAGCGCGATCATCACCGCATAGGAGCCTCCCGAAAGGAGGACGGCGCCCCCCCAGAGGGCCTTGAAGAGCGGGACAAAGTTCTCGGCGAAGACGAGCCAGACCCAGCGCCAGAACCCAAGGCGGTCCATCTGGTCGATGAGGTCGAACTCGTCCCCAAACCAGAAGAGCCGCGCAAAGAGGCCGTGGTAGGCAATGAAGGGAAGAAGGGAGACGACGCCCGCGCCGGCCAGGATCAGCGTCTCCCCTTTCCGCGACGTTCGCCAGGATTGCTCTGCTTTCATCGGCCTTACTTCGTGGCGGGCCCGTCAAACCGGATCCGCGAAACATACGACCAGTCCCACCTGCTGTCGTTTGCGGGACCAGGCCCCGTGTGCAGGCGAAGCCGCAGCGCGCCATCCGTGGGCAGCATGACCTCGGTGCGCTGGGTCCCCCGGTCGGCCGGATTTGAAAGGGGGTCAAGATAGCGGCCCCACAGGTGCCTCCTTTCGCCAGAGGCGAGGACGGCGTCCGCGTCGAATGCGACCCCGTCCGTTCTGCCCTCCCCCGTGTAGGCTCCCTCGCGGATTCCAAAGTCGAACGAGACGCGGGTCGCACCCGGCGGGACCTCAAAGAGCACTTGCCCTTCCGCGTGCAGGAGGAGCGCGGGGCCGTCGGGGGTCTCGACGACCTGCTGGGCCGCGGCGGAGGTCACGGAGAGAGCGGGTCGGTCGAATATGCCGAGCTCAATGAGGTGCGTGTCCTCGAGGCGCGGAAGCGGCAGGCCCGGCAGCCCGTAGACCCGGGCCTTCACGTCCTTCCAGAATTCCTCCTGCCCCTGCGCGGCCTCGAAGTGGAATGACTTCACCCACGAGTGCACCCGGCCCCGCGCCAGGGCCGCGAGGTCCCCACCCCCCTCCAGGGTGGGCACGATCAAGAATCCGCTCGCCGCTATCCGCGGGGGCAGCCGCCAGGACATCCGCTTGCCGTGGTCGTCGGTCGTCACGAGATGGACCGCCGCAGGCTTGTAAAGAAGGGCCCGAACGCGCCCCAGGGCATTGGGTACGGGGTCGGCCTCGAGCCAGACCGCCCGGTCCAGGTCCGCCGGGAGGTAAATCTCCTCGGAGAGGCTCACCGTACGGCTGAGCAGGGCGCTTCGAACCGGCGGCGCCTTGGAAAGGGGGCTGACCCTCTTGAAGAGCCAGTAGCCACCCTCGGCAAAGAGAGCCTCGTAGTGGCCGGGAAGTCCCGCGACCAGCGGGGCGTCGTCCATGCCGGGGTACCGGTTGTCGACCCTCTCGTCCTTCCAAAGGAGGAAGTCCGGCGCCTTATCGGACTGGTAATGGCGCAGGTTCCATCCCTGGAGGCTCGGCGTATAGGCGGAATACCCCTGAAATATCGGCCGCGGTGTGAAATTGAGGCCGTTGAGGATCGCGACCCCGATGCTGAAGTTGTAGACATCGACGCTGTGCTGGCCGACCTCGGCGCAGACCCGGGGCAGCGATGCCGCGGCGCAGGCCCGCTCGAACTGCTCCTGCCACTCCGAGGGAAGGGAGCCCAGCCGGGCGAGCGAGAGGGCGCTCCCGCGGACCATCTGCCACGCCACGGCGGGGCCCTGCAGATAGTAGTCCCTGTCAAAGCAGCCGATTCCCAGCGCGCAGTACAGTACCGAAAGGTCAAACCAATGCCACCGCCGCTCGGGAAAGAGCAGTCCCGGCACCACTGGGGCGAGGATAAGGACCAGCGTGAATATGCCGAAGATGTGGCCCCCGAGGGGCACCATGTCCGCGCGGGTGAAGCTCTCCTTCCACATGACAAAAAGCGTGAACGCGAGGAGGCCGCTCGCTCCAAGCGCCAGGGGGCGTTCGGCAACCCTGCGCCAGACCTGCCAAACGAAGGCCGCGCAGATTACCATCAAGGTCGCGCCCCAGCAAAAGAGCGGCCACGACTCGTCCATTCCCATCGCGTCGCCGTAGCCGGAGGCGATTTCGATGCTGCGCCGGATATACGGGAAGAGGTTGTCCGGGTCCTGCCCCGCGGCAATCCATGCGGCAACGACCGAAAAGGCGTACCCCACGGGGATCACCAGAAGCCTGGCCCAGCTTCGGCGCGAGCCCCAGTACGCCATCGCGGAAAGCACGGCGGCCGA
>CAYPXZ010000011.1:57917-90102 GCA_964414785.1 uncultured Opitutaceae bacterium
ATCAGGAGCTGTCCGCCGACCTGCCAGGCGAGCATCGGGACCGCCTGAAGGCTGCCCAGGTGGTACCTGGAGCAGAGGAACCCCCAGGGGCCCCACGTGAAGATGACGTCGCGCCCGAACTGCAGGCCCTGGGCGTGGGCGCGGATCAGCATCACCTGCCACGAGGCGTCAAGGTTCGTATCGGGGGCGTCCGGGAAGCTGACAAGGGACAGCCCAAGCACGAGCGTCAGCACCGCGGCCTCAATGAGCCGTGAGGGGCTGCCCCACAAACTCTCCCGGCGGATTGACGGAGACGCAAAAGCATCCATGAATTGGACTTAGCATGATCCCCCCTGTCAGACCAGCTGAACGTGAAACTTGCTGGAATCTTTCGCCCCGATGGCTGTGACCGCCGCCCCCGCGATCACCGTATCGGTCATCGTCCCCGTCTACAATGAGATCGCGACCCTTCATACGGCGCTCGACGCGCTCGTGGCCAAGCGGGTGCCCGGCTACGACCTGAAGCTGATCGTCATCGAGAGCAATTCCACGGACGGCTCCCGGGACGCCGTCCTTTCCTACCGCGGCCGCGAGAACGTGACCGTGATCCTTGAGGACGCCCCCAAGGGGAAGGGGCACGCGGTCAGGGCCGGGCTCGGGGTCGCAACGGGCGAGATTGTCCTCATCCAGGACGCGGACCTTGAGTATGACCTGGGAGACTATGAAAAGCTCCTGGCGCCGATCGCGGCGGGAACCCACGCGTTCGTCCTCGGCTCCCGGCACTCGAAGAACGGCTGGGCCATAAGGAAGTTCACGGACCAGAAGCTCCACGCGGCGGTGCTCAACATGGCGCATTGGACCTTCACGTTCATGATCAACGCGTCGCTTGGCGTGTGGCTGAGGGACCCGTTCACCATGTACAAGGTCTTCAAGAGGGACTGCATCTCGGGGCTAACGCTCGAGTGCAACCGGTTCGACTTCGACTGGGAGCTCCTCATCAAGCTGGTGAGGCGCGGGTACCGGCCCATCGAGATACCCGTCTCCTACCACTCGCGCTCGTTCAAGGAGGGAAAAAAGGTCTCGATGATCAGGGATCCCCTCACATGGATCTACGCCCTGGCCAAGTACCGCTTCCAACCCCTCTAGAATTAAGGCACAAAGGACCTGATGAAAAAGACGATCGTTGTGACGGGCTCCTCGGGACTCATCGGGTCCGAGGTGTGCCTGTACTTCGCGCGCGAGCTGGGGTACGCGGTCCACGGCGTGGACAACAACCAGCGTGCGGTGTTCTTTGGGCCGCAGGGCGACACGCGCTGGAACCAGGAGCGACTCAGCCGCGAGGTTGCCGGCTTCGTGCACCACGAGCTGGACATCCGCGACCGCGCCGGCATCCGCGCGCTCGCCAAGTCAGTCAGGCCCTCGGTGATCGTGCACGCGGCAGCGCAGCCGAGCCACGACCGGGCCGCCGCCATCCCGCTCGACGACTTCGACACGAACGCCGTCGGCACGATGAACCTGCTCGAGGCCGCGCGCCAGGAGTGCCCCGAGGCGCCCTTCATCCACCTGAGCACGAACAAGGTCTACGGCGACGCGCCGAACCGGATAGCGATGGTGGAGCTTCCCACCCGCTGGGAGTATTCCGACCCCGCCTACAGCAACGGCGTCCGGGAGACCTTCACGACCGACCAGTCCACCCACTCGGTGTTCGGCGCCTCCAAGCTTGCGGCCGACGTGATGGTCCAGGAATACGGGAGGTACTTCAAGATGCCCACCTGCGCGCTGCGGGGGGGGTGCCTGACCGGCCCGAACCATTCAGGCGTCGAGCTGCACGGATTCCTCAGCTACCTGGTCAAGTGCAACCTCGAGGGCCGCGAGTACAAGATCTTCGGCTACAAGGGAAAGCAGGTGCGCGACAACATTCACTCGCTCGACGTCGCAAGGTTCATGGCGGCCTTCGCCGCAAACCCGCGCGCCGGCGAGGTCTACAACCTGGGTGGCGGCAAGGCGAATAGCACCTCCATCATCGAGGCGTTCAAGCTGGCCGAGGCCTTCACCGGGAAGGCGCAGGTCTACACGTACCTCGAGCAGAACCGGGTCGGCGACCACATGTGCTACTACTCGGACCTGAGGAAGATCCGCGCGCACTACCCCTCCTGGGACATCACGCTCTCCCTGAAGGAGACCGTCCGCCAGATTGTCGAGTCCTGGCAGAGCAGACCGCGGGTTTGACGTATCCTGCGCGATTGGTTAGCGTCTAAGGGTATTGATGACCCCTAAGTTGCATCTCGCCTCCCGCCTTGTCGTGCGGGTGCTCGCCCCCGCGCTCGCGGCCCTGGGGTGCGCGGCTGCCCTGCCGGCGCAGACGGCGCTTGTCGCCAACTCCCCGTTCGCCCCTTCAGGCGCCGTCGCGGGTGCCGCGGCCGCGCCGGCCGAGGCCTATCAGCTCGCCGGGGCCTCCGTCCAGGGCTCGGAAACCACGGTATGCATCTACTCCCAGCAGACCAAGCACAGCCAGTGGATCCCCGTGGGCGGCGAATCCGACGGCGTGCATGTCATCAGTTACGACGGGCTCCATGACACGGCCGTGGTCATGATCGCGGGTTCCCGCAAGGAGATCTCCATGCGCAAGGCCGTCGTCTCGTCCGCGGGCCAGTTCGCCTCCAGCCGGGCGTACACGCCGGCCGACACCGCCGCGGCGCCCGCCGCGCCGATCGCCTCCGCCCCGCCCTCGACCCCGGAGAAGGCCGTCCAGGAGCAGCGCGAGGCGAGGATGCTCGTCAGCGACCTGCTGGAGATCGGCGTCCAGCAGCGCAAGGCCTACCAGGAGGCAAAGCAGAAGGCCGCATCAGGAGCGCAGCCGCCGACGCAAAACTGAAGGCGACACGGGCGTGCGCATCCTGATATCCGGCATCTGCGGCTTTGCGGGGAACGCGATTGCGCGCGCACTCGCTGCAGCGGGCGGCGGACACGAGGTCTGCGGCTTCGACAATTTCATACGGCCGGGCAGCGAGGGCAACCGCGTCGACCTCAAGCGCCTCGGGATCCGGCTCATCCACGCCGACCTGCGCGCTGCGAGTGACGTCGACGCCCTTCCCCCGTGCGACTGGGTGATCGACGCGGCTGCCAACCCGAGCGTCCTTGCCGGCGTGGACGGGCTCTCCAGCTCGCGCCAGCTGGTCGAGCACAACCTGGGGGGCACCGTGAACCTGCTCGAGTACTGCAAGCGCAACCGCTCGGGCCTCGTGCTCCTGAGCACGAGCCGCGTGTACAGCATCGCCCCCCTCGCCTCCCTGCCCCTGCGCGTGGAGGGCCGGGCCTTCAGGCCGGACGGGAAGGTCCTCCCCGCGGGGCTCAGTCCGCTCGGCGTTTCCGAGTCCTTCCCGACGGCCGCCCCCGTGTCGCTCTACGGCGCGACCAAGCTCGCCAGCGAGGCGCTCGCCCTCGAATACGGGCACTCCTTCGCCATCCCGGTCTTCGTCAACCGCTGCGGCATCCTTGCGGGCGCGGGCCAGTTCGGCCGGCCCGACCAGGGGATCTTCGCATACTGGATAAACAGCCACCTGCGGCGGCGGCCGCTCAGGTATATCGGCTTCGGGGGGCACGGCCACCAGGTGCGCGACTGCCTTCATCCCTCGGACCTGGTCCCTCTGATACTCTCCCAGATGTCCGCCGCGAAGGTGGACTTCGAGGACCGGCTCGTGAACGTGGGCGGCGGCGCCGAATCGGCCATGTCCCTGCTCCAGCTCACCGACTGGTGCGACGATCGTTTTGGAGCTCATCGCGTCTCCTCGGAGCCCGCGGGGCGCCCGTTCGACGTCCCCTGGATGGTGCTGGACGCCTCAAAGGCGGCCCGCGTCTGGGGCTGGAAGCCGAGGGTGTCGCCCCTGGCCATCCTGGAGGAGATCGCCGCCCACGCCGGCACCCACCCCGACTGGCTAGAGGTGTCGGCGCCGCTCTGATGAGCCTCGAGCTTTTCTCGGTCGTCGTTCCCGCCCGCGACGAGGAGGAGTCGCTTCCCTCGACCCTTCGGGACATCCACGCCGAATTTTCCCGGGAGGGGGTGCCCCACGAGATCGTCGTCGTTGACGACGGAAGCCGAGACGGCACGTGGCAGGTCCTTCAGGCGCTCAAGGCCGAGATACCGACGCTCGTCCCCGTGCAGAATCCCGACCTGAACGGGTTTGGTAGGGCGATCACCTGCGGCTTTGGCCACGTCAAGGGCGACGCCGTCGTCGTCATGATGGCCGACGCCTCCGACCTGCCCGCCGACGCCGTCAGGTACTGGCGCCTCCTGTGCGAGGGGCATGAATGCGTCTTCGGTAGCCGCTTCCTGCGAAAGGGCGACGTCGTCGACTACCCTCCCCTGAAGCTCCGCGTCAATCGCCTCGCGAACCTGTTCATCCGGGTCCTCTTCAACATCCCCCTAAACGACACGACGAATGCCTTCAAAGCCTACCGGCGCAGCGTGATCGAAGGATGCCGACCCTTCATGGCGCCGCATTTCAACCTGACGGTCGAACTGCCCCTTAAGGCGATTGTGCGGGGCTACACCTGGACGGTCATCCCGATATCCTGGCGCAACCGCAGGCACGGCGTGGCCAAGCTGAAGATCAAGGAGATGGGCAGCCGCTATTTCTTCATCTGCATGTACGTCTGGCTCGAGAAGTACTTCAGCCGGGGCGACTACAAGAAGCGCTGACAGGGTTTGGCATTGGCCGCTGAGCCGGATTGACCCAAGGGAGGGTGCGGCTACGCTGCCCGAGAGACCCCGCCCGTGCGGCGCAGGGTTGAAATACCCTTGTTTCCGCGGAAACCTTCGGTTGTCTTAACCCTTCTCATTTCGATGATTTATCTACTAGGTGGCTCCGGCTACGTCGGCCAGGCCTACCAGGCCTACTTCAAGCGCAAGGGCATGTCCTTTCGCAACCTACGGCGTGCCGAAGTCGATTACACCAATCCCAAAATCCTCAGGAATGCCATCGAAAGGGACCGGCCTGAGTTCCTCGTCAATGCGGCCGGATACACCGGCAAGCCCAACGTCGACGCGTGCGAGCTGCACAAGGCCGAGTGCCTGCTTGGCAACGCCGTCCTTCCCGGGATCGTCGCGGGGGCCTGCGAGGCCGCCGGAGTCCCGTGGGGCCACGTCTCGTCCGGATGCATCTACAGCGGCGATGGCCCCGGAGCCAACGGCTTCACCGAGCTCGACCCCCCGAACTTCACCTTCCGCGCCAACCACTGCTCGTTCTACAGCGGCACGAAGGGCCTCGGCGAGGAGGTCCTTGCCGGGCGCCCGGACCTGTTCGTCTGGAGGCTGCGCATACCCTTTGACGGCGTGGAAAACCCGAGGAACTACCTGACGAAGCTCATGCGCTACAAGACGCTCCTCGAGGCCACCAACTCGATCTCGGAATTGGATGAGTTCGTCGAGGCGACCATGGCGTGCTGGGAGAAGCGGGTGCCCTTCGGGACCTACAACGTGACGAACCCGGGTAAGGTCACCACACACGAGGTCGTCGAATTGATCCGCCGCTCGGGAGTCTGCAACAAGGAGTTCTCGTTCTTCAGCGATGAGGCCGAGTTCATGAAGGCCGCGGCCAAGACCCCGAGGTCCAACTGCGTCCTGGACCCCTCCAAGCTGGCGAAGGCCGGAATCAGCCTGACGCCCGTCCTTGAGGCAATCGAACGCGACCTGAGGGCCTGGAAGAAGGCCGCCTAGACCCGCACGCGCGATGAACATCCTCGTCACAGGCGGCTGCGGGTTCATCGGAAGCAACTTCGTCCGGCAGGTCCTGCTCGACGCGAGCAGGAACGCGCGCAGGGTCGTGAACCTCGACAAGCTCACCTACGCGGGCAACCCGGCCAACCTCGTGGATGTCGCCGGCGACCCGAGGTACACCTTCGTCCGCGGGGACATCGGCGACGAGACCCTGGTCGCCGGGCTCCTCTACGAGCACGAGATCACGACCATCGTCAACTTCGCCGCGGAGAGCCATGTCGACCGGTCGATAGACACGCCCGAGCCCTTCGTGCAGACCAACGTCCTAGGGACGCTGCGCCTCCTCAATGCCGCAAAGCGCCACTGGCTCGGACTCGCCTCCGAGGACCGGGACGACTTCCGTTTCCTGCACGTCTCGACCGACGAGGTCTACGGCACGCTTGGGGCCCAGGACCGGGCCTTCACCGAGGCGACCGCCTTTGCCCCCAACTCCCCTTACGCCGCCTCCAAGGCGGCGAGCGACCACCTCGTCCGCGCCTACCACCACACCTTTGGGCTGCCGACCCTCACCACGAACTGCTCGAACAACTACGGGCCGTTCCATTTCCCGGAAAAGCTGATCCCGCTCGTCATCCTCAACGCGCTCGAGGGCAAGCCGCTGCCGATCTACGGCGATGGCAAGCAGATCCGGGACTGGCTCTTCGTCGAGGACCATTGCCGGGCCATTTCGCTGGTCCTCAAGCGGGGCCGCCCCGGCGAGACGTACAATGTCGGCGGGCTCAACGAGCAGACCAACGTGCACGTGGTGCGGCTGATCTGCTCGCTCCTGGACGGGCGCTCGCCGCGGGCCGACGGCCTGTCCTACACGGAGCAGGTCGCCTTTGTCGCGGACCGTCCCGGGCATGACCGGCGGTACGCGATCGACTGCTCAAAGATCCAGCGCGAGCTCGGCTGGCGGCCGGTTGAGTCCTTCGAGACGGGTCTCGCCAAGACCGTGGACTGGTTCCTTGCGAACCGCTCCTGGTGCAACGACATCACCATCAAGAAATACGCCCGCGAGAGGCTCGGTAAGGCCGCGCGCGGGGACACCAACCCACCCCTATGAATCGCAAAGGCATCATCCTGGCCGGCGGCTCGGGCACTCGGCTCTACCCGCTCACGATCGCGGTGAGCAAGCAGCTCATGCCCGTGTACGACAAGCCGATGGTGTATTACCCGCTGTCGGCGCTGATGATGGCGGGGATCCGCGACGTCCTTGTGATCTCAACCCCGCAGGACCTGCCGCTCTTCCGCCAGCTTCTTGGCGACGGCTCCAACCTAGGGATCCATCTCGAATATGCCGAGCAGCCCCACCCGGAGGGCCTCGCCCAGGCATTCCTGATCGGTGCCGGGTTCGTCGGGGATTCGCCGAGCACGCTCATCCTGGGTGACAACCTCTTCTACGGCCACGACCTTGCAGCCGCATTCGCCGCCGCGAACGCCCGCACCGCGGGGGCGACGATTTTCGGCTACCACGTTGCGAACCCCTCCGCCTACGGCGTCGTCGAGTTCGCCAAGGACGGGCGCGTGCTCTCCCTCGAGGAGAAACCCAGGGAGCCCAAGTCCAACTACGCCATCCCCGGGGTCTATTTCTACGACGGCGAGGTGGTCGGCCTGGCTCGGCAACTCAAGCCGTCCAAGCGCGGTGAGCTCGAGATAACGGACCTGAACCGCCTCTACCTGGAGGCCGGCCTGCTCCACGTCGAGGTCCTGGGCCGGGGCACCGCCTGGCTCGACACCGGGACCCATGACTCGCTCCTTGAGGCGGCGGAATTCGTCCACGTCATCGAGAACCGGCAGGGGTTGAAGATCGCATGCCTTGAGGAGATCGCGTGGCGGCAGGGCTGGATCGACGACGCCAAGCTGGAGGCCAACATCGCGAGGCTCGGCAGGTCGAGCTACGCCCAATACCTTCGCAGGTTGCTTGACGGGCAATAGGAGGCTGGCACCCGTGTCATCGAGGAGCCCCGGCCAGCCGCACCTGAGCGTCGTCACGCCGCTGTACAACTGCCTTCCCCTCTCGCAGGCCATGGTGGCGAGCCTTAGGGCGACGATCCCCCCCGGGGTCCGGTACGAGGTGATCCTCGTCGACGACGGTAGCACCGATGGCACGCGAAAATGGCTGGAGAGCCTGGGCGAACCCTTCCGGGTCGTCCTCAACGAGCGAAACATCGGTTTCGGCGCGGCGACGAACCGCGGCGCGGCGCTGGCGCGAGGCAGGGTCCTTGCCCTTCTCAACAATGACCTTGTCCTGAAACCCGGCTGGCTGGGGCCCATGCTCTGGGCCCTGCGGCTTCTCGGGCCCCGGGCGGGGCTTGTCGGCAATGTGCAGCTTGACGCCGCAAACGGGGAGGTCGACCACGCCGGGATCGCCGTCAACGAGAAGGGCAAGCCGGAGCACATCCGGAGTGTTCCAGGCCGCGTGTCGCGCCTCATGCGTCCTATCAGGGGCGTGTTCGCCGTCACCGGGGCCTGCCTCCTTGTGCGGACGAAGACCTGGCGTCGCCTGGGGGGTTTCGACGAGTCCTACGTGAACGGGTGCGAGGATGTGGACCTGTGCCTGCGAGCCAGCGCCGCGGGCCTAGTGAACGTGGTCGCGCTCGGCAGCCGGGTTGTGCACCACATAAGCGCCTCCCCCGGCCGGAAGCTTCGGGACGAGCAGAATTCATGGAGCCTGGCCCGCCGGTGGCGCGAGCGCCTGGCCCAGGAGATATGCAGGGAATGGACCTGGGACTATTTTTGCCAGATCCTCCCCGACCCGCGTGATTTTCCTGACACTAGGGATGCCTTGAAGACTGCCCTTTATCTGCTCCACCTCTACCGAAAGCCGCCCGAGGTCGCGCTCGTCGTAAAACGGGCGGTTGTCGACGTGGAGCTCGCCCGTTGGCAGAAAATGTTCTCATCTTGACCATGGAACCCTTCCATCGCACCGCCCCCTTTGGCGGCGCCTTTGCCCGGCGCTTTACGCGGTACTCGGGCATCTACTTCGACGAATTCGCCACGAATTCGGCTTGGATCCGGGAAACCGGCATCATCCACCTGCCTCCGGTTGCGGACGTGGCCTCGATTATCGTAAAGGGCGAGTTCCGCACGCATTCCCTCGCTCGCGGCATTGAATCGGGCTTCCCCATCCTCGACCTTTTTGCCGACGGGATGTCCGCCGGTACCGTCACCGCAAAAACCCCGGGGCCTTGGGAGGTGAAGATTGCGCTCGATCCGGCGAACGCAAAGCGGGGATCCGCCATCTACCTGACGCTTCGCGGGACACGGCTGACGAACGCGCTAGCGTGGCTCGGGCGCATCACGCGCCTGCCCTTCATCCGGCGCTACCGCGCCCAGAACAAGAACCGCCAACTGAGGCTCATGGCCATCACCTCCGAGTCGGGAGAGCCGATCTATGATTTCTCGAAAAGGGAGAGCCCGTACTCGGCCATTTTCGGGCGCACCCACACGCGCACGGGAATCAATGTCGTCGGCTTCCTGACCGCCGATCTCGGGATTGGCGAATCGGCCCGCTGCATGGTGAGGGCTGCGGACGCGGCATCCATACCGATCGCCCTTGTTCCGCTTAAATTAAACTGCCTCAATAGGATGGGAGACCTGACGTTCGCAGGACGCCTCCAGGACTCCAATCCGTACGGCGCCAATGTGATCCATATCGACCCGCCGGTCGCCCGCGACATCGACCATCACCATGGACCGGAGTTCATGAGGAACCGGTTCAACATTGGGTACTTTGCATGGGAATTGCCCGAGTTCCCGGACTCGTGGATGTCATCCCTCGACCACTTCGACGAGATCTGGTGCCCGAGCGACTTTGTGCGCGAGTCGCTCGCGCTGAAGGCGCCGCTGCCGGTGCTCACCATGGCCCATTCCATCGCCTTCGAGCGCCCGACGCAGGACAAGACGGCCCTGCGCGCCCGGTTCGGCCTTCCGGCTGATCGCTTCCTTTTCCTGAGCCTCTTCGACCTGAACTCCTATACGGCGCGGAAGAATCCGCGGGCCGTCATCGAGGCGTTCAGGAAGTCGGGACTGGCCGGAGGCAGGGCGTCGCTCGTCATCAAGGTCCACAATGCGGAGGCAAACCCGGCTGATTTTGCCGCGCTTAACGATTCCGTCCGCGATCTTCCGGGAACCGTCATCCTTAGCGGCACGTTCCCCCGGGCCGACATCTACGCCCTCGAGGCGGCATGCGACTGCTTCGTCTCGCTTCACCGCGCAGAGGGTTTCGGCCTGGCGATTGCCGAGAGCATGTACCTCGGCAAGCCGGTCATCTCGACCAACTGGTCGGCCACCGCCGAGTACGTGAATTCCGAGAATGGATACCCGGTGCGCTACTCCTTGGTCACGCTCGCCGAGAACAACGGCCCCTACTCAAAGGGCTCCACATGGGCCGACCCCGATGTCGGGCATGCCGCCGATCTCATGAGGCGGGTCGCATCCGACCCGGCCGAGGCCGCGCGCATGGGCGAGGCTGCGCGCCTGACGATCGAACAGAGGTTCTCACCCGCCGTCATCGGCGCGCGGTACCGCCGACGACTCGAGGCGATCGCCTACCTTTAGAGGCGGCCCCGTCAGGTCCGGGCCACGGCCTGCGCAGGCCCCGACCTGCGCAGCTCTACGAAAAGGACGAGCGCGAGAACGGCGATCCCGAGGCCCGAGACCAGGAGCGTGGCCGAAAGCCCCTTGGGCCAATAGCTGAAGCTCACCTCGTAGGTTCCGGCCTCGTCGACATAGATGCCCTTGAACGCGTGGTTCACGCGGATGTAGGGGACCCTCTTGCCGTTGAGCGTGGCCTGGAAGTTGTCCCTCTCATACGCCTCGGTCAGGACGATGAAGCCGGGACCGGGCGCCGTCACCGTGAAGGAGGTCGTGTCGGCCGTGCTGTGGTAGTTCTCCGCCTCCGCGACCTGCCGCTTGGCCAGGTCGCCCTGGACCCGCGGGACCGGGCTGAGCTTCACCCAGTCGCCGTGCTGCACCGCCACGAACGGACGCCCGTCGCCGAACTTGAGCCATGAGCAGAACTGGGGAAGCTCGTCGTAGACGGCCGCTCCATCCGTGAAGAACGCCCGGGGCCATTTCGTGGGACTCTCATAGACGTCCATGTCGGAGGAATCCACCTGCCTGAGCTCGCTTCCCGGGCGCGCGGGACCGAGGCGGTACCCGAGGTAGAACCGCACATTGAGCAGGTCAAACACGGGCCTCAGCTTCGCCACCTCTCCCGGCTCCACGATGTAGCGCCAGTCCCAGACCCTGCTGACCCCGGACGCCTCCATGAACTGCCGGTAGTAGGGGTTGATGAGCGCGTCGGGACCCGAGATCCCCTCCAGGCCATACGCCGCGGACCAGCCGGGATGAACGTCGTTGTGGAACCCCACCACGCGGAACGGAACCTCGGACTGCTCGGCCACGGAATCAACCGCCGGCGAATGCGCGTGGAAGTCGGGCCGGCGCTCAGGCCTAACCGTGAACTCGGCAAACCCCGTCCCCAGGCGCATGGCGCTGCGCCAGTGGAACGCGCCGAACCCGAGCACCAGGCATACTAGCACCGCGGCCGATGCTGCACCGCGCCGGCGCGCCCTGTGAAGGGCCGCCAGGAAGACGGCGGCCCCCAGGACAAGGCTCCAGCCGTAGGCGTGGATGAACGGGGCCACGCTAATGACTTTGCCCCAGGTGGCCGCGCCGTAGACGCTGCGCACGATCGACTGCGAGGTCCCGAGGTAGGCTGCGTAGATGAGAAACACCAAGGCGACGACCGCCGCCCCGTCCCGCCTGCCCTCGGCCGATCCGAGCTGCTCCCACGCCTCCCTCCAGCCGAGGGCGGACAGCACGAGGAAGACGACGATCAGGACGCACGAGAACGTATTGTCGACATGCATGATGTTCCCGAGGAATGGGACCCGGGCGACCAGGCCGGGAGGAATGACGCCGAAGACGAGCGCGAGGGCCGGCAGTCCCGAGAAGAGGAGCGCCGCCGCGGTCCGATTCCCCAGCAGGGTGCGCCAGCGCACCACGAGCCAGAGCAGCCCGATCAGGACGAAGAAGTTCGCCGAGGGATTGATCACACCCGACTCGAACTGGAACGGCCTGTAGAAGGCCTCGTCGAAGAGCCCGATCAACATGCCTGGCTGGATCTGGAACGTCACCGTGTCCCCGTAGCTCGTGTAGGCCGCCCCGAGCGCCCTGTAGAACGTGTACCACACCGGCGAGGCGATCATCGCGAAGAGGACGCCGGCGGCGATGGAACCGGCCGCGATCGCGAGGCGCTCCCGCAGCGGTCGCGCGCACGAGAGCATCACGCAAAGGCCGGAGAAATTGATCGAGAGAAGGAGGACGTAGGCCTCCTTCACGGTACCGCTGTTCATCTCGACCCAGTTGGCGCCGATCAGCGCGGCCAGCCACAGCACCCCCGAGCGCCGGGTGCGGGCCTCGGAAAGACGGAGCCAGCACAGGAGGATCCACGGCGAGTAACAGAGGCTGAAGATCGCCGGATGGCAGATCCTGTAGACGAAGAACCCCATGAACGATGCGGAGACCGCCAGAATGAGCGCCGTCGGAAGGTGCCGGAATGCGCGCCAGGCGCACAGCCCAATACCCAGGGCAAAGGCCCAACGCGCCAAGAGAAACTTCAGGTCCCAGGCCCACGCCGCCCCGTCCGCGAGCACGGGCAGGAGGTGGAGCGGATCGCCGAAGCACGACTGTCCCTGCCCCAGGAGGGGCGATCCCGCCGAGTCGTAGCGGTTCCACAGGGGCAGCTCGCCGTCCTGCACCACGGCGCGATGCTCGATCATCGAGAGAGGCACGTGGTGCCAGAGGAGCGCTCCCAAGTCGGCCTTGTGCGCGTCGCCCGTCGGACCGCTCGGGAAGCCCGGCAGCCACGGATTCTGGCCGTAGAGGAGCGGGACGCCGAGATTCGGGGAGACGAAGCTCTTCCCGGCGAAGATGACCGGGTAGTTCGCGGCCATGACACCAAGAAGGGACGCCGCGGCGAGGGCGAACCCCGGCCTGGTGCCCGCCCACACCCAGAGGAGGCGAAGGCGCTCCCCGAGCCGGACGCCCTTCGAGGCGCCGGCCCAGCCGGCTAAGATAAGGAATCCGAGAATCGCCGCAAAGGCCCCGGCAAGCTCCCTCCAGAGGGGCGGCCCCGAAAGGGTGAAGGGCGCCGCGAGCCTCACGGAGAGCTGGGGGTCGGTCGCCCTGGGCTTGGTCTCCACACGGAGCTTCCCATCCTGGACGCCGAGCGATGCGATGTCGAAGGAAGCCTCAAATTTGCCTGGCGCAAAGGACACGAGGGTCGTCCCGGAGCGGTCAGCAATGCGCGCGCCGCTAAGCGTCATCCGGGCGTCCCGGTCGAGGGGATCGAGCCGGAGCGCCCGGTAGTGGCCGCGGGGCAGGCCAAACCTGAGGACGGCGGGCTTGCCCGCCTGGACGGGCTGCACGACCGAATCCGCCTCGTTGATCCCGCGGCCCGAGTCGAAGTAGAGCTGCACGAGGCCCGACTCGTCGCTCTCGACGCGGACCTCGAAGGCGCAGCCGCTCGGCGCCGAGCCCGACCAAGGCTCGGTCGTAAGCACGGCGGCCACGGCAAGAACCAGGCTCGCGACAAGGCTTGAAAGCGTCAGGGTGCGCGGCATCAGGGGGCGGTCTGCATCGGTCCCGACGGTGCCGGTCCCGGAGCGCCAAGACAACATGGCATTTGCGCGCGCGCCGCCCTAGCCCCTTGGCCTGCGCGCAATATAGACCAGGTTGTCGACCTCGCCGTGCGCGCTCCTGTCGACCGCGAGGAGCTCCGCGCCAGAGTCCGCCAGGCAGTCGAGGACCGCCTGCCTCGGCAGCGCGTACATCTGCATCTTCGGGGTCCCCGGGAACCATCCGGGGTAATGGTAGCGCACGTACCGGCTGATCCTCATGGCCATGGTCGGCGGCCATGGGGAAAACCGGAGCCGATCCGGCGGGTCCCCCGCGGGGACCTTTTCCGGGATCTGCACCGACATGACGCCGCCGGGGCAAAGGACGCGCACGAATTCGCTCAGGTAGCGCCGCGTGTAGCGGGGGGCGATGTGCTGGAGCGTGATCCGGCTGTAGACCAGGTCGAACGAGGCGTCGGGGAAGATCCTCAGGTCCGGCCTGACGTTGTGGATGAAGCCGACCCTCGTGTCCTGGTTGTGCTCCCGCGCAAGCGCCACCATCCGGCTCGAGATGTCGACCCCGGTCGCCTTCTGGAAATGCCCGCCGAGGGCCTGGGTGAGGCGCCCCGCCCCGCAGCCGAAATCCAGCGCCGAGCCCAACGCGAGCCCCGGATCGCACGCGCGGATCCTGCGCAGGTCCGCCTCGACCTCGGCGACGCCCGTCGAGAAGAACTCCGCCAGGGCCCATTTCCTTCCCTGCTTCTCGGAGTCGGTGAGGACGGCGAAGAACGGATCCGTCTTCGCGAGCTCGTCCCAGTGCCGGCGTACCTGCCAGAGCTTCATGGGGTCATAGGCGCCGACGGGGCCTAGCGGCGCCCCTTGAGGATGATCTCAAGGCCCCTGATGCTGAAGGTGAGCCTGCGGCGGTCATTGTTTCCCGGGTAGGTGGGCGGCCTGTCGCTCTGGAACTGCAGTACGGTGTCGCCGGGCGCAAGCACGAGGCCGGGGATGAGCGCGGACTGGGCGTCGGACGGGTCGAGCATGCCGCTCCAGAGGACCTTGTCGGCGGACTTCACGATGGCCTCGCGGGGGTCGGCGGAGTGGAGCCTGAACTTGACGTCGGCGACGATCGGGAACGGCTGGGGATTGTGGAGCGCAATCGTGCAGTCTCCCAGGCTCCAGCGCCAGTACTCCCAGCGCGAGCGCTCCGGGCCCCACCAGTTGCGCGCGCCGTAGACGGCCTCGACGACCCCTCCGTCCTTGGCGTTGATGCGCAGTTCGCGCGGCCCCTCCACGTGGAAACTCTCCCGTCCCGGCGGCCTCAGGAGCTCGGTCGAGCCGAAGATCCCCAGGTTTCCTAAAATCAGGACGATCGGCCACAATCCCTTGCGCGGGACAAGGATATTGAACGCAAGGGTCATGGGAAGGAGGACCCGCGCCGCCGCGGACGGGTAGTGCTCCCAGACCGCATCGCCCAGGAAGACCATGAGGACGGCGTAACTCGCCCCCACGCGCCACCACGGGTCTCGCCAGCGGATTCGCAGGCTGAAGAACAGGAACTGGGCGATCAGCCCCGTGAGTACGAGCAGGTCGAACTTGGCCACCGAGGGGTGCGGGTAGCGCTCGGCGAGGAAGCTCGAAAGGGAGTCCTGGAGCTTGTGGAGGATGCCCACGAAGGGACGCGAGAAGTTGCGGTCGCCGATGTCGTCGCCATGGCCGAGCCAGAGCCTCAGGCACACCATCCACGCGACAAGGGGCAGCACGACGATCGCCGCCTTGGCAAGCGCCGGCCCCCAGGTCCGGGAATTCCTGGGATCGGGGGGGCTTAGGGCCGAACCGCACAGGACGCTCGTGTCCTTTCCGAGGCCGGAGATTCCCATGACGACCGACCCCGCCCAGGTGCGCCCGCTCTCGATCAGCGCCATCCCGATCGCCGTCAGGAGCAGGCTCGGGCCATCCAGGAGGGCTCCCCAGACGCTGAAAATGAGCCCGAATGAGAAGAGCACGGCGCCCCACCTCACCCAGTTGCCCCAGCAGGTCGGCGGGAACCACCTGAGGAGGACACCCGCAAGGATGAACCAGCAGAAGGCGTTCTGCAGGGCGTAGGCGTTCATCACGAGCCATGGGTTTCCGCCCCCGGCCGCCCATGCCGTCAAGAGGAAGAGGATGCGCCGCGCCCGGTACGGCAGGCTGTCGACCGCGGGCCTAAGCACCTTGTCCCCGAGGTGGGGATGCATCGCAATCTGGACGTAGAACTGCGAGTCGTACCCCGGGGAATTGGGGGCCTCGTAGTGGCTGACCGCCTTCACCTCGGGCACGTAGCGGCTGTGCTCCATGCTCCCGAACTCGATCAGGTAGCTGAACCCCTGCCCCGGCAGGTAGAAGAACGCCATGCTCCAGACGAAGAGCGCGACGAGCGATCCGTACGCGAGCCACCGAAGTGCATGGGGCCGCCCTTGGAGAAATGATTTGAGTACAACCACTAAAAGTGGACAAACCACTCTCCCCACCGTTGCAAAGCAAGTATGGATTTTCCTAAACCCCAGACGCCGCAGGCGAGCCCCATCGGGGTTAGGGCGGCCGTCCTCGCGCTGGTGGCGCTCGCCGTCTATGCGGCCTTCCTGGGCCACTATATCGGCGCCGTGGCCGGAAGCTCGGACACCTCGGGCTACATGAACCACGCCCGCCTCCTGGCCTGGCACTACGTCCACATCCCGGCCCGGACGATCCCCGGGCTTCCCATGGACGGCTCGACGGCGCCCCTGTACATCCCCTTGGGTTTCAAGCCGGCCTGGAACGGGGACGGGCTCGTTCCCACCTACCCGACGGGACTGCCGCTCTTCATCCTCGCCGCCAAGTTCATCGTCGGATGGCACCAGGCGGGCAACCTGACGATCATCCTGCACGCGCTCGCGGGCCTCTGCGCCACCTATGCCCTGGGCAGGATGCTCGGCCTTGGCAGGGGATGGTCCCTGGCGGGCGCCGCCGTCATCGCCCTGAGCCCCCTGTACCTCTTCATGTCGATGCAGGCGATGAGCGACGTCCCGTCCCTGGCATGGACCGCCCTCGCGGTCCTCTTCGCCCTTAAGAGCCGCGAGCGCGCGTCCTGGGCCCTCGCCGCGGGGGCCGCGGTGGCGGTCGACGTCCTCCTTCGCCCGACCAACATCCTGACCTTCGTGCCGGCCGCCATCGCGCTCGGCGCCTCGCCCAGGCGCTGGGCCCTCTTCGCGGCCGGCGGCCTGCCCGGCGCGGCATTCTACTTCGCCCACAGCGTCGTCACCTACGGCCGGTTCGTCACGACCGGCTACGGGGACACCACCTTTGCCTTCTCCTCGGGCTTCATTCCGGGGACGCTCCTGCACTATGCGGTCTGGCTGCCCGTCCTCTTCACGCCGCTGGTCGCCCTCAATCTCGCCCTGCCCTGGACCGCGGGGGTGCCTGCGCGCGGCCGCTGGCTCCTTGCGGCCTGGATGGTCGCCTTCGCGGCATTCTACTGCACGTACGTGTACACGCACCAGACCTGGTGGTACCTGCGGTTCCTCCTGCCCGCGGCCCCCGCGATGGTCGTCGGCGGCCTCTTGGTCGCCCGGGACCTCCTCGGCCGTGCGCCCGGATGGGCGGACCCCGCGCGCTCCCCGCTCGCGGCGATCGCGGCCCTTGCCCTCCTCGTCGCGGTTCTTGGCCTGGGAACAAGGTCCCTGCACCCCTTCGTTGTCGGAAAGGAGGAGCTTCGCTACGGACACCTCGCCGACTGGATGGAGAAGAACGTCCCGCACGACGCCATCTGCCTAGCGATGCAGGCGAGCGGGGCCCTGGTGTACTACACGCAGTTCACCTTCGTGCGCTGGGACGCGATCGACAGCGGCAACGCGGCGAGGATCGAGGCGGCGATCCGGCGCTCGGGCAGGCCCCTCTACGCGGTCCTCTTCCCCTCCGAGATCGCCGAGGCGGGCGTCCTTCCCCGGCTGATGCCCGGCCCATGGATCCAGGCGGGCGACGTGGAAAACGTGACCGTCTGGCGGCGTGGCCCCGAGGCGCAGAGACCTTGACCATGGACGCCCCCCTCCTCCTGGACCTTTCACACACGAGCCACACGCGGGCCCGGACGGGAGTCCAGCGCGTCGCCCGCTCGCTCGCCCGTGCCCTGGCCGGCCAGGCGTTCAACGTCTGCTACGACCCTTACGAGGGCGCGTGGCGGCCCCTGGACGCCTTTGAAAGGCGCAACCTCGTGGCGTCCGACCCCTCGCCGGGCCGCGGGGCCCGCTGGCCCCTGTCGGCCCGCCTTCGGGGGCGCCTAAGGAGGCTGGGAGCCCGCAGGGACCCGCTCGGCTCGTTGTCCCCCGCTGCCCGCGGGGTCCTTGTCCCGGAGATCTTCTCGCCCGGGGTCGGCCGCTCGCTCCCCAGCCTCTTTGCGGCGGCCGCCGGGCCCCGCGTCGCCCTGTTCCACGACGCGATCGCGCTGCAGTTCCCGGAGTTCGCTCCGCGCGGGGCCCTGGCCCGGTTTCCGGGATACCTGCAGGAACTCCTCCAGTTTGACGGCGTGGCCGCAGTCTCCGACGCATCGCGCAGGGCGCTTCTCGACTACTGGGCCTGGATCGGGGTGCGCCGGATGCCGCAGGTGGCGACGATCGGGCTGGGGCTGGACCCGGCGCCGGAGTCCGGTGTGGGGCCGGTCGAGCCCGTCCCCACGATCCTGTGCGTCGGAAGCATCGAGGGCCGCAAGAACCACGTCGCGCTCCTGGAGGCCTGCGAGTCGCTCTGGAGCCGGAAGGTGCCGTTCAGGCTGCACCTGGTCGGGCTCGCCAACACCGAGACCGGCAGGGAGGCCCTGGCGAGGATCCAGGGGCTTGTGGCCGCAGGGCGCCCGCTGCGCTACGACGGCCCGGTGGATGAGGCGGCGCTCGACGCCGCCTACAAGGCATGCTCGCTCACCGTCTACCCGTCCCTCGCCGAGGGGTTCGGGCTGCCCGTCGCCGAGAGCCTCTCGCGGGGCAGGCCCTGCCTGTGCAGGATGCAGGGGGCCCTCGGGGAGATCGCCCGGGGCGGGGGCTGCGTCGACCTGGGCGCCGCGGGCCCCGCGCAGATCGCCGGCGCGATCGAGGGCGTCCTCGCCGCTCCCGCAAAACTCGCCCAGCTTTCCCAGGAAGCGCGCTCCCGCCGATTCAAGACTTGGGAGGAATATGCGGGGGAGCTCACGGCCTGGATGCGCTCGCTCGGGCGCAACGCATAAGAGTATTGGAATGCGTTGATCCTCGCCGCCCTACGCCGGCTCCATTTGCATTTGCAAACGCCGGCCCCGCCCGTAGCGTCGGGCCCGCATGGCGATCACCTTATTCCTGAAGAACAAGAAGCCTATCTTGGGGCGCTGCAGCGAGGATTACTCGACCAAGATGCGCCTGCGCTATGCGCCGTTCTACCATGCCATGGAGGCCCAGAAGGGCACCACCATCCAGCTGGAGGGCCGCGAGATGATCATGCTCTCGAGCAACGACTACCTGGGGCTGTCCTTTCACCCGAAGGTGGTCGAGGCCGGCCGCGCGGCGCTGCTCAAGTGGGGCACCAGCACGACCGGCGCCCGCCCGTCGAACGGCTCGCGCACCTACCATCTTGAACTCGAGCAGAAGATCGCCGCCTTCCTGGGGCGCGAGGCCTGCCACATCCACTCCGCCGGCTACCTCTCGTGCCTTTCAAGCGTGGCCGCGTTCGCCCAGAAGGGCGACGTCATCCTTGCCGACAAGAACGTCCATTCCTGCCTCTGGGACGGCATCCGCCTCTCGAACGCCACGGTGGAGCGCTTCTCGCACAACAACCCCGACGACCTGAGGGAAGTGATCGCGACCGCCAACCCGACCTCCCCCAAGATGCTGGTTGTCGAGGGCGTCTACTCCATGGAGGGCCACATCGCCCGCCTGCCCGAGCTGTGCGAGATCGCCGAGGAGCACGGCTGCTTCACGGTGCTCGACGACGCCCACGGTTTCGGCGTGCTGGGCCGCCAGGGGCGCGGAACCGTCGACCATTTCGGGCTCAACGACAGCGTCGACGTGATCTGCGGGAGCCTTTCCAAGTCCCTCGCGAGCACGGGAGGGTTCGTCGCGGCCTCCAAGGACGTGATCGAGTTCCTGCGCACCCACTCCAAGCAGACGATCTTCAGCGCGGCGATTAGCCCGAGCCAGGTCGCGTGCGCCCAGGCCTCGCTCGAGATCATGCAGACCGAGCCCCAGCATCTGGAGAAGCTCTGGTCGAACACGAAGAAGTACCGCGCCCTGTTGAAGGGCCTCGGATTCGACCTGTGGGAGAGCGAGACTCCGGCGGTTCCGATCGTCCTTGGCTCCAAGGAGCGGGTCTACCCGTTCTGGAAGGCGCTGCTCGAAAAGGGGATTTTCACCGTGATGGCTACCTCGCCCGCCGTTCCCGCCGGCAAGGACCTGATCCGCACCGCGGTCTCGGCCATGCACACGGACGAGCAGCTTGAGAAGATCGCGGCCGCGATGGCCTACGCGGCGAAGAAGCTCTGAGCGGCCCCCGGGGCCTTCGCGAAACACCTATTAGGCAAGCGCCCCGCGAATTGCGGACGCGGCTCCGGCCCACGTCGGGAGCGGCCTGCCCGTGGCCGCGGCGACCAGTTGCGAGTGGAGCGGGTCGTTGGTGAGAACCCGGCGCAGCGCCTGGATCCAGCCCTCCAGCGTATTGCCCTCAACGACGAGGCAGCCCCCCGCCCCGGCGTTCTCCACCAAGGGGGCGATGTCGCTGCACACGCACGGGACGCCGAGCCAGAGCGACTCAAGGAGCGGAAGCCCGCAGCCCTCCGCAATCGAGGGGAATGCGGTCGCCCGCGCCGAGCGTATCAGGGCGGCGAGCTCGGCGTCGGCCATGCCCCCGTGGTGCCTAAGCCCCGGCCACCGCGAGGAGAGCGCGGCCACACGCTCCTGGAGGGGCCGGCCAAAGTGGGGATTCACGCGGCCGACCAGGTGCAGCTCGAAGTCCAGTCCCTCACGGCGAAGGGCCTCGCAGGCGTCGAGGAGGACGCCCTGGTTCTTCCTCGGCTCGAGAATGCCCGTGCAGACGAGCCGCAGGGGGCCCTGGGGGGCCTGCGCCCCGCCCTTCGAGCGCGCCTGGCCCGGCCAATCCGCCCCGAGGGCCAGCAGGTCGACCGGGGGGGGATTGGCAACCCCCTGCCACTTCCAGAAGCCCAGGAGCTCGTCGCGGCTCGCCGACGAGACCGCCCATACCCGGTCGAATCGGGAAAGCAGCTTCATGTAGGCCGGGTGCCTCTCGACGCTCCTGGGCCACGTGATCGCAGGATGTTTGAGGGGGATCGCGTCGTGGAATATCGCGGCGAGCCTCGAGGATCGCCGCCCGAGGAAATCCGAAATCCCCGGCCTTTCCCACTCCGAGAAGAGCTCGGGCGTCAGGATCCAGTCGGCGCCCTGCGCCCTCCCGCCAATCTCCGGCCACTTTGCTCCCGTCGCCGAGCCGCCGAGCTCCTCAAGGAGCCTTCGGCTCACCCGGGCAAGCCCGGAGGTGTGCCGCCAGGACGACGCGCTCGTCGTGTCGAAGTAGATCATTTGGCCGCGGCCGCCTCGAGCCGCTTCAGGAGCCTGTCCGTGTTGGCCCTCACGTCAAAGTTGGCCTCGACCCAGCCCCGGGCCGCCGTGCGGAAGGCCTCGCAATAGTCGTCGTCGGAGGTGATGCGCCGGAGCACGCCGACCCACTCCTCCGGCCTGTCCACCGAGAGCACGACCCCCGTGACGCCGTCGGTCACGGCCTCGGTCGTGCCGGCGGTCGGAGAGGTGACGACCGGCACCCCGGCCGCCATGGCCTCCCCGATCGCGTTGGGAAGGCCGTCCTGGTCGCCGCTCGGGGCCACGACCCCCGTGTGCAGGAAGACGTCCGCCCAGTCCAGGTGCTCCCAGACCTCGTGGGGAGGCACCTCGCCGACGAAGGTGACACGGTCGGCCAACCCCAGGTGGCCGGCGAGCTTCTCGAGCCTAGGCCGCAGGGGCCCGTCGCCGACAATCCTGGCGTGGAAGCCGAGGCCGGCCTCCTTGAGCGCCGCATAGATCCTCAGCTGGCGGTCGAGGCCCTTCTTCTCGACCAGGCGGGCGACCGAGAGGACATGCAGGGGAACGCGCGAGGCGTGGAGGGCCTTCAGGCTGGGCAGCCTGTCCAGGCCGCTGCGGATGCAAACGACCCGGTCGCTCTCGAGCCCACGGGCGACGAGGGCCTCGCGCGCCAACTCGGTCGAGGTGTGCACGAAGACGGCCCACTTGAGCTTGTCGACAAGCCACCAGTCGCCGCCGTCCTCGAACACGTCGTAGGCGTGGGCCCCGGCCGAGAACCGGTGGCCGTTCATGCGCCACAGGAGCCACGCCGCCGTGGCGGGCGCGCCGCTCCAGGCCGCGTGGACAAGGTCCGGCGGATTGCGACGGAAGGACCTCCCGTAGACGCAGGCAAACCCGGCGCCGAGCATGTTCTCCCAGAAGTTGAGCCACGAGGGGGCGCGCCGCGTCGCCAGGCCCCGCAAGAGCTGCTTCATGATGTCCGGCTTTCTCCAGGTCTCGTACGGAATCAGCCAGAGGAGCTCCAGGAGCCTCCACTTGTTGAAGGACTCGACCTCAATCCCGCGGAACACTCCCCCGCCCCCCCACATCGAATAGATCCTCAGGCGGACCCCCCTGGTCTTCAGCGCCGAGATCTCCCGTTGCAGGAACATCTCGGTTATCTTTGGGAAAGTCGTGAAGAGGTAGGCGATTGAGGGTCCGTCGGAGTTCAATTCCGGCAGACTGTAGACTGGCGCAGGCCATTGCGGAAAGATTCTTCGCTTGGATTCCTGCGGCCTTTTTTCGCTCGCCCGGGCAACCGCCCTATGATGCTTTCTACACTTCCACACCTAGATGAATTACTACCGCCGGAGCGAACTGACGCCTGATGTTGACGGCCTGCTCAAACGCTACGACGAGACGGTCCGCAGGTACGTGGGCGGGGACTACCGCCATCCCGTGAGGATGAGGGATTGGGAGCTGGCGAGGGTCCTGGAGGCGGTCCGCTCGGTCCCCGTGGGCTCGAGCATCCTGGACACGGGCTCCTTCAACACCTACCTCGGCCTGGCCCTCGCCTCCGCCGGCTACCGGCTCACGGCCTCCGACCTGCTTTGGAGGCGCATGCTCAAGAGCGCCGAGCGCCGGCTTGGCCTCGCGCCCGCGAAGGCCACGGAGGCTCCGTACTTCACCTGGCTCGGCGTCTACCGCAAGGCGGGCGTTCCCGTACGAAATCTCAACCTGACCCAGCTTTCGTGCCCGTCCTCCTCGTTTGACTGCGTCGTCGCCCTGTCGGTTATCGAGCACGTCCCCAACGTCGAGAGGAGCCTGTCGGAGATGTACCGGGTGCTGGCCCCGGGCGGCCGGATGCTGATCACGACCGACTGCACGCCGGAGCCGGTACCCTATGCGGGGGGCGTGCGGTATTTCGCGGAGCCCGAGATCGAGGCCCTCTTCCAGCCCTACAACGTGACCTCGGCGCGCAACCGGCCGGACTTCGCCCGCGAGAACTGGTGCTACGGCGCCGGACGGCCCATCGTGACCGTCTTCGTCGAGGTCACAAAACCCCGGTGAACGGGGCCATCGAGTGCGGGCGGAAGGGCAGCCGTGTCGGCTTCTCCTCGGCGACACTCGTTGCAAGGCCGACCAGCTCGTCGATCAGGGTCGTCGGGTCCTCCTCGGAGCGCAGCCTTAGGAAATTGTCGCGCATCCTGCTGTAGGCGTCGGGCTCCGAGAGCCAGGAGCCGATGATGCGGTCAAAGTCGGCGCCGCTCTCTATCTTGTCCGAGGCGGCGCCGTTCCTTAGGTACTTCCACGTGAGCTCCTCCTGCGGCATGATGCCGCCCGAGGCGTTGAAGATGATCGGGCACTTGAAATGCAGCGCCTTGGCGGTTGTCGTCGTCCCTCCCCGGGTCACGATCACGTCGCTCACCTGCATGAGCAGGTGCACGACCTCCGAGTAGCCCTCGATGTAGCAGTTGAACTCCGGGTGGTTCGCGCGCCAGTGGACGAGGTCGTTGTAGGCCTGCTTGTTGCGGCCGCAGATGACGATCGCCTGGCAGCGGTCGGCCCTCTTCACGAGGGCCGGCAGCAGATCGAAGTGGTTGTTGGCCCCGTTGCCACCGGTGGCGAGGAACACGGTGAAGAGGTCCGGCCTAAGGCCCAGCCTCTCCTCGCGGAAGTGGCCGCGGTCCTGGGGCGCGACCGTCTCGAAGTGCGCATGCGGGTGCATCAGGTAGCCGCGCACCCGGGCCTTGTCCGGGGCGATCCCCTTCTTGACGGCGTAGTCCTGGGCCGTCGCGGTCCTCGAGAAATACATGTCCACCGTAGGCTCGATCCAGTTCCTGGAATAGCCCCATCCCCCCGAGAACTCGCCGCAGTAGGTCGCGCACTTCACCTTGTCGGCGCCCAGTATCTTTCGCGCGAGCTGGAAGTAGCCCCGGTTGAGGCAGTCGTGGACGCTAAGGACAAGGTGCGGCTTGTACTCCTTGAGCACGTTTATGTAGTACCGCCTGCCGAGGGAGACCGTGTCCTTGTTGAGGATGCTCTGGAGCTCCACGAAGGCGTAGAACGCCTTGTGCACCCACGGCGCGCTCGCCTGGATCTTGTTGTAGAAGTTGACCCCGGCCCGGTTGAACACCGAGGACTTCTCGAGCATCTGCTCGATCCGGACGTCGACGTCGTGCTTGTAGAGCTGGAAGCACCAGTCGGCGAACGCCTCGGCCCTTGCATCGTGGCCGCCGCCGGTGCTCGAGGTCAGGACAAGGATTCGGATCTTTGACATCTATTTTGGGTTCTCAGGCCCTGAAATAGCGGGCCAGGGCCCACCGGACCAGGGAGTCGGGGCCCATGCGGGCCAGGAGCGGAGCCAGGCGGGCCTGGAAGAACGAACCCGAGCGGACGACCCCGCTGCGGTTCTTGAGGAGAGCGCGCCTTAGGTCCAGGGCCGCCTTCTCCGGCTCGGGCGCCGCGGCAAGGTTGGCCTCGAGGCATCCCCACGCCCTGCGGGTGTTCTCGTTGACGTGGTCCTTGGGCATGGAGCGGTTGAAGTCGGTGCGGTAGTCGCCAGGGCGGAAGTCGATCACTCTTACGCCGGTGCCGCGCGATTCAAACATCAAACTCTCGCTTAGGGCCGACAGGCCCGCCTTCGCCATGTTGTAGCCGCTCATGAAGGGCAGCGGGAACTCGGCCGCTATCGACGAGACGTGGACCAGGCAGCCGCGGTTGTGGGCCTTCATGGAGCGGTAGGCGCCGTGGCTGATCGAGAGGGTGGCGCCGAGCATGCTCTCGATCTGGGCCCGCCAGACGTCCGGAGCCACGGCCCCGAACTCGCCGAAGACCCCGTAGCCGGCGTTGTTGACGACCAGGTCGAACGCTCCGCCGGCCTCCTCGGCGGCGCCCTCATAGGCGCTGACGGCGTCCCGGGGCGAGGAAAGGTCGAGGCGAACGGGATAGAACTGCCCCGGGCGGCGCTCCAAGACCCCCGCCAGCCTGGCGGGATCCCTCGATGTTCCCCACACCCTGACTCCCTCGGCCAGAAGCATGCGGGCGAACGCGCGGCCGAGCCCGTTGCTCGCGCCGCTCACGAACGCGGTGCCGTGCAGTTGGGAGAGGCGGCCCATCAGGTGCGCCTCATCAGGAGCGCCACGTTGGCCCCCCCGAATCCGCTGCTGTTCTTGAGCACGACCTTGGGAGCCTGGTTCACGGTGGACCTAAGGACATTGAGCCCCTCGCACGCCGGGTCGAGATGGGTGATGTGCGCCGAGCCGGGCATGAAGCCCCCCCTCATGATGAGGGCGCAGAAGCCGACCTCCATCGCCCCGGCAAGCGAGAGCCCGTGGCCCGTCAGCGCCTTGGTGCTGCTGATCGCGGGCCTAACCCCCATCTCCCCGAACACGGACCTGAGCGCCCTCGCCTCGGAGATGTCGCCGATCAGGGTCGAGGTCGCGTGGGCGTTGACGTAATCGACCTCCGCGGCGGCGATGCGGCTCGACGCGAGGGCGTTCTCCATCGCGATGCGCGATCCGGTGCCGTCCGGGTGCGAGATGGCCACGTTGTAGCCATCGGACGCCTGGCCCCACCCCGCGACCTCGCAGTAGGGCTTGACGCCACGGCGCGCCACCTCGTCCTCGCTCTCGAGGACCACCACGACTCCGCCGCCCGTGCCGACAAACCCGTCGCGCGCCACGTCGAACGGGCGCGAGGCGAGGTTCGGGTCGGACTGCAGCGAGAGAGTGCGCATCCCAGCGAAGGGCAGGATCGCGTCCCTGTTCCCGTCCTCGCCGGCGGCCACGAACATCCGCTTCTGGCGCCCGAGCGCGATCTCGTCGAAGGCGAAGGCGAGCGCATGCGCCGAGGAGGCGCAGGCCGAGGAGAACCCGCACGAGGCGCCCTGGATCTTGAAGGCCGCCACCAGGTTGAAATTCAGGGTGCCCACGATCGACGCCACGATGCCCAGCGGCGAGCAGCGGGCGGGCCCGAGCTTGAGCATGCGGTCGTGGTGGTAGTACGTGAGCATGGGCGACCCGCCCGAGGCGGCGTAGAGGCCGGTGTTCCTGTTGGACGTGTCGGCGTCCGACAGGCGCGCATCCGCGATCGCCTGGATCATGGCGCAGTGGGCGTAGAGCCCGTGGGGCGCCATGGAGCGGACCGTCTCGCGCTTGATCGAGTAGCCGGCCGGGAACGTCCAGTCCTCGGGGTCGACCGAGTCGGTCGAGAACCCCTTTATGGTGCCGATCACCTTGCAGGCGATGTCCGGCTTCTGGAAGGGCGGGTAGAGCTCAAAGCCGTGGCGCATCTCCCGGAGGTTGCCCGCGACCGTGTCCGCATCATTGCCGATGCTGGTGACGAAACCGAGGCCTGTGATGAAGACTCTGGGCATGCTCGTCTATGGGCAGGCTGCCCGGCCCATCGTGACGATCGTCACGATCCGGTCAACCTCAGGCGTTGATCGCGACCCGCAGGGGCGGGTTCGCGGAAGTATCGCCCTCGGGAGCAGGCTGCACGGCGCCGTTGATGGCTGCAGGGGCAACCGCTGATTCAACATAGGCAAAGGTGAGAGTGATGTCCTCCGCGATCACGGCCTTCTCCTGGCCCACGCGGATCGCGCCCTCGAAGGTCGCGAGCGGCATCTTCATGCGCTTGGGCTTGATCGAGAGGGTGAGGATGTCGCCGGGCTTGCACATGCGGTGGGCCCTCACGCCCTCGCAGCCGGTGAAGAAGATCGTGTTGGCCCCGATGGCCTTGCCGGGCTCCGTGGGCGCCCCCTCAAGCAGGAAGAGGACCGCGAGCTGCCCGAGCGCCTCGAGCATGATCGAGGCGGGCATGACCGGGTTGTCCTTGAAATGGCCCTGAAGGAAGAATTCCTGGCCCGTGATCTTGTACTTGCCGTTCGCCCCCGTGGAGCTGACCGACGCCTCGTTGAGGAAAAGGAAGGGGGGCTGCACCGGCATCACCGCTCCGATGTGCTCGATCGGCAGGAACTTGGTCGGCCGCGGGAGCGGCAGGCCCCTGATCTTGCAGTCGATGAAGGTCTTCACGTCGCCGACCGTCCTCAGGTTGCGAAGCTCGTCGTTGTTGATCGACAGCTGTAGCACATCCTCAACCAGGATCACGATTTCCATCATCGTGAGCGAATCGATGCCCAGGTCCTCGATCAGGCGCAGGTCGTCGTCGGCGTCCTTGAGCTTGGCCCGCAGGTCGGGCTCCACGAACCGCTCGATCACCCCGATCACCACCGCGGGCATGTGGTCGGCATTGCCCGTCTTGCGAAACTGCACCGCAGCCTCGAAAGTCGAGGGTGAGCAGCGTTTGAGCGCCTCCCTCAATGCCGCCTCGTCGTCTGGAGCAAACGGCTTGGTGGCAAGCGTTAACGTCTTGTTTCCGCCCGGGTTTGATTGGACTGATTCTGGCATCTGTCGCTCTTTGTATGTTGCGGTGGCCAATAAAGTAAACCCATTTCTTGGGACGGCACCGGGCGCGCGGACCCTCGCCCGGGCGCTGTCTCATTAGTTGGGAACGATTTGCACCTACCGGTTACTGTAACCGTGCTTGAAATAAACGTTCCCTAGGAATTACCCTCCATTACCGAACCCGCTCAATGAGCGCATCTTCAATTGCAAAGCCATCCTCCCCCCTATTCCTCATCACCCATGAGTTCTACCCTGTCAGCGGAGGCATAGCGACCTTTGCCGAGGAGATAGCCAAGGCATCGGCGAAGCTGGGGTACGACGTCGAGGTCTGGGCGCAGGCCGCCCCGACCGGCGTTGAGAAGAAGTGGCCCTTCCGGATCCGCAGGCTGCCGCTCAAGGGAACCCAGGATCTGATCTGCCAGCTAAGGCTTGCCCGCCAGCTCGTGGCAAGCCGGCGCGAGCTGCGCAACGCGACCGTCTACCTGCCGGAGCCCGGCCCGATGCTCACGATGATGCTGCTGCAGTTCTTCAAGGCCTTCAGGCCGAAGCGCCTCGTCCTGACCTTCCACGGCACCGAGATCCTCGACTTTGCAAGGAGCCCGGTCAGGCGCTGGCTCGCGGGCCGGCTGATCCGGCACGCGACGCGGGTGAGCACCCTGACGAACTACACCCAGGAGCTCCTGCTCGAGCATTTCCCGGACGCCGCGGACAAGATCTTCCTCACGCCGGGGGCGCTGCGCTCGGACTTCGTGGTCGTCCCCGAGAGGGCCCAGCGCACAAGGGAGAAGATCGTCATCCTCACGGTCGGACGGCTCCATCCCCGCAAGGGCCAGCTGCTCACCCTGAGGGCCCTGCAGATGCTCCCGGCCGAGGTCCGGGAGCGCATCGAGTACTGGATCGTGGGAGGCCGGAACAAGGGCAACTACGAGGAGCAACTGCGCTCGCAGGCCGGCACGGACCCGGCGCTCGTCGTGCGCTTCTTCGGGAACATCCCCGACCAGGAATTGGCCGCCGTCTACCAGAGGGCCGACATCTTCGCCCTGACGAGCGTCACCCACCGCCACAGCGTCGAGGGTTTCGGGCTTGTCTACCTCGAGGCTGCCGCGCACGCGCTGCCGATCGTCGCGCACCGGATAGGCGGCGTCTCGGAGGCGGTGCGCGACGGGGTCACCGGGCTCCTGGTGACGCCCGACCGTCCCGCCGAGCTCGCCGCGGCGTTTGAAAAGCTGGTCCACGACGTGCCCCTAAGGCGCAGGCTCGGGGTCGCCGGCAGGATCTGGGCCTCGCGGAACTGCTGGGAGGAGAACGCCTCCACCCTCTTTGCGGCGGAGGACCGCGGATGATTCAGTCGCGGGTGAACGTGACGGTGCGCTACGCCGAGACCGACATGATGGGCATCGTCTACCACGCCAACTACCTTCCCTGGTTCGAGGTGGGGAGAACGACCCTCCTCAAGGAGATCGGGGTGCCCTACCGCAGGCTCGAGGAGGAGGGGTTCAGGCTTCCGGTCCTGGAGGTCTCGGCGAAGTACCTGCGCCCCGCGGTCTACGACGACACGGTCGAGATCGTGACCACGATACGGGAGAGGCCGCTGTTGCGGGTGCGCCTGGAGTACGAGGTGCGCCGCGGCGAGGAGCTCCTGGCGACCGGCACGTCGGTCCATGCCTTTGTCGACACCAAGGGCCGCCCGGTGCGCCCTCCCCCGTGGGCCGCTGAGCTGATCGGCAACGCCTTCGCGTGACCCCGCAGGCCGCGCTCAGGTGAGCGGACCGTCGTATTCGGCGAGGACAATGGGGTCGGACTCGGCCGCCCTTAGGGGGGCGAGGCGGCCCCCCTCACCGAGCCTCCTGAGCGCCCAGACCGCGTGCGCACGGACGACCGGCGCCGGGTGCCCCGCGAGCGCCTCGAGGGGGCCCGCTAGCCCGCGGTCCCCCGAGTTGCCGGCGGCGACGCACGCGTTTCGGAGGATTCCGGCCAGCTTCACCCGCTTTATCGGGGTCCTCCTAAACACCTGCGCAAACCGGGCGGGCGTAAGCTCCAGGAGCTCCCGCAGGGTCAGGGCGGCGATGTCCGAGCGCGACGAGAGGATCATGCGGCGGCCCTGCCTCGCGAACCGGTTCCACGGGCAGACGTCCAGGCAGGTGTCGCAGCCGTAGACGCGCCCGCCGATGGCGGCGCGAAGGCCGAGCGGGATGATGCCCCTGTTCTCTATCGTCTGGTACGAAATGCAGCGCCGCGCGTCGACCACTCCCGGCTCCGGGAAGGCCTGGGTGGGACACGCGTCCATGCAGCGCGTGCACTTGCCGCAGAGCAGCCCCACCGAGCCCGGCTCGCCCCGCCGGCGCAGCGGCGGATCGGGCTCGAGATCGACCCGCGTCAGGATGCAGGCGAGGAAGAGCCAGTTGCCGTGCGTGCGCGAGATCAGCATCGAGTTCTTGCCGATGAACCCGATTCCGGCGCGCGCGGCCCAGGCGCGCTCCAGGACGGGGCCCGTGTCCACGTAGTAGCGGTAGTCGGCGGGAGCCGCCCCGCAGAACTCCTCAAGCGCCCGGCCCGCCCCCTCAAGGGCGGGCCTGAGGGTGTCGTGGTAATCCTCGTAGAGCGCATACTTCGCCCACAGGGGCCGCGTCTGGCCGTCCTCATGCCGTGGGCCCCCATTCTGGAAATAATCGACCCCGAGGAGGACCGCCGACTGCGCGCCCTCCAGGACGAGCCCGGGATCCAACCGCTTCGCGGCGGTCCGCTCCATCCAGGACATGTCCGCGTGGCGGCCCGCGTCGAGCCAGCGGCGCAGGCCGCCGCCCGCGGGTCCGGGCGAAAGCCTGGCGAATCGCACCTCGTCAAAGCCGAGATCGTGGAGCCGCCGCCGAAGGTCCTCCTGGCGGGCGCCCATCGCCTCAGGGCTCCCCGGCGTGGCGCCTACGGACGAACTCCTTGGCCTCTCGCCTCCACACCCGCACGACATGGGAGACGATCTCGCTCAGGGGCCGGGAATCCGTCAGGATCACGGTCCCCGCGGACCGGTAGATCGGCTCCCGCTCGGCGTAGAGGGCGCGCGCCCTGGCGTCCGGGTCCTCGACGTCGAGGAGCGGGCGGGTCGTGCCGTGGCGCCCCGTCCGGGCGAGGATGGTCTCAATGGAGGCATGCAGGCAGACCACGACGCCCCTGCCCGAGAGCAGCTCGAGGATCCCGGGCTGCACGACAAGGCCCCCCCCGCAGGCCACGACGAGCCTCTCCGTGGCGTGCCCCTCCTCGATGAAGCGGCGCTCGAGCGCCCGGAAATGGGTCTCCCCCTCCTCGGCAAAGATGCGCGAAACCGGCTTGCCCGCGCCCCGCTCGATCTCGTGGTCGCTGTCGACGCACTTGAATCCGAGCCGATGGGCGACCGAGCGCCCGACGGTGGTCTTGCCGGTTCCCATGAAGCCGACGAGGTAAAGGTTTACGTCGTCGGGATTCAGGAGGAGGCGCCCCACAGGTGGCCCAGGTGGCCCTTACTTTGCCGCAGGCGGGGCTTCCCCGGCGGCCGTCGGCAGGATGTCCAGCAGCTCGACCTCGAACACGAGGACGGAGCCCGGGGGGATGCCCGGCCTGCCGTCGTCGCCGTAGCCAAGCTGCGGCGGAACGAACAGTCGCATCTTGCCGCCCTTGCCGATCTTCTGCAGGCCCTCGGTCCAGCCGGCGATCACGCTGTTGAGCACGAACTCCCCCGGCTTTCCCTGCCGCTCGGAGCTGTCGAAGACCGAACCATCGATCAGGGCGCCCGTGTAGTTGACCCTCACGGTGTCCGTGGGCTTGGGCGGGTTGCCCGCGCCGGGGCTTAGGATCTGGTAGCGAAGGCCGTCCGGCAGCTCCACGACGTCCTTGACCTCCTTCAGCTTCGCGAAATATGCGACCGCCTGGCTCTGGTTCTTGTTCTTTAGAGTCTCAAGGACGACGGCCTGCTTCTTCTGGATGAAATCAGTCATCGCGGGCCCGATCTTCTGGACCTCATACGGCGAGTCCTTGCCGACCATGGACGTCAGGAGGCCCTTTGAAAGCTGCTCGGCCTCCGACGGGGACAACCCGAGCTCGGCAAGGCCCGTGCGCTTGCCGATGTACCAGCCGAACTCCTCGAGGAGCTGGGCATCGGTGTAGGACGGGGCCGGGGCTACGGCCGCCGGCGCCGCCGCGGGCTGGGCGGCCTGGCCCGGGGCCGCCACCTTTGCATCTTCGGCAAACGTTGATGTCGCTGCGATAAGGCAAAGGACCAGGGCCTTAGGGGTGTTGTTTGGTTTCATGCGGTGAGAGTGGGAGCCATGCCAGCGCGGCCGGCGCTTTGCAATTCTTTAGCGGCGTTCGCCGCTTGAGTCCCACAGGGACACCCTTCAATCTCGTCGGTTCCCAATATGAGCCCCGACCAATTCTGGACCAGCCAGGACGGCCAGATACTGACCGTTAAGCACAAGGATGATCAGAACGTCGACCTGACGCTCGCCTTCTGGCCGCGCAACCCCGCCGAGTTCGAGTTCATGAAATCCATGATCGGCGAGCTCAAGTTCACGGAGCGCAGCTCCCTGGCGCGGATCGGGATCGAGATGCAGGTGCAGGGGGGGCTCGAGGTCGACGGCAACCGCCTGGTCCTAAGCGTGGACGCGTTCGCGTTCGACATGAGCTTCCCGAACGCCGGCTACTGGAAGAAGCTCATGCGCTCGGGCATCCAGGTGGGACGGCTCTTCCACGCCCCCGCCTCATCGAAGCTCTCCTCCGACGAGATCTGGGCGGCGATAAAGGAGAACCGGCTCAAGCTGCCGAACACGATAAGCATCGACCGCCAGGGCTCCGTCTTCCTGACGCCCCACCAGGTGAGCTACACGCTCAACCCCCGGCTCCAGCGCA
>CAYPXZ010000012.1:0-83389 GCA_964414785.1 uncultured Opitutaceae bacterium
ACGTGTCCTGGGGCGCGGTGAAGCGGAAGGGTGCGGGAACGAGCGTCCAGTTGTCCGTCAGGATGCCGCGGGAGACATCGCGCGCGAAGACATAGAGCTCCGTAATGTTGTCCTTCGACCATCCGGGAACGTCGAAATAGGCACCGGAGAGGGTGTCCTGGGAGTTGGATTGGTCGAAATGGCCGCCGTTGCGGACATAGACCAGGTTGGAGGCGAACACGTCGACGCCAAAATAGGAGTTCTGGAACCTCACCTTAGCAGCGTCGAAGGTATGCGGGATATTCAGCCAGAAGGCGTTCCCGACGAGGCGGCCCTCACCGTACTGCAGGTACTGCCGGCCGACCTTCAGCGTCACGGGAAACTCCTTCAGGTTGCCGATCGTGATGTAGCCGAGCTCGAGCTGGAGCGGGCCGTCGTTCTCGGCGAGGTTCTTGCCTGCCGCGGTGCTCGTGTAGCGGTCGTCGCCGATCGAATAGCTCGAGCGGGCTTCGACGACGAAGGCGATCAGGTCTCCTGTGTAGCCGACCCGGGGCATGAGGCGGGAGAGCCAGTAGTCGTTGCTGTTTGTTGTCGGCGGGTTGGTGAACAGGTCGTAGTTGGAGCCGGCGTGGGTGGTTCCCATCGAGGATTTCTCCTCGAGGCGGAGCCGCTCGTTGACGCCAAAGTCCCAGCCCTTGAGCGTGGGGTCCTCGGCCTTGACGAAGTCGTCAATCGCTCCGGGCACCGGGGTTGCCGGGGAGGGAGGTGTGTATTGGGCGCACGCGGCCGCGGCCGAGAGCAGGAACAGCAGGATCTGGGTAGTCTTGGTTTGCATTGAGAAAGGTGCGAAGGCTCCCGATGTCAGCGCGAACCGCGCCACGGACCTGATCCGACGCGGGTGCGCCGGCTCAAAGATTTCATCGGGAGAATGAAAGGGGCTCATGTTGGAAGTGCGGCAGCGGGTGGATCTTACGTGCTGGGAGGGTTCTTCCTGGATGCGCATTAGATGGATGAATGAGGACTAGTTGGGAATTTAACAGTGGCTGAACGCACAAAGAATGGGGCGAAACGACGCGAAACGGGGAGGACGTGCGTGCCCGCTTCCAGGTATTCGGCGCGCGGCCGGCCTTCGGCCGGCAGAGAATGGGCTTTATTCGGTCATCGCGCGGGCAAGGATACCACGAAATGCGCCGCATCCCGTGCCTGCTCCCTGCGTTCCTCATGGTGGTGCTCGCCGTGGGCGCCCGCGCCGATGACGCTGTCTTTCGCGTCTCCTATCAGGGGAAGGTCGTTGCATTCACCGCGGCCGACATCGCGGCGATTCCCCATGAGGATTCGAGCGCGTTCGACCCTCACGAGAAGAAGACCCATACTTACTCGGGCGTTCCCGTTAAGGGGCTGCTCTCGCAGGCGGGAGCCCCCCTTGGTGAAAAGCTCCGGGGCGCGGCCCTTAGCCTCGTGGTGGTGGCGCGGACCAAGGACAACTACCAGGTTGTCTACGCCCTCGCGGAATTCGACGAGACCTTCAACAGCCGGACGATCCTGCTTGTCGATCGCGAGGACGGCCAGCTGCTGGGAAGCGGCATGGGGCCGTTGCGGATCATGGTGCCTGGCGACAAGAGGGCCGCCCGTTGGGTGAGAATGGTCACCTCCCTTGAGGTCGCGCCGGTCGGGGATCCGCCCCGGCACTAATTCCCGTCGCGTCGGCTTGGTTCCGCAATGACCATTAGCCCCATAACGGGAACTGGCTGTCCCGGCGCGCCAGGACAGCCAGGTTGGTGGACGCCCGTTGGCGGCCGAAGCTCGTCAGAACCCCACCTGGAACCGTGTCAGGAGGGCCTGTTCATCCTGTCCGATGAGCAGGTTTGTCGTGGTCTTTGATCCTGGCGCCCTGTCGAAGTGCGTCTGGACAAGGTCCAGCGAGACGCGGATCGCCTTGCTCAGGTACCAGTTTCCGCTGATTCCGTAGGATGTCGCCTCGCTTGCGCTTGCGGCCGGGTCGGCGAAGACCGGGAAGGCATGGGTGTCGACCTTCAGGTCCGCAATGCGCGCACCGATCTCAAGCGCCCCCCAGGTCCCATTCTGCCAGCTGAAGTTGTGCTTCGGCGCGAAGCCGTTGTAGGAGGCGTTCTCGCCCGTCACCACGTAGCCCACTGCGGCCTGCCACGCCTTGTTTCGCAGTTCGGCCTTGGCCGGGCCCGAAAGGGCCGTCACCGCCGAGACCGTGTATTCAGCCTGGAGGCTCAAGGGGCCGTGGTAGTAGTCCGCCTGCGGGGCCACGCGCCACTCGGAACCCTGGGGAAGGACCGTGCTCTTGTACGTAAAGAACGTCTGCTGGCCGTCCGTCTTGTAGCCGGTCGTGAGGCTGCCCGTCTTGTTCTGGATGCCGTCGCTTCCCGCGATCCCGAACCCAAGGCCCTGAAGGGCCGATTCGGGCTCCCCTACAAAGGGCGTGAAAAAGAGCCGCGCTACAAGGTCCTTGTTATTGTCGGTGTCGGTGTTGTTCGTGTAGGTATTGTCGGCGTTTCCGTTCATGGCCCCAGCGGTGTAGGAGACCGTCTTCCCAAGGAGCGAACCCGTGAAGACGGCGCCGACGTCGCGAACTGGGACTAGGTCGGTGGCAAGCGAGCGCTCGTTGAACAGGAGGACGGCATCGTTCTGGAGCATCTCGAGCCCCAGCGGCGACTTGAACTTGCCCACCCTGAACTGGAACCCCGGGGTGACGGCTATGCCGAGGTTCGCATCGTAGATGACCGGAGCGTTGGAGGTACCCGTGGCGCCGCCGCCGAATTCGGGGACGATCTGGTAGGTGAATATCTTGTCGAAAGCGCCCTCGTAGATAAGGCGGGCCCGACGGATCACGAACGTGTTGTTGTTGGAGATCCCATGGTTGTCGAAGAACCAGCGACTATCGCCCTGCACGAGCCCATGGAGGTTGATGAAGGTCTGCCCGTCGGCCGACGAGAAGTTGAAGCCCGTATCGTCAACCGTGATCCTGGAGGTGGGGGCCTGGGTCGGGGCGGCGACCGACGCCTGTGTCGGCTCGGAGGTGGCAACCTTTTCGCGCTGCTCCTCCCTTTGCTCGAGGGCGTTGAGCTTCTGCTCAAGCAGCTTGATCTCTGCCCGGAGTTGGTTGATTTCGTCGGGTTCGTCCGCGCGCAATGACGCGGGTAGGGCGGCGGCGATAGCCAGCGTGGCGAGTATCGATCGTGCGGCGCGAAGTGATCTTTTCGGAATCATGGTAGGTGGAAGGGACTTGCGGTTTGCTCGAGCGTCCGGGGACGGATGGACTGAGCTGCGGACATTGGGATTGGTAGGTGCTGCATCCGGGTGGCCGGTCTGCAAAAGGGAGGAAACGGGCTTCATGCCGAAGGCAGCGGGTCGGGGGCCTCGAGAAATGACGAAACAGGTACGTCCTTCTCGGCCGGGTCCCCGCTGGGGCCTGGCGGTTCAGCGACTACACCCGAACCGCTGATCGGCGATCGCGTCGATGGGCGATACCTTCGGGTGGTCCCCAAAAGCCGCGGAGGCGAGGCGGTGGGAGAGGCTCGCGGGCCGTTGTGTCGTTCGTGGGTGGTCTGATTTGAAATGCACTGCGACGCAATGTACATTAAAATGGTAGAGATTTGGCAAGGCGTTTCTCCAAATTTCCGTAAGCATGTCGTAACTTATTAACAATAACCATTATACAACTACCAGCGCCTGGCCTTCCGGGGTCTTTTTGGACTCATACATCGACCGTCATTGTGCGCGGACCGGCGGCGGCTGCCTCGGCCTCGAAGTGGTACCCAAGGCATGCGGTCGCCTCTCCCCGGCATCCAAACCGCGCCCCCTGGGGAACGGGGGTAGTGTAACCCCGGATACATATGGGCACGGCGATCGCGGCCTCGGTAAGTCATCCCCAGGCCGATTGGAAGATTATCCGAATTTAATGTTTCTTTCGCCGAATCTTAATTTTGCCCGTGTAGACTCGCCCCTCCTTCAAATCGCATGCGAATCCTATTGGTCGAAGACGAACGCAAGGTGGCCGAGATGGTGAGCCGTGGCCTGCGCGCCGAGCGTTACGCTGTCGACGTGGCGGACACGGGTGGCTCGGGCTGGTTGATGGCTTCGGCCTCCAGCTACGATCTCGTCATCCTGGACCTTGGGCTGCCGGACATGGATGGGCGCGAGCTGCTCCAGCGGCTCCGTCGCCAGAACAAGGAGGTGCCGGTGCTCATCCTCACGGCTCGCGATGCCACGGCCAGCAAGGTCGAGAACTTCGAGGCGGGCGCGGACGACTACCTGACAAAGCCCTTCGCCTTCGCAGAGCTCACGGTCCGGGTCCGCGCGCTTCTTCGCAGGGGCCCCATCAACCAGGTCCAGGTACGGTGGGTGGCCGACCTCGAGATAGACCTGCTCCACCAGCAGGTCAGGCGGTCGGGCCGCAGAATTGAGCTGACACCGAAAGAGTATGCCCTTCTAGAGTACCTCGCCTCGAATCCCAAGCGCGTCGTTTCACGGACCATGATCATGGAGCACGTATGGGACCAGAGCTTCGAGGGCCTGACCAACATCGTGGATGTCTATGTGCGGCACCTGCGGGCAAAGATAGACGACCCGTTCCCGGTCAAGCTCATCCGCACGGTGCGCGGGGTGGGTTATCGACTGACTGAAGAGGGTCCTTCTTGAACCCTCGCTCCATCCGCTTCCGCCTAGCCGCCTGGCATGCGGCCTTCTCCGCGGGGATATTTGTGCTACTCGCCGGGATGCTGTTCTTCCAGGTCCGGGGCTTTCTCAAGACGAACATCTTCGAAACCCAGTCCCGGCGCGCCCGGCAAATATCCGAGACCCTCGTCGAGGAGCTGCCACGGACGGGGGAGGCCTACATGGTGAGGGAGATTGAGACGCTCTATGAGCCGTCGAAGAGGGACCGGTTCATCCGGATCACGCGGCCCGACGGAAGCGTTCTTTACATGTCCGGCCCCCCCGCGGACCAAAGCTTCAATCCGGCCAGCGTGAGGGCGCTGCCGGCGCGGGAGGGCTTCAAGACCACGCGGATCGAGACCCAGCCTGACGGGCGAACGCTTCTAATCGCCGCGTACCGGGGCGGGCTCACAGCCGACGGGGGCGCCTACGTGGTGGAGGCAGGCGTTTCTGGGGAACCGGTCGATGAACTCGTCCGGCACCTGCTCACGCTTCTTGCAATCGGGTTCCCCTTCGTCGCCCTTGCCGCAGCCGGCGGGGGATACCTCCTTGTCCGCCAGGCGCTGGCTCCGGTCGAGCAGATCGCGCGAAAGGCGGGCCTCATCACTCAGCACAACCTGAGCGAGCGGCTGCCCGTGCCCCAAACGGGCGACGAGCTTGAGCGCGTCTCGACCGCTCTCAACCACATGATCACGCGTCTGGACGACGCATTCAGCAATTCGAGGAGGTTCGTCGCAGACGCCTCCCATGAGCTGCGCACCCCGATGACGGTCGTTCAGGGTGAACTCGAGGCGCTTGCGAAGGACCCGGCGACGCCCGCCGAGTTTCGAGAGCAGCTCGGCAGCCTCCTGGAGGAGGTGGAGCGCCTCTCCCGGATTGTCCAGCAGCTGTTCGCCCTTTCGAGACTCGACGCCGGCGAGGCGCACACCGAGTCAACTTTCTTCGATCTCTCGGCCCTGGCCGTGAGCACCGCCGAGCAGATGCTCCTCCTCGCCGAGGACAAGCACATCGTCCTCACGAAGGAGGCGGAGACCCCGGTCTTCGTTGAGGGGGACCGCTCCCGCCTGAAGCAGGTTATCGTCAACCTGCTCGACAACGCGATCAAGTACACGGAGCCCGGAGGGTCCATCTTCCTGCGAACGGGGACCTATAACGGAATGGCGATCCTCGAGGTCCGCGATTCGGGGATCGGTATCCCCGCCGAGGCAATACCCCACGTGTTCGAGCGATTCTACCGGGTGCGCCAGGACCAGGCCGCCTCGAACGGTGGCGCCGGCCTCGGGCTGGCCATCGTGAAATCGATCTGCAGCGCCCATGGGGGCCACGTGTCCGTGGAAAGCGGTGTGGGCAAAGGAAGCCTGTTCCGCGTGTCGCTTCCCCTTTCCAGCGCGACGGACGCCAACCCGGCTGAGATCTTCGAACCCTGACCGCCATGCCGCTACCCGTGAATCCATTGACTTTGGCAAACCCCAAGACCTCTGTGCGCCGGAGCTTCCTGGGCCTCGTGCTGCCATGCGCGGGCGTTGCAGCGGGTGTTCTGCTCGCCGCATGCGCCAGGCAGTCCGAGTCGCCCGCCGCCAGGTCCGTCGCGGTGGTGAAGGCGGTGAGAACCAACCTCGCGAACACCATGACCCTGCAGGCCGAGTTCGAACCCTACCAGGACATCATGGTGCACGGGAAGGTGTCCGGCTACGTGAACCTGATACGGGTCGACATTGGGGACCGCGTGAAGACGGGCGATCTCATCGCGACCCTTGAGGTTCCCGAGCTGAGCGACCAGCTGGCAAGCGCGGTTGCCGCGCAGCAGCACGCCGAGGCGGACCACGCGATCGCCCACCTGAATTCCGACCGCCTCCAGGGCGTCAACCGCTCGCAGCCGGCGCTTGTGGCCCAGCAGGACCTTGACGATGCCTCGTCCAAGGACAGCGCGACGGCGGCCGCGGTGGCGTCGGCCAAGGCCGATGCGGACCGGTACAGCGCGCTCATGTCATACACGCGCATCACCGCGCCGTTCAACGGGGTGATCACAAAACGGTTCGTCGACCTCGGGTCGCTGATCCAGGCGGGCACATCCTCCAGTTCCGAGCCCCTGGTCGAGCTGGCGGAGGACGACCTGCTGCGGCTGCGCTTCCCCGTGCCCGAGCTGGAGACCCCGAGGATCCACGCGGGCGAGGAGGTCCAGGTCAGCGTCGACTCCCTGCACCGGTCGTTTTCCGGGAAGATCGTGCGGGACGCCTGGTCGATCGACCGGTCCACGCGAACAATGATCACCGAGATCGACGTACCGAACCAGGACGGGCGCCTGAAGGCGGGGATGTATGCGTCGATCACGCTGCCCCTCGAGGAGGCCAGGGGGGTCCTGGCCGTGCCGCTCCAGGCGCTCTCCCATGGCGACCACCCGTCGGTGACCATCGTTGGCGAGGACGGCACCGTCGAGGAGCGGACCGTCTCGGTCGGCCTGCGAACGGCTGAGCTTGCCGAGATCAAGTCGGGCCTGAGCGGAGGCGAGCGGGTGATCGTCAGCGACCGCGGGGGCATCCACCCCGGCGAAAAGGTTTCTGCCAAGGAAATGGAAACAGCGACACCGGAGTAATATACCATGAAGAGTCCCATCAATCCCGATATCCTGGCCAGGCTTGCCGCTTGCGACAGCTGTTCCGTCGCGAACGGGGTCGACTCCACCGGCGTTCGCCTGGCGAACGAGGGCTTCGGCGACAGCCGCATTTCGTGCCGGACGCCGCGGCTCCTTCCCATGGTGGGCCGGGTCGTGACGCTGAGGGTCCGGTCGGCGGAACCGCCGATGAAGCGGGCCTTCTACCTGGATCACCCGGACTGGTGGGAGCTCCTGGAGGCGCACCAATCTCCCCGGGTCCTCGCGATCGAGGACGTTGACGCCAAGCCGGGGCGCGGCTCGCTGGTCGGGCCCGTCCATGCCTGCATCCTGAAGGCGCTGGGATTCGTCGGAGTCATCACGAACGGCGCCATCCGCGGGGCGTCCAGTTTAGAACGGATCGGGCTCCGCGCCTTCGCGGGCAACGTGTCGCCTTCGCACGCCTATAGCCACGTGATAGAACTCGGGGTCGCGATCGAGATGGCGGGCTTCCGCCTGGAGCCGGGAAACCTTGTCCACGGCGACGAGAGCGGGGTGGTGGTGATCCCCGAAGGCGTCGCGGAGCAGGTGACCGCGGCGGCCGAGGGCTTCCGGGACCGGGAGAAGTCTGTCTGCGAGTTCTGCCGATCGGCGGATTTCTCCCCGGAGAAGCTCAAGAGCAGGATCAGCGTCGACACCAGCCGGCGCTAGGTCCCCACCGGGAATCCACGCATGTCTCGTTTCTCGATCAAGTACCCGTACCTCATTGTCGTCCTGTGCCTCATCGTGGGGGTGGTGGGATTTTCAAGCGTCGTGCGGATGCCCGTGGACCTGTTCCCCCCTGTCAACATCCCGGTGGTGGTCGTCGCCACCTTCTACTCGGGGATGCCGCCCGAGCAGATCGAAAACGACATCACGGGGACCTATGAGAGGTTCTTCACCCTCGCCAGCGGCATCAACCACATCGAGTCGAGGTCGCTCCCGGGCATAAGCCTCATTAAGATATATTTCGAGCCGGGGACCAACGCCGACTCGGACGTGACCAGCATCACGAACTTGGCGATGGCGAACCTGCGGCGCCTTCCGCCGGGCACGCTCCCGCCCGTGGTGCTCAAGTTTGACGCCTCGAGTCTTCCGGTGTGCCTGGTCACGCTCAAGGGAGCCGGGCTGAACGAGACCCAGCTGCACGACGTCGGCCAGTACAACGTCCGCAATCAGATTGCCAGCGTGCCCGGCTGCGCCATCCCCCCTCCCTTCGGCGGAAAGCTGCGCCAGATCCAGATCTACCTGGACCCCGTCAAGATGGAGGCAAGGCAGCTGAGCCTCATGGATGTCGTCCACTCGGTGAATGACGCCAACCTCATCCTGCCGGCCGGCGACGTGAAGATCGGACCGTTCGACTACAACCTCTACACGAACAGCCAGCTTGCGACCATGGACGAGATCAACCGGCTCCCGCTGAAGATGTACCAGGGGTCGCCCGTGCTGGTGGCGGACGTGGGCAAGGCGGTCGATGATGCGGCGATCCAGACCAACGTCGTGCGCATCGACGGCCAGCGCTCTGTCTATCTGCCGATCCTCAAGTCCAGCGCCGAGGCGAACACGATCGCGGTGGTGAGCGGGATCAAGGAGGCGACCTCGCACCTCCTGGACATCCCCAAGTCCCTCGTGACGAACGTCGTGTTTGACCAGTCGGTTTTCGTGAAGACCGCCATCAGCAACCTGGTCCATGAGGGAGTCATCGGGCTGGTGCTCACGGGCCTCATGATCCTCGTCTTCCTTGGCAACGTGAGGGCGACCTTTGCCGTGTTCCTGTCCATCCCCCTTTCGGTGCTCGCTGCGTTCATCGCGCTCCAGTTCGGCGGCAGCTCGATCAACGCCATGATCCTGGGGGGCCTCGCGCTGGCGCTTTCGAGGCTGATCGACAACTCGGTCATCGTGCTGGAGAACATATTCCGGCACATGGAGATGGGCGAGTCGCCCGAGGTGGCTGCGGAAAAGGGGGGCGAGGAGGTCGCCCTCGCTGTCCTGGCCGCGACGCTGACGACTGCGATCGTCTTCTTTCCCGTGACGTTCCTTGCGGGCGTCAGCAAGTTCCTCTTCACGGCGCTCGCGCTCGGGGTCGTCCTCTCGCTCTTCGCATCCTACTTCGTCGCGATGTCGGTCGTGCCGCTCTTCTGCGCCAAGCTGATCCGGTCTGTAGAGATCGCCCATGAAGGACACGATGCGAGCGCGTCAGTCCCCCCTAAATCGGCCTGGGGTCGGTTCAACCACGGGTTCAACGCCAGGTTTCACAGGTTCCTGAAGCGTTTCGACCGGGCCCAGGCGATCGCCCTGGCAAGGCCCGTGGGGACGGTCGTGGGCATCGCCGGCGTATTCGTACTGAGCCTCGCCCTCGTGCCCGCGGTCGGCATGGCCTACTTCCCGCGCACGGATCCCGGCCAGTTCGTCATCAACCTGAAGGCGGCCCCGGGCACACGCGTCGAGCTCACGGAGAAGGAGGTGGCAAAGGTGGAGTCCATCGTCCGCCGCATCGTCTCGGCCCATGACCTCAGGCTTGTGGTCTCGAACATCGGCTCGACGCCCGACCTCTCCTCGATCTACACGAGCAATTCTGCGCCCAACACGGCCTACGTTCAGGTGAGCCTGGTCGACGAGCACAAGGTCGGCAGCTACGCCTACATGGACCGGGTCCGGGAGGCGCTTCGCCGCGAGACCCCGGAGCTGGCCACGTACTTCCAGTCGGGCGGCCTCGTGGATGCCGTCCTCAACCAGGGCATCCCGGCGCCGATCGACGTCCAGGTGAGCAGCACGGACTTGGACGAGGCCAACACGATCGCCGAGGACATAAGGGGGCAGGCGGCGTCCCTGCCCGGCGTGAGCGACGCCTTCATACCCCAGGACATCCACGCTCCCTCGCTCCAGCTCAATATCGACCGCTACCACGCGATGGAGATGGGCCTCTCCGAACACGAGGTCGTCAACAACGTGATCACGGCGCTCACCTCGGACGGCATGATCGCACCGAGCTACTGGGTCGATCCGAAGAGCGGCAACCTGTACATGCTGACGGTGCAGTACCCCGACAATACGGTGAAGTCACTGGCGGATCTGCGCAGCATCCCCGTCCGGTCGGGCTCCCAGAATAACACCGCGCTCCTCGACACGATAGCCGCGGTGAAGGAGATCCAGAAGCCGACCGAGGTGGACCACTACCAGCTCAGGCGCGTGATCGACGTCTACGTCTCTCCGCACGGGGAGGAGCTGAGCCGGGTTGCCAAGGAGGTGGACAAGATCGTCGCGAGGACGAAGACGCCGGCCAACGTGGTGATCCGCGTGCGGGGGATTGTCGGGGCGATGAACTCGTCGTTCCGGTCGTTCGGGATAGGCCTCGGGCTTTCGGTCATCCTGGTGTACCTCGTCCTCGTCGCGCAGTTCAAATCCTTCGTCGATCCCTTCATCATCCTTCTCGCGGTGCCGCCCGGGGTCACCGGCGTCCTGATCACCCTCACCGCGACCGGGACGACGCTCAACATCATGTCGCTCATGGGAATCGTCATGATGGTCGGCGTCGTGGTCTCGAACAGCATCCTGATCGTGGAGTTCACGCACCGCCTGATAGCGGACGGGATGCCCCTCAAGGATGCCGTCCAGTTTGCGGCGCGGGTCAGGCTCAGGCCGATCCTCATGACCTCCCTGGCGACGGTGATCGGGTTGATCCCGATGGCCCTTGCGCTGGAGGCCGGCAGTGAATCCTACGCGCCCCTCGCCCGCTCCATCATCGGCGGCATGATCGCCTCGGTCGCGCTGACGGTGTTCCTCGTGCCCGCCGCCTTCTACCTCTATTACAGGGGGAAGGTGCCCGAGACGCCCCCGGCCCTACCCGAGGCCCCTCCCGCGCCCGCCGTCGATGCCTCGTGACGACCCCTGGACTCCAATTCCGAAGCCCATGAGAGCCCTTGAAGATTCCTGCGTCATGTCCCCGCGTTTCAGGGGGCTTCCTGTCGCCATGGTCCTGGCGGCCCTCCTCGCTGGAGCCGGCGCCCTCGCCGCGGACGAGCATTCCGAGCCCCTGTCGCTCGAGCAGGCCGTTGAGACCGCCCAGCGCAACCACCCGCAGTATGCCGCCGCCCAGCTGCAGGCCTTCCTGGCCCAGGAATTCGTCAAGGAGACTCGCGCGGGATACTTTCCGACAGCCAACGGATACATCACCGGGGCGGGGGCGACCACTGAGGGGACCCGCATCCTCGCCGGCGGCATCAACAACCCCTCGATCTACGACCGGGCGGCCGGGGGGGTCGTCGTGAGCCAGCTCATCACCGACTTCGGACGGACGGGGAACCTGACCGCGAGCGCGAAGGCTCAGGCCCGCGGCGCAGCCGCCGGGGCCGAGTCGACGCGCGAGCAGGTCGTCCTCAATGCGGAGACGAGCTACTTCGCCGCCCTCCAGGCGCAGTCCGTCCTCGCGGTGGCGCGCCAGACGCTGACGTCCCGCCAGCTGGTCATGAGCCAGGTGAAGTCGCTGGCGGAGAACAAGCTCAAGTCCTCGCTCGACGTGAGCTTTGCACAGGTCGCCGTTGAGGAGGCCGACCTCCTAGTCCAGCAGTCGCAGGGGCAGCTGGAGTCGGCCATGGCATCGCTTTCGACCGCCCTTGGGTACCGGAGGCAGCACGCTTTCGCCCTGACGGACGTGCCGCAGCCTGCGGGCGCTCCCGCCGCCGTCGAGGACCTGATCGACACGGCGCTCAGGAGCAGGCCGGACCTGCTAAGGCTCCGGGACCAGCGCGATGCTGAGCAAAGCGCCGCCAATGCCGAGCGCGACGCCAACTATCCGACGCTGGCGGCGGTGGGCACCGCGGGCAGCGCCCCCTGGCGCGATGCCCACCTGCCGGCCAACTATGCGGCGGGCGGCGTCCAGCTGAGCATCCCCATCTTCGCCGGCGGCGCCTTCGTGGCGCGCGAGCATGAGGCCCGGATCCGGGCCCAGGTGGCCGACGAGGCCCTTCGTGAGGCGGAGGACAACGTGGCCCGCGACGTGCGCGTCGCCTGGGTCGGCGTGAACACGGCCCTCCAGCGCCTGCGCACGACGGAGCAACTGGTCAAGCACGCGAGCGAGGCCTTTGACCTAGCCCAGGCGCGGTACAAATTCGGCAGCTCGTCCGTGATCGAGCTGAGCGAGGCGCAGCTCAGCCAGACCTCCGCGGCCATCACCCACGCCAACGCCCGCTACGACACCCTGATCGAGAAGGCGGTGCTGGACTACCAGATCGGGGCGATCAAGTAGGGGGTCACGACTCGGGGCCGGCCACCATGGAATAGCCCACGCCGCGTACGGTCCTGATAAGCTTGGGCCGGAAGGGCTCGTCCACCTTGCTCCGCAGGTGGCGGACATAAACATCCACGATGTTGGTGAGGCCCTCGAAACTCTGGTCCCAGACGTGCTCGACGATCATCGTCCTCGAGAGGACCCGGCCGGCCTGGGTCGCAAGGTATTCAAGGAGCGCGTATTCCTTGGCCGTTAGGTCGATCCTCTTGCCGCCGCGCCTTACCTGCTGGCCCACGCGGTCGATCTCCAGGTCCGCGACCCGTATCGTGCTGTCCTGCCCCACGGGGCCGCGGCGAAGGAGCGCCTTCACCCTGACCTGGAGCTCGGCGAACGCGAACGGCTTGGTAAGGTAGTCGTCCGCGCCGGCCTCGAAGGTCGAGACCTTGCTCGCGGTGGAGTCGGTGGCCGTGAGCACGAGGACGGGGACCGCGGGATCGTGACGCCGGATCTTCTTCAGCAGGCTCAGGCCGCTCATGCCGGGGATCAGGAGGTCCATAAGGATGACGTCGTAATGGTAGGCGCTCGCGAAGGCCCAGCCCGCGTTGCCGTCGGCGGCCACGTCCACGGCGTAGCGTTCGGCCCTGAGGCCCCGTGCCACCATTTCGGCGACCTTCCGTTCGTCTTCAACCACGAGGATCCTCATTGCTGCACGACGGTAACAGAGCCGTCCGGCCAATGGCTCCAAAAATAGTTGGGTTTTGGCGGCGGGCGCGCGGGCGCAAGGAGAGGCGATTTGCGCCGCCGCACGGGCCGCGAGGGCGGTGGATCGCTGTCCATAGGCCTTCGTATTATATGATCAATGATCTGATCAATAACGATTTATAGTTTTAGGCATCTGTTGTCGACTCAAGATTCCTGCGCGCGTGCCGTAACATAACCGCCGGCCATCTCGTGCCCGCGTGCGTTCGCGTGCACGGGCCTCGAAGTGGGCGGGGTTCTTCACTGTTTCGTCACGGCGGCGCCACACATCCGTAACAATGTCAGGCTACAAGGTGCGGCGTATCCAAACATCCATCGTTTCACACCATGCTACCTAAAATCACTCGTGTCTGCATCGCGGCCCTAGTTGCTGCCACCCTTACCGCCGGCACGGCATTTGCCGACGAGAGCACCCAGATCCTGCTCAATATCCTCGTCAAGAAGGGCGTCCTCACCCAGCAGGACGTAGCGGGCCTCCAGCAGGAACTCGCGGCTGCGGCAGCGCAGCCCCAGGCGGCTCCCGCAACGGTAGCCCCGGCCTCTAACACGGGTGTCCCCCCCTACAGCGGCGCCTCCGGCGCCGGAGTCGCGGTTGCTCCTAGCAAGCCGGGCAGTTCCCCCCTGTCGTTCAAGATCGGCATCGCGGACTTCACCCCGTTCGGGTTCATGGACTTTACCGGCGTCTACCGGAGCACCTCCACGGGAAGCGCGATCGGCACCGGCTTTGGCAGCATCCCCTACGCGAACAGCTCGCTGGGACAAATGTCCGAGACGAAGTTCAGCGCGCAGAACTCGCGTGTCGGATTGAGGGTCGACTCGGTGGTGGCTGACACGAAGGTGCTTGGCTACCTCGAGACGGACTTCCTCGGCAACGCCCCGGCGAACCTCTACGTCACCAGCAATGCGGACACGCTTCGCATGCGCAACTACTTCGTCGATCTGAAGAAGGGGCAGTGGGAATTCCTGGCAGGCCAGGACTGGAGCATGCTCGTCCCGAACAGGGTCGGCATCTCGCCGATTCCGTCGGACATTTTCTTCACGAACAACATGGACACGAACTACCAGGCGGGTCTCACCTGGGCCCGTCAGCCGCAGATCAGGGTCGTGTACCACGCCACGGACGAGCTGACCCTCGGCCTCTCGCTCGAGAACCCCGACCAATATGTGGGCGGAGCGGTGGTCCTTCCCTCGGCATTCACCGCGACCGAGGTCGACACCGGCGCAGCGACGACCCAGCCGAACGTCTTCCCGGATGTGATTGCGAAGGCGGCGTTTGACACGAAGGCGATCAACGACCTGCCCTGGCACTTCGAGCTTTCCGGCCTCCTGAGCTCATACAAGATCAACACCTACTCCTCGGCCATCAACACGGATGCGACGGCGCAGGGCGCCGGCATCCAGGGCGCGGTCAACTTCGAGCTCGTAAAGGGCCTCCACTTCATCGGGACGGGCTTCTACAGCTACGGCGGCGGGCGGTACCTCTTCGGCCTCGGGCCCGACTTCATCGTCAAGGCGCCCGACTCCACCGGCGCCTACGGCATCGGCCTGGTCAAGGCCACCTCGGCGATCCTCGGCCTCGAGTGGACGGTCGCACCGGTCGACACGGTGTCCGCCTACTGGAGCACGATCGGCTTCGGCGAGCGCGCCAACAAACTCTCCAACGGGACATGGGTCGGCTATGGGTTCCCGACGTCGGCGAACAGCAACAACAAGACGATCGACGAATTCACCCTGGCGAACACGTTCACGTTCTGGAAGAACCCGCAGTACGGCGCCCTCCAGTTCATCTCCCAGGTCTCCTATCTCGACCGCAAGCCCTGGTACGTCCCGGCGGGCGGGCTGAACAAGGCCAACGCGACGATGGTGTTCGTGGACCTGCGCTACGTTCTTCCCTGAGGACCGTCTGGTCTCTTAGGCCCCAAGACGCCGCCTGCGCGCCCCGTGCGCGCAGGCGGTTTTTCGTTTCATGGCGGCGGCGTTTGCGTCGCCCGAGATCGAAGTAAAACCGCGCCTACTGGCCCTTTCGCGGGTGCTACTGGAGCCCATTCCAATGGCGTCCGCCGTCGCCGCAAGATGAGTCTCATCACTTACTTGCCAAGCCTCCGGCCCGGATCACCGGGAGCGCTGCGCGGCAGCTGGGACCCGGCGGCCGCGGTTCGACGCGTGGGGAGGAACCCGCGGGCCCGACGGTGATGGACGGGGAAGATGAGGTTCCCAAGGATCGACAATTCCACGCCATGCTCCCTCCCTCCCTTCGGGCCCTTGTCGCCGCAATTGCCGCCGTGGCACTCACTTCAGGCACGGTCCTTGCCGTGGATGGCAATGATGCGCTTCTGAACCTGCTCGTGAGGAAGGGTGTCCTAAGCCAGCAGGACGTGGCCGACCTCAAGCGCGAGCTCGCCGCCAGCGGGCCGGCCCAGCCGGTGTCTGTCATATCCGCTCCCGCGGCGCAGACCGGGGCGCCGTCACCCGCCGGAGCCATTTCCGCCGACGCCGCCAGGTGCGGCCTGGCGTTTAGGATAGGCGTCGCCGACTTCACCCCGTTTGGATTCGTCGACTTCACGAGCTTCTACCGGAGCGAGGCCACCGGCAGCGGCTACCCGACGGCCTTCACGTCCATACCCTTCTCAAACGGCGCCACCGGCCGGATGTCCGAGACCAAGTTCACTGCGCAGAACTCCAGGTTCGGCGTCAGGATCGATTCGATGGTCGATGACACCAACGTGCTGGGGTATGTGGAGACGGACTTTCTGGGCAACGCGCCCAGCAACCTGGGGGTGTCGAGCAACTCGGACACACTGCGCATGCGGTGCTATTTCGCGGATTTGAGGAGCGGCCCATGGGAGGTGCTGTTCGGCCAGGGGTGGAACCTGCTGACGCCGAACCGGCGAGGGATTTCGCCGGTGCCCTCTGACGTATTCTACACGAACAACATGGACGGGAGCTACCAAGCGGGGCTCACGTGGGGACGGCAGGCCCAGGTGAGGGCGGTATACCATGCAGGGGAGGGGATCACACTCGGCCTTTCGGTCGAGGACCCCGACCAGTATGTGGGGGGAGCAGTGCTGCTCCCCGCGGCCTTCCAGGCATCCGAGGTCGATACGGGTGCGAGCACGGCCCAGCCGAATGCATTCCCAGACGTGACCGCCAAGGCGGCCTTCGACACGACGACCGTGAACAGCCTTCCTTGGCATTTTGAGGTGGCGGGCCTCGTCAGGAGGTTCAGGACCGTCACCTATTCGCCGGCCTCCCGCTCGGACACCATGGCGGAGGGAGGCGGCGTCTCCACGGCCGTATGCCTCGGGCTCGCCAAGGGCCTCACGCTTGTCGGCACGGGATTCTGGAGCGACGGCGGAGGCCGGTACATTGGGGGCCTCGCGCCCGATTTCGTCGTCAAGGCGCCCGACTCCGCCGGCGCCTACGGCATCGGCCTGGTCAAGGCCACCTCGGCGATCATCGGCCTCGAATACGTCGCGGGTCCCTCGGACACGGTCTCGGCCTACCGCAGCAACGTCGGCATAGGGCAGCGCTACGACACAATGCCGGGCGGCGGATATGTAGGATACGGCTATCCCGGATCGCCGAGCACCAACACCAGGACGATCGACGAATACACGCTCTCGAACACCTATACGCTGTGGAGGAACCCGGGCTACGGGGCGCTCCAGCTGATCGCTCAGCTCTCGTATGCGCAACGCACGCCGTGGTATGTCGCGCCTGACGCACCGGCCAAAGCGGACGTGAGGATCGCGTTTCTGGACCTTCGCTACGTGCTCCCGTGAGCACCGGCACCTCGGGGCGACATCCCGCCCGGCGGCGCCCGACAGCCTAGGGCGCGAAAGCCACGGAGGCCTCGGGGAACCCGCCAGCCTGCGGTTGGTCCAGGTGAAGGTTGACCTCGGAGACCGAGTCCGCCGGAAGATCCACCTCGACCACGGCCGCGCCCGACGGCGGCACCTCTCCCGAGATGCGGCCAAGCGGCGTCAGCAGCCGGTATCTGAGCGCGGCGGCCCCGGGGTTTGAGAGCAGGAGCCGGGTGGGATCTGCGCCCCAGGTCTTCACCAGAACATCGTGCGTGACCCCCTGCGGACTGCTACCGCGCAGGTCGCGATAGATCAACGGCGGGGGGCGTTCCCCTTGCTGAAGAGTGCGGTAGGCTGCGATGCTATAGGGGCTCCCGTCATCGCCCCTGAACAACCAGACGCTCGCGGCGACCCTGCCCTCGTGGCCGAGGAATCGCCTTGCGGGGACGATGACCCAGCCGGTCCTGCCGCGTAGGAGGTCCTCCGCCGTGGCGGCGGAGTCACCGGGGTCGCGCACAAACGAGACCCTGCGTCCGGAAGGAAGGCGATAGAACCCCGCCACCGGTCGTTCCTCGGGAAGGCAGAGGAGCAGGGGCGCATCGTAGGGCGAAAGGGTCTGGGACCACGCACCCCAGTTCGCGGACGCAAAATAAGTGAGGGAACGCTCGGGCTGGGCGACCGTCCGCCATCCGCTCTGGTGGGTGTGCACCGTGACGTTCCATCCCACGTCAAGTGAGGCTGCGGCCACAAGGACCCAGGATGCGGTCCGCCAGCCGCCCCTAAGCTGTTCGATCCCCCAGGCGGACACGACGGCCACCCAGGGGGCAGCCAGGATGAAATACCGGAACGCGTAGGGATGCCACTGCTGCATCGCGTGGAAGAAGACGAGGAACACCCCCACGCCTGCGCTCCAGGTGGCGACCCATCGACCGCCCTGGCGCCACCGAGCAAGGGAGACGATTGAGCCCGCCAGGAAGAGCGCGAAGGCGACGATACCGAAGGACGTAACGTCCGCGTCGGGCCCGGTCCGCCCGACAAAGGCGTTCTGGAAGGAATCCCTCCGGCCCAGCCCGTCAAGCGTGTAGGGGTCCCTTTCGGGGACAAGGGGGGCGAGCCGCTCGACGGCGGCCCGCCCCACCGAGCGAAGCCCGTGCGGCTGCGACTGGGGCTCGAAGACCTGCGCGAGGGACGAGGTGAGATTCCACCGGAGTTTTCTGGCGTAGTCCGCGGGCGAAAGTGCCCCCTGGTGGAGCTTCGAGACCCATTCCTTTGGGCCGAGGGGGTCGCCGTAGGCCCTCCAGTTGCGGACGAAGCCTGGCAGCGCAAACAGGGCAACCCCAAGCATTGCGGCGACCAGCGTTCGGCGCCACTGCGCCCAGGGCAGGGGATGCCTCCAGGCAAGCGCCACAACCCAGACCAGGGCCCCCGGCGCAAGGTAGAAGAGGGTTCCCTTTGCCCCCAGGGCGAGTCCCGCCCCCACCCCGCCCAAAAGGGAGGCCTCGCGCCTGCGCAGGGCGCAGACCCACAGATAGAAGGAGGCGGCGAAGATCCCCGCCGTGAACAGGTCGGTCTGCGACGAGGTGAACTGCACGGCGACGTTCGCCATCCCGAGGAGGAGCCCTCCCGCCATGATCGCGGCACCGCGACTCAACCCCGTCTGCCGAGCGAGTCCGACCGTGGCGCCAAGCGCCATCAGCCCGCCAAAGGTCTGTGCCAGGACCACAGGGCGAAATCCCGAGCCCGCGCCGCAGATGAGCCAGGACATCGCCAGGTCGGGAACCGTGGCCACGAAGTTCATCCGAGCATCCTGCGAATCGAGTATGCGGACCCGGCCATCCTGCAGCCACTGCCCGATGCGCGGCAGGTGGTAGGTAAGGGCATCGGCCGTCGCGGGATGGGCGAGGGCCGCTATCCCGAAGAGGGCGAGAACGATCGCAAGGAGGCCGACCGCGGCGACCGGACCAGGTCCGCCGGAATTGAGGTACCGTCGCGCGTTCGCCCAGGCGTCGGACGCGGCCGCGAGGTCGTCGGCCAGGTGGCGCCGCCTCAGGGCGGCCAACGCAAACGCCGCTGCCGCATGGAACCCCAGAAAGCCGGAGACCCCCAACCCCCCGGTTTCTCCGAGGACAACGCCCGCACCGGCGACAAGCGCCGCGAACGAAAGGCACCACGCCGTTGCGGTCTCGAGGGCGCCGCGGCCGCGATCCCCGCAGGCGCAGACCAAGAGCCACGCCGCGACCGCGACCACGGCAAAGTCGGCGGAAAAAGCGACCATGTGCCCGGGGACGCCCGACGGCGTCATGGTATGTCGACGGATTTCCTCACGCTGTGGCTGTGCGTCATCTCAAGCAGGGTGGGCACCGTGGCGAGCGGCCTGGCCACCATGTAGATCTGGTAGCTGAACAGGCCGCGCGAGACCTTGAGGAGGAGGGCCTGCGTCCCCATCAGGAGCCCGCACCAGAAGCGCGACTTGACGACGAGCGGCACCGGCGCCGGGACCCCGCGCACGCTCTCGATCGCGAATCCGGACTCCTGCAGGATGCGGCGCAGCGAGGCGAACGTGAAGAGGCGCGTGTGGGTCAGGTCGAGGATCCCGCGCTTGTTGTAGTTGAACTGGCCGAATAGGAGCATCAGGCGGGTCACGACGAACCCGATGTTCCCGGTCGAGATGATGATCCTCAGGTTGAGGTTCTGCTGGGAGGCGGCTCGCAGCTCGTCGAGGAACTTCTCGGGCGAGGAGAGGTGCTCGATCACGTCCAGGAAGAGGAGCGTCTGCACGTCCGAGAGGGGCCGCGGGAACGGGCGCTCATTCAGGTCGGTCGCGAAGAACTCGTCGAATGCCGCGCCGTCGGCAGGCGGGAAGCGGTCGACCCCGATGACGCGGCACCCCTTGGCGCGAAGGGCCGCGGAGAGGTGGCCCGGGCCGCAGCCCATGTCGATGACGCTCGTGCCGGGCGGCACACCGGCGACTGCAAACGAGTGGGTGCTCGGGAAGGACAGCTTGGGCTCGTAGTGCTTGTTGTCCGCGTCCCTGAACTCGACGTCGAAGTTGCGCCGGTACAGGAGGCCGAACCTCATGAGGAACGCCGCCGTCGAGGCGAGCGTCACGTCCCAGGCGTAGCGCAGGCCGTTCACCCGGCAGACCTCGTCGCCGTAGTGGGTAGGGATGGGGACCTCAAGGATGGGTATCCCGGAGCGGATCCACTGGATTATGATCTCCGTGTCGAAATGGAAAACGTTCGAGTTGCGCTCGAAGGGGATCCGCTTGAGGGCGCCCACGGAGTAGGCCTTGTAGCCCGTGTGGAACTCGCTCAGGTGCGAGCCGAGCGCGAGGTTCTGGTACCAGGTCAGGATCCTGTTGCCGGCGAACTTGTAGAGGGGCATCCCCCCGCGCAGCGCATCCCGCTTCCTGAGCATGCGCGAACCGTGGACCACCTCCGCCTCGCCCTGGGCGATCGGCGTCAGGAGCTCCGGCAGGACCTCCGGCGCATACTGGCCGTCCCCATGGAGCAGCGCCACGATGTCGAAGCCCCCGGCGATCGCGAACTGGTATCCGATCTTCTGGTTCCCGCCGTAGCCCTGGTTCACCGGGTTGGCCATGACGGTCAGGGGGTGCCGGTACCCATGGAGGCGCCGCAGGCGCTCCGACGCCACGTAGGTTCCGTCCGCCGAGGCGTCGTCGATGACCAGGACCTCGACGTCATACTCCTCAAGCGGCGGGATCCGTTCGAGCACGCTTAGGATCGTGGATTCGGCGTTGTAGGCGACGACGAAGACTAGGACGCGCTTCTTGCCGGTGGGCATGATTTATCGGAACAGTGCCGACACGGGTTGAAGACTTCAAGCGCACCCGTCCTGACGGGGGCCTTATTTGGCCGGGCTCGACGGACTGAGGAGCCCGGGTTCACGGCAGTGACGACGATGGAGAACCTTATCGGCGTAGGAGTGCTCGCAAAGGGTGGGCATTTTTTGAGGCCCCAGGGGCGCCCGACCCTGCGGGGGCCATTTCGCGTTTTACCTGGGCCGGGTACCCCCATAGCGTCCGGGACCGGCTCGGTCCGCGCCCCCGGCGGACAAACCCCCGAGCCCGAAATCAAAACATGTACACTGTCACCAGTTACAGCGTCGCCGTGGTGTTCTGCTTCATCACGATGTTCTGCTGGGGATCGTGGGCCAACACGCAGAAGCTCGCCGGCAGGGAGTGGCGCTTCCAGCTGTTCTACTGGGACTATGCGATCGGGGTCCTCCTGCTGGCGCTCTTGCTCGCCTTCACCCTGGGCAGCTCGGGGGCGGCTGGGCGCGCATTCCTCCCCGACCTCAGGCAGGCGGAGGGCCGCTGGCTCATGTCGGCCTTTGCCGGCGGCGTGATCTTCAACCTATCGAACATCCTCCTCGTCGCCGCGATCGACATCGCGGGAATGGCCGTGGCGTTCCCCGTGGGCGTGGGCCTCGCGCTGATCCTGGGCGTCATCAGCACCTACTTTGTCAGGCCCGAGGGAAATCCGCGGCTCCTTGCCCTGGGCGTCGGCGCGGTCGCGGTCGCGATCATCCTTGATGCCCTGGCCTACCGCCGCCTCGCCTCGGGAGGCGGGCGCACCCCGGGCAAGGGGATCGTGCTTTCGGTCGTGGCGGGCGTCCTGATGGGCTTCTTCTACAGCTACGTGGCACGCGCGATCGCCCCGGCGAGCCTGGTGGGCGGCGTGGAGGCCCTTGAGGCCGGAAAGCTGAGCCCGTACACGGCGATCGTGCTCTTCTCCGCGGGGCTCCTGCTCTCGAACTTCATCTGGAACACGATCCTCATGGTAAAGCCGTTCGTCGGCGACCCGGTGCCGTTCGGCGACTACTTCTCGAAGGGAAGCCTCAGGCTGCACTCGGTGGGCATCCTTGGCGGCGTCATCTGGAACCTGGGGATGTCGCTCAACATCCTGGCGGGGGCCAAGGCGGGACCCGCGCTCTCCTACGGGCTTGGCCAGGGCGCCACGATGGTCGGCGCGCTCTGGGGCGTCTTCGTCTGGAAGGAGTTCAGGTCGGCGCCCGCCGGCACCAACAAACTCCTCGTCGCCATGTTCATCTTCTACGGCGTGGGCCTCGCGATCCTGATTGGGTCGCGGCTCTGACCCCCAAAGGCACCCTTATGGCATCCCCCAAGCATCCCTCCAAGGCACGAGTCGTGGTTGTCGGCAGCTGCAGCATCGACATGATCGTGCAGGTCGGCCGGCTCCCGGGCACCGGGGAGACGGTCATAGGCGGAAAATTCCACTCCGCGGGAGGGGGCAAGGGAGCGAACCAGGCGGTGACGGCGTCCCGGGCGGGGGCGACGGTCGTCTTCGTGGGCCGGGTTGGGCGCGACGATTTTGGGAAGGCGGTCGTCTCCGGCCTCAAGGGCGATGGGATCAACGTCGCCCATCTCACCGCGGACGCGAAGGCGCCCACGGGGATCGCGTTCATATTCGTCGGGAGCCGGGGCGAGAACAGCATCGCCGTGGCTTCGGGCGCCAACCTCCGCCTGAGCCCGGCCGACGTCGCCAAGGCGCAGGGCGTGTTCAAGCGCGGGGGTACCCTCCTCGTCCAGCTGGAGTCCCCCCTTTCCGCGGTGGTGTCGGCCGTCAACGCGGCGGCCAGGTCGGGGATGCGCGTCATCCTCAATCCCGCCCCGGCGCAGCCGCTACCGGACTCGCTCCTCGGGAAGGTGGACATCCTCACGCCGAACGAGCACGAGGCGGAGTCGCTGACCGGCATCAAGGTGGACGGCAAGGCCGCGGCCGCCCGCGCCGCGGAGCGGCTGCGCCAGCGCGGCGTGAAGACGGTCATCATCACCCTCGGCGCCCGGGGCGCGTTTGTGCACGGCGAGGGTTGCAGCACGCTTGCGCCCGCCTTCAAGGCGAGGGCCGTGGACACGACCGCGGCCGGCGACGTGTTCAACGGGGCCCTGGCGGTCGCGCTCGCCGAGGGGATGCCGCTCCTCAAGGCGGTCCGCTTCGGACAGGCCGCGGCCGCCGTCTCCGTAACGCGCATCGGAGCCCAGACCTCGGCACCGTCCAGGGCGGAGATCGAGCGGCTGCTCAAGCGGGGCAGATGACCCGCCTCGAACCAAGGAATGGCGCGGGACCTGCGGCAACGGATCCCGTTTGAGAAGATGCCACTTACTCCTAAGCTTCACCCCGAGCCCACTGTTCCATTGATGCCCTCCCCAGGTTCACGTTTCCGGTCCGCGCTTGCCGCCGAGAGGCCCCTGCAGATTGCGGGAGCCATAAACGCCTATTCCGCCCTGCTGGCGAGGCGCGCGGGCTTTCGCGCGCTTTACCTGTCCGGGGCCGGCGTCGCGAACCACTCGTACGGGATCCCGGACGTTGGGCGGACCGAGCTGGCCGATGTCCTGGTGGACGCCCGGCGCATCACCGGCCGGGTGGACCTTCCCCTCCTCGTCGACATCGACACGGGGTGGGATGATCCCGCACGGGCGGTGCGCGAGATGGGGGCGGCGGGCGTCGCCGCCGTCCACATCGAGGACCAGGTCCCGGCGAAGCTGTGCGGCCACCTCCCTGGGAAGCAGCTGGTTCCCACCGCCGAGATGGCGGAGCGGGTCCGTGCGGCGGTCAGCGGCAAGCCGGATCCCGAATTCGTCGTCATGGCGCGCACCGACGCCGCGGCCGGCGAGGGCGTGGCCTCGGCGGTCGCCCGAGCGCAGGCGTACGTCGACGCCGGGGCCGACATGATCTTCGCGGAGGCGCTCCCCTCCCTGGAGGACTACCGCGCCTTCTGCGCGGCGGTCCGGGCGCCCGTGCTCGCAAACCTGACCGAATTCGGGAAGACCCCGTATTTCAGCCTGCGGGAGATGGGGGAGGCCGGCGTCGCCATGGTGCTCTATCCCCTGAGCGCGAGCCGTGCCGCCTCCGCGGCCTCGCTCGAGGTCTTCCAGGCCATCCGCCGGGACGGGTCGCAGCGTGCCGCGGTGGACAAGATGCAGACGCGCGCCGACCTTTACGAGACCCTCGGGTACGAACCTCCGCGCTAGCCGCTCCCCAAGATGCCCGCCCCACAAGGTACCGGCCCCCGGGTCAAGAAATCCGTAGCCCTCTCGGGAGTCGCCGCGGGCAACACGGCCATCTGCACGGTCGGGAGGTCCGGCAACGACCTGCACTACCGCGGCTATGACATTGGCGAGGTCGCGGCGCACGCGACCTACGAGGAGGTCGCACACCTGCTGATCCACGAGCGCCTTCCCAACCTCGCCGAGCTGGAGGGTTACAAGAGCAGGCTCAGGGGCCTCCGAGGGCTGCCGACCCCGCTTTGCAGGGTGCTCGAGCAGATCCCGGCGGGCGCGCACCCCATGGACGTACTGAGGACGGGGTGCTCCATGCTCGGCAACCTCGAGACGGAGGACCTCCCGATGTCGGGCGGCAACGCGTCCACCGTGGACGGGGCGCGCGCCATTGCCGACCGGCTCCTTGCCGTATTCCCCTCGATGCTCCTTTACTGGCATCACTTCTCGAAGTCGGGCCGGCGGATCGATGTCGAGACGCCGGACGACGGCATCGCCTCCCACTTCCTGCGCCTGCTTCACGAGCGCGCCCCGTCCGCGGAGCACGTGCACGCACTCGACCGGTCGCTCATCCTCTACGCCGAGCACGAGTTCAACGCGTCCACCTTCGCCGGGCGCGTCATCGCGGGCACGGGGTCCGACTTCCATTCCTGCATCACGGGCGCGATCGGCGCCCTGCGCGGCCCCAAGCACGGCGGCGCCAACGAGGTGGCGCTCGAGATACTCCTGCGGTACCGCACCCCGGAGGAGGCCGAGGCCGACGTGCGCTCGCGCCTTGCGCGCAAGGAGATCGTCATCGGGTTCGGCCACCCCGTCTACACCGTGGCGGATCCCCGAAGCGCGATCATCAAGGAGACCAGCCGGCAGCTTTGCGAGGCGGCGGGCGACACGGCCCTCATGGCCATCGCGGAGAGGATCGAGGCTCTCATGTGGGCCGAGAAGAAGATGTTCCCCAACCTGGATTGGTACAGCGCGGTGGCCTACCACCAAATGGGGGTCCCGATGCTCATGTTCACACCGCTCTTCGTCATGGCACGCACGGCGGGCTGGGCCGCGCACATCGTCGAGCAGCGCATCGACGGCAAGATCATCCGTCCCGGTGCCTTGTACACCGGCCCCGAGAACCGTCCCTTCGTGCCCTTGGAACGGCGCTAGGCGCGGCACCAAATATCGAATGTCCTCCCCGATCTCGAACGACCGCCCCCGCCCCGATCCGCTCCTTGTCGACATCGCGGACTACGCGCTGGGGGCCCTGGTCGCGGGTGACGAGGCCTACGACACCGCCCGCTGGTGCCTGGCGGACACGCTGGCCTGCGGGATCCTGGCGCTGGCCTTCCCGGCGTGCACCCGGCTCCTCGGCCCCGTCGTCCCCGGCACTTCGATAAGGAACGGGTCCCGGGTCCCCGGCACGGCCTACGAGCTGGATCCCGTCCAGGCGGCGTTCAGCATCGGCGCCGCCATCCGCTGGCTGGATTTCAACGACACCTGGCTCGCCGCGGAATGGGGCCATCCCTCGGACAACCTGGGGGCCATCCTCGCCACCGCCGACTGGCTGAGCCGCAACGAGGCGGCCGGAAGCCCCGTCGCCGCGTTCCACACGCCCCTCGGGGGCCGGGGCGCGGCGCTGACCGTTAGGGACGTCCTCACAGCGATGATCAAGGCGCACGAGATCCAGGGCGTCCTTGCGCTCGAGAACTCGTTCAACCGGGTGGGCCTCGACCACGTGCTTCTCGTCCGGGTCGCGTCCACCGCCGTGGCGACGGCGATGCTGGGCGGCACGCGCGAGCAGGTCATTAGCGCCGTCTCCCACGCATGGCTCGACGGCTCCTCGCTCCGCACCTACCGGCACGCCCCGAACACGGGATCCCGCAAGTCGTGGGCCGCGGGCGACGCCACGAGCCGCGCGGTCCGGCTCGCGCTGATCGCACTGACCGGCGAGATGGGCTATCCGTCGGTGCTCTCTGCGCCGACCTGGGGATTCCAGGACGTGTCATTTCGGGGAAGCCCCGTCCGGCTCGCGCGGCCCCTCGGCTCCTACGTGATGGAGAACGTCCTCTTCAAAATCTCGTTCCCGGCGGAGTTCCACGCCCAGACCGCGGTTGAATGCGCCCTCAAGCTGCATCCCGCCGTGAGGGACCGGATCGACCAGGTCGATCGGATCGAGATCACGACCCACGAGTCCGCCATCCGCATCATCGACAAGAAGGGCCCGCTCCACAACCCGGCCGACCGCGACCACTGCATCCAGTACATGGCCGCGATCGGGCTCATCTTTGGGAAGCTTACGGCCGGCCACTATGAGGACGGGGTTGCCGCCGACCCGCGGATCGACGCCCTGCGGGCACGAATGGTGGTCGCCGAGGACAAGCAGTTCTCGCGCGACTACATGGATCCCGCGAAGCGCTCCATCGCCAACGCCGTGCAGGTGTTCTTCACGGACGGCACGCGGACCGAGCGTGTCGAGGTCCACTTCCCAATCGGGCACCGCCGGCGGCGGGCTGAGGGGATCCCGCTCCTCCAAGAGAAGGCGCTCGCGGCATTCGCGGGGCATTTTGGAAGGGACAGGGCTGGCAGCCTGATGGAGCTCTTTGCCGACCGTGGACGGCTCGAGGCGACTCCGGTCCACGAATTCGTGGGGCAGTTCGCCGGCTAGGCCCTTCGCACGCAGGCAGAAAAAATTTGTCCATTTTGCTACCCGGGTTAACGGTGGGAAACCCACCCCCATGATGAAGAATGCCGCACTGTTAGTCCTTGGACTCTGCACGTCGTGTTTCGCCGCGGAACGCGCATCCTATGACAGCGGCGGAGCGCTGACCTCGATGATTTCCGAAGGCTACGAGCTCCAGGTCCACGGAGGGTTCATGGTCAAGCTGACGGGCGCCCCGGCCGTGGCCGTCCAGCCGAACGAGCAGCGATCCCAGATCACGCGCGCCGGCCTGGAACCCCGGTGGGAGGGGAGCGCGTCATTTCCCAACGGTGGCCAGGTGCAGTTCTCGGCCGCGTGGAAGGAGTCGGATGCAGGAGTGAGCCTGGACGGGTCGATCGCCCCGAAGTCCCTGTTTCCCGGCCGCGCCGCCGCCCGGTTCCCGGTCGACGCGGAGTCGGTCGACTATGTGATCGACCTGCCGCGCGCCTCGTTCGCCGGCGGCGTCCTGGCGCCGGGCAACCTGCTGCTGTCGGTGACCAGGCCCGCGGACCCGGTGTTCCTCCGATCCACGACGGCGAACCTGGAGCTCGTCGACGGCGACCGAAACTGGAGGTTTTCGGTCTCGCTCGACCAACCTAGGCCTGTGACGGTCACCGACCTCTGGAACGCCACGGGACGGTATTATCGGATCCAGATAGGCCTTCACTCGGGCGCGTGGAGGGTCGGCGACACCCTGAAACTCGGGCTCGCCCTGAAGCTCACGGGCACGCCCAGGGCCGCTCCCGCGGTGCTCTCCGTCGATCCCTCGGCGAAGCTTTATCCCTTTGACGGGTTCGGCGGAAACTTCCGGATCTACGAGGACACGCCCGTTACGGACTACGCGCTCGACAACCTTCGGGTGTCATGGGCGCGGTTTGAGTTCAAGGCCATCACATGGGACCACGACCGGGCTGGGCCCGCGCCGGGCCCGCAGCTCCTTCGGGATTTCCAGCTGATGCAGCGGGTGCAGAAGATGGGGGTGCCGTGGATCATCAGCCTCTGGTTCCTCCCCGAGAGGTTCTACACGGACCCAAACCAGCGGCCGTTCGGGACATTCGGCAGGCAGATAGCGCCCGACAGATGGCCGGAATTCCTTGATCTGCTCGGAAGCTACCTTGTCTACCTGAAGGGCCACTACGGCGCCGAGCCCGACTTCTTCTCATTCAATGAATCTGACCTCGGGGTGAACATCGGATTTACGCCCGAGACGCACCGGGACGAGATCAAGCGGGTGGGCGCCTACCTCGCCTCGCTCGGGCTCAAGACCAGGATGCTCGTCGGCGACACGGCCAACCCCCGCGACTCCCACAAGTTCGTCCTTCCCACGGCGGCCGACCCCGAGGCGATGCGCTACGTCGGAGCGGTGTCATTCCATAGCTGGGGGGACGGGACGGCCGCCCAATACGCGGCCTGGGGCGACGTGGGAGCGTGGCTCAACCTCCCGCTGTTCGTGGCAGAGGCGGGGGTCGATCCCGGCGCCTACAAGAACAGGATGTACGACAGCTTCGACTACGGCCTGAAGGAGGCCCGTCAGTTCCAGGAGCTGCTCCGCTTCGCCCGTCCCCAGGCGATCATCTATTGGCAGTTCACCGATGACTATGGATTGGTCCGGGTCGGCCCGAGCGGGGTCATCGAGCCGACGGGGCGTTTCTGGCTAATGAAGCAGTTTGCAAACCTTTCGCCGGCGAAGAGCGAGGTTGTGGCGACATCAAGCGACCAGCCCGAGGTGATGATCAGCGCGTTTTCGCTGAAGGACGCCCTTGTCCTCCATATCCTGAACATCGGCCCGGAGAGGGAGGCCGTGATCTCCGGGCTCCCAACCGGATCTTGGAAGGCCGTGACGACCACGGAGGGGGCGGGTTTCCAGGAGAGTCAATTGAGCCTTGGTGGACCCGGGCAGAAGCTGCATCTCCCAGCCAGGGGTATGGTTACGCTAATCCGGGAGTAACGCCGGCCCGGCCCCGTTAGCCCCCATTTGGCCCATATTCCCTGGGCTTGACGCCGGTCAAGGCGGGGAATGCCGGTCTACCCCATTATGGCGCAGCCATGAAAGACGCTGTACAGGCCGATCGGGTCCAGCCCAATGCGCCCTCGATATTCCTTCCGAGGGAGCACGGATCCTGGTCTCTGGCTCTGGAGCCCGTGCTCCTGGGGATGCTTGTTGCACCGACGATCGCGGGAGGTGGCCTTGCGGTCGCCGCGGTCGCCGGATTCTTCGCCAGGCGGCCGCTTAGGCTTTCCTTCGCGTCCGCGGAGTCGGATCGGCGCGGGATGGCGCGCATGGCCCTCGGGGTGCTCTCCGTCTTGGCCGCCGCAGGTTTGTTCGAGGCGTGGGTCCTTGGTGGGCTCGCCCGCCTGTGGCCGCTTGCGATGGCCGCCGTCTCGGGAGGCCTCTTCCTGTATTTCGACCTGCGCGGCGACTCCCGCGCCTCCGCAGCCGAGATCGCGGGAGCCGCGACGTATTCCTTCCTTCCGGCAGCCTTCGCTTCCCTTGCCGGATGGCCTGTCCCCGCCGCTTTGGCGCTAGCGGCATTGATGCAGGCGCGAAGCGTGCCGACCGTCATGACGGTGCGCACTTACCTGCGCATGGCCAAAGGCCAGGATTCCAGTATTGTTGCTCCGCTCGCGGCGGTGGCCGTCGCCGCATTGGGGGCGACAGCGCTAGCAGTGCTGCACCTGGCTCCATGGTGCGGAAGCATCGCCACGGTGGCGCTGGCCGCGCGCGCGGCGGTCCTCCTGACCCTCGTGCGCGGGGCTTGGTCCGCCCGACGGGTGGGCTTCACCGAGGCATTGCTAGGGCTCGGTTACATTTCGGCCGTCGCGTTGGCTTATCGGGCCTAGATGAGCAGGTTCTCTGGCCAAACCTTGATGCAGGTCAAGGAGCCCCGAACCCCCTATGACGTAGTATGTGGTATCGAATACCGCATTCCGCACCACGCCCATCCACTGCTTTCCCCATGAACACACGACGCATCCTCCAACTCCTGGCAGCGGCGATCGCCGCCACGTTTACGACGATCCGCGCCTATCCCGCCGGAGAGGGCGCGGGTGGGGTGGTGGGGCCCGCGACGCTTCCTCCCGAGGTGCTCGCCATGCCGGTCGAGGACGCGGTTCTCGTCGCTCCACCCAATGTTCCGCCACCGATCACCCGGAATTATCCCGCCCTGGTCGTCGTCAACCTGGAGGTGCGGGAGGTTGTCAAGAGGCTGGCCGATGGCGTGGAGTACACCTTCTGGACGTTTGGCGGCGCCGTCCCTGGACGCTTCATCCGAATCCGCGAGGGTGATGTGGTCGAGTTCCATCTCAACAACCACCCCTCCTCGAAGCTGCCGCACAACATCGACCTCCACGCGGTGATCGGGCCGGGTGGCGGGGCGGCATCCGCGTTCACCGCGCCGGGCCACAGTTCCCAGTTCACGTTTCAGGCCCTCAATCCCGGGCTTTACGTCTACCACTGCGCAACGGCGCCCGTCCCCATGCATATCGGCAACGGGATGTACGGGATGATCCTGGTGCAGCCGAAGGACGGTATGGCGCCCGTGGACAAGGAGTACTACGTCATGCAGGGGGAATTCTACACGAGCGGGCGCTTCGGCGAGGAGGGCCTTCAGTCCTTCGACATGGCGAAGGCCCTCGACGAGCGCCCTCCGTATGTCGTGTTCAACGGCGCCGTCGGGTCGCTCGTCGGCGATCGTGCGCTCACGGCGAAGGTGGGGGAGACGGTGCGAATCTTCTTCGGTGTCGGCGGCCCGAACCTTGTGTCGTCGTTCCATGTGATCGGCGAGATCTTCGACAAGGTGTACACGGAGGCCTCGCTCAGCCATGTGGAGGAGAACGTGCAGACGACCCTGGTCCCCTCCGGCGGCGCCGTGGTCGTCGAGTTCAAGGTCAAGGTGCCCGGGACCTACATCCTGGTCGACCATTCGATTGTCCGCGCCTTCAACAAGGGCGCGCTCGGCATGCTCAAGGTGACGGGCCCAGAAAACCGCATCATCTACTCGGGCAAGGAGATTGACGCAGTCTACCTGGGCTCGCAGGCCGAGGAGGGTTCCGAGTCGGCCAAGCGCGAGGCTGAGCTGAAGAGCCAGATTGCGGCCGAGATAAAGTCCAACCCGGCCATAGCCGGCCTCACCAAGGACATGCAGATTGAGAAAGGGAAGCAGGTCTTCATGGGCCTGTGCTTCGCATGCCACCAGCCCGACGGCAAGGGACTGCCCGGGATCTTCCCGCCGCTAGCGGGCTCGGATTTTCTCCAGGCTGACCACGAGCGCGCGGTGCGGATCGTCCTCAAGGGCCTGTCGGGCCCCGTCACCGTCAACGGCACCACGATCAACAGCGCGATGCCCCCGCAGGAGGCGGTCCTCACGGACGCCCAGATCGCCGATGTCCTGACCTACGTGCTCAACTCGTGGGGCAACAAGGGCGATGCGATCAGCACCGAGCAGGTGAAGGCCATCCGGAACGAGACGCACTGAGCCGGGTACCGCAATGGACGTTCGACATATTATCCTCCGCTCCCTGTCGGGCCTCATTGCCCTGGTGGCGGCGCTTGCCCTGGGAGGCGCGCCGATGCAGGAGTCCCCTGTCTCGACCGGGATGGTCCGCATGCCGGCGGGCGCCTACGTCCCGTTCTCAAGGGGTGAGAAGGATCCGGCTCGGGTGCCCGTCGGCGCGTTCCTGCTCGACGAGCTACCCGTGACCAATGGCGAGTTTCTCGAGTTCGTGCGGGCAACGCCGAAATGGCGCCGCTCGCAGGTGGGCAGCCTCTTCGCCGACTCGTCCTATCTGGCCAACTGGGGCGGCGACCTTGAGCTGGGCCCGGGAGCTCCCGCGGACTCGCCCGTCGTCCATGTGTCGTGGTTTGCCGCGCGCGCCTACGCGCGCTGGGAGGGAAAGCGCCTTCCCACCACCGCGGAGTGGGAATTCGCAGCAGCCGCCGGATATGCCGGACCGGACGGCAGGAACGAGGCCCGGTTCAACTCCGATCTCTACGCATGGTTCGCGAGACCCGTGCCCGAGGTACTCCCCCCGGTCCGCACCGCGAAGGCCAACTATTACGGGGTCCGGGGCCTGAGCGGCCTCGTCTGGGAATGGGTTGAGGACTTCAACACGGCGATGGTCACTGGCGAGTCGCGCGCCGACTCCAGCGCCGACCGCAACCTGTACTGCGCCGCCGGGGCCGTCGGCGTGAAGGACACAGGCGACTACGCCGCCTACATGCGGATGGCTTTGCGCTCCTCCCTCAGGGCCAACAACACCACGAGCTCGCTTGGTTTCCGCTGCGCCCGGAACCTGGAGCCGCGAACCGCATCCACACCATGGCAACGAAACTCACGCTCCTAGCCCTATTTGCCACCTCGTTGGCCCTTGCGGCGGAGCCCGCCAAGAATTCTTGCCCGGCCTGCAAGGCAAACGCCGCTGCCGGCGGAAAGGCCGATGCCTGCTGCAAGGAGGTCGCCTCCGGTCCCTACAGCAAGGGTTCGCTCTACCAGCTCGACGCGCGCTTCACCGACGACTCGGGAAGGGCGTTCTCGCTCGGCTCGCTCCGGGGGCGGCGGGTCCTGGTCGACATGTTCTTCGCGTCGTGCGGCAACGCCTGCCCCCTGACCGTAAGCGACATGCTGGCCGTCCAGGGGAAGGTCCCCGCGGCGATGCGCGGCGGAACGACCTATGTCCTGGTCTCATTTGACGATGCGCGGGACACGCCCGAGGCCCTCGCGAAATACAGGGCACAGCGCCATCTGGACAGCCAATGGGTCCTCCTTCACGGGGATGGCGAGTCGGTTCGCGAGCTCGCGGCGCTCCTTGGGGTCAAGTACCAGCGCGGCGAGGACGGGTCGTACGCGCATTCCAATCTCCTCACGGTGCTCAATGCCGAGGGCGAGGTGGTCCACCAGCGCGTGGGACTGCAGGGGGGGCTGGACGAGACGGTTGCGGCGCTGGCAGGCAAGGAAGGGATGGCCGCCAAATGAGCAAACCCACCTTCAAAACCTACGACGTCCGGCCAAGCCTGGCCAAGGGCGACGAGCCATTTCCGCTCATCAGGGCGAAGGTGGATGCCCTGGCGCCGGGCCAGGGCATCACCGTGATTGCGCCGTTCATGCCCGCCCCCCTCATCGAGATGCTCAAGAGCGAGGGGTTCTCGTCCACCTTGGAGCGCAGGCACGACGGCGCCTGGGCTGCCAATTTTTGGAGGGAATGAGGTCCATGGCCTATATTTCGGTGTCTCAATTCCAACTATGAAGACAGCAGCACTCCTCGATCCCGCGGTGGCGGGTGTCTGCCTGTTGCTCGCGCCGGCGCCCGGCGTCGCGCACGGCATCGTGAGCCAGGCCGTACTGACAACGCCGGGCCTGCGCCTCACGCTTTTTCGCTTCTCGGCGGGCCAGGAGCTCTCGGAGCACACGACGCCGGCGCGCGCCCTGGTCCAAGTGCTCGCCGGCACCTGCGACTTCTCCTATTCGGGGGAGAGCCATGCGCTCAAGGCCGGGGATCTCCTCCATATGCCCCCGGGATTGCCGCATTCGGTGAAGGCGACCGGGGACATGACTCTGCTCATCACGCAGATCAGCCCCCAGGGTCCGTAAAAATAGGTCGCGACGGATCGGGGCGACGCATGCTAGGTTGGTCCCGATGCCGATGCCCCCTCGCCGCACCAGCCTACAGCTCACCGGGCTGACGGGCACGCTCCGCTGCAGCCAACTCTTCACCGGTCTGCCCTCCGAGGACCTTGCGGCCATCGCGTCGTTCATCCGCGTGCTGCCGGTCGCCAAGGGGGATTTTCTCTTCCACGAGGGGGAACCCTCCCGCGGCTTCTACGTCGTCCAGAGCGGCTCGATCAATGTACACAGGGTGAACGCCGCGGGGAAGGAGCGGGTCATCCACATCTTCCGCACCGGGGAGTCCTTCGGCGAGGCGGCCCTTGCCTCGCCGACGGGCTATCCCGCGGCGGCCCGCGCGATCGAGCCGAGCTCGGTGCTCCTGGTTCCCAAGGAACCGATCCTTGAGTTGATCGGAAGGAGGCCCGACCTCGCTCTGCGCATGCTCGGGTCGGTGAGCGCGCACCTGCGGGTGCTCGTAGGAATGCTCGACGACCTGACGCTCAAGGACGTGGAAACGCGGCTGCTCAACTGGCTTGTGAAGCGCGCCGGCAGGGAGGGCTCAGGAGTATCGATCAGCCTGCCGGGGACCAAGAGGGTGCTTGCCGCCGAACTTGGGACAAGCAGCGAGACGCTGTCGCGCACCCTTGCGCGGCTGCGCGACCGGAAGCTCATAACGGTCGCGGCCCGTTCCGTGACGGTCCACGATGTGGGCAGGCTTTCCGAGACCCTGCGGCGGAATCTCGGGGAGTGCTGAGCGCCCGTTCGGCGCCTACCACACGGGGGAGAACTTCGATCGCCCGTCCCCCATGTGGACCGCCTGCGACGTCTGCAGCATGCGGAAGCAGCTGAACGGGATCTTGGAGATCCCTCCTGCGCCATGGGGAAGCTTGCCGTCCCACGACTTTCCAGGGTGGCCCCAGAGGCCCTCGGCGTAGACGGGCTGCCCCTCGGCGATGTCGACGAGCACCATGCCGTAGCGCTGAAGCGCCACGCACACGATCCGCTCCTCCCGGGTAAGCGTGTACTTAGAGAGGTCGAGCGACGGGTCGAGCTGGATCAGCGTGCCCTCGGGGATGCCCCCCTCGGTGAACCCGTCGGTCCAGGCCGCCGGGAAGACGAACTCCTTGTAGGCGCAGAAGCGCGACGCCGCGGCTATCTTGTGCCTTATCTCGCCGGCCATCACCTCGTCGTACATGATGAGCCCCGCCACGGCGGGCACGCCGGCCGCCCGGCTCGGCCCATGGAAGTGGATGCTTTCACCGTCCTTCACTCCGAGCTCACTCGTGGAAAAGACCCCGGGCCCGTCGGCGGGATAAACCATCCCGGTGGCCGACTTCCAGCTCCCGTCCGGGTTCCGCGACAGCGCCCACATATCCCAGACGAGCTTCTTCTTCCAGTCGACGACGGCCAGGTGCGAGTCGGTCTGAGGGTCGGGACTCGCCTCGGGGGGGATGGGCACCAAGTCGAAACCGGCGCCATGGCCGAAGAACGTCCGGCTGGTATGCCAATGGACCTGGTCCTTTGGGCTGATGGCGAGCAGGCCCACCTTCCTCAGGGGCGTGGCGGAGTCCACCTCGTAGACCGGTATGGTCCACTGGGTGCTGTTGACCAGGAATCCCTGGCCCGTTGGCTCGGTTTCCAGGAGCTTGATCCACCGCCCGGTCCGGGCATCAACCTGCGCGTCGGCGGGGATAACCTGGTTCCAGAAGCTGTCGTCAGAGAAAAAGCGATGGTGCGCTGGCGGAGGCGCGTCTGCGGCTTTGAGCGAGATCGTGGCCATGGATAACATCAGCAATATGTGGGGGCGCATGGGTCGGGGGATGCCTCGATCCTAGCCTCTTTTACCATTAATCCAAGAGATACCCGATCGCCTCGGGCCCGGCGAACCGCAGGCGGGTCCCTCGCCTAATCGAGGTTGAGGGCAGGCGTCTGCCCGAGCGCCGCCAGCTCATGGAGGTCGCGCCCGATGACCCTGTAGAGCTTGTTGATCTCAAGGAGCTCGTATTCGGCGAGCTTCTTCTTTGGCACGGACCGGTCGACGTAGAATATCTTCGTCGCGCTGTTGAACGCCATGTCGCTCATGAGGAAGGCGATCCCGGGGTGCATGGGGCACGTCGCGTAGTCGTAGTTGGGATCGGAGTAGTTCGCCGAGCTCTCCGTCGTGCGCACGTCGTCTGTGTCGAAGTTGGGCGTGCCCGCCCCGGGGTGGAACCAGATGGGGAACCGAGCGATCTTCATCCCCTGGGTGACCTCCACCTGCGTTACGGGCTGGTTAACGATCTCCCGGACGCGCCGTACCGTCCTCGCAAGCTCCTCGTTCAGCTGCCGTATCCTTACCTCCGGGGAAACGGCACCCTTGGCCGCGGCCGGCGGCGGGGCAGTGCCCGCCGAAGGAGCGGGTGCGCCGGCGGGCTTTGCTTCGACGGCCTTCACCGAGACGACCACGCCATCCCGCAGCTTGACCGAGATGTCGAGATACTGGAGCACGACGGTGCTACCGCCGTCCATTCTTCCCGAGGGTTTCCCCTTCTCGGCGATCACCTGGTCGTAGGTGTCCCCGGCGTTCACCGCGCGGGCAAAGGGAGCGGCCACCGCCAGCGCCAGGATCGTGCAGGCCAGCCTCGCCAGGACCCCCGCGGCGAACCCAAAGGTCCCCATGGCGCGCGGGCGCCGGATCCGACTCTCCGCGCCCCGGAGGAGTCCATTCTTGTTGGTGGAGGGCATGGGTCCCGGACTCCGGACTGGAGGACGGGGCCCATGCGGTCAAGGCGTTGTTGGAAACCCCGGTCTTAGTAGCGGATTTTTACCAAACAGACGGATCCGGGCAATTCCAGGTCCACATAGGTCGATGCCGCGACGCGGCTCAGGGCGTAATGGGCGGCCGCGCCGTCAACCTCCACCGACGTGACGGTGTCCGTTGCCGCAGGCAGCAGGAAATGCCCCTGCATCGAGGCGCCGCTTCCGGTCGCCGTGACGATGATCTCCCTCTTCTTGGGGTCGCAGGAATAGCGGTAGGCCACATAACCCAGGGAAGCGGGATAGCGCACGGAAACCAGGACCGTGCGGGCCTCGCCCTGGTCCCACCGCGGGGCGACAATGGGGTGGGAGAACGTCTGGCTCAGGGGGCCGTCCCTGACTCCCGCCAGGCCCTCGACCATCGCGTCCATCGCAGTGGCCGCCGCCCAGTCGTCCGGCCCGCCATAGGAGACCGGGTTGGGCGCCACGTAATGAGGCCTGTCGGCAAGGGTCATCCCCAGCACCGTGTAAATGCCCTCGTCGTCCGGAGCCCTGAGGCGGATGGCCGCGATCGTTTTCTCGGGGCTCGGGTTGTCGATCGCGCACCAGGACAGCCCCACGTCGTCGGCGACCGGGCTGGGACCGTGCCAGGCGACTCCGGAGAAGTCGGTCTTTAGCTCCGGGAACCACCAGTAGGTCAGCTGCTTTCCCATGCTCACGTACTGCACGCGCTGGGTCCCGTCGGTGTAGCTGAACGCCACGCTCCCGCAGACATTCTCGGATCCCGGCTTTGTCGAGGTGTGCAGGAGATAGATGCATGCGGCGGCCGCATTTACCGGGACGTCCACGACGGCCGGCAGTCCCTTCCGGTGCGACACTGCGACGGCGACCCGTCTCTGGTTTTTCTGGGGGTCCGCGACCTTGAAGGCGATGCCTGCGAATTGCTGATCGCCGGTGGGCAGCCCGCGGATGTCGTCGCCGGGCTTCCCCGAGAGCATCCACCGCGCGGCCTTGGGCCCCCCCTTGTCCTCGATGTCCATGTTGGCGGCCCCCGAGAGGTCGACCTCCTCGTAGTGCGGCGGGGGCGGGGCCGGCGGGATGGATCCGGTGTAGGCGAACCAGATCTTGTTGCCGTGCTTGTGGCCGAGCTCGGTCAGGCGGTCGAGCACGTCCCGGGCATAGTCCTCGAAGCCGTTCTCGAAGGCGCCGCGGGCGAGCTCGCCCGCCACGTGTCCCCCGACGCCGCCATTCATGTACTGCCACACCTCGTTGTGCCTTCCGAAGCCCCTCTGGAAAGGAGGATAGATCGCGTACCATTCGCCGGGCGAGCCCGGGGGGAGGTGGTCCTTCAGGTCCATGTAGGTCCTGATTATGGCCTGGGCGTGCTCGCGGCTTATCCCGCGGTTGAGGGCGTAGGCGTTGCCCTGGGCAATCTGGCTCCACTCGTCGACGCCGAGGTCCCGCTTCACCGTGGGATCGTCGTCGATGAAATGCGTGTAGAAACGCCCGTTCCACGAGAGCACGTCGAGCCTCTGGCGGATCTCCGATGCCCGCGCGGCATACTTGGCTGCACCCGCGGAATCCCCGCCGTGGGCCAGCATCTCGGCCAGCTCATCGCAGGCCGCCGCATAGTACACGTTGTCCCCGAAGAACACGCCGAACTTGGACTTGTGCGGGTCGACCAGCATCGTGTTGGTCAGCCCGATGTCCGGGGTGTAGGCGTCGTCGACCTGGAAGTCCCAGGAGTCGATCGTATAGACCCGCTTGAGCAGCCGGAAGCGAGCGCTCCAGCGCGCAGGGTCGGTGACCGGGTATTCCATGGCCCGCTCGGCCGACGGCAGGCACTGGCTCATCCAGGCGTCGTCCCCGCGGGCCTTCCAGGTCTGGTAGATCGTGCTGACGTAGACGTATTCCGGGTGGTTCTCCGCCGGCTGCCGGACAAAGGTGCGGTCGCCGATCGTGCGGACGTAGTCGAACGGGCCGTAGGCGGTCTTGTAGTACGCGACCGCGTCGCCTGGATTGAGGTTGCTCCAGATCATCCCGTCCTCGCGCTGGGCGCTGCGCATCATGTCGATGAAATCGGTCCCGTAGGGGCTGAAGTACCTCATGCCCTTGGCCGTATGGTAATTGTCCAGCACCCAGTTCACGAAGAAATGGTATGTGCGCCCGTTCCACCGGGTCTCCTCGACGCCGTTCGGCGTGTCCGAGCTCATGCCGTTGTGAAAGAGGCTGAACATGTCCCGGTACTTGCCGCCGTCGTCGACCGACGTCTCCGCATCCAGGGAGAAGGATGCCTGCGCCGTCTCCCCTCCCGACACGTCGCGGGTGATCACCTTTTGGATCCCCAGGGCCCCGCCGGCCCTGAAGCTTACGCGTCCTCCCAGGGGAGCCTTGAAGTAGACCCTGTCCGCGCCGTCCCTGACCTCGATTGAGCCTGTGCCCCCGCTTTCAAGCACGAGCATATCCAGCGGCCTCGCATGGCCGACGCTGACGGGGATGCCGTCGTCGCCGGCTCGCTGGACCACCAATTGGGGTTCGGATGGGGCGGCACAGAGACCGACCGCAAATGAAGCGAGGGCTAGCGAAGGCGTAAGGCTGCGGAGAATGGCTCTCATCGTGGGGGTCCCTGCATGCTAGGACCCCGGACCTGCCTGGGTCGACTCGATACCCGTCAGGTCATCTCCGGAGGAGCCGGGCGGCCCTCGATCTCAATCCGGAACGCGGTCAGCGAAAGGTTCATCTCGCGGATGAACGCGAGTATCGACCCGATCAACGTCAGCTGCGAGATGCAGAAGATGAGGATGATGGCCCAGCTCAGGTCCCATTTGAGCAGCGCCTGCAGGAAGAGGCCGAAGATCAGGCATGCCGCCATCAGCACCGTGATCGCCCCGAGCAGGATGGAGAGCCTGAGGATGCCGGCCCGCTTGTGGAGGAACGTGATCTGCAGCCTCAGTTTTGGGGCGTGGGGAGGCTCCGTCTGAAGCTCCCGGTTGAGCAGCCTGGCGCGGTCCAAGAGCCGCCCGAAGCGGTTTGTGAAGCTCAGGAGCAGCAGGCCGACCCCCGAGATGAGGATCACCGGCCCGATTGCGAGCTGCAGGGCGGGAACAAGTTGGGTTATGTTGGGCATAGTTGACCTTTCTTGGATCCCCATGGCGGGGGGGAGCTGTCAGTTGATCGTATAGCCTAGCGAAGTCGAGCGGCTGCGCCAATCCCGCACTCGGGCGGCGCGGCGGCCCAAACCCGGAGGCGCGCGAACCGGCGCACCTGCGGGTTCACGGTGCACGGGTAGTAACTCCAAATCAGTGGTTTGCCACCGAATGGGTTCGGAAATTAGCGCGGTTCGAAGGTCCGATTATCCGCGGTTCTGACCGCGGGAGTCGCGGCGTCACGAGAGCTTGACCGGCTTGCCCGAGCGGGCCGACGCGTACGCGCCGTCGATGATCCGCATCAGGGACACGGCCTCCGCCGGCGTGTTCAGCGGCTTCTCCCGGCCCTCTATGGTGCGGATGAAGTTCATGGCGGAGCGGCTGCGCCCCATGGTCTCATCGGGAGGGACAATCACTGAGCGGTTCACGGAGCGTCCGTGTTCCTGGGTGTAGAGCTCGAGGGCGTCCACGGCCGTCGCGTCGTCGCCGTCGGTCCTGAAGAGCCGCTGGACGAGGCCACCGGCCCGGGAGCCCTGGAAGGCGACAGACACCTCCTCCCCCTTGTTGAGCTCGGCCCACGAGATGTGGAATGAGAGCGCCTGGCCCGTCTTGAAGGTGACGAATCCGTGGGCCGCGGCCTCAACGTCGACCGTGCCCTTTGCGACGTCGGGGATTCCCCAGGGCCCCTTGAAGTTCTTGTCCTTGATGAAGTCGTCAAAGGTGCGCGCCAGCACGTGGGCGGGTTCCGGGTATCCCATGAAATGCAGCCCGAGGTCGATCATGTGGAGGAGGTCGACCAGCGGGCCGCCCCCGGAAAGGGCCTTGGTCGTGAACCAGCCCCCGAAACCCGGGATCCCGCACCGCCGGATCCACTTCGCCTGGCAGGAGTTGATCCGGCCCACGGATCCGTCGGCAATGTACTCGCGCATCGCATAGCTCTCCGGCCGCGCGCGATTGTTGAAGTTGAACATCAGCGTCTTCTTCGCAGCCTCGGCCGCCACCTTCATCTTGGCCGCAAGGTCGGCGTTGATCGCCGGGGGCTTCTCGCAGAAAACGTGCTTCCCGGCCTTAAGCGCCTGTATCGAGAGGGGAGCGTGGAACTTGTTGGGAACGATGACGGAGACGGCATCCAGGGACGGCAGCGCCTTGAACATCTCCGCGACGTTGCCAAACACCCTCGGAACCTCGTTCTTGGCCGCGCACTTCTCCGCGGCGGCGCGATTGACGTCGGCGATCGCAAGGACCTCGGCTCCCGCCTGGCGGAATCCGGAGATATGGTAGGCGGCCATGCCGCCCGCTCCGATGATGGCTGTTTTGATGCTCATGGGGTGGAAAAGGTATCGATCCCGCAGGAGGGGGCTTCTCCGCCGGGACCCGAGCCTGGGCCAGGGTTGAGCGGGTGGTGCCTCCCCTCTGCGTGGAATTCACGCGATGGACGCCCGATAATGTGATCCCGCGGGCACCCGTAATCAAGAGGCCATTTCCGGACCGGGGGCCTCGTCAGGGCGAGCGTCTCAATCCTCGACCTGTGCAACCTCCTGGGGCGCCCTCACGACGACCTTGCCGGCGCTGACGACAAGCTCGACGGGATTGCCCCCGAACTCGTGGGCGAGGAGGCGCTCGTCCGTGTGGCGCAGCAGGATCAGGTCCGCCCTCTGTCCGGTTTCGAGGGTTCCCCGGTCCTTGAGTCCGAGCACCGCGGCTGCGTTGACCGTGGCGGCCGCGATGGCCTCCGCTGGCGTAAGTCCGCAGAACCTTACGGCCAGAGAGATCGCGGAGGGCATGGAATGGCTGGGCGCCGTGGCGGGGTTGCAGTCGGTCGCCAGGGCGATGATCCCGCCCTGGTCGACGAAGAATCCGGCCTTCGCGAAGCGGCCGTCGGTGTGGAATCCACTGCACGGAAGGATGACACCGATGGTCGGCGACTGGGCGAGCGCGACCAGGTCGTTCTTGGTCGACGCCTCGAGGTGATCGACGCTGCGGGCATGGAGCCGGATCGCCTCCGGCACCATGCCGAGGGACGTGAACTGGTCCGCGTGCACGCGCAGGGGATGGTGCTTGCGGGCCTTCTCGAAGAGCTTGACGCAGGCCTCGAGAGACCAGGCCCCCTTCTCGCAATAGGCGTCGACCGTGATCTCTGGGAACTCACGCGAGACCTCCGGGAGCATCTCCTTGACGACCATCCTGGCGTAGTCATCCGGGTCCCCCTCGAATGCGTGGCCGAGAAGCGCCGTCGGCACGACCGTGCCGGCCCACTCGGCGCCCGCGCGGACTATGGCGCGCAGCATCTTCAGCTCCGCCTCGGTGCTTAGACCGTAGCCGCTCTTTATCTCAACGGTCGTCGTGCCCTCGCGAAGCATCTGGGCAAGCCGGGACCTGAGACCGGCTGCCAGCTGCTTCTTGGTCGCCTCGCGGACCGCCTTTACGGTCGCGTGGATTCCGCCGCCCGACTTCAGGATCTCCTGCTGGGGGACGCCGCGCAGCCTCTGGCCCCACTCCTCGAGCCGGTCCCCGGCCCAGCAGGCATGGGTGTGGCAGTCTATGAAGCCCGGCATCAGCACGCGGCCCCGGGCGTCGACGACCTCGGCTCCGGACGGGGCTTCAAGCTTGGGACCTACGGAGGCCACGAGCCCGTCGGAGACCAGGAGATCACCCTGCGGGATGATGCCCAGCTCGCCCAGGGCCTTGCCCCGTCGGGGGCCGCGCTCACCGGAGAGCGTGAGGATCCGTGCGTTTCTGATCAGAAGGCTCATGTCCGGGCGTGCCCCCCGCGCCCGGTTCGGGACTCGGAATCGGGGGCATGGTCAGGGTGCATCATCCCGAAGCACCGCACCGCGGGCCTGCGCCCGCAAGCGTGAATCCATATTTCGTCCCGGCGTTGGGGCGGGTCCGGCCGCCGGCCGAGCCCGGGGCTCGCCGTCCGGCTTCAACTGAAGGCCCCGATTAGAAATTGGACTATCGCCGCCCCCCGGCGCGGCACCATGAGGTCGGCGATTGGCATCGGCTGAGGAAGATGCTTGGATTCGCGGGATCCCTGTGCCCGCCAGCCCACACCCCATCTTCGCCGTACCTGCGCCCGCAATTGAGCCTCGCATAGGTCCTCGCGGCGCGGATTAAATTGGATCCTTCGTTCCTGCGGTAGGCCCCTTTCCCTCAAACCCCATGCGATTCGGCCACTTCGACGACAACGCCCGCGAATACGTCATCACACGCCCGGACACACCGCGGGCCTGGTCAAACTACCTCGGCTCGCGCCGGTACGGGGCGATCATCACGAACAACGCGGGGGGCTACAGCTTCACGCGTTCGCCGGCTTCCGGCCGGTTCATCCGCCATCGCTACAATTCCGTCCCGATGGACATGCCCGGGAGGCAATTCTACCTGCGGGACGCCCAGAGCGGCGACTTCTGGTCGGCTGCCTGGCAGCCGGTCGGCAAGCCCCTGGACGAATACAAGACGACGACCCGGTTCGGCCTGGGCTACGCCGTCATAGAGAGCGAATGGCGCGGGATCCGCAGCGAGGCCACGTACTTCGTGCCGCTGGGCCAGGAGTTCGAGTACTGGCGGCTCAGGGTGACGAACACGGGGTCGAAGCCGCGCAAGCTGAACGTGTTTTCATTCTGCGAGTTCACGACGGAGTGGAACATCACCCAGGACACCTTCAACCTGCAGTACACCCAGTACATCTCGCAGGCCGACTGGAAGGACGGGTTCATCATCGCGTCCTCGTGCCGCCGCCTTCCGCCGGATACCGGCAACTTTGCGAACTGGGACCAGTCGCGCTGGTGGTGGATGACCCAGGTGGGGGGCGAAGTCGCGGGCTACGACTGCGACAGGGAGAAGTTTCTCGGGGTGTACCGGAGTTTTGACCGACCGGAGGTCGTCGAGGCCGGAGCGTGCAGGAACAGCAGCCACCTCTCTGACAACGGCTGCGGCGCGATCCAGAGCAATCTCGAGCTGGCGCCCGGGGCCACGGCCGAGGTCATTGTGCTCCTGGGCATCGGAAGCGCGGCAAAGGCGGGACGGACTCGGAAGAGCTTCGGCAACGCCGAAACGTGCGACCGCGAATTGGCCAAGCTGAAGGGCCATTGGCACAAGCTCGTGGGAAAGCTCAGCGTGAAGACGCCCGACCCGGATTTTGACCACATGGCCAACGTCTGGGGCGCCTACAATGCCCTCATCTCATTCGAGTGGTCGCGCTCCTGCTCGCTCGTCTACACGGGGGACCAGCGCGACGGGTTCGGCTTTCGCGACACGGTGCAGGACATGATCGGCGTGGCGGGCATGATCCCGGACGACGTGAGGGACCGGATGGTGCTCATGCTCTCGGGCCAGGACGCGACGGGGGGGGCCCAGCCGGAGATTCGGCCCTGGTCGCACGCCCCGGGCAAGATGAAGCCCACCCCGGCGCACCACTACCGAAGCGACGACTGCCAGTGGTTCTTCAACGCGGTCCCGGTCTACGTCGCCGAGACGGGAGACATCGGCTTTTACGACGAGGTGGTGCCTTTTGCGGACAAGGGTCGCGCCACCGTGCTCGGGCACCTGCGCCGAGCGCTGGAGTTCAACTTGAAGCGGGTCGGGCGAAACGGGCTGCCGTGCGGGCTCCTTGCCGACTGGAACGACTGCCTGAAGCTTGGCTTCAAGGGGGAGTCCGTGTTCGTGGCGTTTCAGGTGCGTTACGGCCTGAACACCTATGCCGGGATCGCCGAGCAGCTCGGCCGCCCGAAGGAGCGCAAATGGGCCCTCGCCGAGCTGGCCAAGCTTGATGCCAAGATCGCGAAGACCTGCTGGGACGGCTCGTGGTTCATCTGGGCGATCGGCGAGAAGGGCGAGGTCTTCGGCTCGAGGAAGTCCCGGGAGGGCAAGATTTACCTCAATACCCAATGCTGGGCCGTGCTCTCGGGGTCCGCCTCGCCCGCGCAGACGAAGCGCGCCCTGGAGTCGGTCCGCAAGCGGCTCGCCTGCGACTACGGCGTGGCCCTCTGCAACCCGCCTTTTGAGAAGACCTCCGTCGAGGTGATGCGCGCCGTGCTGTTCAACCCGGGCAACAAGGAGAACGGCGGCATCTTCAGCCACACCCAAAGCTGGATCGTCCTGGCGGAGATCGCGCGCGGCGCGGGAGACCAGGCCTACGCCTACTACCGCTCGTTCATGCCCGCTGCCCAGAATGACAGCGCGGAGATCCGGGAGATCGAGCCCTACGTCCATTGCCAGAGCACCATCGCCCCGCCCTCGCCGAAGGCGGGGAGGTCCCGGATCCCGTGGCTCTCCGGCACGGCGTCGTGGGCTCATTACACGGCGACCCACCACATCCTCGGCCTGCGACCGGAGATGGGGGGCCTGCGGATCGACCCCTGCATCCCCAAATCATGGCCTGGCTTCACGGCGGTGCGGGAATTCCGCGGAAAGACGCTCAACATCGAGGTGCGGAACCCCGCCGGCGTGTGCAGCGGGGTGAGGTCGCTGACGCTCGACGGGCGGCCCTTGGCCGGAAACATCGTCCCGGCCTCGGCGCTCCGGGACGGCGCGGTGATCGTGGCGGAGATGGGCTGATGGCTGCGGGCGGGTTTTTCGCGACACACCCGCCCCGTGATCTTGCCTGCGGGACCGGCCCGTGTACCCCTTGACCCGACGCGGGCATCCTAACCCCCCAATGGAAACTCCCCAACTCTCCGCCCGGGAAAAGATCGGCTATGGCCTCGGCGACGCCGCCAGCCACATCGTCTTCGACAATGTCATGTTCTACATGGCCTTCTTCTACACGGACGTGTTCCGGCTCCCTGCGGCGTTCGTGGGGAGCATATTCCTGATGGCGCGGGGCCTGGATGCGGTGAGCGACCCCGTGATGGGATGGCTGGCCGACCGCACGCGCTCACGATGGGGGAAGTTCCGCCCCTACATCCTGTGGGGGGCCGTGCCCTTCGGGCTGAGCTGCGTGCTGGCGTACACGACCCCCAACCTCGGGGTGACCGGGAAGATGATATTCGCTGGGGCGACCTACACGCTGATGACCCTCATGTACACCATCGTGAACATCCCCTATTGCGCGCTGGGCGGCGTCATCACGGCGGACGAGAACCAGCGCATATCGCTCCAGTCCTACCGCTTCGTCCTGGCGACCGCGGGCGGCATGCTCAGCACGGTCTTGATGGTGCCGCTCGCGGGCTGGATCGGGGGGACAGACAAGGCGGCGGGATACCAGGGCGCGATCGCCCTTCTCGCGGTCGTGGCCGCCGCGATGCTGGTCGCCTGCTTCGCCACCACCCGGGAGCGGGTCCTTCCCCGCCTGGGAGAGGCCACGTCATTCTGGTCGGATGCGAAGGACATCGTCGGCAACGACCAATGGCGCGTCGTCGGGGGCCTGACTCTCCTGAACATCCTCGGGGTCGCCACCCGGGGAGGCGCGATGATGTACTACGTGACGTACATCATGGGGCAGGCCGGCCTGTTCACGGCCTTCCTGGCCACGTACTCCGTGGGCAACATCATCGGGTGCCTCCTCACCAAGCCGCTCACCGACCGCATGTGCAAGGTGAGCGTCTACATCAGGACCAATGTTGCGCTCGCCGTCCTGAGCGCCGCCATGTTCTTCGTCCCGCTGCGGCAGAACGCGGTCATGTTCGCCCTCATCTTCGTGATAGGACTCCTCCACCAGATGATCACGCCGATCCAGTGGGTCATGATGTCCGACACCGTGGACTATGGGGAATGGAAGTTCGGCAAGCGCCTCACCGGAATCAGCTTCGCCGGCACGCTCTTCGTGTTGAAGCTGGGCCTGGCGCTGAGCGGCGCCGTCATCGGATGGGCCCTCGCCGCGTTCGGCTATGTCTCGGGCGGGGCGACGCAGGCCCCGGCGACCCAGGTGTGCATCGTAGCGCTCTTCACGCTCTTCCCGTGCGCCTGCTACGGGATCAGCGCCCTGGTCGCGCGGAAATACCGACTGCGCCAGGCGGAGATGAAGGCGATCGCGCTTGCGCTGGGCGGCGGAGCCTAGCGGACCCGGAAGCGGGTGCTAGGGCGCCTCGACCAGGGCTATCTCGAAGGGGAGGAGCTTCAGGGCGACATCGGTCTCATGCCTCGCCCCGGCGCCGTCGCCCTCGTCCACATGCGTGACCGCCAGGTCCTTTCCGCGCACCCTCTCGGTCCAACCCTTCAGCGGCGCGGCCGCCGGGAGGCGAAGCGAGACCTTTGCCGGACGCTCGCTCATGTTATAGAGGACGTACTGGCGGCTTCCGAAGGGGTAGAGCGCGACGCCCCCGGGGCCGAGGAGGCGCACGCCAAGCTCGTCGACGAAGCAGAGGCGGATCGAGTTGAGCACTTCCTCCGGCAGCCGCTGGAGGTCGTAGGAATTCTCGGGCAGGTTGAGGGCGTCGACCTGGCCCTCCAGGTAGGGGCTCCTCAAGAGGACGCCGAAGTCCCCATCCTCGCGGATGAGCCCGACGTCGCGGGCGTAGGGCCACGTGGACAGCTCGATCCTCGGGAAGGTGAAGGGCCTACCGGCGTCCACGGGCTTGGTTTCCCACAGGCCGTCGTGCACGCGGAAGGTCGGCGAGGTCACGGTGCCGGCCCCGTTGATCACGTTGAACACGCGGCCGAGCTCGCTTCCTCGGATCTCGCCGAGGAGGGGCCACGTCAGGAAGACCTCCTTGCCGCCCCTAACCCGGGCAACGAGCTCGTCGGCGATCTTGGGGTCGCGCAGCGAGTGCTTCGTGAAGATCGCGTCCTTGGCGTCCGCGGGAAAGCTCGTGCGCGGGTCCATCGGCAGCCCGATCATGCCTAGGTACCCGAATATGTTGTATTCGCCGACGGAGCCCAGGGGAAGGTGGATGGGGATGCCCCGGGAGGGTCCGTCGATCATCCCGGCAACGCGGTCGAATTCCGGCATCACCTCGGCCAGCCGTGGAAAGTTGGACGCGGACGCGGCGGGCGGGTGGAGCACTCCGGCGCACCAGAAGATGATCTCCGGGGCGCGCCCGAGGACCGCCTGCCACACCTCCGCGACGAAGTCGTTGTCGGAGCCCTCCATGCCGTAGTTGTCGAGCCACGCGCTGCGCCATTTGGCGCCCGCGTTGCCGCCTATCCACCTCTGGTACACGTAGCCCGAGTAGGTCGGGATGTGCTGGTCCTGGGTGGTCGGCTGCCGTGTCTCGATTCCCACGCTCACGGCGTCGAACTGCGGCGTCTGCCGGGCGACGTCGTAGCCGTTCTGCCGGTGCCCCTCGTACCAGTTGGGGTACTTGATGATGACCTTGACCGCCGGGTTCACCTTCTTTGCCGCGTCGATCAGGTGTATCTTGGACTGCTCGGCCACGAGGCGGCTGCGATAGTCGGCCCAAGAGTCCGCCCCGCGGCCCTCGACGCACTTGGCGCAGGTGCAGGTCGTGAAGAGCCAGTCGTCCACGATGATCTCGTCGAAGACCTGCGCGAGCACGCGCACCTTGGCCTCCAGGAGGGCCATGTCCTTCGGGTTGTTGTAGCAGAGGGGGCCGTTTTCCGATGCCGGCACGACCGCGCCGGATACCTCGAGGCCCTGGGCCCTGAGATCGGCGGCGATCTCGCGAAGCATCGCCACGGCGCCCGGGTCGCCGGTTCCGTTCTCGAGGTAAACCTTCGAGAGGCGCAGGGGCGCGAAGTAGGCGAGAGCCGCCTTCCGGTCCCCGGCCTTCTTGAGGAGATTCTCGACGTCCTCCCCGGTGCAGAAGAGCGCCGTCTTGATGTGGGCCCAGCGGGCGGAGGGGACCGGCGCGTCGGCCGGCATCGCCCTCGAGACAAGGGAAAGGGCGCAGCAGGCTGCGGCGATCGCGAGGGTGCGGCCTGGCAGCCGCTTGGGGTAGAGTCGGGCCTTCGGGGAGGTGGGCATTTCCGGATGGGGCAGGGGGTTTGGTGTGCGCGGGCGGCCGTTATTCTCGAGGGGGTGGCCCCGTCCGCGCCCGATGCGGCCGGGGAGCGGTCACGCTCTCCGTGGCCGCCGCGATTGTCAAATGCGCCGGCGCGGGAAAATCTCGGTCGTGAGGAATCAAAGATTCGTGTTGGTGAGGCCGCTCGATCTAGGATGGTCGCTTAAATGTCCACATTCCGCACGTTCCTCTTCGACCTCGACGGCACCCTCATCGACCACTTCAAGGCCATCCACCGGAGCTACGCCTACACGCTTCCGAGGATGGGGCTGCCAGAGCCCACGCCGCAGCAGGTGCGCGACGCCATCGGCGGAGGCCTTGAGAACGCCTTGTCCAGGTTCGTGCCCAAGGACCGGATAGAGGAAACCGTAAAGGTTTACAGGGAGTACTGGAACCGGACGATGCTCGACGACGTCGAGGCCATGCCCGGCGCGCTGGCTCTCCTCAAGAAGCTCAAGGCGCAGGGCGCCGCGCTCGGCGTCCTGACAAACAAGGTGGGGCCGTCGTCGCGGCTCGTATGCGAGAAGCTAGGGTTCTCAGCCTTCCTTTCCGCCACGATCGGGGCCGGCGACACCGCCTGGCTCAAGCCCCAGCGCGAGCTCACGCTCCACGCGCTCGCCCTCCTCGGCGGCTCTCCCGAATCCGCCCTCCTGGTGGGCGACTCGCCCTTCGACATCGAGGCGGCGCATAACTGCGGGCTTACCAGCTGGGTGGTCACGACCGGCACGCATTCCGCCGAGGAGCTGCGCGAGGCGCGCGCGGACGCCGTGTTCCCCGACCTTGTGGTGATGGCCGAAAAGCTCGGTCCCGGCTGAGGCCCTTACCCAGGGCGAGGCGCCATCAGAGGTCGTAGTGGCAGGAGACCGTGTGCGAGGGCCGACCGGCCGAAGCGGTCTCGCGCAGCGCAGGCACCTCGGTCTTGCAGCGATCCGTCGCGTGCGGGCAGCGGGGATGGAAGGGGCAGCCGGGGGGAGGATTTATGGGAGAGGGAAGGTCCCCGGTGATGGTCGCGCGCTTGAGCTTCCTGGCCGACGGGTCGGGTACCGGGATCGCCGACTGAAGGGCCCTCGTGTAGGGATGGAGCGGGTTGGCGTGGATCTCCTCCGACTCACCCAGCTCGACGATGCGGCCGAGGTACATGACGGCGATGCGGTCGGAGACATGCTTCACGATCGCAAGATTGTGAGCGATGAAGAGGTAGGAGAGCCCGAGCTCGCGCTGTAGGTCTAGGATCAGGTTGAGCACCTGGCTCTGGATCGAGACATCGAGGGCGGAGACGGGCTCGTCGCAGATGACAAGGCTCGGGTGGAGCGCAAGGGCGCGCGCGATGCCGATGCGCTGGCGCTGTCCGCCGGAGAATTCGAACGGGTAGCGGCGGCCGGAGTCGGGATCGAGGCCGACCTTCGCCAGGAGCTCGGAAACGCGGTGGGCCCGGTCGGCGGAGGTCCCGATTCCGTGGATAATGAACGGCTCGGCCAGGAGCTCGCCCACGGTGTGTCGGGCGTTGAGCGACTCGGTCGGGTCCTGGAAGATGACCTGGAGGCGCCGCCGGAAGGGCTTCAGCTGCCTCCTGTCGAGCGGGGCAAGGTCGCGTCCCTCGAAATGGACGCTTCCCGAGGTGGGGCGCAGGAGGCGGGCAATGGTCTTCCCCAGGGTCGATTTGCCGCAGCCGGACTCGCCCACAAGGCCCAGGGTCTCGCCCTCCCGGAGCGAGAAGCTCACTCCGTCCACCGCCTTGTTGGTCGCGACGGACTTGAGGAACACGCCGCCCTTGACCGGGAAGTGCGTCTTCAGGTCGCGGACCTCGAGCAGCGGGGGGGCTGGTTCGGCGGCAGGCATCAGGGTAGGTCGGGGATCTCGCGCCAGCGCAGGCAGGCCGCATCGTGGCCCTCGGAGACGCGCTCAAGGGGGGGCGCCGCCTCGGCGCAGCGGTCCTGGCGGTAGGGGCAGCGGTTCTGGAACCGGCATCCGGGTGGAAGGTTGCGAAGGCTCGGGACCATGCCGTCGATCACGGGCAGCCGTGTCTTGTGCGGGCTGTCGAGGCGCGGGATGGAGGCGAGGAGGCCGCGCGTGTACGGGTGGCGCGGGCTGGCGAAGATGCCGGCCACAGGACCCTGCTCGGCGATCCTGCCGGCGTACATGACCGCGACGTCGTCGCACATCTCGGCGATCACCCCGAGGTCGTGGGTGATCAGGAGCACCGCCATCCCCATCTCCCGCTGGAGATCCCTTATCAGGTCGAGGATCTGCGCCTGGATCGTGACGTCGAGGGCGGTCGTGGGCTCGTCGGCGATCAGCAGCTTCGGATGGCAAGCGAGCGCCATCGCAATCACGACGCGCTGGCGCATCCCGCCTGAGAGATGGTGGGGGTACTCCGCGAGCCGGATCTCGGGCGAGGGCAGGCCGACTCGTCCGAGCATCGCGACCGCGCGGCGGGAGGCCTCCTGCTTGGTCATGTTCTCGTGGGTGCGGTACACCTCGGAGAGCTGCCGGCCGATCGTGTGCACGGGGTTGAGCGCGGTCATGGGCTCCTGGAACACCATGCCGATGCGCCCCCCGCGGATGCGCTGCATTTCCTCGATGGGCAGCGCGAGAAGGTTTCTTCCCTCGAACACGATCTCGCCGCCGAGGATCCTTCCTGCGGGCTGGGGGAGGAGCCGCATGAGCGAGAGCGCTGTCACGCTCTTCCCGCATCCGGATTCGCCTACGAGCCCGAGAGTGCTGCCCGGGGCGATGTCAAAGCTCACGCCGTCAACGGCGCCCAGGAGCCCGTCGTCAGTGTCAAACCCCACGGAGAGGCGGCGGACGCTAAGCAGCGGTTCGATCACGGGCTAGAGGGAGCCTCAATCCTTACGCTTCCACTTGTCGTAGACCTCGATCGAGGGGGGGAATGTCTTTCCCGCCGCGCGCGCATTCAGCGTCTCCTTCTTGGCGTCCTCATCCAGCCACGCGAGGCCGTATTCAATCTGCATCTCGGTTCCGCTCTCCCACAAGCGAACGCTGAAATCCTTCGGCCACTTGACCCAGCGCCAGTAACCCGTCCGGATGAAGGGAATTGCGAAGCCTGGAACGAACACGGCATCGTAACGAATCTTCGTCTCAATCTGCGTGGAAAGGGTGCGAATCTCGTCCATCGACGTCGACTTGTCGTAGCGCGTGATGAGCTCGTCGACCTCGGGGTCCACAAGATTGCAGATATTGTTGGTCTGCGGCTTGTTGGCATTGACCGAGTGGAATGTTTCCCAGTAGCGGGGGTACATCTCGACGCTGTAGCTGAAGGCGGTGAACGCGATGTCGTGCTGCTTCTCCTGTATCTTTTTCCAGCCAGTGGTGTTGTCCAGGACCTCGATGTTGAACTCGAGCCCCGCCTTGAGCGCCTCCTCCTTGAGGATTGAGAGCACGTCCTTCAGGTTGGAATAAGCTGACGTGACCGTGAAGGAGAGGCGCTGGCCCTTGTCGTTGACGAGGACACCATCGGGCCCGCGCTTCGTGAACCCTGCGCGGGTAAAGGCTTCCTGAGCCTTCTCAACCGAGAAGGGGCGCGCCTTGATGCCCGGGAATGGCACCTCAGCGTAGCCGTCGGCGGTCGTCTCGAGGCGCTGGTAGTCCCCGCGGAAATACTGGTCGATTACGAGCTGGAAGTTGCTGGCGTAGTTGATGCCCTCCCGGATGTCGCGGTTGTTGAGGAGGGGCCGCGATGCGTTGATGTAGAGCCCATACGGGGGCCTCGGGATCTCGTTATAATAAACGGCCTTGTGGATGTAGCCCGCCTGCACGCGGGGATCGGAGTCGGGCAGCTTCTCGTACCAGGAGCGCGACAGGGTGAGAGGGACCATGTCGATGTCCCCGCGCTTGAAGGCCTCCATGGCCTTGTCCTGGTCGCGGATCACCTCGAGGTGGATGCGGTCGAAGTTGTAGCGGTGCCGGTAGAAGGGCTTGTCCTCTGCCCACCAGTGCTTCACGTGCGTGATGTCGATGGAGCTTCCCTTGTGGATGTCCTCGGGAAGGACGGTGTACGGCCCCGTCGTGGGCTCGAGGCGCCATTGGTAGCGCTGTGCGTAGTCGGGCCCGAGTTCCTTGTAGAAATGCCTCGGGACCGGGACGAGCTCGGCCGGACGGTCATAGATGTCCGGCTTCGCCTCCTTCCAGGTCACACTGATGGTGCGGTCGTCGTACTTGGTGATGTTCGTGAAGTTCTCGGTGTAGTAGTTGTTGTACCACGGGTCGTTGATGTAGCTCGAGCGGTAGAAGAAGAAGATGAACAGGTAGTCGTCCGCGGTTATCGGCACTCCGTCGCTGTAGCGCGCATCGGGATCCAGCCGGAAGTACATCGTGCGGCCGTCGGCGCCGAGCGCCCATGTCTTCGCGACACCCGGGAAATACTGCCCGGTGTTGGGCTGCTTCATGATCAGATACAGGAAGTCGTAGTCCAGGATGTAGGGCCGGAAGGAGCCGTTCGAGTCGGGCCCCACGAACCGGAAGGTTCGAGGGAAGTCGTCGATGAATCCCTGGAGGGTCCCTCCGCGTTTTGCCTCGGGCGCTGCAAACTCCGGAACCTCGTGGCCATCCTTCCATTCAAGGTTCGCCGGGAGGTCGGCCGGTTTTGCAAAGGTGAAGAAGTCGGCGTGGGCCTTGTAGAAGGCCTCGACCTCGGCGGTGTTGTCGCGGACGGCTTCGACTTCCTTCTTGGAGCAGCCCGTTAGGCCGAGGACGCCAAGGCAGGCAGGGAGCGCAAGCAGGTACAGGCGATGGAGGGGGAATGCGATGCTCATTCGTAGGTTGTGAATTTTTTCGGGTCGAACGCTTCGCGGACGGCCTCGCCCACGAAAGTCACGAGGGAAAGGACGAAGACGATGGAGAAAAAGACCGAGGAGACTATCCACGGCGCGTCGAGGTTCGCTGTGCCCTGGCGGAGCAGCTCGCCCCAGCTCGGGGTCGGGGTCGGCAGGCCGAACCCAAGGAAATCAAGCGCGGTCAGCGACGAGATGGCCGCCGCGAGGGTGAACGGGACGAAGGTCACCAGCATCGAGAGCGTGTTTGGCAGGATGTGGCGGAAGATGATCCGCGAGGTGGAGGCGCCCAGGACCTCGGCCGCGGCAACGTAGTCCCTCGCCTTTTCCCGGTAGGTCGCCGTGCGCATGTAGTAGGTCATGCCGGTCCACGAGAAGAGACCGGTGATGACCACGAGCAGGGTGAGGTCCGGCCTCACCAGCGAGGCCACGATGATCACGATATAGAGGAATGGGAGGTTGGACCAGATCTCGACGATGCGCTGTCCCAGCAGGTCTACGGCGCCGCCGAAAAAGCCCATGGCGCAGCCGACCGTGATCCCGAGGCCGTAGACGAACCCGATGTAGAACGCCGAGAAGATGAGGGCTATCCGGAATCCGTAGAAGAGGCGCGCCAGTATGTCGCGACCGGTGGTGTCGGTGCCGAGGAAGTGCCGCTCGGCGGCGGACGGCGCGGTCGGGGGATATACCCCCTGCCTGAAGTCGTTCTCGTAGGAGTTGAACGGGACCGGCGGCAGGAGCACCCAGTCCCCGCCGCCTTGCGCACCAAGCCGCTGCTTCAGATGGCGGTAGTTGGCCTCGTAGGAATAGTCCTCGCCGAAATCGGTCCCGGGATGGAAGGCGCCGTAGGTGGGAAAATAGTAGTTCCCGTGGTACCTCACGACCAGGGCCCGGCTGTTCACGAGCAGCTCGCCGAAGGCGGTGAGGAGCGCCAGGAAGCTGAGGATGATGAACGAGACGTAGCCGCGTCGGATCCTCCGGAAGCGTGCGAATCGCCTCTGCGTCTGAGGATTCAGCCTGAATCGGGGGAACGCCATGAGGGTCAACCGAAGCGGATCCGCGGGTCAGCCAGCGCAACGAGCGCGTCCGAGATGAGGTTGCCGATCAGCAGGAGCAGCGAGGACAGGAGGAGGACCCCCATGACCACGGGGTAGTCGCGGTCGAGGGTCGAGTTGTAGCCGAGGAGCCCGAATCCATCGATGTCGAAGATGTTCTCGATGAGGAACGACCCCGCGAGGAAAAGGGTGAGGTTCTGGCCGAAGTCGGTCGCCAGCGGGATGATCGAGTTTCGCAGCGCGTGGCCAAGGACCGCGCGGCGGTACGAGACTCCCTTGGCCACGGCGGTCCTCATGTAGTCCGCGGCCAGGACGTCCATCAGCTGGTTCTTCATCAGGAGCGTCGTGAACGCGAATCCGCCGATCAGGTAGCAGCAGAGCGGCAGGAATGCGTGATGAAGAAGGTCGTTGGCCTTTCCGCCGAATGTCAGGTCGGCAAAGCCGTCGCTAACAAAGCCCCCCATCGGAAACCACCGCATGCGCGCCGCGCAGAACACAAGGAGCAGCGCGCCAAGCACGTAGCCCGGAACGGCGTAGCCCGCGAAGATGAGGAGGGAACTGCCGGTGTCGACCCACGTTCGGTGACGGATCGCCTTGAGGATCCCTAGGGGGATGCAAACGGAGTAGGTAATGATGAGGGTCGTCAGCCCGAAAAAGGCCGAGATCGGGAAGCGCTCGCGGATCAGGTCCCACACCGGCTCGTTGTATCGGAAGGAGGTGCCGAGGTCGCCCTGGGCGACCTTGCCGAGCCAAAGGACGTAGGCCACGTACCAGGGCTTATCGAATCCGTAGTAGTGCTTGAGCTGGGCGATCTGGTCCTCGGAAAGGGCGGTGCCCTGGCCTGAGATTCGATTGGTCGTGTGACCAATGTTGGCCTGTTGCGCCCGCATGAGCGCCTGCTCCAGGGGGCCGCCCGGCGCGAACCTCGTGATGAAGAAGACGACCAGCGTGAGGCCGAGGAGCGTCGGGGGGATCAGCAGGAGCCTGCGCAGGAAGTAGGCTCTCATGATTCAAGTCTGCGGGTTCCTGTCCCGCGGGGGGCTGCGACTGGGTGTATGCGTGCCAATGAAGACCTGTTCAGATTGATGGATGCCGCCTTCCACTTGAGCGGCGCCTAATTGTTGGCGCCGATTCGGGCAGATACCCCCGGCGGCGGCAAGGTGCAATCCCGGCAGGGGGCGAGCCCCTTCCCGGCGCACCCCGGAGCGGGAGGGCGGGCGCAATCGATGGATAACACATTAATTCCATGGGACTTACCGAACCGACTAATTTCCTCGGAGGGCCTGCGCGATCGCCTGCTGCGCGAGGGGTTCCATGACGGCATAGCCCGCGGCATTGGGATGGACGCCGTCGGCGGAGTATTCCGGCTTCATCCCGTTCCTCGCGTCCGCCATCGCCGGGAAGAAGTCCAGGTAGGTGCATCCGGTCCTCGCCGCGTAGTCCCTGATCCAGGCATTCAGGTCCACGATCCGCTGGGCGGGCGCCAGCCCGGGCCTCCACGGATAGTCGAAGGCCGGGGTGAGGGAGGCGAGCACCACGCGAATGCCGCTCGCCCGCGCCAGCTCGGCCATGGAGGCGATATTGCCCCGCGTGAACGCGCTGTCGTAGGGCCCGGTGTTCCCGGCGATGTCGTTGGTTCCGGCGAGGATCACGACGACCCTCGGCGCAAGGGAGACGACGTCCTGCCGGAACCGCACGAGCATCTGCGGCGTGGTCTGCCCGCCGATCCCGCGGCCGATGTAGGGCTTGCCCGGGAAGAAGGCTCCGGTCCGCGGCCATGCGTCGGTGATCGAGTCCCCCATGAAGACCACGCGGGCCTCGCCCTCGGAGGGTGGCTTGAGGAGTGCGTTTGCCTCCCTGTAGCGCGCAAGGTTGGGCCAGTCATTCGAGACCGCCTCCAGCCTCTGCTGCAACTTGGCCAGCTGCAGGTCCTCCGGGGCGGCCGCGAGGGTTGCGAAACTCCCCAGGACCAGGAGGAGGGCAATGGTGGAGAGGAGCCAGGCCGGGCATGTCCAAGCGCCCGGACGCGGTTTTGGCGTGGGATGTTTGGCCGAGGCGGAAATCGTCGTCATGGTGGGATTGAGGCGCGATTGGCGCCCGCCCGGCAAGGGCTAAGAGCGCCGGGGGGGACGTTTTCAGGCGTCTTCGAATTGCGCTTTGCCGCCAAAGGCCCGATGGTCCCGCGCATGACCCATGGGCTGACCCGACTCGCCGCACTTGTCCTGGCCCTGGGGATCCCCGCTCTCGGGGGCGAACCGCCCGCGGCCCCGCACATCGACGACCCGGGGCGCCTGGCGGTGTCGGACGCAGCATGGGCATCCGTGGCGGAGGCAAGGCTCGAGGGCTTCGAGCACGCGTCGGGGATAAGGATCCTCCTGCAGTTTCACGAGAAGTCTCCGCCCCCCGACGAGGACAAGCAGCCGGGAGCCTATATGCGGGCGCTGTCGACGAAGCTCGGCGTCATCCGCCACGGCGTGCTCGTGGTCTACTTCGCCGACGACCCCGATTGGCGGGTCTGGGTGGGGGACGATCTCACGCCCGCGTTCGTCGGCAAGGCAGGTGACGCAAAGGAGTTCACGGAGAGCGGCGACATGCACAAGGCCAAGGAGGCGTTCCTGGCCGCGTCCCAGGCCAGGGCCGACGCGGCGATCGCGGCGCTCGGGAAACCGGCGCTCGCGCCGGGCGCCGTGCCCACGGGCAAGAGGCTGACGCTCCAGGCCGACGCCCTGATCGAGGGCCTTTGCACGAAGCTTGGCCCCAGGTAAGCCGCCTGCCGCGGGACCCTCAATACCCCGGAGCCTGGGCGGGCTTGGCGGGGGACCCGGACAGGAGCCCGCGCGGCGCCGGACCGGCAAGCCCGCGCTGAAGCGCCGCCCTGAGGATGGCCTCGGTCGCCGTGGCCCCGATCCGGCTGACTCCCAGCGAGCGCACGCGCAGGACATCGTCGAGCGTCCGGACTCCCCCGGCGGCCTTGATCTGCACCGTCGGCGGGCAGTTCGCCCTCATCAGGCGGAGCTGGGGATCGGTGGCCCCGGCATACTGGTAGTCCCCGTTGGCCTGCTTAACGAACCCGTAGCCCGTCGATGTCTTCACGAAGGCGACCCCGATCCCCGAGCAGATCGCGCAGAGCTGGACGATCTGCTCGTCGGCCAGGAAATCATTCTCGAAGATGACCTTGAGGATGGCGCCGCGCCGCACGCAGGCCTCGTTCACCTGCCTGATGTCATCGGCCACGTAGTCCCGCGCGCCGCTCAGCAGGCGGCCGGCGTTGGCGACCATGTCGATCTCGGTCGCCCCCTCCTTGATCGCCAGCTCCGCCTCCGCCACCTTGATCGACGTGTGGCTGTTGCCGTGCGGGAACCCGATCACGGAGCACACCGCGACGCCCGTGCCCCTCAGCAGCTCGGCGGCCCTCGGCACGTGGTAGGGCTTCACGCAGGCCGTCGCGACCTCGTAGGCCGCCGAAATGCGGCAGCCCGCATCGAGCTGCGCATCCGTAAGCGTGGGATGCAGCAGCGAGTGGTCGATCATCTTGGCGATCTCGGCGATCGTGGGCAGGGTTGGCATCGGGTTGGGCATTTTCTGGATATGTGAACCCATGGAAGCGCACGGCGGGCCCCTAGGCAAACCAATGCAGGGGCGCCCGCCCCGGGCGCCTCACTGGATCTCGTAGACCTCGATGAGACCGACGCCCGTCGTGCTGTTGGCCCCGCTCACCTGGGCCGTGTAGGAGCCGGGAGGAAGCGTGGCCAGCATGGCCGTGTCGTTTGACCCGGGGTTGAGCGCGAACGCGCCGGCCGCGCTCATCGCGGAGGCCAGCGCGGGTTCGCCACCCCAGTAGTAGTCGGTCTGGATGAGGGCGCCGCTGCTGTTGTAGAGGCCGAGTATCGGCTGCTGGAGCGCCCCGGCCACGTTGAATCCCGTCAGGGCCGGGCCGATGCCGCGGATGAGCACGGTCTTCGGGACGTTGCCCGAGATCACGAAGCCCGCGATGAGGACGCCGCTCCCGGTGCCCACCGGCGCTCGGACCGAGAGGTTCTTGAGCCTCGCGCTTGGGGTTCCCGTGTCGGCGTCGTAGATCTCGGCGAGCGCCACGCCTGTGCCCCCGATGCCGCTCACCAGCGCGGTGTAGGTGCCCGGAGTGAAGGGCGCGAGGATCGCGGAGTCCGCCGAATTCGGCTGGAGGCTGAACGCGCCGACCTGCGCGAACGCCGCCGTGAGGGCGGCGCCTCCCCCCCAGGTGGTGTTGGAGAGGATCTGATGCGTGGCGTCGTTCACGTTGAGCTGGGGGTTCGCCAGGACGTTGCTGACGCCGAAGGTCGCCAGGCTGGGACCGATTCCCCGGACCAGCACGCTCTTGGTCCCCGTGCCGGAGATCGCAAAGCCGGCGATGAGGATGCTCGCGCCCGTCCCCACCTGGGTCCGGGCGGAGAGGTTGACGAGCCTTCCCGGATTGGGGGCGCTGACGGCGACGTTCATGGCCGGGCTGCCGAGGACGCCCGCCGGGCTCGTGATCGTGAGTCCATAGCTGCCTGCGTCCGACGCCGATGCGGAGGCAACCGAGTAGGTGGGGGAGGTGGCCCCGGAGATCGGCGCGCCGTTCTTCGTCCATTGGAAGGTGACCGGCTGGTAGGTGCCGGAGGCGGCCCCGCCCGAGGCGGTGACGTTGAGGACGAGGGGGCTTCCGGAGAGTGTGGTGCCGGAGGGCGTGACGCTCGTGACCGTGACCCCGGCGCCGCTGGCGCGGCCGGTGTTGTCGGGATTCTGGTGGGCCATGGGCCACGGCGTCACGGCCGGGTATTTCCCGACCTTGAACGCATAGAGTTTCGAATCCAGGCTCCCGAAATAGAGGTAGCCGTTGGCGAGGGTGAGCGAGCCGAAGACGTAGTAGCCGGGCGAGGCGACGAGGCGCGCCTGGTGCGAGGAGGGGTCGATCGCGTAGATGCTGTAGGCGGTCGAGAAGTCGCTCGTCGCCGCGTAGAGCGTCCCGTCCCCCGCGACCACCGGGGCCGAAAGCGTGTCGCCCGCGGGCAGGTCTACCGTGGCCAGGGTCGACCCGTCCGCCGGCGAGAGCTCGTAGATGGACCCGGATCCGCTTGCCATGCAGACGGCACCCGAGGGGCTGATGACGGGCGAGCACGTGAATCCCTCCCCGAACGCGAGCGAGACGTGCCACTTCTGGGTGCCGTCCGGATGCACGGCGTAGGCGTCGCCTCCCACCGTCCCCACGTAGACCGTCCCGTCCGCGTCCAGGGCCGGCGTGACGTCAATGGGCGTTGGGGTCGAGACCGTCGCGACCAGGTTGCCGTTGGCATCAAACACCTGCAGGCCCTCGGGCGTGCCGACGTAGATGTCCCCGTTCGTTCCGACCACGGGCGACGAATAGGAGTGCCCGTCGAGGGCCGACTGCCATTTCTTCGTTCCCGAGGCGGTGACCGCATAGAGGCTGAGGTCGTCGTGGACGTACGCCGTGCCGTCGGCGCCTAGGGCGGCCGAGGTTATGATCTGGCTTGCGGCTGCGAACTTCCAGACGAGGGCGCCCGTGACGGAATTTACGGCGTAGAGGGTTCCGTCGGAGGCCCCGACGACCACCGTCCCGTTCGTCCCGATCGCGGGGGACGCGTTGTCGAAGTACCCCCCCGAGGCGAAGCTCCACTTCGGCGAGCCGTCCGGGTTGACCGCGTAAAGGCTGCCATCGAGCGAGGCGACGAACACGGTCCCGTCGCTGCCCACGGCGGGGGTCGTCGTGATGCCGTACCCCGTGGGGAACTGCCACGAGGCGTCGTTCACCATGAGCGTGAAGTTGCCCCCGGCGGAGCCGACGTTGTCGACCTGGAAGGTGTAGGTTTGCCCCGCCGAGGCCGAGAAGGTGACCAGGCTGTCCATGTTCAGGCCCGACTCGTTGTTGTTTGCCCCGAGGAGCGTCAGCGTCTGCACGGAGGACCCCGTGTAGACCGCGGCGACCATGTCGAGCGAGTCGCTGTACGCCGCCAGCTGGAACGTGCCGGAGACCGGTGCCGTCCACCTGTACCAAACGGAGTTCCCGGCCCCGACGCCCGTCGGGTTGGGCTCGCCGGCCTCGGGCGAACCGTAGAGGGTCGTCCCCCTGACTTCGAAGGTCCCTATGGCCGGGTCCCCGGTGACCACCTGGGCGTTCGCGAACGCGTCGTTGGGCGGCGGCGCGACGATACGCAGGGCGGCGATACCGGTGGCCCCGTTCTTGCCCGCCACCTCGACCTGGTACGCCGTGCCGGCAGTCGCGCTCAGGGCCACATGGCTCGTCGCGGTCCCCGTCGAGGAGTCGTCGTTCGAGGCGACGAGCGTCAGGCCCGAGACCGACGATCCCGTGAAGACGCCGAGCACGGTGTCGAAGGTGCTGCCGGCCGTGTCAAAATAGTAGGTGCCGCTCTGGGGCGCCGTCCATGTCCACCAGAGGGACGCCCCCGCGGCCGTGCCGGAGATCGTCGCGGGTTCGCCCGCCTCCGTCGTCGCGCCGACGTTGGAGCTGCGCACCTGGATCGTCGGGCCGGCGAGCTTCGCCCGGTTGGCGAAGGTGTCGTTGAAGGGCAGGTTGGAGGTGGAGCCCAGCGCCTTGGCGAGGTCGAGGCGCCCGCCGGACTGGACCACACCGGACAGCCCCGGGATGGGATCGACCTGGGCCATCAGGCGGTTGATGAGCTGGCGGTAGGAGTCACTTGGGAAGTGCGCCTTGAGGAGCGCGAGCGCCCCCGCGACCTGGGGCGCGGCCAGCGATGTCCCGGAGGCCGACGCATAGGCCGTGTCCGAGCCGTTGAACGTCGATATGATCCCGTCGCCCGGCGCGGCAAGGTCGACCGTTCCCGGCCCGTAGTTGGAATAGCTCGAGAGGGAATCGGTGTTCGTCGTGGCCGCCACGGAGACGATGTTGTCGAGCAGGTAGCCCGCCGGATAGGCATAGCCCGCGTCGGCGTTGACCCCGTCGTTGCCCGCCGCGACGACGACGATGATGCCGGCCGTCATGGCCTGCTGCAGGGCGTAGTATTCGGCGCTCGAGGGCTGGTCGCTTCCGAAGCTCCCGTTGATGATCTGGGCCTTGTGGGAGATCGCGTAGTCGATACAGGCGATCTCGCCCGAGCCCGAGCCGAAGCCGTCGGCGGAGATGAATTTGAGCGCCATCAGCTGGACGTGCCAGGCCACGCCGGCGATGCCCAAGGCGTTGTTGGTGCTGGCGCCGATGACCCCCGCCACCATCGTGCCGTGGAAGAAGTCGTCGTTCGGGTTCCCGTTGCCCGGCTCGTTCTGGGGGAACGTGGCGTTGATCCCGTTGACGTCGCCCGAGTAGCCGCCCGCGCCGGGACTCGGGTTCTTCCAGATGTTCGCGGCCAGGTCCTGGTGCGTGACGCGAATCCCCGAGTCGACGACGGCGACGACGACGCTGCTGGCGTCCTCCTGGATGTCCCAGCCGGCCTCGGCCTTGATGTCTGCGCCCGCCGTCCCGCTGTTCTGGCCCGTGTTGCTCAGGTTCCACTGCCTCGAGAAGTACGTGTCGTTCGGGACCACGCTGGCCCGGATGATCCGGTCGGGCTCCACGAAGTCATAGAGTCCGGTGGCCTTAAGCCCCGCGATCTGCGTCCTCACGGGGCGCCCGCCGTCGAACCGCAGGACCTCGAGGCCCGGCAGGCTCTCGAATCGCCGCTCGAGGAGGACTCCCGCCGCACTCTCGGCGGACTTGACGGCGTCGGGGTCGGCCCCGTCCCGAACCTTGGCCAGCAGCCGGCCGTTTCGGAAATTCTGGGCGATCTCAACGGCCGAGAACGTCGCGGGCGCGGGGCCGCCAATGAGCGGGGCCCTCCGGGAGTTCTGTGCGTTGAGCCCAGCGGCGACAACGAGTAGGGAGACGGCGGTGCATGCGAGGAGTCTCGGTTTCAAGGGCGGGAGGCTGAGGATTTGAAAGGGGGTTTCACCTGGGCCGGGCTGCCTAACGAGCACGGGGCACTCGAATGAATGCCACGCGCCCGCAGGGCTTCTGTCACAGATGCTTATCGCATGAAATTACGTAGCAGCAGCGTGTTGCAATTGAAGTACATGACCCTGGTGGCCAACACGGACGCCGGGGTCGCTTCGAGGGCTCGGAGCGGCGTGGGGGAGCGGTCGTTCACGGGGGCGAGTCGTCAATAGGTCACCAGGCCGAGGGCGCAGAGCTCGGACGGGCTGTCGATGCGAAACGACGCCGAGGACTCGCTCCCCTCTACGCGGATGCTGACCGCCTCCACGCTCGGGAGCACCTCGCGCACGAACTGCACCTCCACGACGCGGGGCCGGATGGGAAGCCCCCTCCTCGAAAGCGCCGTCTGGAGGAAGTCGAGGTACGCCGTGTTGTTCACGTGCCCGTTCCCGTCGAAGTCCGAGAACCGGAGCGTGACCGCGTCGCCGTGCCCGGCCTTCGCCATGGGCTCCAGCCTGTGCTTGTCGAGGTCCGGCCGGTGGACGCCGGCGTTGCCGGAGGGGAACCGGTCCGCCAGCGGCTTCGGCACCCGCGTCAGGGCCTTCGTCTCGAGGTCGACGTAGAGCCACAGGGAGGAGGCCGACACGACGAGCTCGTCGCCGCAGTAGAGGCGATAGTCCCTGAATCCCTTGAAGGCCCTGATCCCCGAGGACCATGTCACCAGGCGCACCTCTTCCTCATGGGCCGGGTACCTTGTGACCGAGGCGGCCACGCGGTTAAGAACCCACGACGCCCTTCGGGAATCCATGGACCGCGCCCCCACGTCGAACTGGTCGGCATGCTTGATGGCCGCCTCCTGCATGAACCTGAAAAGTCCCCGCAGTGTGATCCTATTCTCGCGGTCGACATCCCAGTAGGAAACCACCGTGTGAAACGTGTAGTCGTTCTCCATGGTCCCCGGGAGTCAACCGGACGCGGGGCTCGGGCGCAAGCGGGCCCCATCACGCCGGAACGGCGCGCGCGGCAAGCATGGGCAGGAAGGCCTTCCGGTACTTCCAGGCCAGGTAGAGCTCGAGGGCCAGGAAGACGACGGCGATCGGCAGGCCGGTCCGTTCAAGGACGCAATGGAACGCCAACGAGTTCACGATGAAGGGCGCAAACAGCGCGAGCCCGAGAGGCACGAAGCGGTTCGACACAAGGGATGCGCCCACCGCGAGGTGCGTCGCGCCGATCAGCTGCATCATGTAACCGCTCTTCACGAGCGCTGCAACGAACCCGGCGGCGCCCTCGGGCATCGGCGTCGTGGGCTGCGGGATGAAGTTCAGGAAGGCGTTCAGCCCGAAGACAAGGAGCGGCAGGCCCATGAGGAACCGCGCGATCGCGGGGAAATGGCGGGTGAACGACTTCTTCGGCTGCTCCGGGCCTTCGCCCGCGCGGGGGTTTGATTCTGCATTCATGGGTACCTTTATTTTGGAGTCGGGCCGGGACGATCCCCGGCCTGGGTGGGGACCCGTCTGGCCTTGTTCTTCACGCTTGGCAACGCTCCGTTGGCCGCTGGCTGGGCGCGTCCCACGGTTTTCCGCGGTTTACACCCGCCCCAAGTGGGCCTACTTCAATCCGCAACCCCGTGCGGCCGATCCGCGGACATGGCCGCTTCCGACCGTAGCCCTTTCCCTTCATGAAGACCCGCATCTACTGGTGGTCCGTCACCGCCGCCCTCGCCGGATTCCTCTTCGGCTTCGACACGGTCGTCATCTCCGGCGCGGAGCAGACGATCCAGTCGCTTTGGGGGCTGAGCGCCGCGGTCCACGGCGTGGCCTTGGCCTCGGCCCTCTACGGGACCGTGGTCGGCTCGCTCATCGGCAGCTGGCCGACCGACCGGTTCGGGCGGAAGGCGACGCTCATGGCGATCGGCGTCCTCTACCTCGTGTCCGCGGTCGGGTGCGGCTTTGCCTGGAACGTGGCCTCGTTCATCGCAGCGAGGCTCATCGGGGGCCTTGGCATCGGCATCTCGACCGTGGTGGCGCCGCTCTACATCTCGGAGATCGCGCCCCCGGCATTCAGGGGGAGGCTGGCGGGCATGTTCCAGTTCAACATCGTCTTCGGGATCATCGTCGCCTTCGTCTCGAACTACCTGCTCAAGGACGTCGGGGAGAACGCCTGGCGCTGGATGCTCGGCGTCGCCGCCTTCCCCTCGGTCGTCTACACGGTCATGTGCTTCGGGCTGCCCGAGAGCCCGCGCTGGCTCCTGAGCCGCAGGCAGGACCGCGAGGGCGGGATCCGGATGCTCCAATTGATCACGCCGGAGCGGCCCCTGGCCGACATCGAGGCGGATGCCGATGCGATCATGGCCGCGTCCCACGAGAAGGTGGAGACGGGCGAGTTCTGGTCGCGCCGGCTCAAGACCCCGATCCTCCTGGCCGTGATGGTCGCGTTCTTCAACCAGCTCTCGGGGATCAACGCCGTCCTGTATTTTGCCCCGCGGATCTTCGAAATGGCCGGGCTCGGCGCCAAGGCCGCGCTGCTCCAGTCGGTCGGGATAGGGATCACGAACCTCATCTTCACGTTCGCCGGCCTCTGGCTGATCGACAGGGTGGGGCGCAGGACGCTCCTCTACATCGGGTCCTTCGGGTACATCCTCTCCCTCGGCCTCACGTCGTGGGCATTCTTCACCTCGCACTTCGCCCTCGTGCCGCCTTGCCTCTTCGCCTTCATCGCGGCGCATTCCATCGGCCAGGGCACGGTCATCTGGGTGCTGATCTCCGAGATATTCCCCAACAGGCACCGGGCCACCGGCCAGGCCCTGGGAAGCTTCACGCACTGGATCTTCGCGGCGCTCCTGACGACCTTCTTCCCGAGCATGGTTTCGGCCTTCGCGCCCGGCTACGTCTTCATGTTCTTCTGCGCGATGATGGTCCTCCAGCTGATCTGGGTTAAGCTGATGGTGCCGGAGACGAAGGGGGCCTCGCTGGAGGTGATCGAGCACCAGCTCACCTGAGCTCAGGATGAGCTTCTTCTGCCCCCATTTCAGGAACGAGGACGAGCAGTGCCTCCGCCTTTACGCGGATTGCGTGCCCGGGCGCCGCGGATGCGTGCTTGAGGGCAACGGAACCTTCGCCGTCCCGGCCGAGGCCCGCGTGCGCGAGCGCGAGCGGGAGAAGGAGGGGGCGGCCGCGGCCAGGATCCTAGGCGGGAAACCGAAGGCCGGCCGGCATTGACCCCCCCCGGGGTTCCGGCGCGGGGCGTTCGCCTCAATCCTCCGCCGGAAGGGCCGGAGCCGCGAGCCCGGCCTCCTCGGCCTCGTGCTGCTCGCGCGCGAGCCACAGCAGGAGGAAGGCCGCGGCGCAGACGCCCGCGCAGACGATGAAGACCGCGCGGTGCCCGAGGCTGCTGGCAAGCGACCCAAAGCAGAGGTAGCCGATCGTGGAGCCTATCCGGTTGGCGTTGGTGTAGAGGTTTGTCGCCGTGCCGGGCTGGCTTGGGATGTAGCCCTGGAAGAACGTGATCGCGATGCCCGACACGATGGCGACCATCGCGGCGCTCAGTATCTGGACCGGGTAGATGTGCCAGGGGGCCTGCACCTGGGCCAGGAGCGCATAGTAGGCGACGGCGATGATCACGCCGAGGCGGATCAGGGGCCCGGGCCTGCCCCTCGATGCGAGGAGCCCGAAGAGGAGCATGAACGGCAGCTCGAAGACCGGCGCCACGCTGTAGGCGATCCCCACCTGCTGCTGCGACCCGCCGAGCGTGTGCAGGATCATGAGGGGAAGGTTCATCATGCCCATCGTCATGCAGACGAAGACCAGCACGAAGGCCGAGAAGTAGCAGAGGAGATCGGACCTGCGCAGAAGGCGGCCCAAGGGAACGCGCGCCGCCAGGGCCACGGCGGTTGGGGGCCGGGAGGGGATGAAGAACCACACGATCAGCAGCAGGAGGAAGAAGAAGGACGCGCAGATCAGGAAGGTCCCCCTGAAGGAGTAGCGGATCATGACCCACGCCGCCACGGCTGGCCCGATGGTCCACGCCAGGGACAGGACCAGCCGGTAGATGTTCATGTAGAGCGGCGCCTCCTCGGTCGGCACCCCGTGCCGGTCTATGGCCTCCCGGGCGTAGGCGAAGAGCTGCGAGAACGTGATCGAGGCGATGCCAAGCGCCACGGAGCCGATCACCGTCAGCCCCACGACGTCGCGAACGAAGGCGAAGCCCGCGTAGCCCGCGGTCCCGAACGCGCAGCCGAGCAGCAGGATGGCCCTCCTGCTGAACCTCGTGTCGGACCACCGGGCAAGGATCGTGCTGATGACGATCCCGGCAACCGACGTGATCGTCATGAACACGCCGAACGTCCAGTTCGACATGCCGCACTCGATCGTGCCGAACATCGAGTAGAACGGGGCGACGAACGAGAAGGCGAGGCCAAGCAGGAGGTTGCACACCAGGACGACGGTCAGGTCACGGTGGGCCAGAAGGGTGCGCAGGGGGACGAGGATGCTTTGCATCTATTATGTGGGTGCTTTTGCGAAGGTCCGCCCATGGCAGACTTGCGGAACCCCAGGCGCCCGCTCCCCGCACAAACGATACCCGCCGAGACGAGAACAGATTGGCGGAACGGACCGCAAGCCAACTCGTGGGCCCGCCGGGGCGCCGCGCCCGGTCAGGTGTTCTCGGGGAGCCCGGAGGGCCAGGTGACGTCCTGGATGGGTTTCAGTATCCGTTGCACTCCAAGGAGAAGCTCCTGGTCGAGCGGCTCCTCGATGTCGCGGATATTCTGGAGGATCCGGCTCGGGCTCGCGGTGCCGACGACATGGGTCGCGATGTCCGGGCAGGCGACCGAGAACTGCAGCGCGAGCCGGCTCAGGTCGCCCCCGCGGCTCTCACAATAACGCGCAGCTTCGGCGCACCGGGCCCTCACGTCCGCCGGCGCGGGATGCCACGAGGGCGGCCCTTCCGAGCTAAGGAGGCGCATCGCCATGGGGGCGGAATTGATGATCCCAATCCCCCGCTCCCCCAGGTAGGGCAGGAGGGACGAAAGCGACGTGTCGTTCAGGCAATAATGGCAATAGGACTGGACCTGGTCGACCTGCACCCGGTCGATCACCTGCCGGAACAGCCTGAGCGGCAGGCACGTGATGCCGACAAAGCGCGCCTTTCCCGCGGCCTGCACCCGGCGCAACGCCGGCAGGGTCTCGGTGACGATCTGCTCGATGCTGCCAAACTCCATGTCGTGGACCTGGATGAAGTCCAGGTGGTCGACCCCGAGGCGCGAGAGGCTCTCGTCCACGCTTTGGGTGACGCGCTTGGCCGAGAAATCAAAATCCTCCGCCTTGTAGCCGTAGCGCCCCACCTTCGTGGCGAGGATGTACTTCTCCCTGGGGATCCCGCGCAGCGCCCTGCCGAGGACCAACTCCGCCTTCGTGAGGCCGTAGAACGGGGCCGTGTCGATCAGGTTTATCCCATGCTCGAGGGCGACATGCACCGTGCGTATCCCCTCGGCCTCGTCGACGTCGCGGAACACCGAGCCGAGCGAGGATCCGCCAAGGCCGATCACGGAGACCTTGACCCCGGTTCTGCCGAGGATCCGGTATTTCATGGGCGCTATCCGGACCGCGCCCCCGAGGGGAGCCGGCCGGACCTGCTCAGGCTCGGCCACGCGTAGCCGTAAACCGAGACGAAGGCGAAGCAGCCGAGCGGGACGGCGAACGCCCGCGACATCCCGTAGAGGTCGCCGACGTGCCCCATTAGCTTCGGCAGGATCGCGCCCCCCATGATGGCCATGACGATGAAGGACGACGCCTTCCTCGAGCGCGGACCCAGGCCGTGGATGCCCAGGGCGAAGATCGTCGGGAACATGATCGACATGAAGAAGTAGCTCAGGAACACGCAGGCCACCGAGATCCACCCCAGCTTGGCGACGACCAAGAGGCAGATGACGACGTTGATGAGGCCGTAGAGCCCGAGCACGTTGTGCGCGGCAAACCTCCTGAGTATCGCCGATCCGCTGAACCGGCCCGCCAGGAAGCAGAAGAAGCCGAGGGATGCCAGGTTTGCCGCGCCCTTGTCGCTGAGGACCAGGCTGCCCCCGCTGCCCGGCTCGAGCCACGACTTCAGGAACCCCGACGCCAGGGACGCCGGCAAGGGCGGCGCCTGCGTCGTGATATAGTTGATGAAGAAGCTGAAGATGCCGGCCTGCGCCGCGACGTAGAGGAACTGCGCGGCGACGGCCATGACGAAGTGGGGATGCGCCCAGATGGAGCGCGCCGCGCCCGGCGCGGATTCCTCCTGCCCGTATTCGTCCTCCGCCTTGAGGTCGGGGATCGGGGCGAAGAGGAAGACGACGGCCAGGACCAGGACCAGAAGGCCCACGGCGGCGTAGGGAATCCAGAGCGTCGCCGAGCCCGTGCTGGCGCCGCTCGAGTCCTTGCCGTAGAAGAAGGCCGCGCCCGCGATGGGGCCCCCGATCCAGCCAATCCCGTTGCACGACTGCGCGAGGTTAATCCGGGAGGCGGCGTAGCGCGGCGGTCCGAGCACCGTGGTGTAGGGGTTGGCTATCGTCTCCAGGAAGGTCAGGCCGGCCGCGATGACGCTGACGCCCACAAGGAAGGCCCAGAAGGCGGCGATCTTCGTTGCCGGGATGAACCAGAAGCCTCCCACGGCGACCATCAGGAGCCCGGTGATGATGCCGGCCTTGTACCCCAGCTTGGTGGCCAGCCATCCGGCGGGCAGGGCCATCAGGAAATAGCCGAGGTAGTGCGCGAACTGCACCCACGCGGACTGGGCCAGCGTCAGCTTGAGCTCGGTCTGGAAGTGCTTGTCCATGACGTCGATCATGCCGTTGCAGAAGCCCCAGAGCAGGAACAGCGAGCTGACGAGGACGAAGGTGACGACCACGTTCCTCCCGTCCGCCAGCTGGAACATCCCTTTCTTTTGATTATCCATGGTGTGCGTCGTGCCGTTTCGAAGTGGGGCGCGGGAGGGCGCCGGCCTTTGGGGAAGATGGGGGTTGGTGGCGCGGCTCTCGGCCTCCGGGGCGCGCCGGGGAATCTGGGGCGAAGGCAAGGTAGTAGAGGGCACCGCGGGGCCCGTGCAGAGCAAAAACTGACGGGCGGCGCGTGTTTTTGATGGAACCTCGGGGAGGGCTGGATTCCGGGCCCCCTGGGGGGCCGGGCATTGGAATTGACTAATCATACCGGAGTTCTTCGCTGAAACCGTGGCTGATTCCACCGACCCGTCAGCGAAGACGCCCCGGCACCTGTGGGTGATCGGGGTAGTCGCCCTGCTCTGGAACTCGGTCGGTGCGCTGGACTTCGTGATGACCCAGACCCGGAACGAGGCCTACCTGAAGGGGCTCACGGCCGCGCAGAGGGATTATTACCTCGGATATCCCCTGTGGGTCGTGGTCGCTTGGGGGATCGCCGTCTGGGGCGGCGTTTTGGGTTCACTCCTTCTCCTGCTGCGCCGGCGCGTGGCGATCCCCCTCTTCCTCGCATCCGTCGCCTGCATCGTCCTCACGGACATCTATATTTACGCCCTTTCAGGCGGGCTGAAGATCATGGGTACGGCGGGTGACCTCGCCTTTGGCGGCGTCATCCTGCTGATCGGTATGCTCCTTTTGGCCTACGCCCGGGGCATGGGCCGGCGCGGCGTGCTGCGCTGACCGGCGGGCCCGCGGCCCCGCTCACGGGTCGCCCGCGCCCTTGTCGAGAAGCAGGTGCCGGCCCAGCTTTGCGGCGACCAGCATGATGGCGCAGGCGGTGCCGACCAACGCGGCGTGCAGTAGCCAGAACTGCGTTCCCGGGATCCGATCCAGCAGGCCGCCGAGCCAGCCGACCAGGTTGTTTCCCAGGAACAGGTGCAGGAGGTATATCCCCATCATCGTCCCCGCGATGGACCTGGGCGAAGCGCGGGCGTACAGGGCGAGGCCGACGGGAAACACGTTGGCGAAACCGATGCTGTTGAGGGTCTCGAACGCGAGCACCCAGCCGACGCTTGCCTTGTGGCCGGGGCTCGAGACCGTTGCCGCGGCCGCAAGGGCGAGCACGGCCACGGCGCTAAGGCCGAGGCCTATGGCTATCTTTACGATCTCGCTCGGCTCCTTGAACCGCCGCGACCACAGGCGCCAGAACGCCACCACGGCGACGAGGCCCGAGACGCTGACCACGGAGTCGACCGTGATCAGCCACGTGGTCGGCATCGTGCGGCCGAAGAACACCAGGCTCACGTTGCTCGGCACCCAGAGCATGTAGGCGTTGAAGATCTGCTGGTTGCCGACGGCGCCGATGGCGAGGACCGGCAGCAGGAGGACGAGCACGGTGACCGTCCTGCGCTCGTTGAGGGTCAAGCGGGGGCGCGCCGGCGAACCCGCGTGCGCCCGAGCGGGCTCCGGGGGCAGCCATTTTCTGCCGGACAGGTAGATCACGAGCGAAATCAGCATGCCGACGCCGGCGGCTCCGAAGCCGTAGTGCCAGCCGTAGACTTCCCCGAGCGTGCCCGCGATCAGCGGGGCGACGATGACGGCCGCATTGATGAACAGGAAGTAGATCTGGAACGCGTCGGCCCGCCTGAGGTCGTCGGGCTTGTAAAGGGCCCCGACCTGGCTCGCGAGGTTCCCCTTGAAGAGCCCGACGCCGGTCAGCAGGCACAGGAGCGCGAACAGGAACGAGGCGTTGAAGGCCATCAGGAAGTGGCCGGCTGCCATCAGCAGCGCGCCGATCGTTATCGTGCGGGTCTTCCCGAGCCAGCGGTCGGCAATGAATCCGCCGGCGATCGGGGTCAGGTAAACGAGGCCGGTGTAGAGCCCGAAGATGGCCGAGGAGAGGGCGATGTTCGACATCGGGCCGCCGTAGACCCGCTCGAGCGCCGCGCGAAACGGGACGAACCCCGCGATGCGCTCCACGTGCCCCGGGAGCAGGAGCTGCCGCACCATGTACAGGACAAGCAGCGTCTGCATCCCGTAGTAGGAGAACCTCTCCCAGGCCTCCGTGAACGCGAGATAGCCGAGCCCGACGGGATGGCCCACGAAGGCGTGGTCGGTGTCCCGGGTCGCGCCGGCGGTGGCGGGTGTTTCGCGCAAGGCCGCACAATCAACAAACGCCCCGGGCCTTGCAAGAAACCCCTTTCAGCCGACCGCGCTCCCGTTCACAGCCTCAGGGAAAGCGGTAGAGGCGCACCCGCTGAAGCGTGAAATGCCCGGGCTCAAGCCGCACGTGACGCCCCTGGTGGGTCTGGTCGCCGTTGAGCCAGCGCAGGTGGTGCCACTGGCCGTCCTCGTACCGGCCCTCGGCGCAGTCGAGGATCCCGATGTGGGGATCTCCGGGCGTCGCGGCCGAGAAGGTGACCGTGACCCCGATGCCGCCGATCAGCAGCTCGTCGGGCCCCAGCTGGATCACGATTGCGCCGGCGGGAAGGGGCGCGCGCGCGGCCGACCGGTCGCCGGCCTCGTTGATCACGCCGTCCGCAAGGCCGGGAGACTCGAGGCGCTCGTAGGTGACGGAGAGCACAAGGCCCCCGAAGGCCACCTCGTGCGGCTTTCGCTGATCCGCGGCGGGCGGGAGGAGGGCGGTCATCCTGCCGTTGCCCTCGTTCGCCAGGATGAGCGGTGCCAGCTGGCGGATGAGGGCGTTGCTGGCGCGCAGGAAGCCGGCGGCGGGCTCCTCGATGGACTCGATTCCGAAGGGCGAGAATCCGATGCCGCCGCATGCGCCGAGGGCGTAGAGGCCGTTCACCGAGGCGTCCGAGCTGCGGAGGGCCTCGGGAATGAAGAGCGGGTTGCCGTCCCTGGCGTAGCGGTCGGCCCATTCCGAAAAATTCGGGAAATAGATGTCGGGGCTCACGAAATCCAGCGTCGGAGCCGCCGCGCGCCAGACGTCAAAGAGGTGCGGCAGCGGCCCGGCGCTCGGATACTGCCCGGGCTGGAACGCGGGCCGGATGAGAGCGGCGTTGGCATAGAGGGGCAGGGGATATTCCCTGCGGCCCGCCGCCGCGACAACCTCGACGTAGCGGCCGAACGACCAGGCCATGAAGAGCTCCGCCGTGGCGGGGCCCTCTCCGAAGACCTCCGTCCAAGTCCCCTTGGGGCGGCCGCCGTGGGACGCCCAGCGCTCGCGCAGGTCCGGAACCAGGGTGTCGCGGTGCGCCGCGAGGTAGTCCATGAGTTCCGCCGGCACCGGGCCGGCGAATGCGGCGTCGGCCGCCGGGTGGCGGTCGCGCGCCTCGGGTATCATGCCGATCTCGTTCTCGACCTGCACCAGGATGACGGTGTGCTGCGCGCCGTCGGCCTCCCGGAGGTGACGCATCAGGGCCGCGAAGGCCCGGGCGTCGGCGTCGCGGTTCGCCGCGGCGAAGGGCGTCAGGATCTCCATTGACTGGCCCTGGGAGTCGCGGCTTCGCGGGAAGCGCGCGGTGTCCGTCTTCACCCATCCGGGTGCGTAGCACGACATGCTGTTCTTCCACGAGCCGAACCACAGCAGCACGAGGCGCATCCCGTTCGACCGGGCGTCGGCGAGCAGCCCGTCCACGGTTGCGAAGTCAAACGTGCCCTCGGTGGGCTCGATGACGCCCCAGGCGACCGGCACGACGAGGCTGTTCAGGTTGAGCGCCTTGAGCTTCGGCCAGAAGGGGCGCAGGTAATCCGGCTCGCCGCTCGAGTTGCCCAGCTCTCCGCCCTGGACCAGGAAGGGCTGTCCGTCGACGAGGAGCCGCGTGGCGCCGCCCTGCCGCTCGAGCCTCGGGGGCGGGCTCTCGGCCGGGGCGGCCGACGCCAGCAGGGAGACGAGGAGGCCGATTCGGGTGAGGCTCATGGCAGGGTGGGCTCAGTCTAGTTCGCGCCGGGCCGCGCAGGCACGAAGAAATCGTACGGAACGCTGTCGGCCATGTGCCGGTAGCCCTCCATGGACGGATGCAGGTGGTCGCCGGAGTCATCGGCGGGGAGCAGATGGCTGGGATGGGCGGGGTCCCGCAGCGACGCATCGAAGTCGATGACGCGGTCGCACGGCGCAGACTCGCGGATCCATCGGTTGATCGCCTGCCGGTCGGCCTCTATATCCGGTGTGGAATACCAACTGGCGTTGGCGAAGGGGGTGATCGTCGCGAGGGCCACGCGGATGCCGCGCTCGCGGCAGGCCGAAAGAACCTTCTGGTAACCGGCAATGATGTCCTGCGCGCTGTCATAGGCTTTTCCGGCCTCCCGGGCCTTGATCCGCGTGCCGAGGTCGTTGACCCCAAGCTGCAGGATCAGCCATTTCACCCCTGCCTGCCCAAAGACGTCCCGCGACAGGCGCTCGAGGCCCGCGGGCCCCATCCCGGGCCGCAGCAGGCGCCCTCCTCCGATGCCCAGGTTCAGGGCCGAAATCCCCGCGGTCGCCGGATTCGCCTGGAGGCGCCTGGCCAGGGCGTCCGTCCAGCGGGTGTTCTGGTCGGGCAGGCACCCGCGCCCGTCGGTAATGGAATCTCCCATGCAGACGACCGCGGCCCTTCCGGTCCCGTCGGCTGCGGCGTCAATCCCGCTAATGAAGTACCAGTGCACGATCGTTGTCGCCCCGGTAAGGCCCTCATCGGCGGTGCCGGCCCCCGCCTTGAGATAGGATGTGGCCCGGGAGCCCGGGTGACCGGCGAGCTTCCCTGGGAGGCTCAGCAGCCGGGCCGTGATGGCCAGGTCGGCGAAAGCGGGAGCCGGAAAAGGCAGCGGATCCGAAACCCGCACCGATTTCGGGGGGATGACAACCTTGGCCTCGCCGGCGAACCGCACGGGGCGGTCGGTCCCCCCGCGAATCCTCCCTCCGGCATCGGCGATCGCCAGCCGGACGTCCTCCAGCACTAAAGGCTCGCTCCCGTACTCATTGGACAGCCGCAGCCGAAGGGTCTCTGCGCCGGTTGAGATGCGCACCACCTGGCGCAGCACGATGCCCTGGCCCGCCAGCAATTCCGGGGCCGCCGCCTCTTCCAGCGGCGCGGTCGCCCAAATGCCGACCCACGATGTGGGGGCGGCGCGGCCGACGCCGTTGAAAAACACAAGCGACGCCACGAGGGCCATGAGCAGGGCCATGCTGCGTCTCTTCGGGCGACCGGTGGGGGCGGGGAAGTTCACTGGCGGGAGGGTAGTCATTGCGCCGGCCGGCCTCAAGCGGGGTTGCGCCGCGTCGGTGTGGCAAGGGGTCGGGTTGGATCAGAGCCGAGCGGGACATACCCGACAAAGGAGGCGGCGTTCTAACAATATCACACGTCTGCGCCCCGGAGAGGAGTTTCGCTCGCATCGGGCGATCAGTAAGTTGCGCGGCGGGCGGCCGGCGGTGTGCAGAACTCGGGCGGCTGGGTCGCGCCGGTGGCGGACACATGGACGACTCCCCATTGCGCCTCGGCAGCCGGGCGTGCGATTGCCGCGGTTCCCTCTAGGCTATCGTTAGACTAATAAACTTTTTGCAGCGTTTTGTACTGCGGCAGTATGAACAAACCTGAAGACGGCGCGCCTACCTCGCACCTGCCCCCTGACGCCAATATCCCTCATTCCGGGTGATACCCTGCCCGTGAATGTACCCTAAAACCACAGAACTACTCTGCACCCGTATGAAGAACCCGTCGAAACTGACGCTTGCCTACCTGCTGGCCGCATTTGGCTGGCAACTCGGAGCCATTGCCCAGGTGGCCCCTTCCGCACCCAATCAACAGACGCCGGCGAACGACAACACAGCCGCCAACCTTCCCAACAAGAATCCCGATGAGGCGGCAGTAATACTGTCCCCGTTCGAGGTGACGGCCGCGAAGGACAAGGGATATGCCGCGACCGAGACCCTGGCCGGCACCCGAATCCGCACGGACCTAAAGGACGTCGCCTCGGCCATTGAAGTCGTCACGCCGGCATTCCTGCAGGACATCGGCGCCCACAATAACGCCACTTTGCTCGAGTACACGACCAACTCCGAGGTGGCCGGCACCCTCGGCACCTACCTCGGTCAAGGCAACGGCACCACCGTCAACGAGACGGCCAACCTCCGCGACCCGGAGAGCGCCCAACGCATCCGGGGATTGGCCGCCGCGGATAACGCCCGCGATTACTTCATCACCGATGTCCCGTGGGACAGCTATAACATCGATCGCATCGACATCCAGAGGGGGCCGAACGCGATCCTGTTCGGCCTGGGTAGCCCGGCCGGCATCATCAATGCCTCGATGCACAACGCTGAGTTTTCGAATTTCGGCTCGGTCGATGGTACCACGGGCTCCTACGGCACGGTCCGCAGCAACATCGACATCAACCAGGAGCTTATCCCTGGCATGTTGGCGATTCGCATAGACGGCCTGTGGGACAACCAGAAATTCGAGCAGAAGCAGGCCTGGCAGAACGACCACCGCTATTCCGGCGCGCTTCGCTTTGACCCGAAGCTCTTCAAGGACCCCTCCTTCCACACCAGCATCAAGTTGAAGTTCGAGCACGGCGACATCGATGCCGACCGGCCGCGCAGCCTCGCACCCTACGATAGCATCACGCCGTGGTTCGCCCCGGTCAATAAGACCAGCGCCGATGGGGGTTTGGGCAAGCTTGCCATTCCCAATGGCTATGTGCTCGGCTCCTCCGCTTCGACCTATTTCCCCTGGTTGGGCGGCTATGCCAACCAGCAACAACCCATCTGGTTTGTCGAGGGCTCGAGCAATCAACTCCAGCGGATCTATGGCGGATACGCAAATACGGGTGCGCTCAATGCTGCCGGGGTTCCCCAGGGTGCGGGCGTCAATCTCGTGGGTCAGAAGTATGCGGACGCTTTTTCCGATGTCGCCAGCTTTAGCCAGTATGCCCTCAACGCTAACCTCCCCAATTCCCAATATGGCCAATACCGGGACAAGTCGTTACTCGACTCGTCGGTTTTCGATTTCTACAAGAACCTGATCGACGGTCCGACAGCATCGCAGTTCGAACGGTGGACCACCTACAACATCGACATCACCCAGACCTTGTGGAACGACCGCCTGGGCGCCGAGCTGACGTACGACCGCCAGAAATACATCCAGGGAGGCCAGAGCCTCATTGCCAATCCGACGATCAATATCGACATCCTGCAGAGCTTCCCGGACCTCGTTACCGGGCCAAACAACGCCAGCAATAGTGCCGCCGCAAATGGGAATTTTGGCCGCCCGTTCGTCGCCGGCGGCCCCGGCTATGGCAATTCCTACCGAAGCGACCGCAAGAACGAGCGTGCGCAGCTCTTCGGCGAGCTGCGGGCCTCGGATTTCTTTGGTGAGAACAGCTTCCTAACAAAGCTGCTCGGCAGGAGCCGTTTCAACGGTGTCTATAGCGATGAGCAGTACTTCGTGGAGAATCTAAACTGGCAAATGTACGCCAATTCCGAGGCCTATGCGGCCTACAAGCTCCAGGGCAATCCCGACGGCATCCAGAACCTCCCGCCCGAGGCGGTCATTTACCTCGGCCCGTCGCTGGCCGGCGCGTCCTCGGCGTCCGGCGCCAATATTCCCGGGATCACCTCCAATGTGACTCTGCAGAGCGGCGGTATCTACCAGTTCGCTTCGACCTGGGCCCCGCAGCCGGGCGTCGTCTTTAACGCCCCGTGGAATGTGCCGACCAATTTGCAGCCGATCTTCAATGGCGCTCCGGTGGTCAACTCCTCGACCGGCGCAACCTATCCCCAGCTCACCCAGGTGTCCAACCCCGCCAACTACGTCGGTTGGAACAGCAACTTCACCGACAACGTATTGAGTTATAACAACGGTGCCGATAAGAGTCTCCTGACCGCAGCATCTCAGACCATGCGGGAGACGGACTCCTGGTCGGGCTCCTGGCAGGGTTTCTTCTGGGACGACGCCATCGTCGGGACCCTCGGCTGGCGCTACGACGAGGTCGCAACCAAGGGCGTGACCGCCCAGCCCTTGGCTGGGGCCACCGCCCGCGGCGCACTCAACCTGGCCCCCAATGTCTATACGCTGCCGGATTACTTCCCTACGAATGCTATATTCAGGGATCACTCCACTTCGGGCGGACTTGTGGTGCACCTGAACAAACTGCTCGAAAAGCACGATTTCCTGCCGATCAACATCAGCCTTACCTATGACAAGTCGGGCAACTTCCAGGTCCTGAATGTCCGCCGTGACATCTACGGCAACCCGATCGACAACCCGCAGGGCACCACGAAGGAATATGGCGTCCTTTTGTCCACAAAGGACGGCAAATTCTCCCTGCGCGTGACGAAGTATGACACGATGGAGCACGGCACAACTGTCCCCGGGTTCAACTACAGCGGAATCTACGGCACGATCCGTGACGCCCTCAATTGGCGCAACATCAAGCTCTATGACATGTCGGCCTATGCCTGGGCCACAGCGGGGCAAACGCCCCAGGCTAATTATTCGGGGTCTCGGTTTGGATGGGACCCTGTCTATGTGGATTCGAACGGAAGGGATGTCGCGTCAGGCGCACTTGCCGCGAACAGCCCCTTGATTCCAGCCGGAGCAACGTTGGAAACGCCGGCGCAAGCCTTGGCCCATGAGGATGCTGCGATCTCAGCGATTAACAACATGCAGACGTTTCTTGCCGGAAAAGGCTACTTCGCGGCGTGGAACTACGGCCCGGGGCCGGCGACGCCGGCGGATTTGCAAACGAAGAGCCAGTATCTGGCTAACCCGACTAACCCCGACCCGGCGAGCGTCTATGACTATCGCACGGCCCCGCTCCTGCAGGGCTTTGCGGTGACTGACGACACCGAGTCGAAGGGCTACGAGTTCGAATTGACGGCCAACCCGCTGCCCAACTGGCGCCTTGGGTTCAACGCCGCAAAGACCAACGCGGTCATCAGCAACGTCGGCGGCTCGGCGCTCGATGGCCTGGTGAGCTACATGGACACCCTGATGGCCGGACCTGCCGGTGATCTGATCCGGTTCAACTCCGACTATTCCGCTGCGAACGAGCTGCGGGCTGACTGGGCCGGGTGGCGCAGCCAATATACCCTGTTGAAGCTGGAGCAGGGTACGGATGCTCCGGAACTCCGCCAGTGGCGCTACAATCTGATCACGAACTACTCGTTCGATCATGGCATCCTCAAGGGCCTGGGCGTCGGTGGCGGCTATCGCTGGCAGGACAAGGTGGTCATCGGCTATCCCGTTGTTCCAAACGCGACAAACCCGAACCTGGCCAGCTTCGACCTCACGAAACCCTACTACGGCCCGTCGGAGGACGCGGTTGACCTCTGGGTCAGCTATGAGCACAGGGTCACGAAGAAGATCAACTGGAAGATCCAGCTCAACGTCTACAACGTCGGCAAGAGGGACGGTCTCATCCCGATCTCCGTCGAACCCGATGGCCATACTTGGGCTGCGGCTCGTATCGCGCCCGTCCAGGAATGGCAGTTGTCGAACACGTTCATGTTCTGATTCTTTGATTGCAAAGCCGGCCCTCCTTTTTTGAAGGGGGGCCGGCTTTTTTTTGGCCGGTTCCGCGGTGAAAGATTTGCACGAACATAACGCCCTCGGCCTGGTTTGCCGCGGGGAACGGCAATGGCGCCGGCCGATCAGGGATTTGGTGTTTCCCTCAAAACGAGCAGTGCGCCGACTCTCCAGCTGACGTTCCTGTCGCCCGACACGATCGTGACCTCGACATGGCGCCTATTTCCCAGGCGCCCCAGCAACGCCGCATCGAGGGTCGTGACACCCCTTCGCAGGGTGTCCACGGCGTCGTCCGGGGATATGGTTATGGGGCTTCCGCTGCTTGCGTCAGCCAGGGCAAGAACCTCGGTGACCTGGCGTCCAACGGCCTCCTTGGCGCTCCATTGCGTGAGCTCGGCAGCCGCCTTGTTCATGAACGCAATGGTGTTCGAATGGTCCGTCGCAATCACCGCCTCGCTCATCATCTCGAGAATGACCGCAATGCGGTCTCTTTCCGCAATGAGCGCGAGCTCGGCTTTGCGCCGAGCGGTGATGTCGACCACGATCCCCACCAGGCTCCAGCTGTGGTTCGTGACGCGGGTTATCGAGACGTGTTCATCAAGGTAGAACGCCCGCTCCCGCACGTATATTTGAAACTGCTGATTGTAGCCCGACTTGCCCTCCAGGATGGCGGCGGCCGATCTCGCGTTGATCAGCTTCCATTTGGGCACGATCTCCGCGGTCCAAAGACGGTCATGACCCTGCGGAGGGTCCTTCCCGAATATCCTCCTGTAAAGTGAGGAGGGCGTCAGGGTCATCCGCCAGTCTAGGTGTCCGCGGGTCTCCTCGATGACATCCGCGTGCCATATCAGGCTGTTGGCCTGCCGCAGCGCGGACTCCAGCTCGAACTCCTTCGTGACATCCCTGCTGAATCCAAACGTCCCGATGATGGCGCCCCGCTCGTCCCTCAGCGGCAGCTTGCTCGTTAGCTGCCAAGTGACGCGTCCATCCTTCCATACCTGTTTGCCAATCCTGGCCGCGATCGAGTTGCCGGTGCTGACAATCTGCTTTTCGTCCTCCCGCATCCGCTCGGCCGATTCTTCCACAAAGAAATCTTCGTCGCTTTTTCCTATCAACTCCCGGGGACCGCCGGCACCGATCCTGCGGGCCAGCGAATTGCTCATTGTGATGAACTTTGAATCGCTGTCCTTGAAAAAGACGATGTCGGGAATGTGCTCAAGAATCGCCGAGACCAGAAGCTTGTTGAGGTTTCGGATCCGAGGCCGCGGCCGACTCCGTGCATTCTTCGCCTTCATCCTCCGCGATTGCTTTTGATATGTTGTTCTATGTCAACTTCTTTGAATATGCATCCTGCGCTTCGGGCTATAGTCCAGGTTGCGCCCTATGTGGACATGGCGATTGCCTGAGAACCGCGCTTAGCCCGGTGAAGCCAGATTCGGTGTGTCAGACGGGGGCTGGCACCGCAGGGTGGGAGGGGCACCACTTCGCCCAAAGGGTATCTAAACAACTCAAGCGTGACCCCTGCGATGGGTCCCTTTCACGTCGGCCTCGGGCACGAAGATCCGCTCGAGCGGCAGCTTGAACAGGAAGCTGATCTTGAAGGCCAGGGGGAGGCTCGGATCATATTTCTCCGTTTCGATCGCATTGATCGTCTGCCGCGAAACCCCGAGCCTCTCGGCCAGATCGCCCTGCGACCACTGTCGCTCCGCCCGCAATTCCCTCAGTCCGTTTTTCATCGGTAGCGCAGGTTCGCGATCGTGGAGCCGACGCCCCACAGGATGAACATCGTCATGTAGGTCCCGCCCACCTCCAAGCCGTGTGCGGGCCACCTTCCCTCGAGACCCTGCGCGTTGAAAACGTTGATGACCGTGCTGACGATCACGGTGCCCATTGCGGCGAACATCCAGGCCTCAAGCTGGATCCGCCGCTGCAGCTCGTCCAATTCCCGCAGCAGTTGCATTCCTTTCCGCAGATAGAGCAGCCCTGGCACGATGGGGGTCAGCGTCAGCGTGATCTTCCAACCAGGACTCCAGGCAGGATGATGCCGGATCAGGACCAGCGCCACCACGTAGGTCGCCGTAGATACCGCCAGCCACGCATTGAGCTCCATCGAGCGCAGAAAAGACCGCTTGGCGGCGGTGCAGTCACGTTGCCTCTCGTCGCGTTCATGTAGGTTTGAATTGCGCATGTCCTAGGTGTAAAGCGTCCTTGTCAGATGTCAAGTGTGCTTTACAATCATTCTGGCGAGCCACCAGAGTTTTTCGAACCACCAGAGGTCGCAAGCCGACCCCCTTTGGCTTTTTTGGGGGCAGTTGCACGTTGGCGCCGCCATGGGGATTCGAAACACGGTTGACGCATCCTGCTTTTGTAGTTCAGCCGCGTAGCCGGTTTCGCTCTAAAGGCAGAAAGCAGTTGCCAGCCCAACCGTCTCAAAAGGACATAATCGAGGCGCCCTTCTTGGAAATGGCGCAAATCGGCTGTGAGGGCATTGAAACTCGATGGCGTAACGATATATTCAAAATAATCCCTATTAAGATTCTGACGAAAGCCGATATTTTGGCTGGTTTGACCCGTCTTTCCGAATTGGCGCAGCGGGAGAACATCATATTGGAGATCTCTTTATACGCCGGGACCTTGATGCTTTTGGCGTACGATTCTCGTCGGACAACCAAGGACGTGGATGCCATTGTCCGTCCGCCCGAAGTCGGGCGGAGGCTTGCCGCCAAGGTTGCCTGGGAAATGGGGTGGCATGATGATTGGCTCAATGATGACGTCAGATTTTTTGTCAGCTCAGTCGAAACCCGGCAATTGTGGAAGCCTCCCGGCCTCAACGCTCCCCACCTAAAGATCTCAAGACCGACAGCCAAGTATCTCCTAGCAATGAAAGTGATGGCCTGCCGAAAGGCCATTCCCGGCTATTCTGGCGATGAGACAGACGTTGCATTTCTTCTGAAGAAGATGGCGATCAAGATCTCTGCTGAGGTCGAGCGCATCGTCGATCAATACTTTCCCGACACGGATCTTCCTGCTGCGACCATCGCTGTCATCGAAAGATCGCTTTCGTATTCCGAATTATAGGGCCCCCTTTTCTATGAACAGTCGGCTCCACTTCCGGCCCCGGACCGCTCGCGCGGTTGCCGGTCGCGCCGACACCCTCGAACAATTCGGAATGAATGTTCGGGACTGGTTTCATGAGCTGCGCCACATGACGACACGCGACGGCCTCTTGGCTGCTGTGTCCCATCGACCCCCAAGGTTGCGCGACTGCTTTCCGGGGGGGCAGATCGCTGATGCGTTCCTTGCGGCACAGGTCGACTATCTGTGTCGGAACGCAGAGATTCGACCGCCGCGCTGGACGGGTTCTCCCGAGTATGTGCTCGACGATCCTTGGTTCGGCTATGCCGATGCCCCCGCGGGATTGCGGGCAATCCTGATCCGAGATGCCCCTGCGGAATTCAAGAACCGCAATCTTTTTACTACATCGGAAATCGAATGGCGACCCAAACGCGGGCGCCCGCGTAAATCCCTAGAGGAACATCGTGAAAAGACCCGGCTTCGGCAACGTCGCTGGCGCAAGGCTCACGCTTTATCTCGAGCTTGAAGGCCCCGGCCCCGATCGATTCGGGCGGCAATCCTAGCGACGGTGTTGCCAGTCAAAAAAGAGATACACCCAATTCATTCGAGGCGCGGGTGTTTCGGAGCCGGCGCCCCACGGGGAATCGAGCTCCGGTTGACGCTGCCCGCTATTGCAGATCAACCGCTTACCCGATTTCAATCTGAGAGTCGCCAGTAGTTGCTTCTGTATACACTCAAGTTCTTGCCAGTCCTGTTGCCAGTCGCTCGTTCTTTGACCGGAATGAGTGTCGCGGGCCAAAATCACAAGGTTAGCAGAGTGGGGCGGAACGGCGTGTACCCTTGCTGACCGATTGGAACCGTCACACGAAGGCACCCCGCCGTAGATCACTTGACTGTGAGTTCCAGTCGCATCAGGAAACCTAAGAGACATGAACACCGTTGTGCCACCCCGCACGGCGTCCACACTCCAAGCCGTCGCAAGAAAGGCTGGTGTTTCCATTTCGACTGCATCGCGCTGCCTGAGCGGTGCTGCAAAAATGGCGAATTCCACGCAGCTGCGAGTCTTCGCCGCAGCGACGGCCGTTGGCTACAGGCACAATGCGCTGGTGGGCCAGGTCATGCGAGCCACTCGCCGCGGCGAGGCACAGAATCATCTTGGGACCATCGCATTCGTGACTCCGGTCGCCGACTCCCATGAATGGAGGGCAACTCCCACGCTCCAAAGCAATTGGGAGGCGGCGCGCGAGCGCGCCGAATCATTCGGATACGGAATCACAGAGTTCACACTTTGTTCGAGCGGGATGACCGGACAGCGGCTCGGCGGGATTCTCGCTGCCCGCGGGATTTCCGGCGCCCTCCTGGCGGCGTTTCCTACCGAGCCGCACGCGATCTCGTTTCCATGGAATGATTTTGCAATTGTTCAGGTGGGCCACCAAATCGCATCGCCGCGCCTCGATTGCGTCCTGAGCGACCATTCGGAGGCCGTGACCATGGCGGCCGGGATGATCGCGAAATGCGGCTATCGCCGCATCGGCCTGGCGATTGAGAAATATCAGGACAATATAACCGACGGTCGGTGGTCCTTTGGTTACGCAGGGCTTTCAGTGACAATGCCTTCCTTGGCCCAGATCCCGCCGCTCCTACCGGCGCAGATGAACGCCGACTTATTCTTGGGCTGGGTCGACAAGCACAAGGTCGACTGCGTTCTGACTCTCTCAACATTCCACAACGAGCCCAACTTCATGGACGCCTGGCTGGCGGCAAGCGGCAGGCGCACGCCGAAAGATATCGGCCTTGTCTCGCTCGACGTGACCCGGGTTCACTCGGATTGGTCCGGAGTTAAGCAACATTCCGACGAGATCGGGAGAGCCGCAGTCGACATGCTCTTTTCGAAGCTGCAGGCCGGGGAACGCGGGATACCCCAGCTTCCCCGTACCCTTCAAGTTCACGGACACTGGCACGACGGCGGGACA
>CAYPXZ010000013.1:0-80131 GCA_964414785.1 uncultured Opitutaceae bacterium
CCCGCCGGGTCGGGACCGCCTTTCGCATCGGCCGGTTTCTCGATCGCCGCCTCGAGCAGGGCGACGACCATCGAGACATCGAGCGAAGCGCGGGCGCAGGCCGTGCCAAGCGGCTGCTTTCCCCCGCAGCAGTAGTCGAGCCCAAGGCTCTCAAACACGCGAGCAAGCGCGGGGCGGGCGGCGACGATGTCGCCGATTCTTGTGTCTGGCGTGATCCGGGTTTCGGTGAGGGTGTCCATGGTTTTGGTGGTCGTCCCGCTACCCTGCCACACTCGCGCGACGGCCGCCTTGACCTGGGTCAAGGTATCGCCGAATGGGCCATGGGAATTACGGCGAAAAATCCATCTCGAAAACGTCCGCGCGCCCCTCTATCATTCAGGCACCGCATGCAGAGCGGACGGAACTCCCCACGACAATGCCACTGAAATCCAATGCAAGGATCGGAATCCTCACTGCCGGGGGCGACTGCCCCGGCCTGAACGCCGCGATCAGGGGGGTCGCCAAGGCGGCCATGCACTACGGGATGACCGTGGTCGGGATCCGGGACGGCTTCCGGGGGCTCGTCGAGAACCGCACCATGCCGATCGACAACCCGCTGGTGAGCGGGATCCTCACGCAGGGCGGCACCTTCCTCGGGAGCAGCCGGGACCGGCCGCACAAGATGAAGGTCAACGGCAGGAACGTCGACATGACGTCCGCGGCCGTGCGCAACTACCGCAAGCTGAGGCTCGACTGCCTCGTCTGCCTCGGGGGGAACGGAACCCAGAAATCCGCGCTGTCCCTCAGGGAGAAGGGCGGAATCGACGTGCTCACCCTGCCCAAGACGATTGACAACGATGTCGCCGAGACGGACATCACCTTTGGATTCGACTCAGCCATGTCGATCGCCACCGAGGCCATCGACCGCCTGCACACCACCGCGACCAGCCACCAGCGGATCATCGTGTGCGAGATCATGGGGCACGATGCGGGCTGGCTCTGCCTCGGTGCCGGGATCGCGGGCGGCGCCGACGTGATCCTCATCCCCGAGATTCCCTACGACCTGTCCGCCGTCGTCCACCACCTCGCGCGCCGGCACAAGGCCGGGAAGCGGTTCTCGATCGTCGCGGTCGCGGAGGGGATCGTCTCGGTCGAGGAGGCGGAGAGGCTCAGCGCTTCCGGTGGCAAAGCGAGCCCGCTCCACCGTGCGCCCTCGCACCTCGAGGCGTTCGCGGCACCGGGCACGGAGGGAATCCGCCTGGTCCAGGAGCCGGTCTCCAGCCGCATTGCCCGGCAGCTCCAGCAGATGACCGGGACCGAGGCGCGGGTCACCTCCCTGGGCCACGTCCAGCGGGGGGGCTCCCCAACATCCTTCGACAGGCTTCTGTGCACCCGCCTCGGGACGAAGGCCGTCGAGCTCATCTCGAAGGGGCGCTTCAACGTCATGGTCGCCCTGAAAGGCAACGAGTGCGTGCCGGTCACCCTGGAAAAGGTCGCCGGAAAGAAGCGGACCGTCCCCACCGACCATCCCTGGGTCCAGACCGCGCGCCTCACGGAGACCTGCCTCGGCGACGAGTAGCCGGTGGCGCACGGAGACTTTGCAGCACCGCTAATCGCCCCCAATCGCCACGCGAATCTCGCGCGGCGGGGGCCGCCGGAGGAGTCCGGGTCTGCCGTCCCAAAAAACGCCTTGTGTAAGTTTGGGGCGTATTAGTGAATCTTTGCTCCCCGTCTCTCCGTCCTGCCGCCGAGACCCGCAATGCGAGCGCAGAGCCAACCACCCTCCCCGCCAGACTGCCTCTCCGATTCGCCCCGGATGTCCCTTTCTCCTCCCAACGACCCGGCTCCCACCCCTGACTTTCTGCTGGTGCTGCCCGCGTACCGGGAGCTGGAAAGGCTGCCGCGATACCTCTCCGCCCTCACGGGGGCCCTTTCCAAAGCGCCCTGGAAAACCGAGATCCTGGTGGTCGACGACGGATCGCCGTCCCGGGAGCAGGAGGCGCTCTCCGGGCAGGTTAAGGTGGGAACAAGCGGACGCTGCAGGGTCCTTCCGCTCCTTGCCCTCGAGCGCAACAGCCTCAAGGGCGATGCGATCCTTGAAGGATGGCGCTCGCGCCCCGCGCGCTGGCTTGCGTTCGCGGACTCCGACGGAGCCGCGAGCGCCGGCGAGGTCGTGCGGGTCCTTGGCCAGATCGCCGCGGGCGACACGACCGAAGGGTCGGCGTATTTCGCGGTTCGCCACGGCCGCGGGTCCCCCGGAACGGGCAGGACTGCGGCGAGGAGGCTCCTGGGCAGGATCTTCTCCTGGCTCGCCGGCCTCGCGCTCCGGGTGCGGCCGATCGATTTCCAGTGCGGCTTCAAGGTGATCCCCGGCAAGGTGTTGCCGCGGATAGAGGACAGGCTCGAGGGTCGCGGCCTCTGCTTCGACCTGGCGCTCTTCCTCGAACTCGGAGCCGAGGGGGTGCCGGTCGTGCCCGTCCCGATCGAGTGGAACGAGATGCCCGGCGGAAAGATCAGCGCGTGGCGCAACGGGCCCGGAATGATCGCCGGCCTCTGGAACCTTGCCACCCGCAAGGCCGCGGCGAAAAGGAACTAAAGACCACGCGCCCCGGCAAGGACACCCACAAAACCCATGCCTTACACACCTTCACACGCCCTGCAGTCCGACGCCCCGTGGGGGCAAAATGCCTTGGGCCCTTGCGGATCGGCCAAAGCGCAAGGAGGCTATTCTTGCCTCAAAGCGCGCGTTCGGGTATTCGAGGGAGTCCACCGGACATGTCGAACGGGATGAGCACCTTCACGAACCCCTAGGAGCCTAACCAGAGCCCAATTCCCCTCGGTCTTTCGCACAAACACCACAACCCCCATGACCCAAATCAGTCGCCGCCGTTTTATTCAAGCAACCTCGCTGGCAGCAGTCGCCGCCAGCTGCCCGATCCTGCGGGCATCGGAGGCAGACCGGTACAGAAACCTGGTCTCGCCGGGCCGTCGACTGCGGATCGCGTGCGTCGGCGCGGGCGGTAAGGCCTTCAGCGACATCATGGCCTGCTCGGGGGAGGATATCGTGGCGATAAGCGACGTGGACTTCGCCAACGGCCTGGAGATCTTCGGGATGTTCCCCGGAGCGGCGCGCTTCCGCGACTACCGCCAGATGCTCAACGAGCGGGCCAGCGACATCGACGCGGTGATCGTGACGACCCCCGACCACACGCATTTCCCGGCGGCACTGATGGCCGCCGAGATGGGCAAGCACATCTATGTCCAGAAGCCCCTCTGCCACACGGTGAGCGAGGTGCGCGCCCTCAGGGACGCGGTGTCAAAGGCGGGCGTCGTCTCGCAGATGGGCAATCAGGGGCACTGCAACGAGGGGACGCGCCTCGTCAAGGAATGGATCGAGGCCGGTGTCATCGGGGACGTCCGCGAGGTCTCGACCTGGACGAACCGGCCGATCTGGCCCCAGGGGATGACACCGCCGCCGGACGACGCCGTGGTGCCGCCGACCATGGACTGGAACCTCTGGCTCGGGGTTGCGCCGGTGCGCGGCTACAGCTCGAAGATAGCCCCCTTCAACTGGCGCGGGTATTGGGACTATGGCTGCGGCGCCCTGGGCGACATGGGCTGCCACGGCATGGACGCCCCATTCTGGGCCCTGAACCTGCGCGGACCGGTCCACGTGAACGCCCAGAGCGAGGGCGCGACCGAGGTCGTCGCCCCGAAATGGTCCATCGTGAAGTTTGAGTTCCCGTCCCGCGGCTCGCTGCCGCCCGTCACCTACACCTGGTATGACGGCGGCAAGCTTCCTCCGGTGCCGGAGGAACTCGGCAAGGACGGCAAGCTGCCCCAGGGCGGCACCCTCTATCGTGGAGACAAGGGGGCGATCCTCTCCGAGGGCGACTACGGCGAGTCGCCGCGGCTGATCCCGGAGTCGAAGATGGCCACGTTCAAGCGGCCGCCGAAGACCCTGGCCCGCGTCCCCAAGTCCAACTCCCACCTTGAGTGGATCAACGGGTGCAAGGGTGGCCCGTCGCCCTGCTCCAACATCGTGGACCACTCGGGGGACCTCTCCCAGATGGTGCTCCTCGGGAACGTCGCCATCAGGGCGGGAAAGCCGATCGACTTCGACCCGGCGCAGGGTGTTTGCGCCCAGCCCGACGCCAACCGCTTCCTCACCAAAACCTACCGCCTGTTTTGAGGAACCCGTGATGCCCATACCCACAACCCCCATGAAATCCTCCATCTTCGCCAGTTCCGGAATCATCCTCCTCTCGGCAGTCCTCGCGGGCTGCCAGGGCTCGTCGCCCTCCGTCGCGCCCGGCTTCACGGCCGACGTCCACGGCGACATCGGCCCCGGCCACGGGGCCGACTCGAAGCGCTGGTCCGCCCCCAATGCGGTCTTCGCACCAGACCTCTCCAACGCCGAGTTCAAGCCGGGATCCTGGGCCTGGGAAGACGGCGTGCTCGTCGCCAAGGGCGGCGGCGACATCTGGACCCGCGAGGCGTACGGCGACTTCGTCCTCAACCTGGACTTTCGCTGCCAGGAAAAGGCGAACAGCGGGGTCTTCCTTCGCTGCTCGGACATCCCGGACTGGCTGAACTCCGCAATAGAGATCCAGATCCTGCAGGGCGACGCGCCCGACAAGCACCTGGTCGGGGCGGTGTACGACTGCGTGGCCCCCACCCGGCAGATCGAGATCGTCCCCGGAACCTGGTACCACTACACGATCACGGCCATCGGCAAGAACATCAAGGTCGTGCTCAACGGCGAGGAACTGGTCGACATGAAGCTCGATCAGTGGAAGGAGGCCGGCAAGAACCCCGACGGCACGCCGAACAAGTTCAAGAAGGCGTACAAGGACATGGCAAAGTCCGGCCGAATCGGCCTGCAGTACCACACCAACAAGGTCGAGTTCCGGAACATTGTGGTCGACCGCCTCTGAACAGCGCCCCCCTAACAAAGCCAACGCACCATGACTGAAACCCAATCCACCCCCATCGACCGCGGCCCCACCATGGCCGTCCTCGTCCTGCGCGCATGGCTAGGCGTGCGCGCGATCCTGACGGGCGTCGAGAAATTCGCCGACACTAGGACCCTCCAGGTGCCGCTCCTCGACGCCGCGGGAAAGCCCGACTCGAGCGGAGCCGTCGTCGAGGTGACTCAGAAGTTCTACTCGCTCCATAGCTACCATGCGATCCCCGACTCCATGAAGGACAAGTTCGCGCTGGAGCCCCTCCTACCGACCTTCCTGACAACGCCCTACTACGCCGTCCTCGGGTGGGCCCTCATCGCCCTGGGTATCGCCGTCCTCGTGGGACTCTGGACCCGGGCGAGCCTGTTCCTTATGGGACTGCTCTACGTCAGCCTCACGGTCGGCCTCATCCTGATCAAGCAGGATGCCGGGGTTGCATGGCTTGCGATCCACGTGGCCCTGGTCGCCATGGCCCTGAGCCTGAGCAAGCACAACCGCCTCACCCTCACCCGTTCATGAGTCCACGCGACCCGCGTCCCGATGCCGACGGCCTGGGCCGCCGGCGGTTCCTGAAGACTGCCACCGCGGCGAGCCTCTCGCTCGCGCTCGCGCCGCTGCGCTCGGCCTACGGGCAGGCCGCGGCGGGCTCCCCGCCGGAAGACGCGATCAACGTGGCCCTGGTGGGCCTGGGTGCGCAGGGGCGCGTCCTCATGGACGCGATGCTCAAGATCCCGGGAGTGCGGTTTGTCGCCGTGTGCGACATCTGGCCCTACGCGCGCACCTACGGCCAGCGCTACCTCAAGAAGAACGGCTTCGAGGTCCGCGCCTACGAGAACCACCAGGACATGCTCGAGAAGGAGAAGGACGTCCAGGCGGTCATCGTGGCCAGCCCCGACTTCTGGCACGCCCCGATCACCAACGACTGCCTGCGCTCGGGGCACCACGTCTACTGCGAGAAGATGATGTCCAACACGATCGACGGAGCCAAGTCGATGGTGCGGACCATGAAGGAGACCGGCAAGCTCCTGCAGATCGGCCACCAGCGTCGCAGCAACCCGCGGTACCTGGTCGCGCGCAACCACCTCCTGAAGGAGGCCCACCTCCTCGGGCGGATCACTGCGGCGAACGGCCAGTGGAACCGGGCCGTGAGCGCCGATCTCGGGTGGCCCAACCACACGGCGATGAGCACCGAGCTCCTCGCGCGCTACGGCTACGCCGACATGCACCAGTTCCGAAACTGGAGGTGGTTCAAGAAATACGGCGGGGGCCCGCTCTCCGACCTCGGGGCGCACCAGATCGACATCTTCAACTGGTTCTTCGACACCACCCCCTCGACGGTGATCGGCTCCGGAGGCCGGGACTACTACGAGGGCCACGAGTGGCTGGACAACGCCATGGTCATCTATGAGTACAAGCTCCCTGAGGGCATGGCCCGCGCCTTCTACCAGGTGCAGACCACGACCAGCGCCGGGGGCGGCTACTTCGAGCAGTTCATGGGGACCGAGGGGACCCTGCGGATGTCGGAGAACCCGAAGTATTCCGTCATCAACCGCGAGGCGGCGGCGCCGCCCTGGGACAACTGGGTGAGCCGCCACTACCTGGCCCCCCTGAAGGCCCCGGCCAAGTCGGACGACGACGCGTCATCGGCCGACGACAAGGTCGACGCCCGGGAGACGGCGGAACTGGCGGGCTATTACCTGCCTGTCGTCCTCACGAAGGCCATCCACCAGCCCCACCTCGAGAACTTCTTCAACGCCGTCCGCGGGAAGGGCACCCTCAACTGCCCGGCAGACGAAGCCTTCAAGAGCGAGATGGCCGTGTTCAAGGCCATCGAGGCGGTCGAGTCCCGCACCCTCGTCACGTGCCAACCCTCCGATTTCACAGTCTGAACCCATGATCACAACAAGCCTTCCCTTGATGCTCAGAAAGCGCCGCACCGCCACGCTGCTTGCGGCATGCGTGGCCCTCGGCCTCCTTGCCACGGCCCGCGCCGACGACAAGGTGCCCCTGAAGCTCGACCTGCCCAAACCCATGTTCGTGGGGACGCCGGTCCCGGTGAAGCTGCCTAACCTGGAGGCGCCGCGAGCAGGCCGCCGGCCCGATTTCCTGGTCCCGAAGGGTGTCGTGAACCTCGCGCTCAACAAGAAGGTGACCAGCAGCGACATGGAGCCCGTGCTCGGGGACCTCAGCCTGATCACCGACGGCGAGAAGGCGGGCGACGAGGGCAACTATGTGGAGCTCGGCAAGGGCAAGCAGTGGGTCCAGATAGACCTCGCACAGGCGTCCAAGCTCTACGCGATCGTCGTCTGGCACTTCCACTCCCAGGCGCGCGCCTACAAGGCGGTCGTCGTCCAGGTGTCCAACGACCCCAACTTCGCCGACGGGGTCCAGACGCTCTACAACAGCGACGACCAGAATGCCCTGGGGCTGGGGGCGGGCAAGGACCCCACCTATATCGAGACCTACGAGGGCCGCATCATCGACGCCCAGGGCATCAGCGCACGCTACGTGCGCCTCTACAGCAGCGGCAACACAACCTCGGAGATGAACCATTACATCGAGGTCGAAGTCTACGGGCTGCCGTAAGCACAGTCTTCTCGTGGCGATCGCCGCCGTCGGCGCCGCGCTGGCGCTGAGGCTTGCCGCGCCGGAGACGATGCCGGTGCATACAGACGAGGCGGTCAACGCCTCGATCCTGGGCGGCATGCTCGAGGGCCGCACGTACCGCTATGACCCCGTGGACCGCCACGGCCCCACCCTTTACTATGCCACCTATCCCTGGGTCCGCTCCCTGGGAGCCCACGGACTCGGGGACCTTGAGGCTTGGCAGCTGCGGGCAGTGCCGGCCCTCTTCGGCGCTGCGCTTGTCGCCGCCCTCCTCCTCCTGGAGACCGGGGTCCCCCCGGCCGCGCTCCTTGCGGCGGCCCTCTGGCTCGGACTCGGGGCGCCCCTCGTCTTCTACGGTCGCACCTGGATCCACGAGACGCTCTTCGTGCTTCTTTCCCTCTCTCTAGTCGGGACAGGCTGGCGCTATGCAACGACGGGCAGCCCGTGGTGGGCGGTAGGGGCCGGATTCTCGTGCGGCGCCCTTCTCGCCACCAAGGAGACAGCGGTCCTGACTATCGCCGCAGGCATCGGCGCCCTCCTCGCCACTTCGGGAGTCCGCCGGGCTGCGGGCGCCGCTCCGCGCCCCCGCCTCAAGCGGGACATGGCCCTTGCCGCAGGCGCATTGGCTCTCACCGCGGCGCTCCTGTACACCTCCTTCGGCCAAAACCCGCGCGGCCTCTCCGACGCCCTCCGATCCCTGTCCCTCGCAACGGCCAGGGCTTCCGGGCAGGGCCACGAGAAACCCTGGTCGGCCTACCTTTCCTGGCTGCTTGTGCCGGGAATTAGGAGCCGTCCTTGGTGCGGCTGGACGCTCGCGGTGTTCGGGTTCGCGGGAGCGTGGAGCGCCTGGCGGTCCCGCGCCTCGCGACCCCTCCCCTTCTTCCTGCTCGCCTACACCGCCGCGCTCGCCGCGCTGTATTCCATTATTCCCTACAAGACTCCATGGCTCGAGCTCAACGTGCTCGCGCCGGCCGCCGTCCTTGCGGGAATCGGCCTTCACAGGGCCTGCGCGGCCTTCGCCGCACCGCTTCGCCGGGGCGCCGCCGCCGCGCTCGTCCTGTTTGTGGGGTGCGCTCTGGGATCGGAGACGTGGAAGCTGTGCTTTCGGTATCCCGCGGACCCGGGCAATCCCCTGGCCTATTCCCCGACGGTCCCGGATATCCTGCGCCTGGAGGCGCGGGTAGAGGCCATTACCCAGGGCGCCGGGGGTCGTTCGCCGGTCGTGGCCGTCGTCGGCAGGGACATCTGGCCGCTGCCCTGGTACCTTCGCCACTGCGCGAGTGTGGGCTACTGGGCCGAACTTCCCATGAACCTCGCCCCCACGATCGTCGTGAGTTCGGCCGGACAGGCCGAAAGCACGGGAAGGTCGCTCGGCCCGGGCTGGAGGGCGGAGATCTATGGCCTCCGGCCGGAAGTCCTTGCAATCGTCTTTACCCGGCTGGCCGCGGCTTCGCCGAGGGAGCGGGACCGGCCATGAGCGACGACCCTGCCCCGGTGCCGCGCGTGTTCAAGCACCATGCCATGGCGACCTCGTTCGAGGTCCACGTCACGGGCCACCCCCACGGCTATGCCGAGAAGGCGGCGGCGGCCTCGTTTGCCGAGCTGGACCGGTTGGAGGGCCTCCTGAGCCGTTACCAGGAGTCGAGCGAGATCTCGTGCATCAACCGGCTCGCACCGGGCGAGTCCGAGCGCGTGAGCCCCGACACGCTTGAGTGCCTTGGCGTCGCGCTGCGCATGCACGCGCTCACGGGCGGCGCCTTTGACCCCGCGCTCGGATTCTCGACGGGAGGATCCGACGCGTCCTTGGGCGCCCGAAAGGGCCGGCTTGAGATCGATCCCGCAGCCTTCACGGTGACGGTCTTGGAGGCGCCGGTTGCGCTGGACCTGGGAGCCATCGGCAAGGGCTTCTCTCTCGACCGGATGGCGGAGGTCCTCGGCGAATGGGGCGCCAACCGGGCGCTCCTGGTCGCCGGAGGGAGCAGCATCCTGGCCCTCGACCCGCCCGTCGAAGGAAGGGGTTGGGAGATCACGCTCGGGAGCGGAGCCCTGCGCCGGCACCTCTGGCTGCAACGCCAGTCGGTGGGAAGCTCCGGCACCTCGGTGAAGGGCCAGCACATCCTGGACCCGCTGACGCTCAGGCCACCCGCCCTCGTTCACCGGACGTGGGCGCTCTGCGACAGCGCCGCCGAGTCGGACGCCCTGTCCACAGCGTGGATGTGCCTGAGCCGGGAGGAAATCGCGGAGATCTGCGCCTCGCGGCCACGCACCGGTGCCATCCTCCAAGCGGAGGCCCATTCCGAGAGGCTTGTCACCATAGGATATGCCCGGGACCTGCTGGGCGACGCCTCATGATTTGCGCCGCGGCGGAGCCGGTTCGCCCGGTCCGGGCGGTTTGGCGGCTGACACCGCAAGGCCACACGATTCGCTTGAAACTCTTGGGTTTTCCCACGGTCGAAACCCCCGGCACAACGCTTGAAACTCCTTAGATTCCTTCTCTTCGCGGCAATAGCGGCCGTTGCCATTGCAGCCCTCGCCTGCGGGCTGCTGCTTGTCCCGGCAGTCCAGACCTTGCTGGCGGGGAGCGCCCTGTCGGGGCCGGGTGTCGACGTCAAACTCGGGTCCTTGTCCGCGGGCTTCGGAAGGGTGGATGTGTCCGACCTGGCGGTGACCACTGACGGCGGCGTCCTCAAGGTTCCGTCCCTCCGGGCCGACCTCCCCATTGTTTCGGCCCTTTGGAACCGCAGTGCGCGGGTTAGCCGACTCGAGGCCAAGGGTTGGACGCTCGACCTGGCGGCCCCGCAAATCCCCAAGGGGAACACTCCGGCACAGGACGAAGGAAGCCCCGGCGGGAGCCATGCCCGCCAGGCCGACGCCTTAAGGGGAGCCGCGCAGGCCCTTGCCGGGCTGCTCGGAAAGACGGCACTCCCGTTCGCGGTGGCCCTCGACGGCGTCGAATTGGAAGGCGACATCCTCATCCAGGTCCCGGGCCAGAGGGCACCGACCCAGGTCCACGTGATCTTAACGGGAGGCGGACTGGCGGAGGGCCGCGAAGGAACCTTGACCCTGGACGCCGCAGCCGTCCTCGCAGACTCGGAAATAGCGGCTAACGCGGTAGAAGCCCATGGTCGGCTCGTGCTCTTAATGGGCCCGGAGCGCAGGCTCGAACGGGCGAAGCTGGAGGTTGAGGTCGCCGACACGGGCGGAAGGATTCCCAAGGGCCAGGTCCTCTCGGTAGCCATAGCCAGGGGACAGGGCACGGGTGATGAGGACATCACCCTTGGAGTCGGCCGCGCGGGCCGGAGCGTCGCGGACATTGTCGCCCATTTCCGCGGGGCCACGCAAGGCTTCGACGGCTCATGGAGGCTCGATGTCGGTGACGCCGACCTGGCTTTCCTTACACGGACCACAACGCTGCCCGTTACGTCGGCCTCCGGCGACGGACGGTTTGACGCCTCTGGCTCCCTTGAACGCATCCACGTTCTCGGGCGGATCCGTGCGGTCGTGCGCCACCTGGGAATCCTGGCCGAGCCGCTGGAGGCCATGGGTACCGTGGGCGCCGAGGCGTCTTTCGACGCCGTGCACGCGGCGCGCAGCCTGCATGTCGATGAACTTACCGTTGCCCTCGGAGGATCCCCGCCGGCGGCCCTTTTCAAGTCGGGCCAACCCTTCGATATCGACGAGGAAAGTGGCCGCGTGACGCCAACCGATCCGACCAAGGAACTCCTCGACCTGACCGTTCGCGACCTGCCCGTGGCGTGGCTATCGGGGCTGACCGGGCCCTTCCGTCTGACCGAGGGACGCGCCACCGGCGTCTTCTCGGTGCGGCCGTCCGGACAGGGCATCGCCTTGGTCTCAAAGTCTGCGCTGGTGGCCAAGGCGGTCACCATCAGCCGCGCCGGAGCTGTCATCGGCTCAAACCTCGACCTTACCCTGAACCTGAATGCGGACAAGTCGGCCGGCGCCTGGAATGTCCAGCTTGCCCCCCTGGGATTCGCGAGCCAGGGCCGGAGCCTCGCCACCCTCAACGCCAAGGTGTCCCGGGCCTCGGGCGCCGGCCAGCCGGTTGTGATTGCAGGGACCTGGGACGCGGACTTGGATGCCCTCCCGGCGCGCAGCGGGAAATCGGGGCCCACCCGCATGACAGCCCGGTTGGCGTCCGGGGACTTCTCGGCGGTCGTCGCGGACACGACAAAGGTGGACGGGAAGGTTTTGCTGGTCGGGCATGACGCGGGCCACAAGGTCGAGGCGGACCTTCATGCGGAGGTGTTTGCGGACGGCACCATCGAGTTCAAGCTTCCCGCAAAGCTCGAGGTCGGTCCGGCCCCGTCCGACGTGTCGCTTGACGGGACATGGACGCCCGGAGAAGACGGCGGCCTTGTCGGGGTGGAGCTGTCCGGGGGGCAGGTCTCGCTGGAGCACCTGAAGTTCATGGCTTCGCAGCTGGGGCTCCTTGGAGGCGGCCAGGTGTCCCTGGATGCGGTCGCACCGCCCGGACTGGCACCGGGCGCCCCGGGGTTGCGGGACACGGCCCCGTTCTGGGGAAGCCGGCGCGGGAGCGTGATGATTGTCTTCGACCGGCTGACCTCGGCAAACGACGTCTTCAAGGACGTCAGGGGCACGATCGAGTTCGAACAGGGCTCCCTGCTCCTGAAGCGCGGCCGGTGCTCCCTCGCCCACCACACCCTCGAGAATGTCGACGGGAAGCTTTCATTCGATGCCGCGGCGGACCGGCCCTATTCCCTAAAAGTCGCCGGATCGGAATACCAGGTCGACGCCGCGGAGGTCTTCAATCCGCCCCCAAAGGGCCAGGATCCGGCCGTCGAGGGGCATTTCACGGTGGCCAGCTCCCTCGAGGGCGACGGCGCGAACCTGGGCGACCTGATCTCCCGCACCCAGGTGCGTTACCTCCTCAAGAGCACGGGGGGCATCTTCCGTGCGCTGAAGACCGACGTGGCCGACACGATCCCCGAGGCGTCGACCCCGGTCGCGGACACGCTCGGCACGGTCGGCTCCGCGGTGGGGTCCCTCTTTGGCCTCAAGCCGGATGTCGGCGCCAGGAACCCGGTCAGCAAGACCGCCGAGGCGGTCATGCAGTTCACCAACAATGTTGCCGAGATCGGCTACGATCTCGCGTCGCTCACGGCAACCGAGCGATCCGACCGCACGATTGGACTGTCGGAGATCTCCATGACGGCACCCGATGAGCGCCTTACGGGCAAGGGCCAGATCGGGTACGCCAAGGGGCTGGCCCTCAGGGACCAGGCAATATCGCTGGACCTGCAGGTGTGGGTGCGCGGAAAGCTGGCGGAGCTCCTCGCAACCGCGGGCCTTCTGTCCGCGCAGAAGGACGCAGCCGGGTATTGCCTGCTCGGCGAATCCGTCCACCTCGGGGGGACCCTCGGCAACATTGACGTGACCCGGTGGCACGACCTCCTCGCGAAGGCGGCGAACCGAAAACCACCGGTGGCGAAGGCCGCAAAATGAACGGGACGCGCCCGGGAGGCATTTTCGTTGTGCGAGGCCCGCGGCGCCCGTATTCCTCCACGGCTTGAAGGCAAATCCTGGGACATGAATGTCGCGATCACGGGCGGCGGGGGGTTTCTGGGCCGACGACTCGCGCAGGCCCTGCTGGCCCGCGAGGGCGTCGAGCGCATCGTCCTGTTCGATTCGTCCCCCGCCCTGCCCGCCATTGGCGACAACCGTGTCGAGGCAAGATGTGCGGACCTCCTGGCAAAGGGCGTTGCCGATTCGGTCGCCGCGCAGGCGGATGTCATCTACCACTTGGCGGCCGTCGTCAGCGGCCAGGCCGAGGCCGAGTTCGACCTGGGGATGAGCGTTAACCTCGACGCTACGCGGTCGCTCCTGGAGGCCGCGCGCGCCCGCGGGAGGCGACCAAAGTTCGTCTTCACCAGCTCGCTCGCGGTGTTTGGGCCTCCCCTGCCTCGGACCGTGACGGAGGAAACGGCCCTGCACCCTCAGTCGTCCTACGGCGTCCAGAAGGCGGTCGGCGAACTCCTGGTCGCCGACTTCTCACGGAAGGGTTTTGTCGACGGATGCGTCCTTCGCCTGCCGACGGTGTGCGTCCGCCCGGGCTCCCCCAACGCGGCGGCCTCCTCGTTCGTCAGCGGCATAATCCGGGAGCCCCTAGGTGGGAAGCCCGCGAACTGCCCGGTCGGCCGGGATCTGGAGCTGTGGCTCTCGTCACCGCGCGCGGTTGTCGCGAACCTCGTGCACGCGGCGTCGGTCCCTGGAGGGACGCTGGGGCCGGGCCGGGTCGTCAACCTTCCGGGCATCACCGTCAGCGTTGGCGAAATGATCGAGGCGCTCGAACGGGTCGCGGGCCCAAGGGCCGCGGGACTCATCTCCTTCAACGAGGACGCCACGGTCAGGCGGATTGTATCGAGCTGGCCCGCGCGGTTCGACGTGAGGCGGGCCCTGGAACTTGGCTTCGTCCGCGATCCGGACTTCGTCTCGCTTGTCCGGGATTTCCTAGGTGGGGACGCGCCCTTCCCCCTCAGGAAAGCCTGACCAAATCTCGGATCGAATCGGGCCCCCCCACGTTGCCCGGCCAGACCACGAACCTCATCCCGGGGAAGCGAGTCTCGACGCCCAGTTCCCACACGGGAACCCCCGGCGCCGCCTGGCCGAGGACGCGGGCCCTTCGCATTCCCAGGCCCCTCGTCGCCACGTCGCTCGAGGTGATTCCCCCCTTTGCGATGAAGAATCGCGGCCTGACCGGGATCGACCTCACGATCGAAACCAGGGCGTCCGATACGATCTTGCCGGCGCTGAGGTCCCCTGCGTTTCCAAGGGCGCTCACCACGGCGCGGCTCGTGTAGACGATCGCGTGGCGCCCCGCCCGTATCGCTTCCAGAGCCGCCGCGGCGGCGCGGTCGATCTCCAGCGCCTGCGACTGCGGGTCGGCCAGCATGTCCACGGACACCTCGATCCCCTGCGCAAGCGCCAAGGTGAGGACCGACTCCAGCTGGGCAGTCGACCTTCGTGTGTAGGACCCCGCCACGAGCAGCCCACCCATGGGTCCCGCGTCGCTGAAGTCCGCCGGCCCCAGCAGTTCATTCGGAACCTGTCCGGCGCGCACCCGCACAAAGCTCGCAGCCGTTCGAAAGAGATACCGCTTCCCCTCGGCCTCTGCAAGGAGCAGCCCGTGGACGAAGGCCTCAATGTCCGAGTAGGTCGCCGCATTGACGACCACATGGGCGCCCCGGGGGAGCGAGAGAAGCAGTGAGCGGACGCTCGCTGCCGCGTCCGCTTGACGGAGCGTCGCCAGGGCGACCGTCACCACGTCGGAGGCGCGCACCGCCCCGCCCGTCTTCTCCTCGATCCATTCCGTCAGCTCCGAATGGGTGTACCCGAAGGTCGTGTCCCTGGCGTATTCGGTAGAGGCGGCAGGGATCAGATTATCGCCCTCCGCCACGTAATGGACATTCCCTATCGTGTAGCGCCCACCCTCGAAGAAGGCGGGGACGACGATAATCCCGTCCACCGGGCGGCGTAGGCCCGCCGAAAGGGCCGCGAGCTCCTCCGCAAAATGACCCCTTAGCGTCGAATCGCTTCGGCTCACCACGACAAATTCCCTCTTCGCCAGGACGGAGGCCTCGATCAGGTTCGACGCGATCTCGAGGTTCACCGAGGAGGCCCGCGCAGCGGGCATGCTGCGGGTGTTGGTCAGGACGAAGAAGCAGGGCCCCGGCTCCGAGAGCGCGGCGGCGAGCGACGGGACGCTCCAGTCGGCGAGGACGTCGACTCCGTGCACGGTCTGGGTGCCCGTAGGGTCGTCGTCGAGGACGACCGCCTTGACGTTGCTTGCGCTCAGCAGCCGAAGCACGTCCACAAAGTGCCCCCGCGTGGACGCGGCGGGCAGGCGGTCTAGGTCGGCGCGTTGCATCAGCAGGTTCTGAGTATCCCAGATACGGCTTAAATCAACCTCCTCGGCGCCTCAAAGGCCGACGCGCGATGGCTTCCTTGACGCCGCAAAGGGTACCAATCCCATAGATCTCGTGGGCTTCATCGTCACCTTCGGCCCCGCAAGCAACCAGGGCCCGAATCAGGTCTTTCTCACCCAGGTCAGAGGCGGAACGATTGTCTCCGTGCAATAAGGCGGTATCGGCAGGGCCTGCCGTTGGCCCCGGCGCTTAGCTTAGGTCGGCAATCGCGATTAACCCGCCTGGACCCGCCCAATCCTGTTGAGCTCGTCTTGGCGTTCTGCTTACTCATCCGGACCTAGCGGCCCGGGACCAATCCCCCATCCGGGTTTCCAACCTATGAATCTGACGAAATATATCGGCTGCCTGCTTCTTTGCGCGGCCGCCTTCGGCGCCAATGTCGGCGACACCTTCGACCAGGTCATCGCCGAGAAGGGACCGCCCAAGAGCCAGATAGAGGCCGGCCCCGTCAGGATACTCAACTACTCGGATGCCACCATAAAGCTGAGGGACAATGTCGTCGTGTCGGTCGGCGTGGTGAAGAGCGTCCTGCGAACCGCAGGCGGCACCGCCCAGGCCCTCTCGCCCGCGGACAGGCTGGCCGCCGTGAAGAAGGAGGCCCAGGACTCAATCACGATGGTCCAGAACATCGTCAACCAGCCCGCCGCGGTCACGCCGCGCGTCCCCCAGATGCGCGTGTGGGAGTATGAGTATTGGTTCCACGCGGGCGCCACGAAGCCGGATTTCGACACCGTCGACGTGAGGGTCACCCAGCAGCTGGACTACGACAACCAGGACTATGTAGGCCTCAAGTCGCGCCCGGATGTCGTGTGGGCCGGGCACGACCTGGAGTTCAACGCCATGACCAAGTTCTTCTATGTCGACCGCTCGGTGCCCAAAAAGCGGCTCACCAACGAGGAGATGGTGGAGGTGAACCGACTGTACCGGATTATCGGGCGGTGCGAGAAGGAGCTGAACCGGGCGGGAGTCCAGCTGCAGCCCTCAAGCTGATCCCCGGCGGGTCACCTGGCTCAGCATCCCAATTTCTCGCCTTTTCGGCGGCTTCGATTGAGGCTGCCGGCACCATGTCGAAGGTATATTTCTACTACTCGGCCATGAATGCCGGGAAGAGCACCGTGCTCCTCCAGTCGAGCTACAATTACCAGGAGCGCGGAATGCGCACGCTGCTGTTCATGCCGGCGCTCGACACGCGTGCCGGCTATGGGCGAATCCAGTCGAGGATCGGCCTGGCCTCGGAGGCCATCGCGCTGCAGGCGGCCGACAACCTGCTCGAGCGCGTGCACCTCGACCACATGGAAAAGCCGGTCTCGTGCGTCCTCATCGACGAGGCCCAGTTCCTGACGCCGGAGCAGGTGGCCCAGGTCACCGACATCGCGGACACGCTGCGAATCCCCGTTCTATGCTACGGCCTGCGCACGGACTTCCAAGGACGGCTCTTCCCCGGCAGCGCCGCACTCCTGGCTGTCGCCGACAACCTGATTGAGCTGAAGACCATTTGTCACTGCGGCCGCAAGGCCACGATGAACCTGCGGATCGGTGCGGAAGGAAAGGCGGTCACCGTCGGCGCCCAGGTTGAGATCGGGGGAAACGACCGCTACGTAGCGATGTGCCGGCGGCATTTCAAAGAGGCGTTCAACGCAATCCAGCAACCTTCGCAGGGGTGAAACGCACCTAAACCGCTCCGGAACAGGGCGCCCGATGCCGGTCCAATTGGGGGCGCCCGCCCGGCTACTCCGACTCGGTGCGCCCTCGGCGGGCCTTGATCCCCGCCCTATGCTTCTTCGCCTCGATCATCCTCACCTTCTGGCCATGGCTCTTCTGGCGGTGGCGCCGGATATTCCTCTGGCGTTCGTCCTGCTCAGCCGTCGCTCTGGCACGCCTGCGCTCCTCGAGCTTCTGGCAAAGCTCCGACCAGGCCAACTGCCGGTTGAGCGCCTGTGACCGCTCGCGCTGGCAGCGCACCTCGATGCCCGTGGGGCGATGGCGAAGCCAGACGCAGGACGAGGTCTTCTGGATCTTTTGGCCCCCTTTCCCCGAGCCCAGGACAAACCGCTCCTCGACGTCCGCGATGCGAACGCCGATGGCGGCAAGCCTTTCTTCGAATTCGCGGTTCATCGTTCGCACAACAGCCTCTGAAAAAACTCCGACAAGGGGAATTGAAAAAGGGGTGCGAAAGGGATTACGCTTCCCTTTTCGCCACACCCGTGGTCGGTGACCCCGCCCGTGTGCCGGCAACCCCCCTTGTCCCGTCCCTTTCCCCATGAAGTCCTCTATCCCAACTTTTCTGGCACCGGCGGCGGCTATCTCGGCCATTGCGATGGCCACCGCAGCCATGGCCGCCGATGAGACCCTTGCGATCAACGACCTCGAGTACCTCGAGATGGCGGGCCTCAACGTCATGCTGGCGCACGACTACTATCCCGAGGGACACCAGGGCGGCGTCGGGGTGATCCAAAATGGCCAGCGCGTCGCGACGAACGGCGACCTGCGCCTAGAGCCGACGCCAGGCCAGTGGCAGCCCACCCCTGCCGTCGGGACCCGCCGCGTAGACAGGGTATCCAACGAGATAAGCGTACACATGGCCTATCCCAACGAGAGCCAGAACCGGAAGGGCCTTAACCCGATCGCGTACCCCGACCTGAAGCTCGGCTACGACGTCAAGGTCAGGCCCGACGGCCGCTCGTTCCGGATCATCGTCGACCTCGATGAGCCCCTGCCCGCGGCGTGGGTCGGCAAGGTGGGATTCAATCTCGAACTGTTTCCGGGCGTCCTGTTCGGGAAGACCTTCGAGATCGGGGGCCGATTCGGATCGTTCCCGAGGCAGGCCAACGGCCCGGGTGCCGTGGCCGACGGGGACTATGAGCTCGAACCGCTCGGCCACGGCCCGAAGCTGACGGTGGCGCCGGAATCCGACCTGCAGCGCATGAGCATCGAGGCGGTGCGCGGTGGCGAGATTGAGCTGCTCGATGGGCGAGCCCAGCACAACAACGGTTGGTTCGTTGCTCGGGCGCTGGTCCCGGCGGGGGCAACGAAGGCGGCCATTGAGTGGCGCGTGACCCCCAACGTGATTCCCGGCTGGAGGTCCGATCCCGTCATCCAGGTCTCCCAGGTTGGGTACCACCCAAGGCAGCCCAAGATCGCCGTCATCGAGCTCGACCGACGCGAGACCGTGTTCAGGCCGGTCTCGCTGTACAGAATTACGGAGACGGGCCCGGTAAAGGTCGCCGAGCGACCCGCGATGGACTGGGGGCGCTTCTTGCGGTTCCACTACCTCAGGTTCGACTTCACCGACGTAGTGAAGCCGGGAATGTATGCCGTCGGCTACGGCGATCTGCGGTCCAACGTATTCCAGATCAGCGAACACGTGTTCGAGAGGAACGTCTGGCAGCCGACCGTGGAGTACTTCCTGCCCGTGCAGATGGACCACATGAGGGTGAACGATCATTATCGCGTGTGGCACGGCCTGTCGCACATGGACGACGCGCTGATGGCGCCGGTGAACTACAACCATTTCGACGGGTACACGCAGGGGCCCTCAACCCTGACAAAGTTCAAGCCCGGCGACCATGTGCCCGGGCTCGACAAGGGCGGCTGGTTTGACGCCGGCGACCACGATCTTCGGATCGAGTCGCAGATAGACACGGTCCACGGGCTGGCGCTGGCCTGGGAGCTCTTCCATCCGGCGCTCGATAACACCACGATCGACCAGGCCTCCGGCATCGTCGAGATCCACAGGCCGGACGGTAAGCCCGATATTCTCCAGCAGATCGAACACGGCGTGCTCAGCGTCGTCGGCGGCTACAATTCGATGGGCCGCCTCTACCGGGGGATCCAGGATGCGTCCCTTCACCAGTACACCTTTCTCGGCGACGCCGCCAACATGACCGATAACATTGTCTTCCACGATGACGATGGCGCGGCGATGAAGGTGCTGTCGGAGGCAGCGACAGCCGGAGATCAGTCCGAGCCGAAGATAGACCACCTCCCCCCTCTGGGTTCCCCGGGTTCGGCCGATGACCGCTGGGTGTTCACCGAGGAGAGTCCCGAGCACGAGCTTGATACGGCCGGCGGCCTCGCCGCGGCCTCACGCGCCCTGGCGGGCTTCAATGACCCCCTCGCGCGGGACTGCCTGCGCATAGCCCAGGAGCTCTGGGCCAGTGCGAGGGCACCCGACGTGTCCCTGGACCGCCTTGAGCCCGCGATCGAGCTCTTCCAGACGACCGGTGAGAAGAAGTACGCGGACACCATCATCGCCCTCGGCGACAAGATAGTGGAGAACGTCGGGCAGTATGGCTGGCTCGGCGCCCGGTCGCTGGGCCTGGTGAAGGACCCGGCATTCGTCGCCAAGGTGAGGGCAGCGCTCCTTGTCTACCGCTCCGACGTCGACGCGCTCGAGAAGAAGACGCCCTACGGTATTCCCTACGAGCCCGATGTCTGGGGGGCCGGATGGGACATCCAGAGGTTCGGCGTGCAGCAGTATTTCCTCCACGCAGGCGCCCCCGACATCTTTCCCACCACCTACATGCTTCACGCGGTCGATTTCATCCTTGGCTGCCATCCGGGTGCGAACACCTCGTCGTTCGTCTCCGGGGTCGGGGCGAATTCCCTGATTCCGGCCTACGGATTGAATCGCGCCGACTGGTCCTATATCCCGGGCGGAATCGCCTCCGGAACCGCCCTCATCAGGCCGGACTTTCCGGAACTCCTCGATTGGCCCTTCCTCTGGCAGCAGCGCGAGTACTGCCTCGGGTACGCAACCTCGGACTACGTCTTCCTTGTCCTCGCGGCCAACCACGTCCTCAACAACTGAACCATGAAAAAGCTAAGCCCCGCTCAGATTGCACTCCGGCTCAAAATGGTCCCCCTTTGGAGGAAGCGGGGCAGCTCGATCCTGCGCCTGTTTGAGTTCGACGGCTTCATGAAAGCCATTGAGTTCGTTGACCGCGTCGCAAGAACCGCCGAGAAACACGACCACCACCCCGACATCGACGTGCGGTGGAACAAGGTCACCCTGACCCTGACCACCCACTCCAAGGGGGGTCTCACCGCAAACGACTTCGACTCGGCGGAAAGGATGGGCGCGATCTACTCGCGATTCTTCGAGCCCAGGTAGGCGCCGGAGGTTCAGTCCGCAGCGGCCCAAGCGAGTCCGTCGTCCACCGAACCGACGTCAATCAGCCTCCGGACCCCCCAATCCTTGAGATCCACGACTGCGACCTTGGCGCTTCGGTCGCACGACACATAGGCGACCAGGCCGTCGGGGCGAACGAGCACCTCCTGGGGCGACCTTGGCACATCCAGCGTGCGCACCAAGCGCATCGCCGACAGGTCGACCAGTCCCACCTTGTCGATCGCTGGCATCGCCACGACCAGCCAGCGGCCGTCGGGCGTCGCGGCGGTGCCGAACGCAAGGCCTGGAAGGGGAATCGAGCGGCTTACCGAGTTTGACACGGTGTCAATGACGGCGAGCCGTAGCGCGGTTTGGTCGGCCGTAAAGACCCATCTGTCGTCCGTGGAGAGTGCGATCCTCTGAATGGCAGGAGCAACGGCGATTGTCGCCTCGAGTGAGCGCGTCTGGAGGTCTAGGACGGAGACGGTTCCCGAACGCACGTTGGCGGTGTACCCCCGCCGGCCATCCCTCGAGATCGCAAGCATATGCGATTCGGCTTTGCCGGTTGGGATCGAGCCGACGACCTTCAGGCTGCCCGGGTCTATGATTGTCACGGAGTCCTCAAGTTCGGTGGTCACGTAGAGGAGCCCGTCCCTCGGCCCGAAGACCGGGCGGTGGGGGCGGATGCCCCTCCCGAAATCGACGGTCCCGACGACCGCGCGCCGGCTGAGGTCGATCACCCGGATCAGGCTACCGTCCGAGCCCGGTCTGCCGACTCCGGAATTGCCGTAGATCGGGACGAATGCCCGCTTTCCGTCGGGCGACACCGCGACCTCGTGGCCCGTGTCCCCTTCCTCCGCCACTTGGGCGATCTGCACTTCGGTGGCTGCGTCGACGATCGACAGGCTGTGCGCACCCTTGTTCGCCACCAGGAGGTAACCTCCGGCCCGGGACTCGCCCTTTGCCGCCAGGCACCCCGCGAAGGTCCCAACCCACAGGAACACCTTGGAAGTGAACGCTCGGCTCATGCGCGGGGTATAACGGGACGCTTGGGTGTGAATGTCAATTTCCCGCGCCTCGGTCAATCGAGCGCCTTCTCGTCGGTGGTCGCAGGGCTCAGCTTTAGCGAGTGCCCGCGGATCCGGATCCCATTGAGCTTTCTCAGGATCAACTCGGCATGCTCCTCGGCCACGTCCACGAGGGAATGGCGCTGGTGGATGTCGATGGCGCCGACGACTTCCGAGTTGAGCCGCGTGACGCCCGTGATCTTGCCAACTATCTCGCCGGTGGTGACCAGGTGCTTGCGCCCCGCATTGACAAAGAGTGTCACCATCCCCGCCTCCTTGCCCGTGCGCCTGCTCGGTGCCGGCTCCGCCTCGGCGGTCTGGTCGGCCTCCTCGGGCTCGACTTCCCGCGCCTTGTGCCCGGCAGCATGCGCCTTGGGGGCGGGCCTGCCTTCGGCCGGCCCCGCCTTCGGGCTCGCCCCTCCCTTCAGCAGTTGGATCAGGGCCGAGCAGATATCGGTGCTCGAGTACCCCTGGTCCAGCAGCCGATCGACGACCCGGTCCTGCTTCTCGAACTGGCCCGCGTCGATCACGCCGCGTATCTTCTCGAAGAACAGGTTGGCCCGCGCCTCGTCCACCTGGCCGAGCGACGGCGCGGTCTCGCGCCTGATCTTGAGATTGGCGAACCGGACCATGCTCTGAAGCCGGTAAAGCTCCCGGCCAGAGACGAAGGTCACCGCCCTCCCCGATTTGCCCGCGCGCGCCGTGCGCCCTATGCGGTGGGTGTAGTCCTCGGCGTCGTTCGGCAGGTCGAAGTTGAAGACCACCTCGAGGTCGTCGACATCGAGACCGCGCGCGGCGACGTCCGTCGCGACAAGGAACTCAAACGCTCGCTTGCGGAACTTCTCCATCACGCGCGTGCGCTGCATCTGGCTGAGATCGCCGTGAAGGCGGTCGGTCGCGTACCCGCGGGCGTGAAGCTGCTGGTCCAGCTCGTCCACCATGACCTTGGTGCTGCAGAAGATGAGCCCATAGCGGAAGTCGTTCAGGTCGATGAGCCGTGTCAGCACCTCGAGCTTCGAGCGCCTGTCCACCTCGTAGTAGACCTGGTCAACCTGCGGCGCATTGTGGGCTTGGGACTCGATCTTGACCCACGCCGGATCGCGGGAGTAGCGGCCGATGAGGTCCTGGATCGCGCGGGGCATCGTGGCCGAGAAAAAGAGGAGCTGCCGCTGCGCCGGCACCGACTTGAGGATATGCTCGATGTCGTCGCGGAAACCCATGTCGAGCATGCGGTCCGCCTCGTCGAGCACGACAAGCCGAAGCCCATCCAGCTTGAGGGTCCCGCGCTCCATGTGGTCCATGACCCTTCCCGGCGTCCCGATGACGATCTGCACACCGGCCTCAAGCGCGCGAAACTGCCGGTCGTACGATTGCCCGCCGTATATCGGCACCACGTGCAACCCTCGCTTGAAGAGGAGGAGCTTGCCCGTCTCCTCTGCCACCTGGACGGCCAGCTCGCGCGTGGGGCATAGGATGAGAACCTGGACCTTATGTATCTGGGCCTTGGCTAACTCAATGGCGGGAATGGCGAACGCCGCAGTCTTTCCCGAACCCGTGGCCGATTGCCCGACGACGTCACGGCCGGCGAGGACTGCGGGAATGACCGCCGTCTGGATGGGCGAAGCCTCCTCGTATCCGAGCTTGTGCACGGCCTTCAGTATCTCCTGCGACACACCGAGCTCGGCAAATGGGCGTTTTTCCATGGATCACGGTGGGTCAGTGGACCTGCAAGGGGCAGCCTAAAATGGCCGGATCGCGGCCAGCTTCTGGGCCGTCGTCGCGGCCAGGTTCCTCCCGTTGAGGCTGTCGTTGAGGATCAATAGCCCGACAAAGAGGATCGTCAGGCTGACAAGGACTCCCAGGGGCAGCAGCCGAAGCGTTCTTTCCCCAAGTGATTTCGTATGCCGTTGTCGATTATCCATATCCGCGAATTCCCGCGCCCCGATGTCACTGAGTAGGACGTCGCATGCCTCGAGAAGCGAGTTGCCGCCGCCCTCCTCAAGCCGCTTGCGTGCAGCCGTCTGGCCAATCCGGGCCTGGGCGTCGGCCGCACCCACGACGAGTTCGGACTGCCTCGCGACCAAGGATTGGAGCTGATCAAGCCGCCCTCCGCCGTCCTCCCCAAGTGGTTCAGGGCGCCGCGAACCACGGCGAGTTCACGGTCCTGCGGCTCCAGGGACGACCCCTCGCGCTGCTGCAGGAACGCCCTCTGGCTTCTGGCGAGATTCTCAATGGCCGTGCGGGATTCCTCCACCCACCTGAGGGCCTCGTGGGCCTGCGTGACGGATCCCGCGGCATTACTGAGGAAGTTCGTGTAATTATAGGAGATTCCCGTCGCCGCGAGCATGATGACGATGCCTGCGGCGAACCCCGCGGAAACCCTGACATCGAGCGCCCAGGCGAATTCCCCTTCGGACCAAATGAGCGCCAGGATTCCTAGCCCGAACAGGGTGAACCCGCTGGCGACGGGCAGCGACATTCCCGCCTGGCTCCGCCAGCCGAACTCGCCGGGGCCCTCTGTGGCGTGGCCAAGGATGTTGAAGCACCCGACGACCACAAGCGATGCCCCGAGGGCCGCGGAGACGGCGCTCCTCAGGCGGGCAATGCGGGGTCGCGAGGAACTGAATACGCAGAGGCCTGCCACGGAAAGGCAGAAGGCCGACGTCGCCGACATGCGCCCCGCCTGCGGGTCGCCCATGGCGGCCGCCACCGCGCCGGGGAGCAGGGCGTCAATTCCCGTCCGCGAGCCGGTCACGTATACGATCAGGGTCGCCGCGCCGAGCGAGAAGGCCGACGCCCCCAACACCGCGGAGGCGGGCCTCCACCCTCCCAGCGGGGCGGTCCGGGTGAGGTTCGCCAGTGCCGCGCCGAGAAGGATAAGGCCAAACGCAGAGGCCCCCTTCATCGCCGAAAAGCCAAAGATATCCACACGGGATTCCCCGACGCCATTCACCGGCCCGGCGAGCTCCAGCACGCACAGGGCAACTACGGCGATGGCAAAGCCGCGGGCCATGGCCACCTGGGAAGGTTTTACACGATGCGGGGTCACGGGACAGCAATCTGGATCGGGGTCGAGTCGCCAGGCTTTGCCGCGCTGACGCAAAGGGGATTTTTGCGTGAATCCCGTAGCCCTTCCCGATTGCTCTATTTACGGGCATGGCGTGGGTACAATGATGTCCGCGAGGCGGCCGCGGATAAGGGGTGGAGGGGTTTCCCGGTCTCGCAGAGCGAAAGTGGACTGCGGCCAATGAACCCACTGCGGGGAACTTAGCAAGGGTACCGTCGAGAACCGGGGTCCGCCCGATCGGTCCCGCCAATTGGTTTGACGGCACTCGACGTTCCAAAGCAAAGCTCTAGGCGCGAATGGATTCGACGTTCATCATGAAGGGCCTGCTGGTCGGCTTCTCCATCGCCGCGCCTGTGGGACCGATTGGCATCCTGTGCATCCGAAGGTCGCTCAAGGACGGATCCTGGGCCGGATTCACGGCGGGAATGGGCGCCGCCACCGCGGACGCCGCCTACGGGTGCGTCGCGGGCTTCGGCCTCACCGCGGTCTCGGGCTTCCTCGTCCGCCGCCAGTTCTGGCTCGCCCTCATCGGAGGGGGGTTCCTTTGCTATCTCGGGATCCGAACCTTCCTGAGCAGGCCCTGCGCCCAGGCGGCGCCGGAAGGGGGCGACCGGCCGCTTGCCGTATTTGGCTCCACCCTCTTCCTCACCCTGGCCAATCCCGCCACAATCCTATCGTTCACGGTTGTATTCGCCGCCTTCGGGCTCGGCGCGACGGGAGATTACCGGGCGGCGGCGGCGCTCGTTCTCGGCGTCTTCGTGGGATCGGCGCTTTGGTGGCTGTTCCTTAGCACGGGCGTTGGGCTTCTCAGGTCGCGCCTCGACGCCGCGTGGATGGCGGCCGTGAATCGCATCTCGGGCGTGACGCTGTTCCTGTTCGGGCTCTACGCCCTTCTGCACCTTTGATCCCGGGGGAGATAGCCTTGCTAACCCCGGTCCGCAGACACACTTTCGCGTCGCGGCATCCCAAAACAAGCGGGGTCCCCTGCCCGGCTGGGCCCGCGCCACCTCAATGCCATGAATCGTGAGACCCTGCGAGTCCTCAACCTGGAGGCCGACGCCGCGGACCTTGAGCGGGTGCGAAGCAAGGCCCTTTCGACGGGACTGAACATCCAGTTCCAGCGGGCCTCAAACCTCGCCGAGTTTGAGGCTGCGATCGGGCGCGCAGAGGTTGACGTAATCCTGGCGGACCACGGCGCCCCCGGGATCGACGCGAAGGCCGCACTCGAGTCCGCGCACAGGAGGCTTCCGAGCATCCCCTACATCGTCGTTTCGGGCTCGATCGGCGAGGATGCCGCCGCTGAATGCATGAAGCGGGGCGCCGCGGACTTCGTCCACAAGGACCGGCTGGAACGCCTTCCGGAAGTCCTGCTCCGGGCGGCGGGGCGGCGCGGGTCGCCGGAGGGCGGCACCGAACGCATGGGGCTCGATTCCGAACTGCTCCAGGCCGAGAAAATGAAGGTCGTTGGGAAGCTGGCGGGAGGCATTGCGCACGACTTCAACAACCTGCTCACGATCATCTCAGGATATGTGAGCATGATGCTCGACAAGGAGGAGCTAAAGCCGGGCCAGGCCGAGTCTCTGAAGCGGGTCTTCACGGCGAGCAGGCAGGCCGCGGGCCTCGTGCGCCAGCTGATGCTCTTTAGCCGCAAGCGGGATCCCAGCCTCGCCGTCGTGGATCTCAACGCCGAGGTCGAGGCCATCGCCGCCATGCTCAGGCGCCTCCTGGGAGAAACCATCGTGGTCGGCTTCGAGGGCGCGCCCGGGGCGCCGAGGACCCTCGCCGACATGGGCATGATCGAGCAGGCCCTGGTGAACCTGGCCTTCAACGCGCGAGACGCGATGCCAAGCGGGGGGAGCCTGGACATAGGCGTCGGGATCCTCAGGCGCGGGGAGAATCCCCCTGGTCCTCCGGGGGATTTCGCCTTCGTGTCCGTGCGCGATTCAGGGAGCGGGATACCGGCCGCGGTTCTGCCCAGGCTTTTCGAGCCCTTCTTCACGACAAAGGGCGACGGACGGGGCACCGGTCTGGGACTGGCGACCGCGAAGGACATCGCTCAGCGCCACGGCGGATGGATCGACGTGAAGACGGAGGTCGGCACCGGGACGACCTTCCGCATCTTCCTGCCGCTCACCCAGGCTCAGCTCGCGTCCGGCGCGCTGCAGGCGCCCGGAGCGGACGCAAGCGGGCGAAAGGCGACCATCCTGCTCGTCGAGGACGAGGCAAACGTCCGCGAATTTGCCGCCGCCGTCCTGCAGCAGGACGGCTATGCGCTCCTCCAGGCGAAGTCCGCCGACAGCGCCCTGGAGGTCTGGCGCTGGCACTCGGCCCGCATCGACCTTCTGCTGACCGACGTCGTTCTCCCCGGTGAACTGTCGGGACCGCAGCTCGGCCAAAAGCTCCGGGCGCAGAAGCCCTCCCTTAAGGTCATCCTCACGACCGGGTACAGCCGCGAAACCGTCGAGGAAAAGTCGGGAGGGGCTGAGGCGCTGCGCCTGATGAACAAGCCCTACACACCGAGGATCCTGCTAGAGGCCGTGCGCGAGGCGCTCGCAGACGCGACGTAAATCTGCGGGCGTGCGCCGTTGACAGGGTGTCCGTTGGAAGGTTTTCTCGACCCGCAGTTGCCGCCGTCGGACCGGCGGTCCTCGGCCGCCCTCCCCCCGGAACCCACACCCCGATAACGGCCAGTAACCCAACTTAAGAATGCCAATAGCGTCCCTGACACCCCTGGAAGGTGCGCTCGCAGCGGTCGCACTTGCCGGATGGATCGCCGCGGCGCTCGTATATTTCCGGCGCCGGGGGGATCCGGTCCGGGGCGACGGGAACGACGGGTATGAAAGCTACAAGCTGATCCTGGATTCGCTCGACCGCTCGAACATCCTTCTGTGGTGGGCCAAGGTGACCAAGGAAGGGACCGGCTACACGTGGCGGGTCAAGACCCCCCCGAACCTCCAGCACAACTCCATCTACCTGATGGCGGAGGGCCGCACGCGGGGCGGGCTCTGGTCGGATGAACAGATGCCCGACCGGGAGCGGACCACGGGCCTGACGGCAAAAGCGCTGGACGAGGGTTCCCCGGGCTACCAGCAGGAATTCCGCATCATCGGAAAGGACTCGGTCCATTGGCTTAGCGAGGAGGTCACCATCGAGCCCGCGGGCCCGGGCGAATGGAACCTCGCCGGGGTCATTGTCGACGTGACCGAGCGCCGCGAGGCCGAGGAGGCGCACAGGAAGTCGGAGGAGCAGATCGGGAAGATCCTCAAGGGCGCGGACTGCCTGCTCTGGCAGGCGTCGGTCACGGGCAGCCCCGACACGGTCCAGACGTGGCGCATGTTCCTGCCGCAGTCCGTGCTCTACAAGCGGATCTTCGGCAGGGATTCCGTGCCCGGGCAGTCGACCCTCTGGACCGAGGACCAGATCCCCGAGTGGGCGGAGATCGGCAAGTCCTCGCGCAAGGCCATGATCGAGGGCAAGACCGACTACGACCAGGAATTCCACGTGGTGGTCAATGGAAAGACATTCTGCGTCCATGAGCACGTCGCAATCGACAAGGTGGGGACCGAGGAGTGGAACCTCGTGGGGGTCATCGTCGACATCACCCGGCTGGAGGCGGCGGAGAAGGAACTGGCGAGGGCACGCGACGCGGCCCTGGAGTCGTCGAGGACCAAGAGTGAGTTCCTGGCGAACATGAGCCACGAGATCCGTACCCCCATGAACGGGGTAATCGGGATGACCGGCCTGCTGCTCGACACGCAGCTGAGCCCGATCCAGATGGAGTATGCGGAGACGATCCGCGGGTCGGCCGATTCGCTCCTGACGATCATCAACGACATCCTCGACTTCTCCAAGATTGAGGCCGGGAAGCTGGCGTTTGAGACGCTCGACTTCGACCTTGTGGAGACGGTGGAGGGAGCACTCGACATGTTCGCGGAGCGGGCCCGGCACAAGGGAATAGAGCTCGCGTGCGAGCTTCCCGCAGACCTGCCGAGGAGGCTGCGGGGAGACCCGGGCAGGCTCAGACAGGTGCTCACCAACCTGATGGGCAACGCCATCAAGTTCACGGTCAAGGGCGAGGTGGTCGTGCGGGTGGCGCGGGAGAGCGAGAGCGACACCCATGCGGTCATAAGCTTCTCCATCAAGGACACCGGGATCGGGATCCCGCCGGAGGTCCAGGAAAAGCTTTTCCAGGCGTTCACCCAGGCCGACAACTCGACCACCCGCAGGTTCGGGGGCACGGGCCTGGGGCTGGCCATCTCGAAGCAGCTCGTGGAGATGATGGGGGGCGAGATCGGCGTCACCAGCGAGGCGGGAAAGGGCTCCACATTCTCATTTAGCGTCCGCATGGAGAAGCAGCTGGGGCCGCCGGAGCCCGCCCCGTCGATCTACTTCAGGGACCTCTTCGACCTGCGCGTCCTCGTGGTCGACGATAATGCGACCAACCGCCAGATCCTGCGCCACCAGCTCTATGCCTGGAAGATGCAGAAGGGAAGCGCGGCCAACGGTCACGAGGCCCTGGAGATCCTCAGGGCCGCCGCCGCCGAGAAGAAGCCCTACGACCTTGCGCTGCTCGACATGCAGATGCCCGAGATGGACGGGATGACCCTGGCCCGCGCCATAAAGGCGGACCCAGCAATCGCGTCCACAAGGCTCATCATCCTGACGTCGATGGGCTACATGCATTCGACGGACGAACTCAAGGCGGCGGGGGTCGACGCCTTCCTCGTGAAGCCCGTGAAGCAGTCGCGGCTCTTCGATTGCCTTGTGACCGTCCTCGGCAGGGCCGCCGCGGAGCACGTCTTCGTGAAGCCGGAAAAGGGGGTGGACGAGACAAAGCAGGCCGCCGAACCCACCTTTACGCACCACGCACGCATCCTCCTGGCCGAGGACAATATCGTGAACCAGAAGGTGGCCCTCGCGCAGCTCAAGGGACTCGGTTTCAGCGCCGACGCCGTCGCCAACGGCCACGAGGTCCTGAGCGCGCTCAAGCAGGTGCCCTACGACATCATATTCATGGATTGCCAGATGCCCGAGATGGACGGCTACGAGGCGTCCAGACTCATCCGGCAGGCCGAGCTGGCGCCGAACGTCAGCTGGAAGGCGCCCGTGCGCATCGTCGCCATGACGGCGCACGCCATGACGGGCGACCGGGAGAAGTGCCTTGCCGTCGGCATGGACGACTACCTTTCAAAGCCCGTGCGCAAGGCGGACCTGCAGTCGGCCCTGATGAAGTGGCTCGCGCCTCCGAAGGCCGGATAATATCCGGTGCCGTTGACAAGGGCTCCATCCCGGATACAGATTCCGGGAGTTAATCATAGGCGCCCATGAGTAAATTCAATCTGCAGGTGAACGGGCGTTCCCACGAGGTGGACGTCGCGCCGGAGACTCCCTTGCTCTGGGTTCTCAGGGACCAACTGGACCTGGTCGGCACGAAATTCGGCTGCGGCATCGGCCAGTGCGGCGCCTGCACCGTGCACCTGGACGGCAGCCCCGCAAGGGCGTGCCAGACGCCCGTCGCCACGGCGGCCTCCTCGAAGATAACGACGATCGAGGGCCTCTCGGCCGACGGCTCGCACCCCCTTCAGAAGGCCTGGTGCGAGCTCGACGTGGCGCAGTGCGGCTATTGCCAGGCGGGCCAGTTGATGAGCGCGGCGGCCCTCCTCACCCAGAACGCGCACCCGAGCGACCAGGACATCGACGACGCGATGGGCGGCAATCTCTGCAGGTGCGCGACCTACTTCAGGATCCGCGCGGCGATACACAGGGCCGCGGATCTGGTGCAGGCCGGCAAGGAGATCCGGGCATGAGCGCGGTCCTCCAATCCCCGATCGACCGGAGGTCGTTCCTGCGGCTCGCCGCCATGGCCGGAGGCGGCCTGGTCATCGGCCACTATGTCCCCGCCGCGCATGCGGCCGACGCCGCCGCAGCCGGAGCCGAGAAGGCCAACGGCCTCTTCATTCCGAACGTCTTCATCCGCATAGCGACCGACGGATCCGTCACGATCTTCTCCGCGCGCCCCGAGGTGGGCCAGGGCATCAAGACCTCGCTCCCCATGGTCGTCGCCGAAGAGCTCGGAGCCGACTGGAGGAATGTCACCGTCGTCTCGGGGCAGCTTGATCCCGCATTCGGCCCGCAGTTTGCCGGGGGCAGCATGTCGACCCCCATGTCCTACGACGAGATGCGCAAGATGGGAGCCACCGCGCGCACGATGCTCGTCCAGGCGGCGGCCGCGACCTGGTCGGTCCCCGCAACGGAGTGCGTCGCGTCGGGCGGCGCCGTGCTTCACACGCCAAGCGGGAGGACACTCAAGTTCGGGGACCTGGTCGCCAAGGCCTCGACGCTGCCCGTGCCCGCAGAGGGATCGGTGGCGCTCAAGGATCCGAAGGATTTCGTGCTTCTGGGGACGCGCGTCGGCGGCGTCGACAACCCGAAGGTCGTGACGGGCCAGCCGCTCTTCGGCCTCGACCAGAAGCGCCCCGGGATGCTCTATGCCGTCTATGAGCGGTGCCCTGTCTGGGGCTCACGCCCCCTGGGCGCCAATCTTGACCACGTGAAGGCGCTCCCGGGCGTCCGGGACGCGTTCATCGTCGACCGCACGGTCCCGGCGGGGCAGCTCACGGGCCTGGTCCCGGGAGTCGCCATCGTCGCGGACAACACCTGGGCCGCCTTCAGCGCCCGCACCGAGCTGAAGGTCACCTGGGAGGAGGGCAAGTTCGCCAAGAGCAGCTGGGACGACTTTGCCCGGCAGGCCAAGGAGATCGCGGGGCTCTCACCCGACTCGTCCAGCATCAGCGAGGCGCGGCGCGACGGGGACGTGGACCAGGCCCTGGCGGCCTCGGCCCGCGTCGTCGAGGCCGAGTATTCCTATCCCTTCATCTCCCACGCGAACCTGGAGCCCCAGAACTGCCTCGCGCATGTCCAGGGGGACCGGGCCGAGATATGGGCCCCCACCCAGAATCCGGACGGCGCGAGGAAGCTCGCAGCCCAAGTCCTCGGCATCCCCGCCGACAACGTCCAGGTCACCATCACCCGCATCGGCGGCGGCTTCGGGCGCAGGCTCGACTCCGACCCCGTTGCGGAGTGCGCGGTCATCTCGCAGAAGCTTGGCGTGCCCGTTAAGCTCGTCTGGGACCGCACCGACGACCTGCAGCACGACCACTACCGCCCGGGCGGCTTCCACTTCCTGAAGGGGGCGATCGACTCGCAGGGCAAGCTGAGCGCATGGCGAAGCCACCACGTCTCGTTCGGCTCCAACATGGGCGCCGACGATTATCCCGCCCGCTTCGTCCCGAACTACCTTCTGCTCAATAGTTCGCTCGAGAACGGCGTTCCGCAGGGCCCCTGGAGGGCGCCCGGGAGCAACACGTACGCCTGGGTGACCTGCTGCTTCCTCGACGAGCTGGCCTTCGCCGCCGGAAAGGATCCCGTCGAGTTCAACCTCGGGCTGCTCGGGGACAAGGACCTTGTGACAGGGACCGGGCACAAGGGGCGCCCGTACAACGCAGCGAGGATGCGCAATGTCGTCCGCCAGGTCGCCGAGAAATCCGGCTGGGGCAAGACCCTCCCCAGGGGCAGCGGCATGGGCCTGGGGTACTACTTCAGCCACCAGGGCTACATCGCCGAGGTCGCCGAGGTGTCCGTCACCCGCTCGGGCGACCTGAGGGTCGACCGGGTCGTCGCGGCCGTCGACGTCGGGTCGCAGATTGTCAACCTGAGCGGAGCCGAGAACCAGGTCCAGGGGTCCATCACCGACGGCCTCAACGCCGCGTGGCGCCAGGAGCTCGACATCAAGCAGGGACGCGTCGTCCAGTCGAACTTCCACGAGTACCCCATGCTCCGGATGGTCGACGCCCCCCGGAAGATAGAGATCCATTTCATAAAGACCGACAACCCGCCGACGGGCCTCGGCGAACCCGCGCTCCCGCCGCTCGCGCCGGCCGTGTGCAACGCGATCTTCGCCGCCACGGGCAAGCGCGTCCGCCAGCTGCCGATTTCAAGGACAGACCTTTCATGGTCGTGACCGTCGGCGCCCGTTCCCAGGCGGCGCGATGAAGGCGCTTCAGGCCATCGCCGCGCACCTGGGCCATGCCGAAGGCTCCGGCGTGCTCGCCACTCTGACCTCGGTCGAGGGGTCCTCCTACCGGAGGGCCGGGGCAAGGATGCTGATCACGGAGACGGGCCACAAGATCGGGTCCGTCAGCGGCGGATGCCTCGAGGAGGACCTGATCGAGCGCGCGAAGTCCGTCGCATCGAGCGGGCGCGCCGAGGTCGTCACCTACGACACCACGGCCGAGAACGACCTCGTCTGGGGCGTGGGGCTTGGCTGCCATGGGATCGTCCGCCTCCTCCTCGAGCCCGTCGGGTCGCGCCCCCCGTGGGTCCAGGTCCTGTCGGATAACCTCGCATCGGGCCTGCCCACGGAGCTCGCGGTCTGCTGGGACGCCCGGAAGGGGCCTCTGGGTACCCGGCTCGGCGGCCCCGCTCCCTGCGCCTACACCAAAGGGGAAGGCGGGGTATTCTGCGACAGGATCGCCCCCCCCGCCTGCCTAACGATCTTCGGCGCGGGCGACGACGCCCAGCCCCTGGCAAGGCTCGCTCAGGAGCTCGGGTGGCGGGTGACGGTGGCCGATCCCCGCCCCGCAATGCCGACCGAAGGGAGGTTTCCGGGAGCACAGGCCCTCGTCTCGGGGCCCGCGGACACCCTCGTCGCCAGGACCTCCCCACGGGTGGGGTCGCTCGCGGTCGTCATGACGCACCACTACCGCCACGACGTGCCGCTCATTCACGACCTCCTCCCTCTCGACCTTGCATACCTGGGCCTGCTCGGCCCCAAGAAGCGGTCCGAGAAGATCCTCTCTGACCTTGAGGCCGCAGGGCTTGCGGTCACACCCCCGATGCGCTCCAGGCTTCACGCGCCTGTCGGCCTCGACATCGGCGCGGAGGGCCCCGAGGAGGTGGCCCTGAGCATCATCGCCGAGATGAACGCCGCCCTCGCGGGCCGCGACGCGCGGCCCCTTCGCGACCGGGTCCTCCCCATCCATGCCTGACCCAAGGACGCAGGCGCCCCGCCCCGCCGGGTGCGGGGCCATCGTTCTGGCCGCCGGGGGATCATCCCGGATGGGCGCCGCCAAGCTTCTCCTCGAGGTCGGCGGGCAGACGCTCATCCGGCGCACCGTGGACGCTGTGCTCGGGTCCGGGGCCTGGCCCGTCGTCGTCGTCCTGGGCTCGGATGCCGACCTTGTCCGGGCCCAGATCGCGGGACTCGGGGTCGTCGAGGCCCGAAACGAGGCCTGGTCGACCGGGATGGCATCCTCGATCCGCGCCGGGATTTCGGCGGTTGTCGCCGCCGATCCCTCCGCGCAGGCGGTCCTTGTCACCCCGTGCGACCTGCCGGCGCTCTCCGCCGAGGCGATCCGGCTGCTCGCCGGCGCGCACCGCCGGACGGGCCTTGTCGCCGCGGCGCGCTACGGCGGACGGACCGGGGCCCCGGCCGTCTTCGGACGCGGCGATTTTCGGGCCCTGGGCGAACTGCAAGGCGACGAGGGCGCCCGCCGGCTCCTCAACTCGGACCCGGCAAAGGTCGCGGCGGTGGACCTCCCGGACCTGGCCCTGGACATCGACACCCCGTCGGACTACGAAGCCTGGAGGGATCGCCAAAAATAGAGAGCTGCGCGCCGCGAACGGGGGCGGCCGTCACTCCTGCGAGTCGTAGACCTGGACCTTGACCCATGAATCCTTGTTTTTCTCGACGAAGGCGAGATGGACGGGGTCCACCTGGTAGGAGTCGTGCGAGGGGCCGTCCCTGAACACGATTGTCAGCGCCAAATCGAAGCTCCGGTCCGTGACGCTTCGCTCGGCGATGGACGCGGGGGCCCCGACGTAGATGGACCCGATCGTCCTGACCGCGGAGAGCTTCTTCACCTCGGCGGTGAAGTTCGCCCTCTGGGCAGCCGTCAGCTCGGGCTTGAGCCAGAAATATACGGAGTGGATGAGCATGGCCGGGTCGTATCAGACAAGGTTCATCGGGTCCACATCAAGCATCTGCGTCACGTCGTCGGGCCATTCGAAGTCATGCCGCAGCTTCGAGAGGTCCCCGATGACCTTCGTCACGCTCCCCACGAAGTACCAGAGCTGCCAGCGGTACTCGTCGCGGATCTTCTCTATCGGGGCCGGGGCCGGCCCGCGCAGCTCGACGCGGGATCCGAGGGCCTCGCCGACCCGCTTCGCCCACTGCTCGGAGAAGAACTTGAGCTTGTCGGGGTTCTTGCCCCTGAAGAGGTGGCGGATGAGGTGGCGCTCGGGGGGATAGCCGAAGCGCCGGCGGACTTCGAGCTCCGCGGCTGCGAACCCGTCGAAGTCGGCGTGGCGCGCGAATTGGATCGCCTCCGCCTGGGGCGTGAAGCTCTGTACCACCACCTCCCCGGCCTGGTCCCCCCTGCCAGCCCGGCCCGCGACCTGCACCAAGAGCTGGAATGTCCGCTCATTCGCGCGGAAGTCCGGTATGTGCATCGACAGGTCCGCATCCACAAGCCCGACAAGCGTCACGTTTGGAAAATCCAGGCCCTTCCCTATCATCTGCGTTCCCACCAGGATATCGATCTTGCCCCTGCGGAAGTCGCCCAGGATCTCGCGGAACCGGTTCTTGCTGGCCATCGTGTCCGTGTCCATCCGCTCGATCTTGGCCGCCGGCAAGAGCCTCCTGACGGCCTCCTCGACGCGCTGGGTGCCGAGGCCCCGCCACCGGATGTCCGGCGCCCCGCATTTCGGGCACCTCACCGGCGCGGGGCGCTGCTCCCCGCACAGGTGGCAGCGCAGCGTCTCGTCGGTCCGGTGGTAGGTCATCGTGATGCTGCAGTGCGGGCACTCCTCGACGTTTCCGCACTTGCGGCACTGCATCGACGAGGAGTAGCCCCTGCGGTTGATGAAGAGTATCGTCTGCTCCTTGCGCTCGAACCTAAGGCGCATGGCATCGGCCAGGGGCCTCGAAAGGGCCGTCGCCCCGCGCGACCGCATGACCTCGATCCTCATGTCGACGACCGTGAACGAGGGCAGGCTCCGGAAGTCAACCCGCTTGGTGAGGCGAAGGAGCGTGTACCGGCCCGACAGCGCGTTGGCGTGGCTCTCGAGCGAGGGGGTCGCCGAGCCCAGAAGGCAGTGGGCGCCGCACAGCCTGGCCCGCATGACCGCCACATCCCGGCCGTGGTAGCGCGGGCTCTCGTCCTGCTTGTAGGCCGGCTCGTGCTCCTCGTCCACGACGATCAGGGAGAGGTTCTTGACCGGCGCGAAGACCGCGGACCGGGCCCCGACGGCGACCCGGACCTCGCCGGAGGCGAGGGCCAGCCATCCGTCGAGGCGCTCCCCCTCGCCCAGGTGGCTGTGCCAGACGACGCACTTGTGGCCGGGGGCAATCGCCTCGAGCCTCGACCTGAGCCGGGCGACCGTCTGCGGGGTGAGCGCCACCTCGGGCACGAGCATGATCACCCCTCCGCCCGACTCGAGGGCGGTCTGTATCGACCTCAGGTAGACCTCGGTCTTGCCCGACCCGGTCACCCCATGGAGAAGGGACACCCCGAACCGGCCGCCGGAAAGGCTCCGCTCAAGGGACGCCACTGCGGCCCCCTGCTCGGCGTTGAGGACATGCGGCTGGGAGGCCACGAGCTCGCCGTGCGACAGGTCGTCCGTGTAGGCGTCGCGCTCGACCCGGGTCACGGTCTCGAGAAGGACGCCCCTCTCGACCAGGGCGCGCGCGGAGGCGGGCGAGGTCCCCGTGCGCGTCAGCACAAGCTCCTTGGGGTGCGGCCGGACCTGGCGCTCGAGGAAGGCATAGAGCCTTGCCTGGGCGGGCGCCTTTCGGGCGAGCGCGGCAACCTCCTCACGGCCTAGCTTCCTGGCCACGCTGATGAAGCGCCTCTCCTTTATCCTCATCCCCCGGCGCACCGCCGAGGGGATCATGGACTCGATCACCGAGTCCAGGGGAGCCGCGTAGTATCCCGACATCCACCGGGCCAGATCCAGGAGGTCCCTAGTGAGCGCAGGGAACGGATAGATGGCCTCGGCGACCGATTTTAGGCGGTCGAGCGGGAAGTCGTCCGGCGGCCCGACGACCCCCACCACCCCGAGGCACATGGCGTGCCCGACGGGCACCCTGACGAGCGACCCCACGGCGCAGGCCGAGCGCAGCGGCTCCGGCACCTTGTAGTGCAGGACCTTGTCGAAGCCGGCCAACGGATGCACGCCCACGATCATCGCTTTGGTGAAACGTGATTGAGCTCGCACGCGGCGGCGCGCGCAACCCCATTGCGCTTGGAAGGGATCGCATTGACAGTCCGGCCCGAGGCGGGCGACAGTCCCAGCCGTGAGTATCCCTTCGGCCCGGGAAAAATTCCGGAAGTTCCTTGCCCAAAGAGGCCTTCGAGTAACCAGCCAGCGGCTGGCCATCTTTGACGCGGCATTCGCCCGCAAGGAGCACTTTACCGCCGAGCAGCTTCTGGACTACGCCCGCTCGATCGACGACTCCGTGTCGAGGGCCACCGTCTACCGCACCCTCCCCATCATGACCGGCAGCGCGCTCCTCAGGGAGATCGACATCGGCAGCGGGGAGAAGTTCTACATGCCCAACCTGGAGCAGAACACCCAGATCGCCCAGGTCGTGTGCATAGACTGCGACCGAATCTTTGAGATCAGCGCCCCGTTCATGGAATGGTATGGCAGCACGGTGTCATCCAAGCTCGGGCTCTCCCCGGTTTCCCAGCGCCTGCAGGTGAGCGCTCGGTGCAACGCCCTGCGCGACACCGGCACGTGCCCGCGCAGGGGCAAGGACTGACGCCCGCCATGCCCGAGGAAACCCTTCGCGACACGGCATTTGAGGTCAGCTTTTTCGAGTCGGTCCTTCGCCACGACCCCCAGTGCGTGGAGGTGATCGAGATCCTCGGGGGCATGTACACGAAGCTCGGGAGGATCGCGGACGGCCTGAAGATGGACCGCAAGCTCGTGAGGCTCCAGCCCGGGAACGCAACGGCCCACTACAACCTCGCCTGCAGCCTGGCGCTGAGCAAGCGCAACTCCGACGCGTTGCGCTCGCTCAAGCACGCGATTGGCCTCGGGTACCGGGATTTCGAGTGGATGGCCCACGATCCCGACCTCCAGGGCCTCAAGCGGAAACCTGAGTTCGCCGCGATCGTCGCGCAGCTCAAGCCGCAGAGCTGAACCGGCCCGTGTTCTGGTTGAAGAAGGTCGTCTCGTTCTGGCTGATGCCGCTGCCCGTTTGCGTGGGCCTGCTGTTCGTGGGCGTTGCCCTGCTTCGCTCGGCCCGCCGGCCGGCGTTGGGCCGGCGGCTCGTGCTCTTGGCCGCGGTCCTCCTTTTCCTATTCTCCAACCGGTTCGTAAGCCTGCACCTCCTCGGGCCCCTGGAGGCAAGGTATCCCGCAATTCCGGAAGCCTCAGCCCGTTCGGCGGTTCCGGCCCAGGTCGAGGGATGCGCCTACGTGGTGGTCCTGGGGAGCGCAAACAGCGACGTCCCAGGGATTCCCGCCACGAGCCGGCTCTCCACCTCCGGACTCGGAAGGCTCGTCGAGGCCATCCGGATCCTCAACCTGCTTCCCAGTGCGCGGCTTATCGTGAGCGGCCCCGGCCGCCCGGGCCATCCTTCCCATGCGGCCATCCTCGCCCTGGCCGCCGAGTCCCTGGGGGTCAGCCCGGGCAGGATCACCCTTATCGAGGACGCCCGCGACACCGAGGACGAGTCCAGGGCCGTGGCGGGGATTGTGGCCGGCAAGCGCACGGCGCTCGTCACCTCGGCGTGGCACATGCCCCGGGCGGCCGCGCTCTTTGGCAGGGCCGGCGTCACGTTCGTTCCCTGTCCGTCCGACTTCGGGGCGGGCACGAGCCTCTCGTCGGCTTGGCAGGGCGCGTATTTCGACAGCGAGTCGCTCGAGCGCAGCACCCTCGCCGTCCACGAATGGATAGGCCTGCTCTGGCTTCGGCTTCGCGACGCCATCTGAACCCCTGCGCACGCCAAGATTTTACTTCGCCACGGCCGTTTCAAAATCGTAACAAAGACACCTATGAATTTCCTCACGAGGATAAGCGGCAAGAGCGAACTGTTCTTCGATCTGCTTGAGGGGGGCGCCCAGGAGGCCAAGGTCAGCGTGGACCTATTCTCCAAGTTCCTGCTCCAGATGGATGACGGAAAGCAGCCCGCGGGCCTCGACGACTTCATCCAGGCCCGCCGAAAGGAGAAGCGCATCCGGCACCTGATGACTGAGGCCCTCAGCCGCACCTTCATCACCCCCCTCGACCGCGAGGACATCGAGGCTCTCTCCGTAGCGCTTTACCGCATCCCCAAGCAGGTCGAGAAGATCGTCGAGCGCCTGGCCATCTATCCGGGCCGGGTCCCCCATGAGATGTTCAGCCGCCAGGCCGAGCTCATGAGCAAGGCCGCGGAGGCCCTGGTGTTCATGGTGAAGCAGCTGCGCAAGGGAACGACCCTGGACTCCATCCGCGAGGCCAATGACCGGCTGCAGTTCGCCGAGGGCGAGGCGGACAAGGTGATGCTCGATCAGCTGCGCGGCCTCTACAGCGGCCCGTGCGACGCCAAGGAGCTCGTCATCCTGCAGAAGCTCTTCGAGATGGTTGAGCAGGCCGTCGACCGCTGCCGCAACGCGGGCAACATCGTCGTCCAGATCGCGCTCAAGCATTCCTGAGCCGAGGCGCCCCATGACGCTTCTCGTCCTCGTCCTGTGCTCGGCGGTCGTATTCGAGTACATCAACGGCTTCCACGACACCGCGAACGCGATTGCGACGGTCGTCTCCACCAAGGTCCTCACCCCGCGCCTGGCGGTGGCCTGGGCCTCGTTCTGGAATCTCGTCGGGGCCCTCTCGGGGACCGCAGTCGCCTCGACCATCGCAAAGGGACTCGTGGACACGAATGCGGTCACCACAACCGTCCTTCTCTGCACGCTGCTTGCCGCCATAGTCTGGGGCCTGCTCACGTGGTGGCTCGGCCTTCCCTCCAGCAGCTCGCATGCGCTCGTGGGGGGCCTCTGTGGGGCGACGATCGCGGGCTCGGGGGGAAACTGGGGGGTCCTTCGGTGGTCGCACGGCCTCTGGCCGAAGGTGGTCTTGCCGATGTTCACCTCCCCCGTCATCGGGTTTGTGGGCGGCATGTTCCTTATGAGCCTGATCATGGTCACGTTCAGCCGCGCCCGCCCCCGGTTCGTGTCCTCCTTCTTCGGAAAGGCCCAGCTGGTGAGCGCCGGGTTCATGGGCTTCAGCCACGGCTCGAACGACGCCCAGAAGACCATGGGGATCGTCACGCTCACCCTCATGACCGCCACCCGCCAGGGGCTTTTCGACAGCCTGCCGGGATGGGCCGGTTTCCTGAGGATCCCGGAGGAGAGCGGGGTGCCGAAGTGGATCGTCGTGGCCTGCGCCCTCACGATGGCCGCCGGCACCGCGGGCGGCGGCATGCGGATAATCCGGACCATGGGCCAAAGGCTCGTCAAGCTCCAGCCGGTCCAGGGGTTCGCGGCGGAGACGACGGCCGCCTGCGTCATCTACGGGGCATCGATGCTCGGGGTTCCCGTCTCGACGACCCACGTGATCTCGACCTCGATCATGGGAGTGGGCGCGACCAAGCGGCTAAACGCCGTCAAGTGGGGTGTCGTCGAGCGCATCGTCATGGCGTGGCTCCTGACGCTCCCCGTGACGGGCCTTATCGGCGCGGGCCTTGTCCTGCTGCTGAGGGCGTCCTGAGGCGCCCCCGGGCGCGCTATTTCTGGGCCGGGACCCCGGGAAAGGTCAGGATGAACCGCGCGCCCGACCCCGGCTCGCTCTCGATCCTGACGTCCCCACCGTGGGCCCCGACCACGTGCTTGACGATCGCAAGGCCGAGCCCGGTCCCTCCCTGCTCCCGCGACCGCGCCTTATCGACCCGGTAGAACCGCTCGAAAATCCTCAGCTGCGCGTCCTTCGCGATGCCGGGGCCGTCATCGGTCACAACGACCTCGATCCTCCCGTCGTCAAGAATCCGCCCGTCCACTGCGGTCGTCCCCCCGGGGCGGCCATACTTGATCGCGTTGTCGATCAGGTTTGAGATCACCTGACGGATCCGGTCGTTGTCGGCGAGGACGACGAGCGCCGCCGGGACGTTGTTCTCAAGCCTCACGTCGCGCGCATGCGCGCGCAGCTGCAGGTCGTCGATCGCGTCCTGGACGGTGGACCTGACGGGGAGCGGCTGGCGGTCGAGCCTTAGCCCGCCGGAGTCCAGGGTCGAAAGCAGGAGCAGGTCGTCGATCAGGAGCGCCAGCCGGTTCGCATGCTTGTCGATGATCTGCAAGAAGCGGGTAAGCGCGGCGGGGTCGTCCTTCGCGCCGTCCAGAAGCGTCTCCGCCGCGCTCTTGATCAGCGAAAGGGGCGTCCTCAGCTCGTGGCTCACGTTGGCCACGAACTCCTGGCGCACACCCTCGAGCTGACGCAGCCTCGTGAGGTCGTGAAACACGATGATCGCGCCGTCGTTCGCGCCGCCGGCGTCGCGCAGGGCGAGCGCGTTCACCTGCAGGAACCTAGGCGCCTCCATCGAGTCGATCCTTATCTCGTGCCCGAGGACCTCGAGTTCCCTGTCCAGGCGGGCGACGATCGCAGCGACCTCGTGGTTGCGGGTCGCCTCCATGATCGTCTTGCCGGCCCCGTGGCCGTCGAAGCCGAATAGCGCCTTCGCCGCACGGTTCGCCAGCCGGATCCGCCCCCCTCCGTCGACGACGATGAGGCCCTCGACCATCCGGTCGAAGAGGTCCGCCGTCCTCTGGGTCTGCTCCCTAAGCTCCGCATCGCGCCGGGCGCGCTGCTCGGCGGCGTCTCTTCGGCCCTTCTCCTCCTCGGTCTTTCGCAGCAGGCGCTCCCTGCTCCACGCCGCGGCCAGGGCGACCACCGTCGCTATCAGCAGGATCAGGGCGGCTTCCATCCGTGCCTTCTAGGCGTCGGCAGCGAATCGGTAACCGACGCCACGGACGGTCTCGAGATGCTGCGCGGCCATGCCGAGCTTCTCGCGCAGCCTGCGCATGTGGGTGTCCACGGTGCGGCTGTCGATGGGGTTCTCGTACCCCCAGACGTCCTGGAGCAGGCGGTCGCGCGACTGCACGCGGCCCCTCCTGCGGGCGAGGATCTCAAGAAGCTTGAACTCGGTCGCGGTGAGGATGATTCCCCTGCCCCCGACCTGGACCGAATGCCGGGGAACGTCGATGAAGATGTCGCCGATCCTCAGCTGGCTTCCCGGGTCGTCCCCGGACTTCACCCTCGAGAGCTGCTTCTTGATCCGGATGACAAGCTCCCTCGGGCTGAACGGCTTGGTGACATAGTCGTCCGCACCCAGCTCAAGCCCCAGTACCCTGTCCATTTCGGCTGCGCGCGCGGTGAGCATGATCACGGGGATGGAGGCCGTCGAGGCGTCGCGCCGGAGTATCTTGCACACCTCGAGCCCGTCAACCTCCGGGAGCATCAGGTCGAGGACGATCAGGTCCGGGCGCTCGTCCCTCGCTATGGCTATGGCCCGAGTGCCGTCCTTGGCGAAGATGGGGGTATAGCCGGCCTCCCGGAGCTTGAAGCCGAGGACCTCGAGCGCATCCGGCTCGTCGTCAACTACCAGGATCTTTGTCTTCATGGGTCTTTTGTCCGGAGTGCCTGATGTCGACCGCCTCGTAGAGGTAGACGACGTCCTCGGCCACGTTCGTCGCGTGGTCTGCGATTCTCTCCAGACATTTGGAGATGACCATGAGATTGAGGCAGCGCGTGATGTTGGCCGGGCGCTCCACCATGAAGCTCGAGAGCTCGCGGTGAAGCTGGCGGTTGAGGTTGTCGACCTCCGTGTCGCGCCGGATCACCGCGCGCGCCTTGTCGGGCTCGCGGTTGATGAATGCCGATATGGAGTCCCTGAGCATCTCAAGGGCCATGGTCGCCATGCGCGGGAGGTCGATGTAGGCCTTGAGCTGCTGCTCGGTGTTGAGCTCGATCGCCCGGCGGGCGATCGTGACCGCGGAATCCCCCACCCGCTCGAGGTTCTGGGAGATCTTCATCGCGACCGTCGTAAGCCTGAGGTCGGTGGCCACGGGGGCCTTCGCCAGCAGGTGGATCGCGATGTCGTCGATCTCAACCTCGAACTGGTCGATGATGTTGTCGTCGTCGATGACCGCCTGGGCGAGCGGGTCGTCGCGCTCAACAAGCGCCCGCATGGAGCGGGTGAGGGCCGCCTCGGCATGGCTTGCCATGGCGAGCAGGCTCTCCTTGAGCTGGTTCATTTCCTCGGCGTAGTGGGTCATCGCGGGATTGGGTTTTGGATCGATCAGCCGAAGCGGCCCGATACATAGGCCTCGGTCTGCGGGTTCCCAGGATTGGTGAACATGTTGCGCGTATTGCCGAACTCAATCAGACGCCCCATGTAGAAGAACGCGGTCCGGTCCGAGCATCGGGCGGCCTGCTGCATGTTGTGGGTTACAATGACGACGGTGTATGCCTCGCGCAGCGTCTGAATGAGCTCCTCGATCTTCGCGGTGGCAAGGGGATCCAGCGCCGAGCACGGCTCGTCCATAAGGAGCGTCTCCGGCTGCACCGCGAGAGAGCGAGCGATGCACAGGCGCTGCTGCTGGCCCCCGGAAAGGCTCGTCCCGGGCTTGTTGAGGTAGTCCTTCACCTCGTCCCAGAGTGCCGCCATGTGGAGCGACTTCTCAAGGCGCTCCTGCAGGACCGCCTTGTCGCGCACGCCGTTCAATCGCAGTCCGACCAGGACATTTTCCTTTATGGACATCGTTGGGAAGGGATTGGACTTCTGAAAGACCATCCCCACCCTGCGCCGGATCGCGACGGCCTCGACCCCGGGCCCGTAAAGGTCGCTGCCGAAGTGGCGCAGCGAACCCTCGAGGCGCGTGCCCGGGGTCAGCTCGTGCATCCTGTTGAGCGCCCTAAGGAAGGTGGACTTTCCGCAGCCGCTCGGGCCAATGATGGCCGTGACCTTCCTTGCGGGAATCTGGATCGTGACGTCCTGCAGGGCCTGGCGCTGGCCGTACCAAAGGCTGAAATTGCGGATATCAAAGGCGATCGCCTCGGACTCTACGGGGAGGCTCGCCGTCCCGGCCGGGGCCGGCTCCGGGGATGCGCGAACCGATGCCGCTTCGGGGAGGGTGGACATGGCGTTCAATGGGTCTTGTTGCGGTCGCGCGAAAGTACGCGAACCGTAATATTGAGTGCGAGAATCAAAGCCATAAGCACGAGCGCGCCGGCCCAGGCCTGCCTGTGCCAGTCGTCATAGGGGGAAATGGCGTAGGCAAATATCTGAAGCGGAAGGGCTGAAATCGGCTCTTTTAAGTTGTGGCTCCAGAACGTGTTTCCAAGGGCCGTAAAGAGGAGCGGCGCGGTCTCTCCAGCGATGCGGGCGAGCGCTACAATGACACCCGTCGCAATTCCTTTCAGAGCGGTACGCACGACAATGACCATGATCACCTTCCACCGAGCGACCCCAAGGGCCAGCGCCGCCTCGCGGTAGCTTTGGGGAACGAGGACGAGCACCTCCTCCGTGGTTCGCATCACCAGGGGCACCATCATGAGACCAAGGGCAACCCCTCCGGCGTAGGCTGAGAACGTTTTAAAGGGAACGACGAGCATCAGGTAGACCACCATCCCCCAGACAATCGACGGCACGCCGTTCAGCACGTCGGCAGCAAACCGCAACCAGTCGTTGGCGATGTCGGAGCCGTACTCTGCCAGATAGATCCCTCCAAAAACGCCGAGAGGTACGCCAACTAGGCTTGCCATCGTCAGAAGTGTGATCGTCCCGACGATCGCGTTGGCCATGCCGCCACCGGTTTCCCCGGTGGGCTTCGGCAGCTGGGTGAAGAAGTTCCAATCGATAGAGCTCCAGCCATTGACCAGGAGAAAATAGAGGACGAGGAACAGCGGCGTGATGACCGCGAGAGCGCAGACCACCAATACGCCCGTGACCAGGGTGCTCTTCATCCTACGCCAGCGCGCAAACTGTTCGGTAGGGAGGTAAGGCGAGGATTCCACGGGGTCAGTTCACCTTGATGGGGCCAGAACCGGTCATGCTCTTTAGCATGATCTGGGCGAGAATATTGACGGCGATGGCAACCCCAAGCAGGACCAGTCCCAGTTCGAACAGCGAGTTCAGGTAAAGGTCGCTGGTCGCTTCCGTGAATTCGTTGGCGATGACGCTCGCGAGCGTGTAGCCGGGGGCAAAGAGCGACGCGCTGATCTGCGGCCTGTTGCCAATTACCATGGTGACCGCCATGGTCTCGCCAAGCGCACGGCCCAAGCCAAGGACTGCGGCGCCAAAAAGCCCCCTTCGGGCGTAGCTAAGTACCGCGATCTTCAGGACTTCCCAGCGAGTTGCACCCAGCGCATAGGCCGCTTCGCGCTGGAGGTCCGGGACGGAGCGCAGGATCTCACGCGAGATCGAGGTGATAATCGGCAGGATCATGATCGCGACGACGATTCCTGCGGCGAGCATGCTCACGCCGTAGATCGGCCCCTGAAACAAGGGCAAAAAGCCCAGGTAGCGCTTCAACCAGACGAAAAGGTAATCCCTAAGCCAGGGGACCAGGATAAATATGCCCCAAAGGCCAAAAATGACGCTGGGCACCGCGGCGAGCATTTCGATCGCCATGACAATGGGCTGGCGAAGCTTGATCGGCGCCAATTCGGTTAGGAAGAGCGCCGTCGAGACCCCAAGGGGCACGGCGATCATCAGGGCTATCAGCGACGAAACGAGTGTCCCAAAAATGAAAGGAAGGGCCCCGTACTTGTCCTGAACAGGGTCCCATTCCGAGCTCCATAGGAATCCGAAGCCAAACTTGGCGACTGACATTCGCGATCCCGCGTAGAGCTGCCAGCCCACAAGGACGATGAGCACCACAATCATCGTGGCGGCCGCCGCGGCCACCCACTTGAACGCGATATCCGGCATGCGGGAGCCGGGAGCGGGCAAAACACTGGATTGGGATGGCGCGATGCTCATCGGATTGCGGGGCGGGCGTGAGTGGCCTCACGCCCGCATAACTAATTTCGGGTCAATACTTAATGCTATTTACCTTTTCGAGGGCCCGCTGCCTGAGGCTGTCAGGCAAGGGTGCATAGAGGAGCGAAGCAGCCATTCCTTCGCCATCTTGGTAAGCCCACTTCAGGAATTCGACAAGTTTCTTGCCCTTGGCGGAATCCGACTGCTGCTGGTACACGAGCAGCCAGGTCGCGCTGGCAATCGGGTAGGACTTCTCGCCTGGGGGATTTGTGATCGAAAAACGCAGGTCATCCGGGATCTCCGCGGTAGCGAGCGCGTCGGTCACCGACTCGATCGTCGGCGTGATGTAATTGCCTGCCGCGTTCTTCACGTCCGCGAAGGGAAGTTTGTTCTGCTTTGCGTAGGCCAGTTCTATGTATCCGATGGCGCCCGGAGTCTGTTTGATCTGGCCCGAAACGCCCTCATTGCCCTTGCCGCCCAACCCCGTCGGCCAACTGACCGACGTACCCTTTCCGACCTTTGCCTTCCAATCGGGGCTCACCTTGCTCAGGTAGTCCGTCCAAATGTAGCTCGTTCCGCTCCCATCCGAACGGTGCACCACAACGATATCGGTGTCCGGCAGGGCGACGCCCGGATTCTGGCTCGCGATCGCGGGGTCATTCCATTTCGTGATCTTGCCGAGGAAGACATTGGCAATCGTCGGTCCGTCAAAACGCAGCTTCAGGTCGCCCGGAAGGTTATAGCTCAGGACGTCCGCGCCCGCCACGGTCGGGATATGGAGCAGTCTCCGGGGAGCCTTCGCAAGGTTCTCGTCGGACATGGGGCCGTCGGAAGCTCCAAAATCAACGGTCTCCGCCAGAATCTGCTTCTGGCCGCCTCCGGAGCCGATCGATTGGTAGTTGAACCTCACAGACGGATCCACCTTGGCATACTCATCGAACCATTTTGAATAGATCGGGAATGGGAACGTGGCGCCCGCACCGTTGATGAGCATCTGGGCGGATCCGGTCGCCGCGCCGGCAATCGTAAGGGCCCCAAGGAGGGCAATCCGGGTGATTTTGAAGGGTAGCATGATGGTATTTCGGACGTTGTTTTCTTTGATGGTTAGTACCGCCGCAAAGGTATATCCCCCATGTTACGGACGCGTGACGGGCGGGTGACACTAAGGTTAAAGGGCCCCCCGGCGGGGCTTTGCGCGCAAAGATCGCGCTTGCGCGCAAGGGGCTCCAACATGAGACCTTCCCAATGGACAGCGTGACAGAGCTTACCGAGGAGGTCGCGGCCTTGGGGCAGCATATGTTCAGGGTGCGCCTGCCCTTCCTGGCGGAGCTCAGGGACTATTCCTGGGTCAAGTTCCGCGCGGACCTGATCGCCGGGGCGACCGTGACCCTCGTTTCGATACCCCAGGCGGTCGGCTTCTCGCTGATCCTAAACCTGCCGCCTGCCCCGGTCATCGCCTCCGTCGTCATCGGGGGGTTCATCGGCGCCCTCTTCTTCTCTTCCAGGCACCACGTCTTCGGCCCGACGAGCTCCATCAGCCTCATCGTGGCGGCCACCATTGCGGCAAACTCGACCACGGGGCTCACCCCCCTCGAACTGGCGGTCTACCTCTCGGCGCTGATCGGGGTCGTCCAGCTCTTCTCAGGGCTCCTCAATTTCGGGGAGATCACCAAGTTCATCTCGAGGTCGGTCGTCATCGGCTACAGCACAGGGATCGGCATCCTCTTAATCGCCAGCCAGCTCCACAACCTCCTGGGCTACCGCGTGGAGGTCGGACAGAACTTCTCGACCAACGTCCTGCAGGCCCTCTTCGACCTGGGGACGGCCCATGTCTATCCCTACGCGATCGGCATCGGCGCCCTCACCTTCGCCATCTTCTGGGCCGTGCGCAGGCTGCGTCCGACCTGGCCCGAGGCGCTCATCGGCCTCGCCGCGCTCGGCCTCGGCGCGAAGATCTTCACCCTCTACGTCCACCAGGTCCCCTTCCTGATGGTGCGCGACGAGGGGGCCCTTACGGCGATCGTTCCGGCCTTCGCCGGGGTCCCGTTCGGCCCGCGCAGGCTGCACCTCCTGCCCGAGCTCGCCGGCACGGCGATCGCCATATCGATCCTCGGCATGCTCGAGGCGGCCTCGATCACCAAGGGCCTCGCGGCCAAGAGCGGCCAGAAGATCGAGCCCAACCAGGAGCTTATCGGCATGGGCGCCGCCAATATCGCGTGCGCCTGCTTCGGGGCGGTCCCGGGCTCCTCGTCGTTCGCCCGCTCCTCCGTCAATTTCCAGAGCGGGGCGAGGACCCAGGTCTCCTCCATGCTCAGCAGCGTGGTCGTGCTCCTTGTCCTTGGCTTCGTCACCCCGGTCTTCAACTTCATCCCCGTAGCGGCGCTGGCGGCCCACCTGATCCGCGTCGGCTTCAAGATGATCAACTGGCACCAGATCCGCATCTCGTGCCGATCCACGCCGTCCGACCTGGTCGTGTTCGTCGTGACCCTGGGCTCGTGCCTCTTTCTCAGGCTCGACACGGCGATCTACGTCGGCATCGGCGTCTCCCTCGCCCTCTTCCTTAGGAAGACGAGCACCCCGACCCTCGTCGAGTACGCCGTCAACGAGTCCGGGAACCTGGCCGAGCTGAGCGACCCCAACCAGCGCCCCCACCCCCAGATCTCCATCATCCACGTCGAGGGCGAACTCTTCTTCGGCGCCGCCGACCTGTTCCAGGAGCAGGTGCGCAGCCTCGCCGAGAACCAGAACATAAGGGTCTTCATACTGCGGATGAAGAACGCCCGGCACCTCGACGCGTCCACCGTGATGGCACTCGAGAGCCTCTACGACTACCTCCGGGAGACCAGCCGCTACCTGCTGATCAGCGGGAGCAACCCCGATGTCACCCGCGTCCTTGAGAACAGCGGGCTCCTGCAGAAGATCGGCCGGGAGAACATATTCCCGGCCGAGTCCAACGCCACCGTGGCCACGCGCAACGCCCTGAAGCGCGCCAAGGAGCTCCTGCCCGGCGAACCGCTCGACCTGCGGGTCTTCTACGACAAGAAGAAGGTCTAGTAGGTCCCCAATCGCACGTGCAGCGCGACCGGCGCCGACGCGAAATTCAGACCGTAGTCCGTCTGGTCGCCGTTCCAGATCCGCGTGGGCTTGAAGGCGCCGTTCGTGTACGACCCCTCCTCCACGCGCAGGAATTCCCGCTGGGCCTTGGAGCCGGGCTCCGACGGGAGGAAGTCCACCCTGCACGCGTGACCCGCCACCAGGAACTCGTTCTCACCGGTGCTGGCGACAAGTGCACGGCCCGTGGGCTCGGGGTTGCCGCGGGGCTCTGCGCCGTTGCCGAAGGGGGGGACCCCGTACGTGACGACCGCCTTCCACGGCCCGAAGACCATCGTCTGGGTATGCTCGCCCAGCTCCTCGGCGACGGCCTGCAGCCTGCCCTCGAAGTTGGCCCGGGCGACCTCGCGCATGATCGGTGCAACCATCCGGTAATTGACCGCGAACTGAGCCAGGGGATCCTCGTCGGGCTTTCGGGCCGTCAACGGGACGTAGCCGTCCGCGCCCCGGTCGATCCCGAAGGGAGCCCAGCCGACCGCGCCCCTGCCGAGGGCCGCGAAGAACATGCGCGCGTAGAAGGGCGAGCCGCCGTTCTCCGGGACAAGGAGCGGGTTGTCGGGCCTCGCGTAGAGCTCGAGCACCCGGCGGTAGTGGGCGCTGTCCGGCTGGTAGATGTCGGGCGCCAGGGCGTCCAGGGCGGGCGCCGCGGCCCTCCAGATCGCCAGCACGTTGTCCGTGGGACCGCCGCTCTCGTAGGTGCCCGCAGGCCCGGGCGCGATCGGGTCGCGCAGCGCCGCGTTCGTGTACATGGGAAGCGCGTACTCCGCCTTCCCCGCGGCCGCCACCTGGCCGACGAAGCGCCCGACCGACCAGGCGTGGAAATACTCGTCCGCGTCGGAGCCGAACACCTTCCTCCAGCTTCCGCCCGCCTTCGAGCCCATGCCGAGGGCCGCCAGCAGGTCGGTCGGGACGGGCTGCCCAAAGAGGGCCTCGGCGGCCGGCGAATAGTCGCGGATGCTGTTCCAGGCCCCCGACTCGTTCTCGACCTGGACCAGGATGACGGTGTGCGGCGAGTCGGCGGCCTTCAGGTGGCGCATGAGGGCCGCGAAGGCCTTGCTGTCGGCGGCGAGGGCCGTCGCGGAATGGGGAGAGGGCGAATCGACCCGCAGCCCGGACTTCCCGATGATCTTCGGGCTTAGCTCCGGGTTGGCCTTCACCCAGAGCGGCTCGTAGTGCGAGCTCCCGTTCTTCCACGTCCCGAACCACAGGAGCACGAGCCGCACGTGGTGCTCGCGTGCCTGCCTGAGCATCGTGTCGACGATCGTCGTGTCGTAGCGCCCCGCCTCGGGCTCGAACTGCTCCCAATAAACGGGCGCCTCAAGGGCGTTGGCGCCGAGCCGCTCGATCGCCGACCATACGCCCGGCAGGGTCGAGGGCCACGCGCTCGAGTTGTTGCACTGGCCCGCCATGACGAGGAAGGGCGCCCCGTCGACAAAGAGGGCGTGCCTGCCGTCCCTCTGCTCGAAGTGCGGCAGCGGGCTCGGCGCGTCGTCGGCGGCCGCCTGGGCGGGCAGCGCCCATGACGCCAGGGCTGTTAGCAGTGCAAGGCCGATCCTGTGGGGTGTCTTCATCGGTGAAAAGGGGCTCCGACCGCGAGGGGAAGAGGAGCGTGCCAGCCGGCGCGGGCTTTGTCACGCCCGGTCCCGGGGGGCCGCTCCTAGCCGTCAAGCCTGTCCAAGAGGCGCAGGAGCCCGTCGAGGATCGTCAAGGGGTGAGGCGGCCAGCCGGGGATGTAGAGGTCGACGGGAAGAACGGCCCCCACCCCGCCCCTGACCTCGGGACTGCCGATGAACGGGCCGCCGGAAACCGCGGCGGCACCGACCGCGATGACGATCTTCGGCTCGGGCATCGCGTCCCACGTCTTCTTGAGGGCCAGCTCCATGTTCCTCGAGACGGGGCCCGTGACGACGAGGCCGTCCGCGTGCCTGGGCGACGCCACGAACTGGATCCCGAAGCGGCCGATGTCCCACCCTATCGTGCCGAGGACGTTGAGGTCGGCCTCCTCCGCCCCGTCGCCGCCCGCGCTCACCTGGCGCAGGCGCAGCGAGCGCCCGAAGAGCTTGCGCAGCCGCAGGTCGAGGGCCGCCGCCAGCCGGACCTCCTCGCTGCCCGGGGCGCCCAGAATGAGGTCCTCGCGGCGTCTCACGGCCATCCTGTGGTCCCCCGTCTGGGTGATGGCACCGTGGGGGCAGGCCGCGACGCATTCCGCGCAGAAGAGGCAGCGCCCGAGGTCAAGCCGGACCCCCCCGCCAGACGGCTGCGCGATGGCCTCGGTCGGGCACACGTCCAGGCACTCGCCGCACCCCTGCGGGCACTTGGCGGCGTCGACCCTCAGGGCGCCCCCGTGGCGGTCCGGCAGGGGCGCGGGCGGGCCCTTCGGGTAGGCCATGGTCTCGCAGCCTCGCCTTAGGCGGTGGGTTAGGGTGTCGATCGCGTACCGGGGCATCGTGGGGGGCGGATCAGAGGTCGAACCCGCAATAGGACAGGCTCATGCTCTTGTTGCAGATCGGAAAATTTGAAATCGCCTCGCCGCGCAGCGCCAGCGCGAGCCCGATCCAGTTGTGGAACGACGGGTCGACGATCTTGTAGCGCCGAAGCCGCCCCTGCGGGCCGGTGAGGGCGACGTGGCAGATCTCCCCGCGCCAGCCCTCGACCATCGACACGGCGAGCGTGTCGGGCCTAGCCGGCGCCGCCGCCTCGAAGACCTGGCCCTCGACGGGCGAGCCGAGCTGCTCGCGAAGGAAACGGCCCGAGCGCTGCACCTCAAGCCACCGGACGCGGGTGCGCGCGAACACGTCGCCGCCCGGCCAGACGGCCACCGGCGCCTGGGCGAGGCGGTACCAGCCCGCCGGATGGTCGAAGCGGACGTCGCGGACGAGGCCGCAGGCCCTTGCCGCGGGACCCACCATGCCGAGGTCGGAGGCCTGCTTCGCGAAGATGGTGCCGGTGTCCTCGAAGCGCGAGCGAACCGACGAGGCGTCCCACATCCATCCCGCGGCCGCCTCGACCTCCGAGAGCGCCTCCTCAAGGCGCGACGCGAGCCGCGACAGGCGCTCCGCCTCGAGGTCGTGCCGGCAGCCTCCCGGCCGCACGAGCCCGCGCCCGAATCGGTTGCCGCAGATGAGCGCGGTCAGGTTGAGAAAATCGCCGCGGATCTTCCCGCACGCCGACGCCGTGGGGATGAACGCCACGTCGTTGGCCAGCGCCCCGAGGTCGCCCGTGTGGTTGGCGAGCCTCTCCAGCTCGAGGGCGATCGCGCGAAGCCACTGCGCGCGCAGCGGCACCTCTGTGCCGGCCAGGGCCTCCATCGCCGAGCTGTAGGCCGTCGCGTGGCCGATGGTCGTGTCGCCGGCCACGACCTCCATCCGGCTCATCGTCGTGCGGTGCGGACCCCCGGCGAGGGCCTCCTCGATGCCCCGGTGCTGGTAGCCGAGCGCAATCTCAAGGTGCAGCACCTCCTCCCCGGCGCACTGGAAGCGAAAGTGCCCCGGCTCGATGATCCCCGCGTGGACGGGACCCACCGCGACCTCGTGGACCTCGCGGCCCTCAACGCGGAAGAATTCACCGACGGCGGGCGCCGAGCCCGCGCCCTTCCTGACCGGCTTGAGCCACGGATGACCCTCCGGGTTCAGGCCGTGCTGCTCCCAGACCTCGCGCTCGAACAGGTGCGCCTGGGGATGGGTCAGGGTGAGCGAGCGGTAGCCGCCCGCCGCGGGCTCGCTGCGCGCGATGGCCAGAGTGTTGTCGGAATCGAAGGCAATGAGCGACACGACGCGCGTGGCGGCTCCCTCCGGCACCCCGAACCAGGCGCAAAGCCGCGCGCCCCGGTCGAGCTCCTCGCCGGTCCTCTGGACGAGCACGGCGAGGGGCCACTCGGGAACGTCGCCCCAGGGCATGCCGGCCCCGTTGGCCAGGAGCGCAAATGGAAGGGTCGGGTTCACGGCGAATGGGAAAGCTGGGCGGCGGCGGCCGTCCACGCGTCGCCGAGGACCCGGGGCGTGGCCAAACCGAGCCATAGGGACATGCCGAGCAGGACCAGGGGGGGCACGATGACCCCCGCGCTCTCATTTAACCGGCTGACGACCCCGTTCCCAGCGGAGGGCCGGCCGTCCACGGTCGCGAACACGAGGCGGGTGAGGCCGAAGAAGGCGAAAAGCAGGCAGGCGAGGAAGAGCCCCGCCGTCACCGTGTGCCCCGTCTCGATCGAGGCCCGGATCACCCGCAGCTCGCTGAAGAACGGTCCGAACGGCGGGCAGGCGGTGACGGCGAACATGCCGGTGACGAAGATGGCTGCGGAGCGCGGCGTCACGGCGGCCATCCCGCTGACCTCGTCGACCGTGCGCGCACCCGCGGCGCGCCTGATGTTCCCGGCGCTCAGGAAGAGCGCCCCCTTCGTGAGGCTGTTGTTCCAGACGTGGAAGAACGCCGCCCAGATCCCCGCGCTCCCCAGGGCGGCGCCGATGACGAGGATCCCCATGTGCTCGACGCTCGAGTAGGCGAGCATCCGCTTGAAGTCGCGCGTGCCGAGAAGGAAGAGCGCCGCCACCAGCATCGAGAAGAGCCCGATAAGGAGCAGCGTCCGGTCGGCGACCCCCCCCTGCCCCGCCGCGCTCACGACCGCCCGGACCCTTAGCACCGCCGTGAACGCCACGGTGGTGACGCCGCCCGCGAGCATGGCGCCGACGATGCCCGGGGCCTCCCCGTAGGCGTCGGGCTTCCAGGTGTGCATCGGGGCGAGGCCCATCTTTGTCCCGTACCCGACCAGCAGGAGGACCCACGCGATCAGGACCCAGGGACGGGAAAGGCCTGCGCCCTGGGCCACAAGCGCGACAAAGGTCAGGTCCCCGCTGCCGCCGCCGCGCAGGGACGCGTAGCCGAGGCAGAACGAGCCAAGGAGCGAAAGCGCGATGCCCGTGCCCCCGACCAGGAGGTACTTCCACGTCGCCTCGAAGGCTCGCGACGTGGCGTTGAAGTGCAGGAGGGGGACGGCCGCGAGCGTGACCCCCTCGGTGGTGATCCAGAGCATGCCGAGGTGCATCGCCTGGTGACCGGCGCTCAAGAGGCCGAGGATGGCCAGCATCGAGGCGACGAACACCCTGTTCGGCCGCTCGGTCCTTATCCGCAGGTAGGAGACGCCGTACGCCGCGCAGCACAGGAAAAGGATGGAGACGGCGGGGAGCACGGCGCGGGCGATTGGGTCGAAGCCGAACCAGGCGCCCGCAGCGACGGCAGGCGGGATCACGAGGAGCCAAAGGGAGAGCGCCGTGTGAAGGATGCCGGTCGCCGGGAGCAGGAGGGGGCGCGTCCGGTCCCCCCTCCAGAAGAAGGCGAGCGCGGCGCCGAGCAGCGGGATTGCTATGAGAAGGTTCTCCCTCATTCGCGAAGCACGGTCAGTTTGCGGGTGTCGAGCGAGTCGAACGCCCTCTGGATTCGGTCGACGATGATGCCGATGACGAAGACTCCCACCACCAGGTCGAGGAGGATCCCCGATTCGACGAGGAGCGGAGTCGAGTGGATCAGCAGGAGGCCGAAGATGTAGATCCCGTTTTCCAGGATCAGGTAGCCGCACACCTGGGAAATCGCCTTGACGCGCCCGATCAGCAGGATGAGGCCCGTCATGACCGACGCCATCGCCCCCGGCACGAGCAGCGTGCCGGCGTGCTCCGGCAGGAGCGGCAGCATCCGCGCCCCCGCTATGGCGGCGATCGTGCCGCCGGCCCCCAATAGGAGCGACGGGACGAAGCCTATGAGCGGCTCGTCCTCGCGCTCGATCTTCGCCGTGCGCATCGCGCGGCGCAGGAGGCTGGGGATCACGAATCCCTTGACCGCCACCGTGACCAGCGCCACGAGCGCCACCATCCAGTCGAAGGAGTATTCCAGCAGGAGGGGCATCACCCCGAGCACGACGCCCTGAACCGACATCACCCGGATGATCGCCGGGAGCCGGCCGCTGCCGAGCGCCAGGAGGTTCAACCCCATCGCCAGTCCTATGAGGAGGTTCATCGTGGAGTTCATCACGCGCCGCCCTTCAGCGCCAGGAGCAGAGCAAAGAGGCACAACAGGAAGGACGCCGTCAGAATCAGCGGCACCCTGCGGAACGCCATCCTCGCGGTGAGCGACTCGACCAGGCCCACCGCGACCACCACCGCGAGCACCGCGCCCGCGAGCGCAGCCGTCCCCGCCAGGGGCGGCAGCGCCCCGACGGGAAGCACCACCTGGCTCAGAAGTACGGCGAAGAGCAGGAGCTTCATGGACGCCCCGTGCAGGATCACGGCGAAGGGCGGCCCGCTGTGGTCGAGCACCATGGCCTCGTGGATCATCGTCAGCTCAAGGTGGGTGTTCGGGTCGTCGAACGGCACCCGGCAGTTCTCCGCCAGGAGGACGCAGAACAGTCCGGCCGCCAGGAGCATCGCGCCGGAGCCGACCGAATGCGAAAGCATGTCGGAGAGCGTGACGTTGCCCGTCTGGACGCTGAGCGCCAGGACGGCCGTGATCAGCGCCACCTCCGAGAGCACGGCAAAGCTCACCTCGCGCGCGGCCCCCATCCCCTCGAACGCCGATCCGGTCTCGAGCGCGGCCCAGGCCGTGCAGAACCTCGCCAGGGCCAGCAGGTATACGAGCAAGAGCACGTCACCCCTGAAGCTTATGGCGCTGCCCGCCGGACCGAGGGGCATCAGCATCGCCGCACCCGCCAGGGCCACCCAGGCGACGGCCGGGCCCGCGACAAACCCCGGCGAGGCAAGGGTGCTGATGACGACGCCCTTCCTCCAGAGCCGCGCGAGGTCGTAGTAGAGCTGCAGGACGGGGGGACCCCGCCGTCCCGCCACCCACGCCTTCACCTTGTTGATGACGCCCGGCAGCAGCGGCGCCAGAAGGAGCCACATCGCCAGGCGAGCAAGGGTTTCGAGGATCTGGATCATGGACCGGCTCCAATCCACACGAATATTGCGACGACTGCGAGTCCGCCCAGAAGGTACACGACGTAGAACTGCACCCGGCCGTGCTGGAGCCGGCGGGTCGCCGCGGATGCGCGCATGACCGCGGCGCTCGCCGGCTCAATCACCCGCCTGAGCACGGTGTCGGGAAACTCCTCGATCCATCCCGCGCGGGCGGGAAAGGGACCCCTCGGGCGGCGCAGCGCCCGGTCCGGGCCCGCGGCTCCGGGAAACCATCCGGCGACGATGCCGCTGAACGACCCACCGGTATACTGCATGCGCGCCGTCGGGGCGGCATAGCCGCAGTCCCAGGTCGGCGCCCTTCGGAATCCGTTCGCGCGGACCCTCCTCCAGAGCCACGCCGCGGCGCACAGAAGGACGACGGCAAGGGCGACGTGCACCCAGCCAAGCGTGACGATCGGGGCGGGCGGCTCCGGCGCGGCCCATGACGGGCGCCATGCCCCGACGGAGCGCGAAAGGGCCCGCCAGAATAGGACCGGGGCGAGACCGGCCAGGACGCATGCGGCCCCGAGCGCGAGCATGGGCGCCCGCATGAGCCTGCCGCACTCGTGCACGTTCTCGGCGGCCCTCGTCCGGCAGGAGCCGAGGAACACCGTGGCTCCCGCCTTGACGAAGGTCGCAAGCGCCAGCGCCCCGCACAGCCCCATCGCGAGCGCCGCGGGCATCAGCATCCAGGCCCCGGATCCCCGGCCGGCCGCGGCGTCGAAGAGCCCCAGATAGATGAGCCATTCGCTGACGAAGCCGTTCAGGGGAGGCAGGCCCGATACCGCGACCGCTCCCAGGGCGAAGAGCCCCGCCGTCCAGGGCATGGCGCGCCAGAGCCCGCCCAGACGGCTCATTTCCCGGGTGCCCGTGGCGTGCAGCACCGATCCGGCGCCGAGGAAGAGCAGCGACTTGAACAGGCTGTGGTTCCAAATGTGAAGGAGGGCCCCCGCTAGGACGAGCCGCCCCCAAGGGGCGTCGCCGTGGGACGCGCCGACCAGGGCCCCCCCGAACCCGATGAGGATGATGCCCACGTTCTCCACCGTGCAGTAGGCCAGGACCCGCTTGAGGTCGGTCTGTACGAACGCGAGTGCGATGCCGAAGAGCGCCCCCGCGGCCCCCAGGCCCAGGACGGCCCACCCGGCGGCGGAGGGAACCGGAAGCCAGCCGCTGAAGCGCAGCACGCCGTACAGGCCCATGTTGACCGCGACGCCCGACATGAGCGCCGACACGTGGCTCGGCGCGTTCGCGTGGGCCGAAGGAAGCCACACGTGCAGCGGGAAGACGCCTCCCTTCACGCCAAAGCCGAAGAGGGCGAGCCAGAACAGGGGCGCCAGTTCCGCGCGCTCCACCATGGGACCCAGGTCCCAGCTGCCCGTCCGGGCGGCGAGCGCCGCAAAGAAGGCGAGAAGGAGCATCGCCCCCCCGTGCGAGGCCGCCAGATAGAGCCAGCCCGCCGAGCGGGAGGCGCGGCTTGCCCGGTCCAGGGTGATCAGGAAGTACGCGCTGATCGTGAAGAGCTCCCAGGCGATCAGGAAGTGCAGCCCGTTCGAGCAGACGAGGACAAGGCCCATGGCCAAGAGGAGGCAGCTCATCCAGAGCCGCCCGCCCGGGGCCGAGGCGGGGTGGTCCTCGTCCGACCAGTACTCGCGGCAATAGACCGCGCTCGCCCCGCCGACGAAGGCGACGATCACAAGGAAGAGAGCGCTAAGGCCGTCCAGGCGCAAATGGACCCGCTCCCCGCCGACCGGGAAGGCGCTCCTGCACTCCCATTGCGCCGGCGCGAGGCCGACAAGCAGGGGCAACGCGGCGCCCAATGCGGCGGCGGCCGCCGCCAGGGTGAGCGCAAGCCAGACCCGGGGGTGCCTGGCGCCAAGCGCCGCGCCCGATACGAGGCCAAGGGCGGCAAACAGCAGCAGTCTTCCCGGCGTCACGTCGCGTCCCCGCCCTTGGCGCCGGGAGCCGCCCTGTCCGCATCGGCCGCGGCCTTGAGGATCTCGTCGTCCGGGGCGCCGCGAACGACAAGGTCTCGCAGCGGCCCGCGGGCCAGGCTGCGGCTAAGGCGCCCGAGGAGGTCAAGGTGGGCTCGCGGTGACGGGGCGATGAAGAAGAACAGGCGCGTGATCGGCACGGAATCCGCCGGCGGCTCCGCAAAGGTCAGCGGGTCGTCCAGGAGCACGAGCGCCACCGTGCCGGATTCGCGACCCAGCGCGATTCGCGCACTCGGATGAGGCAGGGCGATGCCGCCGCCGACCGGGGCAATGTTGACCCCACCCCTGGCGCGCAGGCCCTGGATGATGAACTGGCGAAGGGGCTGCGACGTGGCCGGCAGGGCCGAGACAACCTTGACAAGCACCTCCAGGAATCCCGCAGCCGGCACCCCCCGCCAGACACCCCCGGTGCGCAGCATCCCCTCGAGCGAGACTCCCGTGGCAAAGGCGGGCGTCACGGGAGCGAGAAACCCCGCCTTTGCAGCCAATCCCCTCACCGCGGCCCAATCGGCGACCTGAGCGCGGTCGAAAAGGAGGCGTCCGCGGTCGGGGGTGTGCGGGAGCCCCTCACGCCGGATCCATTCCTCAACGACCTTTTCCGAGACACCGAATGACTCAGCAATCTGGATGAGGTTTAGGTACATTTCCGAACCGGGGACATTGCCAGATCGCCCCGCCTATAGGCGAACATCTTTCTGCGTCCGCCGTGCGGGGATTGCACTCAACGTGCATCCCCCGAGAGCACGAATGCCGCCAGAGCTGCAAGGCCAACAACAATATAGAGCAGATAGGCCTGGACGCGCCCGTGCTGGAGCCTCCGAACAAAGTTAGAAATCTTAATGACCACATAACCGGCGGGTTCCACCACGTGCTCGAGAACCGTCTCCGGTGCGTGCTCCTCGAAGCTCGCGGTGGCGGGGAATGCCGTAACGGGAAGGTTCGCGTGGCGCGTCGGCCGGACGATCCAGTCGAACCACTCGTTGATGATTCCCGCAAATGAGCCGCCCGTGTACTGCATGCGAGCCGTCGGCGCGGCGTAGCCGCAGTCCCATGTGGGGCCAAGGCGGACGCCGCGGCTTCCCACCTTGCGCCAGAGAAGCACCGCAGCCAGGGCTCCCAGGACGACAAGCGAAACGTCGGCATAGCCCAAGGTGGCGATCGACACCGGCCCCCCGAGATCCGCCCAGGCGGGATTCCACTGCTTGGCGGCCCGCGCGACCGCGATGAAGAAGAAGGCCGGAGCAAAGCCGATCACGACGCAGGCCGACGCGAGTGCGACCATGGGCGCCCGCATGAAGAGGCCGCACTCGACGGCGCGCTCCGCGGCGCCCGTGCGCGCCTGCCCAAGGAAGACCACTCCGCACACCTTGATGAAGCAGGCGAGCGCGAGGGCCCCCGTCATGCCGAGCAGCACCAGGGCAGGTATGGAGGCCAGGGCGACGCCTCCCGGGGTGTTGACGGCGTCAAAGAGCCCCAGGAAAACGAGCCATTCGCTGACGAACCCGTTGAGGGGGGGAAGACCGCAAATGGCGGCGGCCCCGAGCGCGAAGAGCCCGGCCGTCCACGGCATGGCGCGCCAGAGCCCTCCCAGGCGGCTCATCTCCCGGGTGCCCGTGGCGTGGAGCACCGAACCGGCGCCGAGGAAGAGAAGGGACTTGAACAACCCGTGGTTCCAGACGTGCAGGAGTCCGCCGGCCAGGGCCAGGAATCCCCACGCGGCATTGCCGTGCTCCGCGGCGACAAGGGCAAAGCCGAGGCCGATTAGGATGATGCCGATGTTCTCCACGCTGTGGTAGGCGAGAAGCCTCTTCAGGTCGTGCTGGCCCAGCGCAAACGCGACCCCCAGCACGGCGCTGACGACCCCGAGGACCGCCACCATCCATCCCGCCCCGGGGGGCACCGGCATCCACCCGCTGAAGCGCACGAGCCCGTAGATCCCCACCTTAATCGTGACGCCGGACATGATGGCCGAGACGTGGCTCGGCGCGTTCGCGTGCGCGGAGGGCAGCCAGACGTGCAAGGGAAAGAGGCCCGCCTTCACTCCGAAGCCAAAGAGTGCCAGCCAGAAAAGCGGCGCCAATTCCGGACGCCCGTGCATGGGCCCGAGGTCCCAGCCTCCCGTTCTCGCCGCGATTGCGGTGAAGTAGGCGAAAAGGCATAGGGTCGCCGCGTGCGATGCCCCGAGGTAAAGCCAACCCGCCGCGCGCACCTCGGCCCTCTGGCGGTCCAGGGTGATGAGGAAGTAGCTGCTCACGGTCAGCAGCTCCCAGGCGATCAGGAAGTGCAGCCCGTCGGAGGCCAGCAGCACGACGCCGACGCTGAGCAGCAGCAGGCTCCACCACATGCGGCCCGCCCGCGCGGACCGGGGGTGGGCGCTATCGGGCCAGTACTCGCGCGAATACACGGCGCCGGCCGCGCCGACGACGCACAGGAGAGCGAGGAACAGCGAGCTGATCGCGTCCAGCCGGAAGTGGAGCGGCTCGCCGCCGACGGGAAACCCGCTCCGCCAGTCCCATTCCGGGCCGCCGGAGAGGACCCAGACCGCGGCCGCGAGCGCCGCGGCGGCACCGGCAACCGTCATCGCAAGCCACACGCGCGGGGCGCGCCGACCGGCGACGGCGCCGGTGAGCGTGCCTGCGGCCGCGGCGAGCAGGAGGTGCCCGGCGGTCATCGGCGGATCGCCAGGGAATCGGGGGCCATGGCCTGGTTGGGTTTCAAGGGGACTTTCGCGCGGGAGGCCCGGGAGCTGCCTTCGCTCGGCGCATCCGCGCACCCTACGTAGATATCGAGGTTGGCGCCGGGCTCAAGCAACTCGTTGTGGAAGCCGAGTTCGGGGCCCTTCCTGGTCCGGACCTCCGTCAAAAAATTTGAAGGACTTCGCACGCCGTTGGTGTTATGCGAATTGCTAGCTCTACCCACCCAATTCCCATGCAGAACACATCCGATCCGCTGGACCCGTTGCTCGACCGCTGGACGGAGCCAAGAGGCCCCGCCCCGAACCTGGCGCCGGAGGTGTGGCGGCGCATCGCCGAGGAGGAAAAGCGCCCGCGCGGGATCGGCGCCATCTGGGCTGACATCGACGCATGGCTCTCGCGCCCCCCCTTCGCGGCCCTCTTCGTCACCTGCTGCGCCCTCCTCGGGCTCTTCCTGGCCGAGGTCCGGGTCAACCGCCAGCAGCGCGAGCAGAGCGCCCTCTTGGCCCGAAGCTACCTCCAGCTGATCGATCCCCTCTTGAAGGCGAACCCGATCGCCAAGACACCATGAAAACCGGCGTCCTCGTTCTCCTCCTTGGCCTGGCGGTCGGCGTGGCGTCGCACGTCGTCTATTTCAGGATCCACAAGCCCTACGATGCCAGCTCCCTCGACGGCCAGCTCGCGTGGATGAAGTCCGAGCTCCAGCTGAGCGACGCCCAGTTCGCGCGCATCAAGGAGCTGCACGAAGAGTCGAGCCCGCGCCTGCGCGCCCTCGCGGCCCAGGTCGCGCGGATGCAGGCGGAGTTCGTGGCGTTCGAGAACACGCGCCGCACCTCCGACCGCGTGGACTTCATCGAGTTCGCCCGGTTCGTCGAGGTGCGCCGCAACATCGATCGCGAATGCCTCGATTCGACGCGCAGACTCGTGATGGCCGCCGCCGGCGAGATGACCGCGAGGCAGCGCGAGCAGTACTTAGGAATGGTGGCGGCAACAACCTCCCAAGCGAACCCGTCGAACAACTGAGCGCAGCCCCGCGCGTCGTGTCCACCGACCCTGTCACTGATCGTGAGAACCTGCTCGAGCTGCAGCGGGGCGATGCCGCGGCCCTTAACCGGCTGATCGCCAGGTGGCAGCGCCCCCTCCTCGCGTTCGCGTACCGCTACGTCCAGAACTCGGCGGACGCGCAGGACCTTGTGGCCGAGACCTTTGTCAGGCTTTACGGACGCAGGGCCAACCTGAGGCCCGACACCAACCTCCCGGCATGGCTCTTCACGACGCTGTCCAACCTCTGCCACAACCACCACCGCTGGAAGCGTAGGCACCCGACCGTCGCCTTCGGCGCCCCGGTGAATGGATCAAGCTCCACGGGTTACTCCCAGGAGGTCATCCCGGATCCGGCGTCCCTCGACGAGAGCCCCGACGCGGCCCTGGCCCGTGACGAGTCACTCGACGCGCTCAAGGCGGCGATCGAGGCGCTCCCGCACGACCTCAAGGTCTCGGTGCTCCTGCACCACTACGAGCACCTCTCGTACAGGCAGATCGCGGTGATCTCTGGCTGCACCGAGCGCGGGGTTGAGACCCGACTGTACCGGGCGCGCCGGCTGCTGCGGACCGAGCTGGCCCGGTTCACGGACGGCGCCTAGGGCAAGTCGCGGTTGCCGACCGCGCTCAAGGGACCCACGTCGACGTGTCCCTCCCTCAGGCGCTTCACCACGAAGCCGTGGCTGTCCTGGCCGAAGAACTGGGAGGCGTACTTGGTGATTTCCGGAAGGGACCTGTCGAACTCGTTGCGGTGTTCCAGGATGCTGAACCTTGTTACCCAGAGCACCTTGCGCACGTTCTGCCTCCATAGGAGCTGGAAGTCATAGGCCACCAGGCCGACGAAGTAGCGGTTCGATTCGATCTCCTCGAGCATGTTCATCGCGTCGAACTTGAACGAGAGGGACTTGTTGGGGAAATCAAACCCGAGCATGCGCGCATTCCTCATGTCGTTGGAGCTCTGGGCCAGGCCTCCGATCGGCAGGGTCTCGGTCGTGCTGGAATACGTAGGGTTCCTCGCCATGCCGGACGACCCGCGCGTCGAGACCACCGTGTAAGGCATCGAGAACCCCGGGGCCTGCATCGATCCGCTCGTCGTCCCCCAGTACACCACGATCAGCAGGTTCGTCCTGCTCGGGTCCCGCGCAGGAAGGTAGTTCTGGTCGGAGAGGGGCCCCGCGATATTCTGGGCGACCTGCTCGAAAGTCATGTTGTCGATGGTCGGGTCCGCCATGCAGATGTCCCACCTCGAGCCGTTGCCCAGGGCGTAGGTCTCGGGGGCAAAGGAGCCGTCGGCCTGCGCCTCGCGCGTGTACCCGCCATAGGAATGGGCCGAGACCATGGTATAGCCCTTGGTCACGGTCGGTCCGCCCGAGGCTGCCACCGGCAGGAACGGAAGTCCGAGGGGGCCGAACGGGCTCTCTTCGGCGCCGCGGGTTGCACGGGGTTGACCGATCCGGCTGTCCGAGGCCCCGGTCGTCCCGCCGCTCTGGGCGGGATCCTGGCTCTTCGCCGGCTCCGCCGGCTTGAAGTCAAAGTCCTGTCTCGCCAGGACGAGCACGGGCTTACCCCTCGACAGCGGAGGTTCAAACTCCCACTGGGCGACCGTCGTCACGGCGATGGCCGCGAGTTCCTGGTTCGCCTCGTTCGTCTCCTTGCTGACGCTCGGAATCCTGACGTGGCCCTGCTCATCGATGTAGAAGTCGACGGACACGCGGCCCCCTCGGCTGCTGAGCGCGAGCGCGTTCGGGTAGACCGGCTTTACGACCTTCTTTGGCGTCGGGATCCGGTCAAGCTGGCCGAGGGTGCAGGCACTGTAGGCCATGGAGTTCGGGAATATCTTGAAACGCAGGAGTTCCGAATAGGTCATCGGCGTCATGCTCACCACCACCACGCCCTCTACCTCAAACCTGAACGTGAGGTCCGCCTTGGCGTTGCGCGGCGAACCGTGCACGCGGGCCGGCTCAAACTTCCACTTTTTAAGGGCTGCTATGGCGCTGTCGGCAAAGCCCGGGTGGCTGTATGCCGTCACCACGTAGTCCGCCATCTTGCCCGTGTCGTCGATGGCCACCGCAATGCTCGCGGCGCCGCTCTTGATCCCGATGTTGACCAAGGTCTGGGGGTACACCGGGCTCTCGGTCTGGTCGATCTTCACCGGGACGTAGGTGGGTTCACCCATCTGGGCGGCCAACGGCTGCGCGACGAGGAGGGTAGCCGCGCACAGGATCGGGAAACGGAGGCATTTCATGGTCATGATGGATCTGCCTTGTATAACACCAGACACCGCCCCTCCCCTTCAATGTCTCCCCAGGCGTCCCATGCCGAAAGATAGGTGAAGGGGGCCGGTCGACGCCGGTGTTTCCTGCTTGGATTCCCCCTGCTCCCTCGCCCCATGACCCTGCCTAATCCACATCCCGTTGGCCCCGCAAGTCCATCCGCAGCGTGAATACCGCCTTCGAGCAACGAATTGAGCGATTCGGGTGCGCCTTCTACGGCGCGGGAATGGCGGCAATCGGCGTCCAGCATCTGGTCAACGCCGATTTCGTGGCCGTGATCCTGCCCTCATTTCCGGCGTGGGCCCCCTGGCGGCCTTTCTGGTTCTACTCATGCTCGCTCGGGCTGATCGCCGCGGGGGCCGCGATATGCGCAGGGTGGCGGACCCGCTCCTACGCCACCGTGCTCGGGTCTGCGCTCCTCGTCCTCATCCTCCTGGTCGACATCCCCAACCAGGCGGCCACGGCAATGGGCTCCCTGGGGGCCTGGAACAACACCCTGAAGGCCCTGACCCTCTCCGGGGGTGCGTTTGCCGTCGCGGCGTCCCCCTCACCCGAGGCTAACCCCTGGGACCGGCCCTTTGTCTCCTTCGGCTGCTATGCCATGGCCCTGACTGTGGCGATATTCGGCGTGGAGCATTTCCTCTATGCGGCCTTTGTCGCGGATCTCGTGCCCTCGTGGATCCCCTGGCACCTGTTCTGGACCTATTTCTGCGGTGCGGCACTGGTCGCAGCGGGAGCGGGGATGGCCCTCAACGTCCGGGCGCGCCTCGCCGCGAACCTCCTTGGCTCGATCATCTTCATCTGGCTGCTCGTCCTTCACATCCCCAGGGCCGTCGCCGATCCGGTCAGCGGGCACGGAAACGAATGGACGAGCGTGTGCGAGGCGCTCTCCTTCAGCGGCATCTGCCTTGTCCTCGGCAGGCGGCTTCCCGGGGCGCCCGGCAGCCGCTAGGCGGCACCGTCAGGGACGGCGCCTGCCAATCCCTTTTCCGCCGGGGAGCGCCTCACGTGGCTCCAGCGCCACGAGTCGAGGTCGGGCCAGCTTTCGACGGAGAGGCGCACCTCGATCTCGTCGCCCACTTCGAATTGGTCGCGGTCCGTCCGCAGGATCCTGTACCCCCAATGCGGCGCCCGGTGGGGGTCGAGGGGGCCGGAGCCGAGCGAAAGGTCGCCGTCGACAAGGGCGCGGAAATATACCGCGTAGCCGTCGAGCCTCCCCGCGTTCACAACCTTGCGGGTGAAGACGACCTCCTTTGGCAGGTCCGCCTCCTTGACGGTGTGCAGGTCGATCGACAGCACGGGTTCCGGCTCGCCCAGGAAGTGCTCGACCAGGCTCAGGTCGCTGCTGACCAGGTGGTAGTAGCCCGGCCTCTGGGGCCGGCTTCTCTCCAGCGCCGAGAAATCATACCCGTGCACGCTGAGCTCCCAGATGAACGGGACCAGGCGATCGTCCCTCACCTTGATCGGCTCGCAGTAGAATTCGAAGACGCTCGGAAGGATCAGGCCGCCGGGCCTTAGGATCCTGTCGCGCAGGTCCGTGACGTTTGCGACCATCGCCTCGTCAAAGAGGCAGTCCCCCATCTGCTCGTGAAGGATCACGTCGACCGGCTCCTCGGTCGTGAACTGCGTGCTGTGCGTCGCCACGAATTCCACGTTTTCTATCCGGTTCGCGGCCGCGAGCGTGCGTGCATGTGCCAGGATGTCGGAATGGTCGATGGCGTAGACATGCGCAGCCCCGCGGCGGGCCGCGAAGGCCGCCAGGATCCCGGTTCCCGTTCCCAGGTCCACCACCCGGTCGCCGGGCTGGATGTGGCGGGCGATCGCCGCGTGGTAGAAGTCCATGCGGCGCCGGTCGGCGAGCATCCGCTCCTGCTCGTGGAAGTCCGAGAACATGCGCCCGTTGTTGGCCCGGCGCTCCTCCTCCTCTGAAGGCCTCACCCGCGAGAAGATCCAGGCACGGCACCACCCGAGGAGCCGACTCAGCACCGACGGGGCGGTGATCCTGGCGCTTTGTGGGTCTTGTTTTGGCATGCTTGTCCGGGCCGGGCCCACGGGGTCGGCGAATCTCGCCGCTTTCCGAAGGGAAAGCAAAGTGAATTGGTCCGCGTCAAAGCCGGTTCCCGGCTCCCCAAAGCCCCTTCCGCGCTACCCCGGCCTCGGGCTCATCAGGCCGGGACGACCCCGGTACCGGCGAGAATGCCGGCGCGGCCGGCCCCGGGAAGGGAGGCGGGCGACGGCGCATATCGGGCCACGGCCATCCGGCACAGGGATCCCGCGCGCTCGAGCCGGCGGCAGGTGTCCGGCCGCCGCTCGTAGATCGTGCACAGCAGCGAGACGGGATCCAGTGCGACGCACGCGCCGTCGCCGCGCTGCTCCATGCATCGGACGCCGTCGTGCTCGACGACAAGGCCCTCGGGGACGTCGTCGACGCCCGAAATGAGCTCGACGACAAGGTGGCAGCATCGGCCGCAGCCGGCGCATGGGGGTAGGTGGTCGGTTTGCTCGGGCATCGTGGCCTGCCTACCCTACACAGATTCGTCCCGGCGGCGAATCGCGAACGGCGCCGCCTGCGTCGGCGCGCCGTGGCTAAGTGGCGGAGAGGGAGGGATTCGAACCCCCGGTACCTTTCGGCACACCTGATTTCGAGTCAGGCGCAATCGACCACTCTGCCACCTCTCCTTCCGGTGCTCCCACGAGCGGAAAGTCGACCTGAATGCCCGCATTCGTGGACGAGGTCAAGAGGGATGGTTGTGGTTCCCCAAAGGAGCCCAAGCGGCGTGCCGGAATGGGCGCCGGCCAACCTCCCGGCCCATGCTCGGGGGTCCGCAGTTGCGGTTGGGCCGCAAAGCCGCGCCCGCCGCGGGTCAGGCCTTCGGCACTATCCGGATAATATCGGTCTCAACGGCGAAATCCACGTTGTCCCGCTTTGACATGACAAGGGTCCGCACCTCCTCGATTGTCGGATAGTCCTTGAACGAGCCGAAACTCCGGGCGTCGTCGATGAGGATGACGTGCCCGAGGTCCGGCGCCGCGAGCAGGTGGTTCAATTCTTCCATGATGGGAGTCTCCTTGTCCGCCTTCGCGGTCACCCCGGAAGAATAATGGCCGTCGAGCCAGAATAGCGCGGGCCTATCGATCCGCTTCACCAGCTTCTCGAGCTCGATAGCGCTGTCCCCACAGAGAAGCGTCACGTGCCTGTCCCCTTCAAACCGTCTCTTCGCATTCTCGTGCAACTCGCGGCTGAGCTCGATCGAGTAGACTTCATCAAACTCCCTTTTCAGGGCCTCGATCATGTCTCCCATGTAGGTCCCTGTTTCCACGAGGACCCGCAGGCCGTATTTCTTCGCATAACCTCTCAGTATCCTCTGCTTCACCCCGTGTGGAGGAGGGGGAGGCCGGCCCTGCGCTTCCCATTCCCTGATCTGAGACCGCTGGAATCGCTTGGCTGACCAAGCCTTTACGGCATCTCCAAAAAGAGGAATCGAATAGATGATTCTCTTGATGCGCTGTTTCATCCTTGCTGTTTCATGTTGGCGCCGCGGGCGGTCCAAGAAAAGGCGATTCGCACTCCCGTCCCGCAATAGGCAAGGCGGCCTTCCGGGGGCGCAGGCGGCCGCGGGTCAGTCGTTCTCGTCCCCGGCTGCAGCCTGGCCGGTCCCCTTGTTCGCCGGAAGGTGCAGCGGAAACAAGAGGTAGTACTGCATGAGCCACCAGCTGCGCGAAGAGCGGTAGAAGAGGACCGGAAACCCCACGGATCCGACGCCCGCCAGGGCAATCGCAGCGGTCGTTCCGATGACCCCCTCGTAGGCCAGCACCATGACCGGCGTCAGGAAGCAGACGAGGGTGACCCCGTAGTTGAGCGACATGGACCCGATAAAGAATCCCTCGTCCCTCTCCAGGCGCAGGCCGCAGTCGGGGCACGCCTTGTTCAGGTCAAACATCGATCCCTTCCGGAAAAGGTGGCCCCCCCCGCAGTTGGGGCAGCGGTTGCGCAGCCCGCGCGAGACCACCTGAACACGGGTGACGGTCATGGGAGTGATCCCAGCCGGATCTTTAGGAGCCGAGCTGGAACCTGACAAACCTGCGGACCTGGATGTTCTCGCCGGTCTTCGCGATCGTCTCGGTGATGAGGTCCTTCACCGACTTCTCCGCGAGTTTCACGAACGACTGGTCGAGCAGGCATACGGTCGAGTAGTACTTCTCGAGCTTGCCCTCCACGATCTTCTGGACGGCGGCGGGCGGCTTGCCCTGGACCTGGGCGGCGGCGATCTCGCGCTCCTTGGCGAGCTCGGCCTCCGGGACCTGGTCCCGGGAAACGTAGAGCGGGCTCGCGGCTGCGATCTGCAGGCAGAGGTCCCGGACGAAGGTCTTGAACTCGTCGTTTCGCGCGACGAAGTCCGTCTCGCAGTTGACCTCAATGAGGACGCCGACCTTCCCGCCGACGTGAATGTAGCTCTCGATCAGGCCCTCCTTGGTCATGCGGTCCGCCTTCTTGGCTGCGGACGCGGCGCCCTTCTTGCGCAGGATCGTGATCGCCTCCTCGACGTTGCCGTTGGACTCCGTGAGAGCCTTCTTGCAGTCGAGAAGCCCGGCGCCGGTCTGGCCGCGCAGGTCATTGACCATTTTGGCAGTGATGGGAGTGCTCATATCATTCAGCCTTCACCGGCGCCTTGCGGGTGCGTGCGATCTTGCGCGACGTGGCTGCGTCGGCCTCGGCGGTGGTCAGCTCGATCGGGATGTCGATCTTGGAGAGGTCTATCTCGCCCTCGACGGGCGCGGCGACGGGCGCAGCCGGCTCGCTCGCGGCCTGGGCGGCGGCCTTGGCGTCGGCGCCGCGCTGGGCCCGGCGGGAATCGCGCTGGGAGAGTCCCGCCTGGATGGCGGCCACGATCGTCTCAACGATGATGCGGATCGACTTCACGGCGTCGTCGTTGCCGGGGATCGGGTAGGTCACCAGGGACGGGTCCGAGTTGGTGTCGACGAGCGCGATCGAGGGGATCCCGCAGCGGGCGGCTTCGGCAACCGCGATCGCCTCGTGCCCGACGTCGACGATGAACAGCGCAGAGGGCAGCCCGCCCATCTCCGCGATTCCGTTGAAATTGCGCTGCATGCGGCTCATCTCGCGCTTGATCGCCGACTCCTCCTTGCGGGGGAGCTTGGACATCTCGCCGCTCGTCTCCATGGCCTGGTACTTCTTGTACTTGGCGATGGACTTCTTGACGGTCTCGTAATTGGTGAGCGTGCCACCGAGCCAGCGGTCCACCGAGAAGGGCATTCCGGTCGCGGCCGCCGCCTCGCGGACGAGGTCCTTGGCCTGGCGCTTGGTACCGACGAGAAGGACGTTGCCGCCGTTCGCCACGGTGTTCTCGATGAAAGCGCAGGCCTTCTCCAGGTTGTCGAAGGTCTTGGCGAGGTCGATGATCGTGACCCCCTGGCGATGGTCGAAGATGAAGGGCTTCGAACGGGGATTCCAGCGCTTGGTCTGGTGCCCGAAGTGGACGCCTGCGTCCAGCAGGTCCTTAGGTGTGATGCTGATGCTCATGTTGATCTGATGTATCTGTCGGTACACAGGTCGGCCAAAAGGGCCGCCTTGCGATCGATGTTACTGACGTTGACGTTGTTGGTTTATACTGACGGAAGGTCCAAAACAGTGTCTTCGGCGCCGGCTTGCAAGCGCGAAGTGTTCGATTAAGGAAGCTGCCCATCGGGGGGAGGTTGGCCGGCCGGGAACGCCTCCGGGCTACGTATTAATACACATTAACTTCCGTCAGGAACTCATTGTAGTGTTTTCCCATGCGACAAGCTGATCACGGGGTCCGGTTCCTGCGAGCCCACCCCACCCTTTGCGTGCCCCGGAATCGCCTTTACCACGGACACATTTCGGTTGGCTTCAAATCCGTACCAAATCAGCTTCACTTTCAGGCCCGTCCGACGCTGATAGTCGAAGGTCCCCATATTGCGCGATATCCGAAAATCAACGTCGACCCGAGGCTTCACCATCATGGAGGTGGCATTGGCTGCCACCGTGCTGGCGCTGACGCTCGTCGGGATGATCGGCGTGATCGAGTCCGGGACGCAGATGCTCGACCTCTCGCGCAAGCAGACGCTCGCGGCGCAAATTCTCCACAGCGAGATCGACCAGCTGCGGCTGCAGAGCTGGCCCACGGTGTCCGGGTACTCGACCACGGGCACGGCCATCGGCAGCGGGTACGCCGCGGGCCCGACGACGCTGACCTCTTCCACCGACCCGTCGCTGGCAACCTTCATCGCCAACTATCCCCAGGTGGCCAACATCTTCACGCTGACGCGGACCGTCGCGTGCGTGAAGCCGAGCCAGACGAATCCAAATCCGACCGCCTATGCGAGCACGCCCCTCCTGCTGCAGGTGACGTTCACGATCACCTGGAAGGGCGTGACCGGCCGCTCCTACTCACGAACCAGCACGACCTACGTCGGCTATAATGGTCTCTACCAAGTCTTTCAGAGGTCATAGGTCCCCCACCCGAAGCGCGGGTGGGTTCACCCTGCTCGAGGTGATGATGGTGACCCTGATCTCCTCCTTTGTCTTCGCAGGGGTACTCTCGGCCTACATTTTTCTCGGCCGCGGCCTTGCCCGGCAGATCAACGCCGAGGGACTCGAATCCCGGACCCGGCTCGCCCTCTACTGGTTCGCAAGGGATGTGTCGTCGGCGACGTCGATAACCGCCCAGAACCCGGGGGCGACCACCACGGGGAACCGGATGACCCTGGCCGTGCCCTCGCTGGGCACGGTCTATTACGCCTGCGACTGGTCGGGCGGCTCGGGACAAGGAAAGCTCACGCGCCAGGTCGGATCGGGCGCAACCCTGACGCTCCTCACTAACCTATCGTCATTCGGCGTCGGTTGCTACGACCTCACGGGCAACGCGATAACCCTTCCCTCTTCCGCGCCGTCGACGCCACAAGTGGATATCAAACAAGTATATATGACCTACACGGCCACGGCGGGGGTCGCCTCCACGGGAGCCCAATCCAACTATACTGTGGTCTCGCCAACGGTAATCCTGAAGAATAAAGGCTTCCTTCAGGATCCGACCGCACCATGAGCCTCCGCTCCAGACAGCCCCTGCCGACCAGACAGCCCCTGCCGAAAAGCCAGCGCGGCGCCGCCATGCTGGCGGCGCTTTGCCTGGCCATGGTGTTCGCCATCAGCCTCTCGAGCTACCTCGCGCTCTGCTACACCTCGCTCACGATGAGCACGCGAAGCATCGCGCTCATGCACACGTCGGAACTTGCCGAGACGGGCGTCGAGAAGGCGCTCTACGCCTACAACAACAGTGACTGGAACAACTGGACATTGTCCGGGAGCACGGCGACGCAGACCATGACCATGACCAGTTCCGGCCTCGTGCTCACCAGCACAAGCCCGACGCCGCTCAATTACGGCAGCGGGATGACCGGCCAGGTGGCCATAACGATTCAGAACTACAACACGACCTCCCCGTCGGTTAGGGCGCAGGCGACGTTCACGCTCCCCTCCTACGCGGGCAATGCGGCCCCGACCACAACCTCGTCCACCGTTAACTATACGGCCCCCGCCAGCCCTTCGACCGGCGCCGGCCCGGTGTTCGTCAACGCGGTGGCCGCCATGACCGGCACGGTCCGATTCCGTTCCGCGGGCACGGTGGACAGCTACGACTCGGTCCAGGCGGCGACCGCCTTGGTGAATGGATCCGTTTGCCAGATCATCTCGGTAGGCACCACAAACTGGACCTTGATCGGCGCGGCGTCGAATAACGTTGGCACGGTTTTCACCGCAACGGGTCCGGGAACGGGCACCGGCACTGCTTACGTCAATTACAATAATACCGCCGTCACGAGTACGACCTACGTGAACTCAGGCTACTCCGCGGTAGTGCTCTCCCAGGACAGCTCGACCTCGTCGGCTACCGTCCGCCTGGGCAACGCGGTCGTGCATGGCTACGCCGTCGGATACAATCCCTACTACCCGGGCACCACGAACTGGCTCTCCTACAGCACCAGCGGGAAGTTGATCGGCCCCCTGACCCCCACGGGGACCTCCATCGACTCGAGCCGCCTTGTCACCAGCCCGGTGCCCTACCAACCCATGGTCCTTGAGAATCTGCCCACAAGCTGGTCGAGCCTCCCCGGTGCCGCGACCACGGACGGCTACACGCTCAATAGGACGTGCACGCTGGGTAGCACGTTGGCGACCGTCCCCAAGGTCTACTCGGCGGGCAGCGGCGTCTACCTGACGAGTGGACAGATCGTCACCATCCAGGGTCCGGTCGTGCTCATCTGCTACGGGGACGTCACAATATCGGGAACCTCGCAGATCAGGCTGACGACGCCGCAGGCCTCCCTCCAGATCTTCATCGAATACGGAAACCTGAACCTGGGCGGCAACGGGATCACGAACACCAACGCCTTTCCCCTGCCCAAGAAGGTCTCGATCCTGGACACGACCAACTACTGGAGCACGGCCACGATCTCCACCAACACGCCCTTCTACGGTGTGATCTATTTCCCGTACATGCCCATCGCGGTTACCGCAACCAGCCCCACGATCTACGGTTCGATCGTCGGTTCGTCGGTTTCGTTCACCAACTCCCCCACGTTCCACTACGATCTCGCCCTGCGTTCCCCGATGCCGTCCTACACGAGCGCCATTCCGCTTCAGAGCGGGTCTGCGTTCGACTATCTGAGCGCGCCGGCGGGGTTCAGCAGCATGACCGCGTCGGTGCCCTAGGCCCGACCCGGGGGTTCTGACGCCGATTGACAGGTACGGGGTGCTGTTGCCTAATAAGTTGCGCATGTTCAAACGCAAGGAACGCCACGGTGTTCTGATAAATCTCACGGACCACTGTGTGCAACTGGCCCGATTGGGGCGCCTGGATGTGCGGCCATTGACCGTCGACACGTTCGCGGAGGTCTCGGCGTCCGACACCGGTTCGGTGGCACGGTGGCTCGACGTCAATTTCGGGGACCGGGCCGGGAGGTTCGTATCGGCGTACTGCGGATTCCACCCGTCGGAGCGCATTTTCCAGCGCGACGCCATCAACGCCCGCAGGCTGGGCGACCGGGAGTTCCTCTTCAACACGATCGCCGAGCAGGCGAAAATCGTCTCGGCAAAGGCCTGGCATGTGGCCGCGCTCAACCCAAGCGACGGCATGCCCCTGACCGTCGAGTCGAATTCCCGAACGGCCCTCTACCTCGGCGTCCCGTGGTCGGCCGCGCGCGAGGCGCAGGTCCGGCTGCGCGATTGGGGCGTTCGCCCGAGGCGCCTTGAACTGGGGACGCCCGTGCTCCTTGGCGGGCTGACCCGCTATGCGAGCTTGACCGGCTACCCCCACCTGATCGCCGCCTGCGAGATCTACCGCAACCAGACCCACCTTTACCTGATCGGAAAGGACGGGGTCCACACCCCGCCGCCCCTGCCCCATGGGCTCCTCTCGATCGAGGAGGCCGCGATGAAGGAGCTCTCGGCCCCCGACTCGGCCGCCGCCCGCAAGCTCCTGGAGCAGCCCACCGAGGAGTTGAAGCACCACGGCCGCCGGCTCATCAGGATGCTCTCCCGCCACCTACGGCCGGCCGTCGACTACTTCGAGATGCAGACCGGCCAGCGGATTGGCGCCCTGTTCTGCGCCCACCTGCCCGAACGCCTCGCATGGCTTGAGGAGGCACTCGCCACCGCCGTGGACCTGGAGTATTTCTCTCCTGACTACAGCAAATGGCTTCCCTCGGTCGGCCTGGACGCTCCCGGCCACGCGATGCTCGGCCCCTCATGGCTCCAGCCGCTGTCCCTCGTGGCCCAGCTGGCACCCACCCCCGCAAGCCCATGACGCGCGCAAGAGAACGCCTCATGATGGCGCCGCACTGGCACGTGGACTGCCGGTTGGTCGCCGAGCTGCCCGAGGACAGCGTCGTCGGCATACGTTTCATCACGTACGCGATCTCCTGCGCCCTCGCCCTTGCGTCGGTGCTCTTCACGGGCTGGTACGCCTACGCCGACTTGACCGTCAGGCACCAGATCGAGGACGCCGAGCAGCGCCTCGAGGACGACCGCTGGGAGGTGATCGAGATCCGGCGCCTGCAGAGGTTCTACGAGATCGAGAGCAAGAAGGTCGAGAGTGCCTACTCGGAGATGAAGAACCCCATTCTCATGTCGGAGTTCATCTCCAAGCTCGGCCACTCGCTGCCCGAGCGGATGATCGTCGACTCGATAGATTTCGCGGACAACAAGTTCATCGTGCGCGGCCGGCTCAGGGAATCGTCAGAGCGCGCGAGCATCCAGCTCGGCGAATTCCTCGACAAAATGCGCGGCGACCCCGAGGTGGGGCCGCGGTTTAGCTCCATCAACGTGACGGGCCTCGACCGGTCTATCGAGGACGACCAGGTGATGAGCTACGCCATCACCATGCGCCTTAAACCCCGGGAGCCATGAACGTCGCCGACCTCATGCATTGGCTCGCCGTCGTGCGGCGCCATCCCCTTAGCGCCCTCTGCGCGGCGATCTGCCTGATCAGCGGCGCCATCTGCTGGTACATCTACACGAACATGAAGTGGCTCGACCTCGAGCACAAGCAGGTGACCCAGGACACCGAGATGGCCATCCAGTCGCTCATCTCCGGGCCGTCGGTGCGCCAGGAGCTCGCCGCGGCCCGCGAGGTCACCCGCCGGATCGAGGACAACCTCGTTGTCGAGGACAACATGGCGGAAAACCTCTGGTACTTTTACAAGATCGAGTCGCAGACCAAGGCCCACATCGCGGAGATGCGCACACCCAACTCGATCATCTCCAGTTCGAGGTCCTACTATAAGCGGATCCCCTTCTCGATCCGCCTCACGGGTACCTACGAGCAGACGGCGGCGTTCCTCTACGCGGTTGAGACCGGACCCCGGCTTTCCAACGTCACCTCGCTGACCTACAGGCGGTTCGAGCCCAACAGCGCCAACGTGCTCCTCGACTTCGACGTCGAATTGCTCGGCAAGAAATGAAGAGCCAACGCAACCAGGTGATCGCCCTCGTCCTGCTGCTCATCATATGGGCGGTGAGCTGGCGCTTGATGCGCGCCCCCGCCGCCCCGCCCTCGGTGATCAAGACCACGGCAGCCAAGGCCTCGAGCCAGCAGGACAACCTCCTGAGGAACCGGTTTCACCGAATCCGTTCCGAGATGGACGGCCTTTACCATTACAGGATCAAGCCCGCTCCCTTCGATGCGAGCGGCAACCCTTTCCGCATCAATGGCATGATCACGGGCGGCGACAGCGGCGTTCCCAGCCGCAACCTCACCCCGAACACAGTTGTGGTGGCGCCCGGACAGACCCCGGGACCCGAGCCAGTCCTCGAAACGGGTACGACACTCCTGAAGCATGCAATTGAGGCCACCCGCTTCGGGGGCGTTGTCACCCTGGGGGATACGACCGAGCTCACCGTGGATGGGCAGCTTCACAAGGAGGGCGAAGTGTTCACGACCAAGGTGAAGGCGCGGCTCGTCCTGATCCGGATCAAGCACCTGACGACGAGCTCGGTGACCCTGGCCCTCGACGACCCGGATGCCGGAAACGCCGAGATGAGGGTCCGCCTCAAATAGGGAAAGGATTTGACAGGAGGCGTGGCGCTTAGCACCGTGACCCTCCCCTTGTTGCAGGGTGGAGCAGCCTGGTAGCTCGTCAGGCTCATAACCTGAAGGTCGCTGGTTCAAATCCAGCCCCTGCACCCAATTTGAAACCTCCGGAAACCTCTGGAGGTTTCTTGGTTTCAGGGGGTTGGGAAAGCTGACGATGTGAAGCGGTCGAAATTAAACTCCAGGCAGCGTCGGGAAACTTCGTGAAATCGGTGGCGTAGTTTGCGACGTAGTTTTTTTTGGAGTTCAGAGCGCGACCTTCAGGGTGTCGCCTGAAGGTTTGGAACAGATCCATCGCCTGGGTTCATGGAGGTGGACGCTCCGGCACCGGCCTTCTTTGGTTGCTTCGACAATTGCTGCAATTTTTGCGGCGATCATGCGGTCATTCACCGCAACGACGGTTTGGGTATCCGCAGGAAAATGCGGGGCCATGCGCCGAATGCTAGGATGACGGCCGCGTTCGTTAGGACGATCGCCTCGATCGACACATCACCCCGGGTCCAGGCCGTGAACAAATCGAAGTCCATCACCAACAAGGTGATCGTGACCGGAAATCCCACCAGAAAAACGAGAGAGGGCCGCAGATAGCGCGAACGATTTCGGAATCCCAGCCTCCAACCCAGCAACACCACGAGCAGCAGAAGCAGCGTCGGCACGCAGACATAGGCAACCAGCGCTTGTGTGAAATGATCCTTCCAGGGGGCCCGGAAGGCCCAAACCGCGAGAAAGACAAAGGAAAATACCGAGCGCTTCAGGTGAACCGAAAACGGAGGCGCTCCGGGCGGCCGCTTGGGGCCGCCGCCTCCCCGCGGCTGCGGCCTCCATTCGGCTTCGTCCAGAGTATGGTCTTCGATCTGAATTTGGCGCTGCCGGATGGACCGCCAGCGCCACAGCCTTGTGGTAAAAGCCCAGACGGAGAAAAAGAAGGCAAAAAACTCCATGTCGCGGACCAAGGGAGATCGGGAAGACCAGCCCCGCGCAATGATCCAGGCGATCGCCAAAAATGGGAACACCACTGCCGCCTGTACCCAGGCGATCCGATTCACGAACTGCTGTTCCCGCGGCGACTTGGCTCCATCGGTCATCCCCTTGCGGGTCACCAGTGCTCCCCCAAAAAGTGCGAACACGCTGCCGAGCGGACCAGCCGCGGCCCAGGCGCCCTTGGCCGCCGATCCCGAGGCAGCGGCCAGGCCCGCGCCCACCGCTTTGGCGGAGGAGGCCGCAGCCGGCAGTGCGGCCAGCACATGCTGTGTGAACGCTGGCTTCGGCGAGGTCCTCTTCAGCGCGCTTTCTACAAAGGCGAGGACTTGCTCCTGGAGGAGCTTCCGGCCCCGAGACAGGCGCTGCCGGACCGCGTCTTCGGACAGCTCCAGCGCCAGGGCCACCTGCTCAATCGACGCGTGCTGGCGGTAATACAGGATCAGGGGTTCGCGGTATGTTTCGGGGATGTCCTCCAGCTGGCGCCAAAGGATGCCTTCCTCCTCCCGGCTAATGGCCTGATCGAGCGGATGGGGCTCTAGGGCGGGCAGTTCGTCGGCGACCTCCAGTTGTTCCGCCCGGAGCACGGGCTCGAATTTCTCGTCGCGGCGGGCCCGGCGGGAGAGGTTCCGGACGATGCCGCAAAGCCAGGAGCGCAGTTTCTCGGGCTCGCGCAGGAAGGGGAGCTGCTTCCAGGCGACGACAAAGGCGTCCTGGGCCAGATCTTCGCTTTGAGTCAGGCCGCCCGTGGCATTGTAGGCCACGGCGCAGATCAGCGCCTGGTAGCGGGCGACGATCCGACCGAAGGCGTCGCGATCGCCGGACTGGGCTTGGGCGACGAGTTCCGCGTCGGCAGTTTCAAGGGGACGCAACTTCTCGGACGGCATCATAGTACTGAAGGAGTGCCAATAAGGGCCAAGCTGTGACAAGGATCGATGCCCCGGAAAAAACTATATCCGTTTTCGATCACTTGTTTGTCACGACCCGCGCTCTTTTCGGCACTAATAGTGTGGATGCTCCTGGACCTACAATCAGGCGCCCTTCCAATGATACTTCCGTTGAGGGTCGCGGGCGTTCGTCCCGACAACCGAAACCAGCCCAGAGCTCACCAACCGCGCCAGGCGCGTACGCATGGCACGGGGAGAAATGCCAGCTCGCTTGGCCAGCTCGTGGGTTGACAAGCCCGTGTGACTCGAGGCCTCAAGCAAAGCCTCTCGAACGGCCGCTGTAACGCCATCTAGCTGCACTGGCTGATCGGCAATCAGAGAGATCGTAGCCCGAAACCGAAGGGCGATCTCCTCCAACTTTGGCTCGCGCAATCCAGCCTGCCGGCATTCGCCCGTCGCTCGCTGGATGCCACTGCCCCATTGTTCTATGAAACCCAGTTCCTTAAATACCCGGCCGATAACGCGATTTCGGAGCTTCGATACCCCGTGCTTGATGTCTTCGACGGTCAGCCCTGCCAAGAGTACACCAGGATTCTCGATTTCAATCCGATCGGAAAAGATCGAAACGCGGATGGGCGCACCTTGCTGGGCGTAGTCGGCATGAACCACCGCGTTGACGAGCAATTCGCGAACGGCCCGCAGCGGAACGCTCGATAGATCAATGCGTTTGAGCCCGCCGATCTTTGCCGAAACCTGCGCGTGCTTCTGAATGAACTCATAAGCGGATTCCAGGGCGCGTGGAAGAATCCCGCGACATTCCAAGCTATCCGCCAAAACGGACTTGTCGGTCCCGGAAAAGCGACCGCATTGAATCCAGGCATCGGGGAATTCGCGCTCCGGCTCCTTACCAAAAAGAAGGACGCCACCGACCGTGGGCACGAGTTTTTTCCCATGCCGAGTGAGGACCCGAAGGGTTTCGAGGGCAGCTTGGTCGAGCTTCTTTCTGCTCGAAAACAGCTCGGAAGCTACTCGGAAGTCGAGTGCTTCCGAGTTGAGATGGACCAGCAGCGATTCATCGTAGGTTTCGTTTCGCGCCAGGCGGCGCATCTCCTGGATCAAGAGGGAATCAGCCTTCCGATTGGTTGAGCCGATCCGAACGAAAACACCGCCGTCGGGGCCGAGATTCTTGAGCCAATGTGGCCGACTAGGACTCGGATAGATCTCGACGGCGATTACTTGGGCTGATCGCCATACTGCGATCTCCATAGAAGGTACGAGCCGCGGTTCGACGCGATCGGAGATGAGATTCGCGAGTCGTTCTTCATCTTGCAACGGGTCGATAATGCCGCGGACCCGCTTGCTCCGGTTCTCGACGCCCACCACCAACAACCCTCCGGCAGTATTGGCGAAGGCAATCAACGTCTGGAGCACCTTGTCTGGCGACGAAAGGTCCCTTTTGAACTCCAGTGTCTTGCCCTCTTCCTGCTGCAATAATTCAGCGAGATTCACACTAGGAACTTAACTAGGAAGAGCACGGTGCCGTCAAACCTTCCTAGTAAGCCCAAGGCGCATTCGCCGGAGCCCGTCGAGAGCCAGGCGTAGCCCCTTCAGGAGAGTGACCCCTACCGGGTTACGATCGACATCGCCTGGGTGTCGAAGGCGCAAGACAACGAGATACGGGTAAATCGAAAGGCAACCTCCAGAAACGTGAGGAAACTGTGTGAAATCTCCCCTCGACGGTCGATGTAATTTTGGACATAGCTGGGTCCCTAAAACGTCGTAACTCATTATCGCCTCAAGTCTTTGGTGGCTGGCTCATAACCTGAAGGTCGCTGGTTCAAATCCAGCCCCTGCACCCAATTTGTGGCCTTTGGACCTAGTCCAAGGGCCTTTTTGTTGGCATCTTCCCAAGCAAAGACGATCAGAACACCTTACGATACTGTTGTCTTCGGCCCCGGCGATCATTTGAGCGGGCATACAGTTCCCCGAACTTCGCCCAAAGACCCTGCCGAGCTCTTGACATGGTTCAAGAATGAACCACCCTCGTTTCGTGTCCAAAACAACCGCAATCCGTGCTGAGTTAGCCGACTTGCTTGATGTAAAACGGACCCTTGCGAAATCGATGAAGAGTAAGCACGTCACCGTGGCGGGACTCGCCAAGCAACTGCGCACCGGGCGCACCGCCGTGCGACGGGCACTCGACGTAAAAAACACCTCCACCACCTTCAAAACCATTCAGCGAACGGCCAGAGCACTCGGTTATTCAGTGAAGCTTGAAGCGCGCCCGCTTACCCCCCGCGAACTGGGAAACCTTGCGCAGAAGATGGTCGAGGCCAAGACCACTGAGGAGGGCGAACGTCTCCAAAAGGAACTGGTGGACGGGTTCTTTGGCCATGCCGAAGGTTCGGCGTAAGAACGTTCCACGGGCTGCGATCGAGCATCTGGCGCTCAGAGTTCGTGAACGGGCCGTGCCGATCGAAGATTTGCAGAATCTTGCCAAGTGGCTCGATACCGATCCGACGGTGCCTTCGGGCCGCTGGTTCAAACGGTTCGCCAAGATTATCGTTTGCGGCGAGGGAGATCTGGTGAAAACCATTTTAGAGGACAGTCATTCCGCCATCGGCTCCGAGGTCGAGTGACCAAGGGGATTCACAGCGGAGCATCTCCGGATTAGCGAGATCGCAACGTCCAAAAGTTTTGGCAAATGATCTCAATCACGAACCATAACCACATCAGACTTTTGCCGGATCTCACTGTCCAAACACTGTCCATTTTGACCCAGTCCCTGTTTGTCCCAGTCGGTCCCTGTCCG
>CAYPXZ010000014.1:0-79249 GCA_964414785.1 uncultured Opitutaceae bacterium
AAAGCAGATGAGCTCGAGTTGTAAGCCAATCGACCGATCTAACCAATCGTCGGAACCGACTCTTTCGTCAGGAACGTCTCCTGCGGGGCAGGAGCCGCGCCTTCCTTAGAGCGGTTCGCCTCAACGTTAGGCGAGGTATGAGTTCCGTTTCTCTTGACCTCAGTTGAAGTATCACTTAAGTAGCACCTATGAAGACGGAACTCGTTACGACCCTAAAGAGGCGGGCTACGGAGATTATCGCAGACTTACAGAGCGACGGAGACCCCATCCTTATCACCCAACATGGGAAGCCGGCAGCATACCTAGTAGATGTTGCGTCCTACAATGAACTCAATCGACGCCTCTCGGTTGTGGAGGGTATCGCGCTGGGAGAGCAGGCCGTCCGTGAAGGGCGGGTTCACACTCAAGTGGAAGCGAAGCGGCGACTCTCGAAATGGCTGAAGTAGTATGGTCGACGCCTGCGTTGTTGCAGCTTGAGGCGATCATCGAGTTTATTGCCCTCGATAAGCCGGAGGCCGCCAAGGCTGTGGCCTTGCGCATTATCGATACGACGGACCATTTAGAGCGATTCCTACACTTAGGACGGCCTATAAAGGAATTTCCACGTAAGAAGTATCGACAGGTCTGGATTAAACCATGTTGGCTATATTATCGTATCGATGGCGCCGACGTATACATTCTCCAAGTACGTAGAGGTGAAAAGCCGCTGCGCATCGATGATCTGATTGCTGACGACAAATGATTTCGCCGAACCAATCGTCGCAATCGACGCCTGCCTCCGTCACGTCCCCTTCGGAGCAGGGTCCGCGCCGTCATGGAAGCGGCTGACCTCAACGTTATGCTGCATGAGGCATTGACAAACGTACGTGAAAGCGTACGGTAGCGGTATGACGTCAATTCCCGTCACGCAGGCACGTTCGAAGCTTTACCAGCTTGTCGACGATGCATCCTCCACACACGTGCCGGTCCAGATTACTGGCAAACGCAACAACGCAGTTCTCGTGTCGGAAGAGGATTGGCGAAGCATTCAGGAAACACTCTATCTCGTATCTATCCCAGGGATGCGGGACTCGATACGTAAGGGATTGAAGGAGCCGCTGAGCAAGTCCTCAAAGACCCTTAACTGGTGAGTTGGGAGCTCTACTTTACGAAGCAGGCGCAGAAAGACGCCAAGAAAGTTGCTTCGACCAATCTTCGGCCTCAAGTCGAGAGGCTGCTCGAGATATTGAAAATGGATCCGTTTCAGAACCCGCCGCCGTTTGAGAAGTTGGTCGGTGATCTGGACGGTGCATTTTCTCGGCGAATAAACATACAACACCGTCTCGTTTACCAAGTTCTAAAGGATCAGCGCGCCCTCAAAATCATTCGGATGAGGACGCATTATGAATATAAAGCAGCTTAACCAAACGTCGGTTCACCTCAACGTTAGGACGGTTGACGACGAATGACCCCAAACGAAGACGAGCCATTGGAGCAAGGTGACCTTGTGCGCTTCCTCCCGGAGGGAGCTATCGCGGCGATTGCTGTCATTTTCGCGCCCGTCTGGGCGATCATGTTGGGCATCAAAGGTCATATTGTAATTGGAATCGTCTGGTGGATTGGTGCATGGTCTCTCGGCTACGTTGCATATTGGAGCTATAAGAAGGGTGACCGGGGGGGGATTTTTATCGCGATAGGTGGAACGGCCGTTCTTGTTTTGCTAATCAACAAGTGGACACATTGATAAGCAACCGTCCTAACCATCTATCGGATCAGACGTCTCCACCTGTCGCGCCTCCTGCTGGTGCAGGAGTCGCGCCATCCGTCGTCACGGATCACTAGGACGTTCGGTCTATGGATTTTCGCGTCGTAGAATGTGACTTCGAGCGGATTCGTGTCTTGCGCTCGGAGCACCTCAAAGAAATGCACTGCCAAGTTGTGCGTGATGCGCTGCATAGGCGTCCAGGATGGGCCCAGTGGTATGTGAGTGAGGTGAATGGAGCTCCGGTTGGGTACATCGCGGTTGCCATGGGAGGCGCGTGGTCCGGAGCTCGGACTGTTTTCGAGTATTACCTAAGGCCAGAGCTGCGGCGATCCGTGCACGAAGTCTTCATCGCGCTTATCGAGAGTGCATCGGTGAGAGACATCGTGCTTCAGACCAACGACCGACTTTTGACGGCGGTGGCCTCAAGCGGCATTGCGGAGTTGCGGGAGGTGTCGATCTTGTTTTCCGATGGAGGTGCTACACGATTGACTGCGCCGCAGCTGAAGCTCGGACTTACGAACGATTTTCCAGAAAGCAGCCTGTTTAAGCACAAAGTCGAGCCAGTCGGAGAATATGCCCTTTTGGACGACCGAACTGTGATTGCGACTGGTGGCATACTCACCCACTACAATCGCCCGTATGGCGATATTCACATGGAAGTTCGAGAGGACCGAAGGAGATGTGGTTATGGCAGCTTTTTTGTGCAGGAGCTGAAACGGATCGCATTCGAGCGAGGTCACGAACCTTGCGCGAGGTGTGACGTAGGAAACATTGCGTCATTGCGTGCGCTGACGAAGGCCGGCATGCAGGAGTGCGGTCGCATCCTTGAAGGGAAGCTCTCTCGATGAACTCAAACCGACCGAGCCAACTACAGGATCCGAGACCTCCACATGTCACGCCTCCTGCGAGAGCAGGAGTCGCGCCATCCGTCGCCGCGGATTACTAGGACGTTTTGCGAATATGAAAAACCCCTGGAAATTTAAGCCCCTTATTATCTGCGCCACTCCCATAGTCGGGGGAATGATCCAGATCATCATTCTTGGATTCTCAAGCGAAAGGGCCGACTCCGTTCATCGGAACACGATCAATAACGTAGTTACACTTCTAGTGCTCTTCGTGCCTCTCGTTTCACTACCTGCTTTGTCGGCCGCTTTGGGCGGCTTGAAAACCAAAGCGATTCGCGGTTGGTGCGTCGCAGGGGTCGTTTTGAATGCGGTATATCTTCTTTTCCTTTGGGTTCCGATTGTCTCGTTGGTCACATATTTTATTCACAGCGTTGGAAAATAGAATGACGCCGAACCAATCGTCGGATCCGACCCTCGCGTCAGGCTCGGTTCCTGCGGGGCAGGAGCCGCAGCATCGCTTGTGCGGATAATCCAGGCATCAAACATGAAGCCAATTGAAGGATTCTTCGTTATCAAACCCGAGGATCTCTCGTGGAAGCCGGCAAGCCCAATGAGGATTCCGAACGCGGATTTCCTTGAGCGCACGAAGAGCGAGATCCTGGGTGCCAGGCTGTGGCGCTTTCCGCCGAAGAGTGCGAACACCCTGCACAAGCATGTCAGGGCTGAGGAGTTCTATTTTGTCCTTGAGGGGGTGGGCCGGATTCGCGTCGGCGACGAGACGCTCACGGTGCCCGTGCATGGCGGCGTGCTCGTCGGCCCGCAGATGATGCGGCAGGTCTTCAACGACACGGATGCCGACGCCCTCTGGCTCATCGTGGGTGCTCCGGAGAAGGAGTTTGGACCGGGTGAGAAGTTCGACCTCAAGCTATTCTGGCCGGTCGACCCGAAGCAGTTGCCCAAGGAATTGGAGGGCGTTGACTGGCCGCCCAAGGGTTGACCCTTGCAGAAGCCTGGAGAGTCTCTGGATCGAATGGCATCCGGCACGACATGCCTTCGGAGCCGATCTTCCCGCGGGGAGGGCCCCGCGGGGATTGTTGCTCCAACCGTTGGGTATTCCGGCACGCCCCTCTGGAAGAAGCTGGGCTACAAGGATGGGACCGTTGCGTGGGCCGATGCACCGGGAAACTACGAGTCGCTCCTGCTCCCTTCCTGCCGACGTGGGCGTCATCTGGATCCGGAGGCCCGTCCGGAACATGGCGTTCATCCATATCTTCTCGACCGCCGAGGCCAGGCTTGGGACAAAGCTCCACTCGTTTCGCAGGGGGATGGCCGCCGACGGGGTCATCTGGGTGTCCTGGCCCAAGAAGGCGTCTGGGGTCCCGACCGACGTCACCGAGGACGTGGTGCGCAAGCTTGCCCTTCCGCTGGGGCTGGTTGACATCAAGGTATGCGCGGTCGACGACGTGTGGTCGGGTTTGAAGCTGATGATTCGGAAGGAGCTGCGGTGACGATGCCAAAACAGGTGTCGTGTCTGCGGGCCGGCCAGGGAAGGCCTCTGGTGCTGCCGGGGATTCAAGGGCACCCCCGGATATCCCTATCAGGACACCTATGAACCGAAGGGACTTCATTAAGCTCCCCATTGCGGCTACGGCCCTAGCCATGGTTGCGCGCGGCGAGTCCGGTGCCACGGGTGCGGCCCGCGGCGTGCGCGGCTTCAGGGTGGGGGCGAAGAAGGACCGTTACGACGAGGAACTGCTGATCATGGGGGGCCGGTTCGACCTCAAGGTCTCGGGCAGGGACACGGGCGGCGACCTGTGCATTTTCGACACCTTCCGGGAGACGAAGGGCGGTCCTGCGCTCCACCGCCACCATTTCCAGGACGAGTGGTTCTACGTGATCCGCGGTGAATTTATCGCCAGGGTGGGGGACGAGACCGTTGCCCTGCATCCGGGGGATTCCGCCTTTGCCCCGCGTCAGGTTCCCCATGCTTTCGCCAAGATTGACGACGGCGAGGGGCAGATGCTCGTCCTGTTCCAGCCGGCCGGCAGCATGGAGGATTTCTTTGTCCAGATGGCCAAGGTGGGCAGGGAGATCCCGGGGAACCAGGAGCGCATCCTGAAGAAGCTTTTTGAGGACCACGGGATGGAGGCCCTCGGACCGCCGCTTGCGTTCTAATCCATGGTGCCCGGACGCGTATGACGCGATGCGCGCTTGGAGAGTTGGGTGAGGAAGGACCATCAAAGGGGCACAATAGACGCCTTGGACGGGCGTTCCCGGGCCAATTCACCATGAAGATCGTCAACAGCGCGGCGGTTAGCGCCGAACACCGGAAATCCCCCAAAGGCTCGTTCGAGATCATCCGCAGGCACGTATCGGTCGCCCTTGGCACGGCGCGCAACGTGGGCGCATGGGGCAACGGGCATCCCTTCGAGGTCGAGATCGCGCAGATACCGCCGGGCAAGAAGGGCTATCCCTATCATTCGCACGCGGCACAGACGGAATATTATGCCGTGTTGTCGGGCAGCGGCGTCGTGACCGATGGAACGGGCGGGCGGTCGCAGATCAAGGCCGGGGATCATTTCATCTTCCTGCCGGGAGAGGCGCACCAGATTGCAAACGATTCGGCGGAAATGCTCGAATACCTGGTCATCGCCGACAATCACCGCGCCGATGTGACGACCTATCCGGCCACGGGAAAGCGGATGCTTATGCCCGAGGCGCGGTGCGTGAATCCGGCCCCGACCGAATACTACGACGGTGAGGAATGAAGTCGTGGGACAGCGTCCGCCCGACCAGCGGATCCACCCGCTGCCCGGCTGCGCTACCCTTGGGGATGCGGGGGCCCACCCTTTCCGATTGCGAGGGGAATCTGTTGCGCATGGGCCAGTCCGCGTGAAGGGTGGACCCCCGGGGATCATTTCAAACCCCGGCGTGTCTCACTCTTCACCCCAAGCCCAGAGGACCCATGAAGATGCTCATTGCAGCGATGGTCGGCTCGATATCCATGGCGGCTTGCGCGTACGACGCGCTGCCAGCATTTCCGGAGGCGCGGATCGAGGTGCCTTCATCCTCCCTTCTCGGCGACGCGCTCAAGAGGGCGCCCGCCTTTGTGAGCGACTTTGAGCGGGAAGCCGAGGCGGCGCGCGGGAGGGTGGTGATCGTCTCGCACATGCCCATCCTCTCGGCGGACGGATTCATCGACCCCAAGTTCGTCAAGGCGCCCGACTCCTCCATCGACTTCAAGTTGATCGTGAGGAATCCGGGGATGGAGCCGGTCAGGTGAGGTTCATCAAGCGACTGCTCCCCGAGCGCGCCGACAATGCCTGCCCGGGAAACGGGCTTGCGCCGGGGTTCTTTGCCCTCGTCTTGGGCCTCAAGATCTACGTTGGCCTGGGTTCGCTCCTCAATGGCCGCGCCATGGCGCGGGCCGGCGATGGGATCGCCCTGGATGGATTCACGGCCGGCAGCTCCCAGGCGGTGGTATCGCTGTATGCGCTCTGGGGCCTTGAGCACCTTGCGATCTGCGTCCTGGGCCTGGTGGTGCTTGTCCGGTATCGCGCGCTGTTACCCCTCATGTTTGCGCTGTTCCTCCTGGAGCACCTGGGACGGAAGCTGGTTCTTCATTTCACGCCCCTTGCGGCTCCGGGGATGGGCGGCGAGAGCGCGGGCCTGTCACCGACACCCTACGGCTTCCTTATCCTGATCGTCGTCGGACTCGTGCTGTCGCTCATGGGCCGGGGCGGTGGCGGGGAACGGAAATGACCCGCGGGAGGGTGGCGACCGGCGCCCTCCCAAAGGAGAGTCCCTAAAAGGGACGGATAGAGGTTTTGGCCCTCTGGAGTGTCACACGGGAGGAAGGCGGTCCTCTCAAACCCGGCTCCCGTCTCTGCAATCGCATGCGGCTCCTGGCTGTTCTCACGGTGCTTTCCCTCGGCCCATTCCTGGTCGGCTGCGCCGGCCCGGCCCCGGCCGTGACGGCCTACGCCGCGTCGATTGAGCGCATCGCCGAGCGGCCCGGCGACTCCTTCTCACCCTCGAAGGGGCACAAGCCCCTGACGTGCCTCTACCTCAGGATAAGCCACGGCTCGGGCAGCCCCTATGGGCAGACCGTGCGCGTATTGGTGCTCGATGTGTTCCGCCCCGAATCCTATGGTGGGGTCGGTGACGAGGTTTCCTTTGGTTACCGCGGCGATCTTCCCAGTAGCGGCGAAGTCGATTTCGATTCGCTCGTCGGGTACCGGATCCGGCGCGCCCCGAATGGGGGTGCGGGCCTCCCGCGGTGATCGGGAACCCCGATCCTGACGCCCTATGCCAGCGATCGCGAAGGCCCCCTCGGGGAAGGAACTGGAGAAGGCCCTTGGACCCGCGGCGGCCCTGTGGACCGAGATCCTCAGTACGGTAGAAGCGATCGCCTGTCCGCTTGAGCTCCAGTGGAGGCCGTGCAAGTCCGCCTACGGGAGATTCTGCCTCATAAGGCACAGGGAGAGGACGCTCCTCTACCTGACGCCCGATTCGGGAAGGATTTGGATAGCCATCGTTCTCGGAGACCGCGCCTACGGCCTGGCGATGGCGAGCTCCCTTCCCGCGGGGATCAAGAGGATGTTCGCCCAGGCCAGGCCGTATGCCGAGGGCAGGGGAATCCGGTTCGCCGTGGATTCCCAGCGGGACGTTGCGGTCATCCGCAAACTTGTTCAGATTAAGACGACCCCCAGGTAACACCGGCCTGCAGGATCTAAGTAATGTTCGGACCCAAAGGGACCCTACCTATGAAAACTCCATCATTTGTGCGCGCGGGATGGTTTTACCTTCCGCGCTCCGTCGGCGCTGGCGTCCTGTGCCTTCTTGCGGTCGCTTTCTGCGCGACCGTCTTCATCGCGGTCGACCGGCATTCGCATTCGGCAAGTGACACGCTCTACGGGATTTACCCGTACTTCGTTTCGACATTCCTCCTGCTAGACTGGGTCGCGCGCAGGTGGGGCGAATCCGAGGGCGACATGACGTGTGCGCCGTCCGCGGACCAGGCGCCGCACCCCCGTTAGGCCGGGTGCGGCGCTGGAGGGCCCGGCACCGGCACGGGGGCCGGCGCGGGGGCGGTAGCGAGGATTGCCGTGCCCTAGCCGAAGCCCCAGGCTGCCCTCATGAGCATCCGGATCGTCCGCCTCGGGTCCCCGCGCATCCCCGGCGAAGGGACGAGGGTGGGGACGGTGAGGCGCCCGCCGCGCGGCGTTCCGAAGGCCCGGTTCTCGGAGCAGAACTGGTATGACGTGTGGTTCCCGAACCTCGCGCCGAGCGTCGGGACAATGAAGCTTGGGCAGGGGGCCTCGTCGCCGGCGCAGTGGTCGGCGTTTGCCAGGAAGTACCGGTCCGAGATGAAAGCGCCCGGCCCCAGGCGCGACCTGGAACTCCTGGCGGCGCTCTCGCACACGTCGGATTTCTCCGTGGGATGCTACTGCCAGGACGAGGATCATTGTCACCGCTCGGTATTGAGGCAGCTCCTGAAGGAGAACGGGGCAACGATGGCTTAGGTGCACTCCGGCTGCGGGGCCGGACGCGCGTGCCGCCGCGACGTAACCCTCCAATGCGATGAAGATGGCCCTGCGCCACCTGGTCTCGATCTTGATCCTCCCCTTCACGGCCACGGTCCTTGTCCCGGCCTGGATCGCAGGACGGCCCGCCCCGGCGCCCAATCCCGGGCCTTCGGCGGGATACGTCGCGCTTGAGGGGTTAGGCCTCACGCTGGTTGTGTTGGGGCTCCTCCTTGCAGCCGCCTCGGTGTGGAAGTTTGCGGCCGAGGGGGAGGGCACCCTGGCCCCCTGGGATCCGCCCCGCCGCTTTGTCGTCCGCGGCCCCTATCGGTTTGTCCGAAACCCGATGATCTCGGGTGTCATCCTCGTGCTCTATGGCGAGGCCTGCGCGCTTCGCTCGCCGCCCCTCTTGGCCTGGGCCCTCGCGTTCCTGGCTTTGAACTTCCTCTATATCCCCCTTGTGGAGGAGCCCCAGCTGGCGAGGCGCTTCGGCGGCCCCTACCGGGAGTATTGCCGGCATGTCCGGCGATTCATCCCGCGTCTTAGGCCGTGGAACCCTTCAGCCTAACCCGCCGGAGCCGCCAGACCCCCGGCCAGTCCCTGCTCGTGTGCACCGGCGTAAAGGGGGAGCAGGGGCGGGGATTCGAGTCTCGTAACGGGAGCTCTTCGGGTCTAGCCCCAGGGAGTTCCTCTCGGCGGCGGCGTTGCTCTGGCCGCAGCGGAAAACACCCCCATGACAAGGACGCATTTGATGACGGCGCTCCTCATCCTCGCCCTGCCTTCTGCCAGCCTGAGGGCCGAGCTGCAGTTTTCCGGGTATTTCCTGTCGGCGGACGAATCCGTGTTCACCTTCCGTGACTCTGAAAGCAAGGAGGCGTCGGGATGGGTCAGGATAGGCGAGAGCTTCCGATCCTATACCGTCAGGTCGTTCGACCGGGAGCACGAGGCCGTCACGGTGGAGAAGGACGGCCACCTTTCCCTCCTTCAGCTGCAGGCGCCGAGGGTCAAGGACGGGAGGATGACGATCACCGGAACGATCACGTCATGGCCGGGCCAGAGCGCGCGGAGCGCGCGCGCGTCGTTCGTCCTTGGCGAGGACGCTGCGTTCCCACTCGGGGGCGGCGTGACCCTCCACCTCACTGCCGAGAGGATGGCGGACGGCAGCATTCTCTATCATGCCAGGCTCGTGACGGCCGGCGGGGACGGCAGGGAGAAGTCGGACACATGGCCGGATGTCGTGTCGCCGCCCGGAGGTGAGTTCTCCATCCGCAACGAGACCGTGGGGTTCTCGTTCAAGCCGTGAGAATCCCGGCCCCCGGCCGTCGCTCCCCATGACCCATCCCGAAAAGATCATTGCGCCTGGCCCGTTCCCGGCTCGCCTGGTTCAGGTCCGGGAGGCGAGAAGGAGGCTGCGCACCGAGGCGCGGCTGCGGCGTTCGGATGAGCTTGAGACCTGCGGATTCTGGAAGCGCGTCCGCATCAGGCTGGCCATCGAGCGCGAGGTCCAGGCGGAATTGGACAAGATATACCCTCCGGGGGCCCTATATATCGCTGGATCTCGGGAGGACCACGCACGGAGCCTTTCATCCCGGGCCGGAACTCCCGGGACCACCGGGCGCCTATAGGCAATATATATAGGCGGCAGGGAACTGGGATGGGCCGGCGGAGTCGGTGCGGTCCCAAGCGGCTTGCATGGGCTGGGGGCGGCGGGTTACTATCGGCGCCCAAAGGGGGCTAGGTACACGCCATGAAGAAACTCATCGCTGTCCTTTTATTCGGCGCCTGCGCGGCTATGCCCTGGGCGCAAGACCTGCCGCTTCCTATCGTGGTCTCGGTGGCTCCTCCCGCGACGCTCGCAAACGTGTCCTGCAGGGCCTCCGTGGGCACGGGCACGGGCGTCGCGATAGCCGGGTTTGTCGTGACGGGCCAGCCCGGTTCGTTCGCAACGGTGCTCGTGCGTGCCGTCGGTCCCGCGCTCGCGCAGTTTGGTCTGACCGGTGTCCTCTCCCAGCCGGTCCTCACGCTCCTCGACACCTCGGGCGGGCAGGTGGCCTCGAACACGGGCTGGGGAGCGAACCCCAATGCGGCGGACGTCATGGCCGCATTCGCCTCGGCCGGGGCTTTCCCGCTCGCGCCGGGCGGCGCGGATTCGGCGCTTCTCATCACGCTTGCGCCCGGGAGCTACACAGCGGTGGTCTCGGGACTCCACGGTGGCACGGGGATAGCGCTCATCGAGGTCTACAACGTCTCACCGCCGGCGATGGCGCAGCCGGCGCTCCCAGTGCCGCCCCCGATGACGACACCCGGAGCAGGGACCGGATGAGGGCCTCCCTCGGGGCGGGATGCGACGATAGAAGGCCCATGTATAGTCTCCATCAACCCACCTCACAATATATGGATTTATACGGGCCCCGGCGGAGCCGCGCCGATTGCTGGACACCCACCGGGAATATGCCCAATCACGGGCGGAGCGGGCGCCGGCGCCCCGCTAACGTTTGACAGGGGGGGGGCCAGGCGGTTGCATCGCGTCGCACTATAAACATTGGCAAACCACGGGTTGGCATGACGTTCGCCTCAGCGGCTGCCGGCCGGTAAACACACTATCCGCATGAGCCTTTCGAAGGCGTCCCTGGATTCGTTGAGAATCGAGCGGGGCGCAGCGCCTGCAGGGCCGAAGAGGGGACGGGTGTCGGCCCTGATCGCGGCCGCGGTGCTCGTTCTCCTGTGCGCCGCGGCCTGGTGGCTGACGAGGGCGAAGCCCGCCGAGGTCCGCACCGCGGCGGCCCGGGTCGCGGCGAGCTCCGACGGGGACCGCACCGTCTTGAACGCCTCGGGGTATGTCACGGCGCGGCGCGAGGCGACGATCTCATCAAAGGTCACGGGCAAGGTGACCGAGCTCCTGATAGAGGAGGGGATGAAGGTGACGGAGGGCCAGGTTCTCGCCCGGCTCGACGCCACGAACGTCGAGGCCAGCCTCCAGCTGGCCCGCGCGCAGCTCGATTCCGCACGCACGTCGCTGGCCGAGACGCGGGTTCGACTGAAGGAGGCGGAGCAGGACCTCGCGCGCCAGAGCGAGCTCATCGACAAGCATGTCGTCGCGCGCGCGGACTTCGATCACGCCGAGGCCGACGCGGGCGCCTACAGGGCGAAGCTGGCGCAGCAGCAGGGCGACGTGACCGTCGCCGAGAGGTCGGTCACCATCTGGCAGCAGCAGCTTGACGACACCGTCATCCGGGCGCCCTTCGCGGGGATCGTGACCTCCAAGAACGCCCAGCCGGGCGAGATGATCTCGCCGATATCCGCCGGGGGCGGCTTCACGCGGACGGGTATCTGCACGGTCGTGGACATGGGATCGCTCGAGATCGAGATCGACGTCAACGAGGCCTACATCAACCGCGTGGAGCCGGGGCAGCCGGTCGAGGCGACACTCGACGCCTACCCGGAATGGAAGATCCCCTGCAAGGTGATCGCCATCATCCCGACGGCCGACCGCCAGAAGTCCACGGTCAAGGTCCGGGTGGGGTTCGACCGGCTCGACCCCAGGATCCTTCCCGAGATGAGCGTGAAGGTGGCCTTTCGCGAGGCCGGCGAGGCCAGGCCCCAGGGCGCCCGCGCGGTGCTCGTGCCGAAGGCCGCGGTGCAGCAGCAGGATGGCCGGGACGTCGTCATGGTGGTGCAGGGCGGCCGCGCGGAGCGGCGCGCCGTGACGGTGAGCGGCGCCACGGACGACGCGGCGGCCGTCAGCGCCGGGCTCGCGGCCGGGGAGCGCGTCGTCGTCGAGGGGCCCAAGGACCTGGCCGACGGCGCAACTGTGAGGGAGATCAATCCATGAGCGAAACAAACAGCGACGGCGTGTTGGTGGACGTCGAGGGCGTGGAGAAGGTCTTCCGGCGCGGCTCGGAGGAGATCCACGTCCTTAAGGACCTGCACCTGAAGGTCCGGGCGGGGGAGTTTCTCGCCCTGATGGGCCCGTCGGGCTCGGGCAAGAGCACGCTTCTGAACCTTATCGGGGGCCTTGACCGCCCGACCCGCGGCACGCTGAGCATCGCGGGCGAGCAGGTCGGCAGCCTCTCTGACAGCCGGCTCGCCGGGTGGCGCGCCCGGCACATCGGCTTTGTCTTCCAGCTCTACAACCTGCTTCCGGTGCTGACGGCCGAGCGCAACGTCGAACTGCCGCTTCTCCTCACCCACCTGACGAAGGCCGAGCGCAGGGACCACGTGGCGACCGCCCTGGCGATGGTGGGGCTTTCCCAAAGGGCCGAGCACTATCCCAGGCAGCTCTCGGGCGGCGAGCAGCAGCGCGTCGGCATCGCCCGCGGCATCGTGACGGACCCGACGCTTCTCCTGTGCGACGAGCCCACGGGAGACCTCGATCGCAAGGCGGGCGACGAGATCCTGAACCTTCTCCAGGCCCTCAACCGCGAGCACGGGAAGACCATCATCATGGTGACGCACGACCCGCACGCCTCGGCGCGCGCCTCGAGGACCGTGTACCTGAACAAGGGCCAGCTCACGAACGAGCCGCAGGCCTGACCCAAGACCCATGAAGTTCTGGCACCTGGTCTGGGGCAACCTGCACAGGAAGAAGACCCGCACGATCCTCACGCTGCTCTCGATCGTCGTCGCCTTCGTTCTCTTTGGCTTCCTTTCCGCGATCAGGCAGGCCCTCACGGGGGGGGTGAGCCTCGAGGGCGCGAACCGGCTGATCGTGCGCCACAAGGTGTCGATCATCCAGATGCTGCCCGAAAGCTACAAGAGGCGCATGGAGCGGATCCCGGGGGTCGCCCTCGTCACGCACCAGACCTGGTTCGGCGGGATCTACCAGGATCCCAAGAACTTCTTCATGCAGAACCCGGTGATCCCGGAGGAGTTCCTCGCCATGCACCCCGAGATGGTCCTCACCCCTGAGCAGAGGCAGGCGTGGCTGCAGACCCGCACCGGCGCCGTCGTCGGGCGCAAGACCGCCGACAGGTTCCACTGGAAGGTGGGAGACAGGGTACCGATCCAGTCGTCGATCTGGGGCCAGAAGGACGGGAGCTTCCTCTGGGAGTTCGACATCGTCGGGGTCTACGAGGGCAGGGACAAGAACACCGACACGACCTCCCTGTTCTTCCGCTACGACTATTTCGACGAGGCGCGGCGCGGGGGGAAGGGCTCGGTCGGCTGGTACACGATACGGATCAAGGACCCCGCGCAGGCGGCCGCGGTCGCGAAGCTCGTGGACGCCGAGTTTGAGAACTCATCGGCCGAGACCAAGACCGAGCCCGAGGGGGCGTTCGTCCAGGCCTGGGCGAAGCAGGTGGGCGACATCGCCCTCATCACGGCCTCGATCCTGGGTGCGGTCTTCTTCACGATCCTTCTCGTCACCGGCAACACGATCTCGCAGTCGGTCAGGGAGCGCGCCGGGGAGCTCGGCGTATTGAAGGCGATCGGGTTCACGAACGCCCAGGTGCTGGCGCTCGTCCTGGCCGAGTCCTGCCTCCTGGCGATCCTGGGCGGCGTCCTTGGCCTTGGTGTCGCGCTCCTTATGACATCGCACGGGGACCCCACGGGGGGACTCCTGCCCCTCTTCTTCTTTCCCGCCCGCGACGTGCTCGTCGGCCTCGGCGTCAGCGTGGCGCTCGGCCTCGTCACGGGGTTCTTCCCCGCGATGCAGGCCATGCGCCTTCGCGTCGCCGACGCCCTAAGGAAGATCTGACCATGGCAAGCCCCTCAAAGTGGATCTCGCAGGTCGCCGCCGTGACCCAGTTCGGGCTCCTGAGCGTTCCGCAGCGCCTCGGCTCGGTCGCGGCCGCCACCTTCGGGATCGCGGGCGTGGTCGCCGTCCTGGTCGGCGTGCTCTCGATTGCCGCGGGGTTCCGAAGGGCGATGCAGGCCTCGAGCTCGCCCGACGCGGCCCTCGTCCTTCGCAGCGGCGCCGACAGCGAGATGGTGAGCGGATTCTCCCGCGAGAACACAAGGATCATCGGCGACGCGCCGGGCGTCGCCCGGACCGCGGACGGGCCGCTCGCGTCCGCCGAACTCTTCGTCATCATCAACCTGCCGAAGATCTCGACGGGATCGGATGTGAACGTCCCGCTGCGCGGGGTGGAGCGGCCTGCGCTTCGCGTGCGCGACAAGATGAGGATCGTCGAGGGCCGGATGTTCGACTGGGGCAAGAACGAGGTCATCGTGGGGATCGGCGCGGCGCGCGAATTCTCCGGGATGAGGATCGGGGACAAGATCAAGGTGGGCCGCTATTCATGGCCTGTCGTCGGGATCTTCTCATCGGGCGGGGGCGCGGCGGAGTCGGAGATCTGGTCCGACGCCGCGGTGCTTCAGGCGGCGTACCACCGGGGGGACAGCTTCCAGTCGGTCTACGTGAAGCTCGCGTCCCCCGAGGCGTTTGGCGGATTCAAGGATGCCCTGACGACCGACCCCCGTCTCAGCACGGCGGTCTACCGCCAGGCCGACTATTTTGCGGTGCAGTCGACCGCGGTCACGAAGCTGGTCACGACACTAGGCTACCTGATCGCGTCCCTCATGGCGGTCGGCGCCGTGTTCGGCGCGCTCAACACGATGTACAACTCGGTTTCGGCGCGCACCCGCGAGATCGCGACGCTTAGGGCGCTGGGCTTCGGGGGCGGGGCCGTCGTGGTCTCCGTCATGCTCGAGTCGATCGCCCTGTCGGTCCTGGGCGGCGTCCTGGGCGCCGGGCTCTCGTTCGTAGCGTTCAACGGCTTCCACACGGCGACCATGAACTGGCAAAGCTTCAGCCAGATCACGTTCGCGCTCGCGGTGACTCCCGCGCTGCTCGTCCAGGGGGTCATCTGGGCGACCCTGATCGGGGCCGTGGGGGGACTCTTTCCCGCGGTCCGCGCGGCGCGCCAGCCGATCGCCGCGGCGCTCAGGGAGCTTTGAGGGCGTCCCTCGGCTCGACCTCGATCTTGTCGAGGAGGACGGAGTTCCATTCCTCCTCGTGCCCCTCGATGACGATCCGGTTGGCGCCGGCCGCAAGCGTGGCCGGCACGTCGAGGCTCGTCCATGCCCCGGCCGTCGGGGGCATGGGGAGCTTCTCCGCGGGATGGGCCCCCACGGCGATCGTGAGCGCGACGGGGAGCTTCTGGCTGCTCGAGTAGGTGATGCGCAGGGTCGAGGGGCCGCCTGCGCCGGCGTCCACGCCGAACGTCAGGCTGCTGCCGTTTCGCCCGAGGTTCTGGACGTAGCCCAGGGGCCGGGCGGCCTCGCCGATGCCGGCAAGCCCGGCGACCCCGCGGCGGAAGGCGAGCGCCGCAGGGTAGGTCGACAGCGGCGCGGCGGCGGGTTCAAGGCGCAACGTGTTGAGGGAGGCCCCGGCCGAGTCGACGTAGACGAGCAGGCTCGTCTCGCCCGGGTTCAGGTAGACGTTGGGAATCCTCACGTCGGCGAAGGCGTCGCCTCCGCCGGTGGCGGGCACCTCGACCGACGCCACGGTCTGGTCGAGCGCGACCAGGTGGAACCTTCCGCCGCCCGAGGCGCTGGCCGCGCGCACCGTCAGGTCGAAGTAGCCCCCGTTTCCGGAGTCGATCGTGTAGCGCGCCCATTCCCCTGGCTGCAGGCCGGCGAGCGCGTAGCCGCCGCCGGCGTCCGAGGTGGCGGCGAGGCCGAAGTCGTCGCCGCGGTAGAGCCTCTTCTCGGGAAGGCGCCGGGTCGAGTGGAACGCGATCCCCTCGCCCCCGTTGTCGTAGTTGGCCGCCTTGAGGGTCGCCGGGAGGCTGGGCGGGGGATAGAAGTGGGGGATGGGCCTGCCCCCGGAGCCCGCGGCCTCGCCCTTGGGGTCGATCACGTCGGCGACCAGGGTCGGGGCAAGCCGCTCGGGCAGCCGGGTGCCGTCGAGCTTCACCTCAAGGTCGTGGCTGGCGACCCCCAAGGCCGCGAAGGCGACCGAGAGCACGCGCGTTTCGGCGTCCCAGGACCATGTTTCGGCCTTGGGCCTGGCCCCGTCGACCGCCAGCGAGGAGGGGGTCTCGCGCAGGTGGAAACGCACGCGGTAGCGGCTCGGCGTGTACCGCTTGTTGGACTCCTCGATCGTGAAGCGGACCGCCCCTTCGGTCTCCTCGCAGGTGAAGCGCGTCACCGTGTAGTCGCCCGACTCGTAGGCGAAGCTGCGGCCGTCGTCGCGGTAGAGGGTGAAGTCCGACTTTCCCGAGGGAAACACCTCGAGCGTCAGGGGATCCCACGGCTTCTCGGAGGTGTTCCTCATGTCGGGCGCCATGGGAATGATGGCGCCGGGGCGCACCGCCACCGGGATCCGGTTCTGGGGCGCGGCGACGACCCACTCGCGACCGCCCTGGTAGTCGTAGCCGGTGTCCCAGTCGACCCACGTCCCCTTCGGGAAGTAGACCTTCCGGTTGGACTGGCCCTCGTAGAGCACGGGGGCGACCAGAAGCTCGCTTCCGAACATGTACTGGTCCCCCGCCGCCGCCACGGCCCCGGCGTCGTCCGGGAACTCGAGGGCCATCGGACGCACGATCGGCAGGCCCTTTCGGCTCGCGATCCAGGCGTGGGAGTAGATGTAGGGCATCAGGCGGTAGCGCTGCTGCAGGTAGTGCTTGGTGCCCTGCTCCGTGGCCGGCCCGAAGGCGTAGGGCTCGGGCGCGCCGCCGGCCTTGTGGGCCCGGGTGATCGGGGCAAAGGCCGAGAACTGCATCCACCGCTCATACAGCCGCGCGTGGGCCCCGAGCATGTCGTCCTTGTAGTAGCCGACGAGGAACCCGCCCGTGTCGCATGCCCAGTACACCAGGCCCGACAGGCTCGAATTGAGCATCTCAGGCGGGTGCGCCCGGTAGGTGGCGTAGTCGCTGTAGATGTCGCCCGTCCAGACGGCCCCGTGGTGCCTCTGGAACCCCGCCGGGCCCGCGCGCGACAGGATGAACGGCCGCTGCTCGGGGTTCACGGCGAGCTGGACGCCCTCGAAGCTCATCGTGCACAGGAGCGAGTACTCGTTGTGGATCTCGGGGGGGCGGCCCGCGAAGTAGTGGGTCTGCGCGGGCTCGCCCTCCGGCTCGTCCAGGTCGAGCCACCAGCCGGCGACGCCGGACTCGTTGAGCTTGCGGGTCTGGGGCCAGAGCCAGTCGTTGATCTTCGGGTGCGTGAAATCCAGGAGCATCCCGCCGTAGTACCCGGCCTGGATGGGGTTGCCCTTGCCGTCGGTCGCGAAGACCCCGAGCGCCCAGCCGGTGGCGAAGGTCGGCGACTCCGTCTTCACCATGGGCCCCGACTGGGACATCACGATCCTGACGCCCTTCTTCGCGTAGTCGGCGATCTTCTGGGCCGGCGTCAGCCCGCCTGCCGTGTCGATCCATCGCTTGGCCCAGACATAGTCGGTGACGACCTCCGGCCAGTCGGCGTCGATCACCATGACGTCGACCGGGAAGCCGCGGGCGGAGAGCTGCCTGTAGGCCTCGTCGAGGGAGGTCCAGTCGTAGTAGGTGCACTTGCTCTGCCAGTAGCCCAGGGCCCAGAGGGGCGGCAGGGACGGGCGGCCGGTGAGGCTCGTGTAGCGCTCGATGACGTCCGCCAGCCGCGGGCCGTCGATGACATAGAAGTCGACCTCGCCGCCGTCGGCGTCGAGGCGCAGCTGGTCGGCCTGCGCGTGGCCCAGGTCGAAGCGAAGGCGGTGGACGTTGTCGAAGAAGACGCCGTAGGCGTGGCCGTCGCGGCCCGTGCTCAGGAGGAGCGGAACGGGGTACTCGGCGGTGACGTTGCCCGAGTTGATCTGCTGGCCCTCCCAGAGCTCGCGGACGACCCCCCGGCGGTTGAGCCGCCCGTTGTTGTGGTTGTCCTGCCCGAGGCCAAAGAGGCGTTCGGAGGGGGCCAGAGCCTCGGTGAGGGTCCACGCCCCGTCGGCCTGGGGCACGGCGACGCTCACGCGGGAGAGGAGCTCGGGCCCCCCGTTCGCGCGGACCGTGAGCTCCATCGAGTGCCGGTCGACCTCGACGCTCAGGGCGCCCGTGTCGACCGTCACCACGCTGGCATTCTCGGACTGGGTCAGGGGGCTGCGGGCCTCCGGCGCCGTCTCCATCGCGAGCGAGGGCTTGCGCGCGAACTCCCCCGACGGCTTCACCCAGATGCGGGCGATGTGGGGCTCGAGGGCCTCGACCCGGATCCGGCTTCCCGAAAGGCCGGTCACGGTCACCTGCTCGGCGGCTGCGCCCGCGGGCGCGGCGAGGGTTGCGGGGGCGAGCACCACAAGGGCGCCGGCCAGGCAGACAAGGGTTCGGGTGTCCATGCGGGGGTGGTGCACGATGGGCCAAGAATCGGCCCGCCGGGCCCGGTTGGCAACCCCCGGGGCGCCCAGGGGGCCCTTCCCGCCGTTTAGGCTTCCCTTTTTAGGCCAGGCTTGGTTGACCTTGGGACCCGCCGTGCACTGGGTCCGACCCCGCGGCGCCAAGCACACAAGCACTTCATGCGACATACGATCTCAGTCCTCGTTGAGAACAAGTTCGGGGTTTTGGCCCGCGTCGCCGGAATGATCTCCGGCCGCGGCTTCAACATCGACTCGCTCAACGTCGCGCCGACCCACGACGCCTCGCTGTCGAGGATCACGATCGTCCTCAAGGGGGACGACGCGGCGCTCGACCTGTGCACCAAGCAGCTGCGCAAGCTTGTGAACGTGGTGGAGGTCATGGACTTCAAGGAAGGCCAGACGATCGCCCGCGAGCTGGTCCTGGTTAAGGTCAAGGCCGACGCCAAGACCCGCCCCGAGGTGCTCCAGATCAAGGAGATCTTCCGCGCCAAGATCGCCAACCTGGCCCACGACTCCCTCATCATCGAGGTGACGGGCGACGAGGAGAAGATCTCGGCGTTCCTCGGGCTCCTCGAGCCCTTCGGGGTCCTCGAGATCGCGAGGACCGGCCGCCTGGCCCTCACCCGCTAGCACGAAACCCTTTTCCCAACTTACCATGCCCGCCAAAGTCTACACCGACAAGGACGCCGACCTCGGCATCTTCAAGAACAAGACGCTCGCCGTTCTCGGCTACGGTTCCCAGGGCCACGCCCACGCCCTGAACCTCAAGGACAGCGGCTGCAACGTCATCATCGGCCTGTACCCCGGCTCCAAGTCGCGCAGCGTCGCGAAGCAGCACGGCTTCAAGGTCTACGACACGGCCGAGGCGGTGCGCCGGGCGGACGTCATCATGGTAGGCCTGCCCGACATGAAGCAGGCGAGCGTCTACAAGAACGACATCCTCCCCAACCTCGCCAAGGGCAAGACCCTCATGTTCAGCCACGGCCTGGCCGTGCACTTCGGGCTCATCAAGCCCCACAAGGACATCGACATCATCATGGTCGCCCCGAAGGGCCCCGGCCACATGGTCCGCAGGCTCTACGTCGAGGGCAAGGGGATGCCCGCCTTGGTCGCCGTCTTCCAGGACCGCTCCCGCAAGGCGAAGCAGACGGCGCTTGCCTGGGCCAAGGGCATCGGCTCGACCCGGGCCGGCGTCCTTCAGACGACCTTCAAGGAGGAGACCGAGACCGACCTCTTCGGCGAGCAGGCGGTCCTTTGCGGCGGCGCGAGCGCCCTCGTCCAGGCCGGCTTCGAGACGCTTGTCGAGGCGGGCTACCAGCCCGAGATGGCGTACTTCGAGTGCCTCCACGAGCTCAAGCTCATCTGCGACCTGATGTACGAGAGCGGCATCGCCGGGATGCGCTTCTCCATCTCAGAGACCGCCAAGTACGGCGACATCACGCGCGGCCCCCGCGTCGTGAACGCGGCCACCAAGCGCGAGATGAAGAAGATCCTCGGCGAGATCCAGAGCGGCAGGTTCACCCGCCAGTGGGTCGCCGAGTACAAGGGCGGCCTGAAGAACTACAACCGGCTCCTCAAGAAGGGCGCGGCCCACAAGATCGAGAAGACGGGCCAGCGGCTGCGAAGCATGATGCCCTGGATGTCGAAGAAGAACCTCAAGGGCGTCCAGGCCGCCTACTGACCCCGCCTGCGTCGCACCGGACGTGGGGTGCCCGATCATGGGTAAGAAGCTGATCCTCGCCACCCGCAAGAGCCCCCTGGCCCTTGCGCAGGCGGAGCTATCCGCGGCCTACCTTCGCGAGCGCCTCGGCGTCGAGTGCGACCTCATGAAGCTCGTCACGACCGGCGACCGGCAGGCCGAGTGGTCGCTCGAGGAGAAGGGCGGCAAGGGGCTCTTCACGCGCGAACTGGAGGCGGCCCTCCTCAGGGGCGAGGCCGACGTCGCGATCCACAGCGCCAAGGACCTGCCCGGCGGGTCGGTCGACGGGCTTACGATCGCCGGATACCTCCCGCGCGAGGACACGAGGGACATGCTGATCCTGCGCTCGGGGGTCGGTGCGCCCAAGACGATCGCAACCAGCAGCCCGCGCCGCCGCCAGCAGGCGGCGGCCCTGTTTTCGGGCGTCGAGTTCACCGAGATCCGGGGAAACGTGGACACGCGGCTAAGGAAGATCGCGGAACAGCGGGTCGCCGACGGCACGATCCTCGCCGCGGCGGGGCTGAAGCGCCTCGGGATCGGCTCCTGGCCCGGGGTCGAGTTCCACGCCATGGGCTTTGAGAGCATGGTCCCCGCCGTCGGCCAGGGCGCCATCGGCGTCCAGTGCCGCACGGCCGACCTCGCCCGCTTTGCGGGCGTCTTCGACCCGCTCACCGCGCGCGGGATGGGGCTTGAGCGGGCGATCCAGACGGCGCTCGGCGGCGGATGCCAGACGGCCATGGGCGCCTACGCGACGGCCGACACGCTCTATTTCTTCCACGAGAAGGTGGGCCGCCACACGCTGCCGCTTTCGGAGCGCGACTTCGCAGAACCGGATGCCGCCGCCGCGAGGATACTCGCCGGGCTCGGGCTCAGGTAGCGGCCGGATCCCATGTCCGAACCCAGGAAACTTCCCCTCTCGGGCCGGCGGGTCGTCGTGACCCGCACGCGGGAGCAGGCGTCCGACTTGGCCGCGAAGCTTGCGGTGCTCGGGGCAGAGGTGGTCGAGCTGCCCGTCATCCGGATATCCAGGGAGATATCGAAGCAGGCTCTGGCCGACGTGATGCTGGAGCTCGGCGGCTACGACTGGCTCGTGTTCACGAGCGCCAACGGGGTCCACAACTTCTTCGGGGAGTTCTTTCGGCTCTTCGACGACATCCGCTCGCTCGGCCTCGTGCGGATCGCCTGCATCGGCGAGTCGACGGCCAGCGCGGTGGCGGAGCTCAAGCTGAAGGTCGAGTGCATGCCGAAGAAGGCGACCGCGGAGGCGCTCGCCGGGGAGCTGATCGACACCGGCAGCATGGACAACGCGAAGGTGCTGGTCATCACCGGAAACCTGAACCGGGATACCCTGGTGATGAAGCTTGTCGAGGCCCGGGCCATCGTGGACTGCCTGCAGGTCTACAAGACGGAGCCGGTCGACCTGTCGGCCGACCCCGCGGCCGCCCAGTACCGGGCGCGGGGCGCCGACGCGGTCCTCTTCGCAAGCTCGTCCTCGGCGCAGAGCTTCGTCGACCAGGGCGCGTCCCTCTCGCTCGCGAGGGGCGCCACGAAGCCCCTCTTCGGCAGCATCGGCCCGCAGACGAGCGAGACGATGCGCAAGGTAGGGCTCGGCGTGGACTTCGAGGCGCCAAAGCCCGGGATCGACGAGCTGGTGGCCGAGCTCCTCAGGGTCCTGGGATAAGGGTATGATCGACGGGATACAGCTCAAGGTCTGCGGGCTGACGACCCTCGTGGACGCCGAGGCATCGGATGCCTGCGGGGCGGACTACCTCGGGTTCAATTTTTACGCGAAGTCCCCGAGGCACATCTCCCTGGCCCAGTACCGCTCCATGGCCTCGCGGCTGCCCCCCCGGCGCAAGGTGGCGGTATCCGTCGAGCCGGGCCTGCCCGAGCTCGTGGCGATGAGGGACGCCGGCTTCGACCGGTTCCAGGTCCATTTCCGGCACGACCTGCCCGCCGGCCTGATCGAGGGCTGGTCCAAGGCGGTCGGCCCCGAGAACCTCTGGCTGGCTCCCAAGCTTCCCCCCGGGGTGGACGTCCCGGGGGAATGGCTCAGCCTCTCGGAGGCCTTCCTGCTCGACACCTTCGACCCGGAACTCTTCGGCGGCACGGGCCGCACCGGCGACTGGGCGAAGTTCCGCAGGCACCGCGAGGCGAACCTGGGGAAGACCTGGATCCTCTCCGGCGGCCTTAGCCCCGGGAACGTGGCCGAGGCCCTCTTGGGCACGGGGGCCCGGTTCTTGGACGTCAACAGCGGCGTCGAATCCTCCCCCGGGGTGAAGGACCACGCGAAGCTCAAGGCCCTCGTGGCCGCCATCCGCGGTCCTAGGGCCCGTTGACGGCCGCTCCCTCGAAGTCGAGGAGCCGGCGCTTCGTCGCCTCGCCAAACGCGTAGCCCGTCAGGGAGCCGTCCCCGCCGATGACCCGGTGGCACGGGACCATGAGGCAGATGGGGTTCGTCGCGTTGGCCCTGCCGACGGCGCGCGGCGAACTCCCCACGGACCTGGCCACCTCGCCATAGGACCGGGTCTCGCCATAGGGGATCTCCCGAAGGGCGGCCCAGACCCGCCTCTGGAAGGGGGTGCCCGCCGGCGCAAGGCCGACCGAGAAGGCTCGACCCCTGCCACGGAACCAGTCCTGGACCTGCCTGCGGGCCGCTGCGGTTCGGCCCGCGTCCTCGACGAGCGTGGCTTCCCCGATTCGGCCCCGAAGCGCCGTCTCGCCGCCGAAGGCGGCCGCGGCCACGGAGCCTGCGGAGTCGACGGCGACAGAGAAGCTGCCGAGCGGGGTGGGGAACACACTGAAATGGAGGGTGGTTGGCTTGGTCATAGGGTCGGCTGGTTGATCTGCCAGAGGTGGGCGGTGGCGAGGCTCCTGTGCGGCGCGAAGACGGACATGAGCCGCAGCGTCGCGTCGGCGTCGGGCCTCTCCTCGAGGCGGAAGAGCGTCTTGAGGCCGCTCGTGACGCCGGTGTCGCCCAGGGGCACGCAGTCGGCGAACCCGAGGGAGCGCATCATCAGGTAGTTGACGGACCAGGGGCCCAGCCCGCGCACGGAGAGGAGGAGCCGCTCCGCCCGGGTGGCGGACATGGCGGGAAGCGCGGCGAGGTCGAGCTTGCCCTCTGCGACCAACCGGGCCGCGCCGATCAGGTACTCGGCCTTCTGCCTGGAGTACTGCCACGGGCGCAGGTCCGCGGGCTCGAGGCGCGCGACGGCGTCCGCCGTCGGCAGCGCATAGAGGCCGCCGGGGAGCCGCGTCCCGGTGTTCTCGACCAGACGGCGCTTCAGGACGCACGCGAAGGGAAGGTTGATCTGCTGGCCGATGATGCACCAGAGGAGCCCGTCGAGGACGCCGGGCGTCCGGATGAGGCGCAGGCCCTGGCGGCCCGCGACCAGGCGAGCAAGGCCGAGGCGCCGGGCGAGGCGCGAGAAGGCCGCCGCGTCCTGCTCGAGCCCGAGGATCCCGGCGACTAACCTGTGGGCGGCGGCGTTTAGGCCGGCCCCCTGGCCGGCCTCGGCGCCAAGGGAGACGGTCGCGCTCTCCTTGGTGAAGTCGATCCGCACGACCGCGGGGACGCCCCCGAGGTCGGCGGAGGTCTCGTAGGTCGAGCCCGTGAGGCGCTCGGTGATGCTCTGGGGATCCCTGCCGAGGGTGCGCAGCAGGTGGGCGAGCGGGTAGTCGGCGGGAAGGTGGATCCGGAAGGGGCCCGGTGAGCGGAGGCCACGGTAGTCCTTGGGCGTCATCCCGTTCTGCGCGCGGAAGTGCTCGTGGAAGGAGGAGAGCGACTCGAATCCGGATTCGGCCGCCACCTCCGCGAGCGGCGAGTCGCCGCCCATGAGAAGGCGCCTCGCGGCATCGACCCTCGCCCTCGTCAGGAGGTCGGCGGGCGTCGTGTGGTAGTGCTGGCGAAAAAGCTCGAAGCAGCGCGTCGTGCCGAAGCCCGAGCGGCGGACGATGGCCCGGGCGTCGGCGAACCTCCTGGGGCACACCCTCACCTCGGCGACGAGCGTCTCTATCGACTCCAGGACGGGATCGGCCCCCTTGGCGAAGTCGTCGGGGTGGCACTTCCTGCAGGCGCGAAGGCCCGCCGCCCGGGCCTCCTCGCACGACGCGAAGAACCGCACGTTCTCGGGCCTGGGCTTGCGGGCCCGGCAGGACGGCAGGCAGTAGATCCCGGTCGTCAGGACGCCCGTGAAGAACCGGCCGTTCCAGGCGGGATCGCTCGCGAGGAAGCGCGAATACATGTGGGCGTGGGTCATTCTCATGGGCCGGGTCTCTCTCGACGGCGCCACATTAGCAAACTCGGGCGCCCGTGTCGTCCGCATTATTCCGCGGCAATTTCGCGCAGGGCGCTTGCCGCACGCTCCCCCCGGGGGGTACGATTGATGCTCTAGGATCAACGATGCCCACCGCCCCACGACTCGCACGCGCTTGGCTCGACTCGCTCTCCTCGGGGATCGTCGAATTCGACCGCGACTGGGCCCTGGCGGCGCCCCCGGTCATCGCGCTCTCGGGCGACGTGGAGGTGAAGAACGTTCGGAAGGCGCCGGACCTGGCCAGCGCCAAGTCGCTGCGGTATTTCCTGAAGGACCCCTCGACGTTCGCCTTCGCGCTGCCGCTCAAGCGCAGCGGCGGCGTCGACCTCGAAAACGACAGCGTCTACGTCGCGGGGGCGTTCAACGGCTGGCAGGCCGCCGTGGGAAACGACGACTGGAGGCTCAGGCTCGAGGACCTGGACGGGGAGGAGGTGCTCCTGTGGACGGGGCCGGTCGGAAAGCTGCTCCAGGCAGGCGAGGTCCTCTTCAAGTTCGTGACGGGGGAGAACCAGTGGCTGCACCCAAGCGACGACGCGCCCAACTGCGTCCGCGACGCCGCGGGCTTCGTCAACCGCTTCATCGACCCCGCGAGGACCGGGGCCCACCTGTGGCGCTTCGAGCTCTCGTCCCCGCTCGACCTGGCCGGCGCGTGGAAGGTGACCGCGGGGACCGACGCCGCGGGACACGCCCTGCCGATCGCACCGGGCGATTTCTTCTTTGAGCTGGGAACGGACCTGCCGCTCGGGGCGATCGTATCGGGGGGCTCTACCGTCTTCCGGATCTTCGCCCCGCGGGCGGAGTCGGTCGCCCTGCACGCCTGCCACGACCTGGCGGGCAGGGCCGGGGCCGACTCGTTCCCGCTCGCCAGGAGGGGCGACGTGCACGGCGCCTCCGGCGTCTGGGAGGTGGAGCTCGACCGGAACCTCCATGGCTGGTTCTACTGGTACACGGTTACCGGGGTGGGCGCGGGAGCCCCCTCCGCGCAAGGGACCGAGATCCTGGACCCCTACGCCCTTGCGACCGTCGGCCGCGCGGGCCCGGGCATCGTGCTCGACCCGGCCTGGGTGGGACGGGGCGACACGGACTTCAAGACGCCCTCCTGGCAGGACTTGGTGATCGCGGAGGCCCACGTGCGCGACCTGGTCGCAAAGGCGCCCGTGGGGGCCAGCGGGGCCGAGCGGATGGGTTTCTCGGGGCTGAGGAAGTGGGTCGAGGACCCGGACTTCTACCTCCACCACCTCGGGGTCAACTGCGTCGAGCTGCAGCCCGTCCAGGAGTTCGATAACAAGACCGACGAGGAATACCACTGGGGCTACATGACGAACGCCTACTTCGCGCCCGAGAGCAGCTACTCGCTCGTCCCCGCCGAGGCGTCGGGGGTCCGCGAGCTGCAGGACCTCGTGCGCGCGTTCCACGCCCGCGGGATGGCCGTCGTCCTCGACGTCGTCTACAACCACGTCGGCGACCCGCCCCACCTCATGGCGATCGACCGGCTCTACTACTTCGAGCAGGACCCCGCGGGCAACCTGGCCAACTGGAGCGGCTGCGGCAACGACGTGCGCGCGAGCTCGGCGATGTCAAGGAGGCTCATCATCGACAGCTGCACGCATCTGATCGAGGCCTACGGCGTCGACGGCTTCCGGTTCGACCTGGCCGAGCTCCTGGGCGTCGACGTCCTGAAGGGGATCGAGGCGGCGCTCAAGGCGCTCAAGCCCGACGTGATCCTGATCGCCGAGCCGTGGAGCTTCCGCGGCCACATCGCGGGCGCCCTGCGCGACACGGGCTGGGCGTCGTGGAACGACGGCTACCGCAACTTCCTGAAGGAGTACGTCCGGGGGACGGCCCCCGCAGAGCGCCTGCAGTACTTCCTGCGGGGTTCGCCGTGGTACTTCGCGAAATGGCCCGCGCAGACCGTCAACTACACCGAATCCCACGACGACCAGACGTGGATCGACTCCATCACCGAGAACCCGGGATCCAACGGCTCGAGCCCGACCCTGAACGACGTGAGGCGCACGCACCTGATGGCGTCCCTTCTGTTCATGTCGGTGGGGATACCGATGCTCTCGGCGGGCCAGGACTTCCTGCGCTCCAAGGGCGGCCTCGGCAACACGTACCTGCGCGGCGACGTCAACGCCCTCGACTACAGGCGCCTGTACCGGTACCTGGGCAGTCACGCCTACTTCGCCGACTGGATCACCTTCAGGAAGGGCGCGCGGGGCAGGCTCCTGCGGCACTTCACGAGGCCCTCCGAGGGGTTCTTCGAGTTCTTCTCGGGGAAGGGCCCGGCCCTGGCCGTCCTGGTCAACGCCGACCTCTCGAAGGGCGCGGAGCGCCTGCTCTACGCCGTCAACCCGACGACCGCCGACGTCACGATCCCGATAGGGGAGGTGGCCGCCTCGGGAATCTGGAGGCAGCTCGCCGACCACGAGAGGTTCCACTCCGCGGCGAGCCGGGCCGCGACGCTTCCGGTGGAGGCGGACCTCTTGGTGCCCGCCCTCGGGTGCGGACTCTGGGTCTCGGGATCCTGATCCTGGCCTATTTGGCCGAGAAGCGGTAGATTGTCGTGCTGCGGTAGACCTCGCCCGGGCGCAGGAGCGTCGAGGGGAAGGACGGCTTGTTGATGGAGTCGGGGTAGTGCTGGGTCTCCAGGCAGAACCCCGCATGGGCGGGGTAGGCCTGGCCGTACTTGCCGACGGTCTTCCCGTTCATCCCGTTTGCCGTGTAGAGCTGGACGCCCGGCTGGTCCGTCGAGACCTCCAGGGTGCGGCCCGTCGCCGGGTCGTACGCCCGCGCGGCAAGGACCAGGTTCTGGCCCCCGCCGTCGATCACGTAGTTGTGGTCGTAGCCGTTCGTCTTGCCGGGGACCTTCTTGATGTCGCGGCCGATGGGCTTTGCCTGCGTGAAGTCGAGCGGCCCGCCCGCGACCTCCGCGATGACCCCCGACGGGATGAGCCAGTCGTCGCCCGGCGTGTACCGGGACCCCTTGATCTGCAGGACCTGCGCCTGCACGTCCCCCTTGCAGGCCAGGTTGAAGTAGCTGTGGTTGGTGAGGTTGACGGGCGTCGCCTTGTCGGTCGTGGCCTCGTAGTCGAAGCGGACCTCGTTCCCGTTGGTGAGCGTGTAGGTCATCTTCACCCGGAGCGTGCCGGGGAAGCCCTCGTCGCCGTCGGGGCTCACGTGGCTGAAGACCACGGAGGGGCCGTTCGGGCCGTCCACGGCCTCGGCCTGCCACACGATCTTGTCGAAGCCCTTTATCCCGCCGTGCAGCGTGTTGGGTCCGTTGTTGACCGCGAGCGTGTAGGTCTTCCCGTCGACCGTGAACCTGCCGTTGGCGATCCGGTTCGCGACCCTGCCGACGACGGCCCCGAAGCACGGGCTCTCCGTCAGGTACTGGTGGAGGTTGTCAAAGCCGAGGACAATGTCGCCCATCCGCCCGGTCCTGTCGGGCACGTGCAGCTCGGTGATCACGGCTCCGTAGGTGATCACCTTGCACACGAGGCCGTCGGCGTTCGTGAGCGTGTAGAGGTCGACGGGGGTCCCGTCTGGCATTTTTCCGAAGGGGGATTTTGAGATGCTTGCGGACATGGTGAGGGTTGAGATGAGGAGGGCTGCCAGGGCGGCCGCCCGGCGCAGGGCCTGCCGGCGGGGGGGTTGGGGCGCCGGGGGATTCACGCGCGGATCATTGGGGCAGTTGGCCGCCCTTTCGATCAAAAACTCCGGCCCCGGAACTACCTGCGCGCGAACAGCTCCTCGATCTCCTCGAGCGTGCGGCCCTTGGTCTCGGGGAGGAAGAACGCAGCCGTCACGAAGTAGACGACGGTGCACGCGGCAAACGCGAAGAACACGGTCGAGTATCCGTACCGGCCCACCGTCGGGAGGAAGGTCGCCGCGATGCCGGTCGAGACCGCCTGGTTCACCAGGAGGGCGATACTCATCCCGTTGGAGCGGATCCGCGTCGGCATCAGCTCCGAGAGGGCGAGCCACACGCAGACCCCGGGGCCCGAGGCGAAGAAGGCCATGAAGGAGAAGGTGAAGAGGGCCGTCAGCCAGCCGTTGCGCTCGCTCGGCACGGGGGTGACGAGCGCGTTCTCGATCCTGAGCGGCGCCGTGCGCGCCTTCTCCAGGTCTGCGAACGGGTTCGAGAAGAAGGCGACGACCCGGTTCGGCGGGACGCAGCCGTCTCTTGACACGGAGACGGGCGCCGCGGCCGCATCGTCCGAGCGGACGACGCTCGTCGCCGCCCGGAAGTCGCCGTAGGAATAGATCACGATGAGCGTGGCCGGGCGCTCCGCGATCGCCCGTCCCGTGTCCCCTGCGGAGCCGAGGAGGCGCGCCGCCGAGGCTCGGTCGAACGGGAGGCTAAGCCTCTGGTCCGGGAGCACGGACGCCTGGACGGCCTCGCGGCAGTCGACGCGCAGCTTCTCCGTCGACCGGAAGATGAGCCCCACGGCGACGAGGGAGACGATGATCCCGGCGCTCCCCACCGAGAGGAGGAATTTGCGGCCGCGCCGGTCCACGAGGAGGACGCCGACGATCGTGAGCATGAAGTTGACGAGCGTCAGGATCACGTAGCCCCAGTGGGCCTGGACGTCAGAGAGCCCCGCCTGCAGGAAGATGTTCGTGTTGTAGCCGATGATCGAGTTGACCCCGGTCGCCTGGTTGCACGCGAGGATGACGCAGGCCAGGACGAACGGGATGACGTACTTGCGGCTCAGGAGGGACTCGCGGGGGCTGCCGCCGGCGCCGTGGGCGGCCTCGGCCTCTGCGGCCTTTTGCATCTCCTGCATCTCGACCTCGGCCTCGGCCTCTGAGCGGGACCTGAGGAGCGCCGTGAGGGCCTCCTGCGTCCGCCCCTTGCGGTGCAGCCAACGCGGGGATTCGGAGACGATGAAGCTCCCGATGACGAAGAGGATCCCCGGGGGGAGCGAGACCCAGAAGATGCTCCTCCACGCCGTGTCCTTGAAGGCCATGAGCCTCGCGGCGTCTCCCAATTTCGCGACCTCGGCGACCCTGAAGCTGAAATACATCCCGATCACCGCGGCGACGACGATCCCGAGGGTCAGGAGCCACTGGAAGATGCCGGTCCCCTTGCCGCGGCTCGACGCGCCGAGGCACTCGGCGAGGTAGAGCGGGACCACGACGCCGATCAGGCCCGCGCTCACGCCCTGCAGGAGGCGGCCCATGATGAGGTACGCATAGCCGTGCGAGAGGGCGATGACCGGGATGCTGGCGACGAAGAGGACGCCGCTTGCGATCATGAGCCGCTTGCGGCCCATGCCGTCGGCGAGGACCCCCGCGAAGAGCGTCGAGACGACGCTCCCGAGGAGCACGGCCGCGACGATGAACGAGAGCTGCCCAGCGTTGAGCCCGGAGGTGGCCTCGAGGTAGGGGAGCGCCCCGGCGATGATCCCGACATCGACGCCGTAGAGGAGGCCTCCGAGGCCGGCGACGAGGAGCAGGAACAGGTTGTAGCGTTTCTTTGAGGTCGCGGAGTCGGCGTGGGGTGTGGGCATCAGGGGAAGGGGCGAAATCACGGGCCCGCGCGGGCCCCGTCGGCAGGCGCCGCCGCCGAAAGAACGAGGGCGCGCCACTGCGGGTCCGTGAGGGCGGGCCGCTCGCCCTGCCTGGCCGCGGCGGCCGCGAGGAGCCTGACCGGGGCCACGAGGGGGATCAGGGTCGCGGACCCGTTCGGCTGGGCGGCGCGGTCAAGGCGGGAGAGGGCCGCGGAAAGCTCCTGCGCCCCGAGGGGCGCCCCCTGGGCCAGGGCCCGGACGGCCTCGGCCCCGACGGCGCACGCCTCGGCAAGCCCCTTGGCGGGCAGTACCGCCTCGCGCAGCGCGGGGTAGGTCTCCGAGAGGCCCCCGGCGACCTCGCCGGCCGCCGCGCCCCAGCGGGCGAGGCTTTCCGAGAGGGCCGCCGTACGGGCCCGGTCGATCCCGCCCGGGGCGAAGAGCATCTGGTCCACTGCCGCGGCGAACTCCCTGGAGGCGTCGCTCTCCGGCTTCGCGGCGTCGGCGAGCCCGACCAGGGGCACCAGCTGGTTGCCCCAGACCTGCAGGCCGCCGCGGTCGTAGTGCTTCACGGGCTCAAGCAGCGAGACGAGGGTCCTTAGCGAGGAAACCCCGGGGGCGTTCAGGTTGGCCCCGACCAGGTGGCGCAGCATCAGGTCCGCGTTCCGCTCGTGGAGCGAGCCCGCCTCTCCCAGGCGGGCGCTGACGATCGCGAGCCTGCGGTACATCTCCGGCACGTCGCGGACCGTGGCCTGCGACCAGAGCCGCTCGGCGATCGCGGCCGTCCTCGGCCAGATGCGCGAGTCGATGGTCTCCGGGGTGACCCACTCGGCCCACATGGTCGCCTCGCCGCCGAGGACGTGCGAGCGCTCGGGGGCGCCGAGCGCCGACCCTCCGGGCAGGGGGTCGGCCAGGTAGTGGTCGGAAGCGGGGTAGCAGAGGTCGATGTAGAAGCCGTTGGAGAGAATCCCGTCAAAGCCGAGGCCGGCCGCGGCCCCGAGCGCCTCGGTGCCGCGCCACGAGTCGATCACGCAGTCGCGCGGGAGCTCGGGGTTCATGATCTCGTCCCAGCCGACGAGCCGCTTGCCGTGCTTTGCGAGGAGGGCGTCGATCCTCTTGTTGAAGTAGGCGTGGAGCCCCGCGTTGTCCTTGAGGCCGTGCTGGCGGATGAAGGCCTGGATCTCGGGGTTCGCATTCCACTGGACGCCGTTGTTCTCGTCGCCCCCGATGTGGATGAATCGGTCCGGGAACAGTCCGGCCATCTCGCCAAGGAAGTCCCCCAGGAGGGCATACGTCGCCTCGTCGGTCGGGTCGAGCACCGGGTTGAAGACCCCCCACTGGCGCTCGACGGAGTACGGCCCGGGCAAGCTCGCGATCTCCGGGTGCGAGACGACCCAGCTTGTCGCGTGTCCCGGGACATCGAACTCGGGCACGACGCGGATCCCGCGCTGGGCGGCATAGGCGATGATGCCGCGCATCTGCACCTGCGTGAAGTACTGCCCATCCGACCCCTTTGCGGTCAGCTCCGGGTGCGTGAGGCTCTCGATGCGGAAGCCCTGGTCGTCGGTCAGGTGGAGGTGAAGGACGTTCAGCTTGACGACCGCCATGGCGTCCAGATTGCGCTCGATGACCTCCGCCGGCTGCCAGTGCCGGGAGACGTCGATCATGAGCCCCCGCCACGGGAACCGGGGCCTGTCGGTGATCGTGACCAGCGGCAGGAACCAGCCCTCGCGCTCAAGGCGCGGGAGCTGAAGGAGCGTCTCCAGCCCGTGCATCGCGCCGAGCGACGTCTGGGCCTTCAGCGTCACCTGCCCGGCGCCCACGTCGAGCGTGTAGGATTCGTCCTCGGCGCCCGTAGGGACCGCCTCCCCGGCCGACGCGCGCTCGATCACGAGCCTGACCGGCGCCAGGTACCCGCCGGCCGCGACCCGGGACTGCCACCGGGCCTCGGCGCGCGCGACCGCCGCGTCGAGCCGGGCGTCGGACGCGCCCGACACCGCGACCAGCAGCTTTCCCGCGGCCGGCATCCTGCCCCCCGAGACCCGGACCTCGGCCGGGGCCGGCATGACGTCGAGCGGAAGGGGGGCGCCCGCCGCGTGCGCCGCAAGGCCTGCCAGCGCGCTAAAGAGGCAGGTCGCGAAGGAATTCTTCCGGGGCATATCGTTTGAAGGCTTCGATCGCCTCGTATTCGGCGAGGCCCAGGGCGTTGTAGGTCTCGGCGAGGCGCCGGCTGCGGTCCTCAGACCTCTGCCAGAATTCCCTGCGGTCGTCACCCAGGAAGAGCGCCATGTCCTTCTGCGTCTCGTGGCAGAAGATGGCCCTGCGCCGCCGCAGCACCTCCTGGGGGCTAAGCGGCACGGCAAGGTCGATCTCGTCGGCGGACCATTCCGACCAGGCCCCCCGGTAGAGGAAGAGCTCGCATTCGCCGACCCACGCCTCGGACGAGAGCTTCGCGAGGGCGTCGCGCAGCGCGTGCAGGCAGAGGCGGTGCGTCCCGTGGGGGTCGTCGAGGTCCCCGGCCGCGAAGATCAGGTGGGGGCGGATCCCCCCGAGGAGCTCGCGCATGACCGAGCGGTCGCCGTCCCCGAGCTGGCGCCGGGTGCCTGGGCTCGCGTGGTAGAACGGGAGGTCGAGGAAGTGCAGGCGGCTTGACGACGCCCCGCAGACATGGGCCGCGCCGAGCGCCTCCTGGCGCCGCACCAGGCCCTTCCAGTGCTGGACTTCCTGGGATTCCGGCAGCGAGCCGGTCTTCTCGAAGTCGGCGCACAGGGCCCGCAGCCGCTCAAGGTCGGGCTTGCTCGCAAGCCCCGTGTCCCGCACGAAGCGAAGCGCCCGGGCCAGCGCCTCGTCCGAGACGGAGTTGGCTCCCGAGACCTGGTAGGCCACGTGGACCTCGTGGTTGTGCTCCACCAGGCGGCACAGGGTTCCCCCCATGCCGATGACGTCGTCGTCCGGGTGCGGAGAAAGGACGAGGATCCTCTTGGGGAAGATGCCGGCCGACGTCGCCCTCAAGGGGCGCACGGGGGCGTCGCCCGGGCGCGTGCGCTGGGGGTCCTTGCCGCCGGGCCACCCGGTGATCGTGTGCTGGAGCTGGTAGAAGCCCGCGAGGTTCACCTCGTAGGCCGAGCCGTGGATGCTGAGCAGGTCCTGCAGGGCCGCCTCGTTGTAGTCGTCGTCGGTCAGCTTGAGCACCGCCTTCTTGCGAAGCTGCGAGAGCCAGATGATGGCCCGGCGCGTCATGGCCGGGTCCCACTCGAGGCCCTGGTCGCCGAGCGCCCCGAGGAGCCACGGCGTGCGGTAGCGGGTGAGGGCCCCCGCGGCGGCCCGGTCGACGACGAAATGGGCCTGGTCGTGCTCCTGGAGGAAGGACGCGGTCACCTGCGGCGTCGCGGGGCCCTCGATGGCCTCGCGGACGATCTCGGCCTTGTGCTGGCCCCAGGCCATCAGGACGATCCGCCGGGACTCTAGGATCGACCTCACCCCCATGGTGATCGCGTACCGGGGCGTGTTCGCCTCCCCGCCGAAGTCCCCAGATGCGTCGCGGCGCGTGAGGGAATCGAGGGTCACGATCCGGGTGCGGGAGCGCTTGGGGCTGCCGGGTTCGTTGAACCCGATGTGCCCCGTGCGTCCGATCCCCAGGACCTGGAAGTCGATGCCGCCCGCGGCCCTGATCCGCTCCTCGTAGTCGCGGCAGTGGGCGTCGACCCCCGACAGCGCCACGGACCCGTCCGGGACATTCGTATTGCCCGGTGGGATGTCGACGTGGTCGAACAGGTGGACCTGCATGAAGTGCCGGTAGCTGCGGGGATTCGCGGGCAGGATGGGGTAGTACTCGTCCAGGTTGAACGTGACGACGTTCGCAAAGCTCAGGCCCTCCTCGCGGTGCATCCTGACAAGCTCCGCATAGAGGCCGAGCGGCGTGGAGCCCGTCGCGAGCCCGAGCACGGCGGAACGGCCCTCGGCCTGCCTCGAGCGGATGAGCGCCGCGATCTCGCGGGCCACGGAGCGGGAGGCCTCGCTCGACGTCGGGAACACGGAGAGCGGGACGTGCTCGAATCGGCTGAGGGTTGCGGTCGTGGGGCCTGTCATTGGGGGTGGGCTCGGTAAAAGGGCGTGATTCCGGGTCAGCTGAGGATGATATTCCCGTCGATGCCGTTAAAAAATGGCAGAAATGACTATGTTTTTAACATCGCTGCTACTCGCGGTCCTTGCGCCAGAGCGGAACACCCTTCCCGGCGGCCCAGGAGGGAGCGAGCACTTGACCCTTTTTCACCGATGATCCGGAATCGCCCCCGTGGCGTCTCCCTCCGCTCAAAGGCCGGCGAAGCCCGCCTGGGCGGACCCCGGCGCCGTCGCCTCGGCGGCCCTTTTTCTAGGTGCGGTCCTGCTGGCATATCTTCCGGCTCTGCGTGGGGGGTTGCTGTGGGATGACGACGCCCATGTGACGGCGGCGGGGCTGCGCTCGCTCCATGGCCTGTGGAGAATCTGGTTCGATATCGGCGCCACGCAACAATTCTATCCGGTCCTTCACTCCGCCTTCTGGGTGGAGCACCGGCTCTGGGGCGACTCGGTGGCGGGATACCACCTGGCCAACGTCCTTTTGCACGCCGCCGCGGCGTGGCTCCTGTCGCTCTGCCTTCGCCGGCTCTCGTTCCCGGCGCCGGTCCTGGCGGGACTTGTCTTCGCCCTCCACCCGGTCTGCGTGGAGTCGGTCGCGTGGATATCCGAGCAGAAGAACACGCTCTCGGCGGTGTTCTACCTGGGCTCGGCGCTCCTCTACCTCGGATTCGACTCCTCCCGGAGCCGGGCCCGCTACGCGGGCGCCCTGGCCCTGTTCGCGGCGGCGCTCCTGACGAAAAGCGTCACGGCGACCCTTCCCGCAGCGCTCCTCGTCGTCCTCTGGTGGAGGAGGGGCAGCATTGCGAGGCGCGACGTCGTCCCGCTCGCGCCCTGGTTCATCGTGGGCGCCGTGAGCGGGCTCTTCACGGCCTGGGCTGAGGCGCGGCTCATCGGGGCCGAGGGCGCCGATTTCTCGTTCTCGCCCCCGGCCCGCCTCGTCCTCGCCGGCCGTTCCCTCATGTTCTACCTGGGGAAGGCCCTCTGGCCCTCAAATCTCTCCTTCATCTATCCCCGCCGGGTTCCGGACCCAGGGCCGATCGCGCAGTGGGTCCCCCTCGCGGCCGCATTGGCGATCCTCGCGGTGCTCGCGCGGTACCGGTCTAGGAGCCGCGGGCCCCTCGCGGGCTATCTCTTCTTCGCCGGGACCCTCTTTCCCGTCCTGGGCTTCGTGAACGTCTACCCCTTCCTCTTCTCGTTTGTCGCGGACCATTTCCAGTACCTGGCCAGCATCGGCGTCATCGTCCCCGCGACCTGGGCCCTCTGGGGGCTGTCGGAGCGGATCCCCGCGAGACCGATCGTCCGCGGCGGCATCCTCCTGGCGGTCCCCGTGTTCCTCGGGGCCCTCTCGTGGCGCCAGGCCGGGACCTACCGCTCGGCGGAGACGCTCTACCGCGACACACTCGGGCGCAATCCCTCGGCCTGGCTCATGCACTACAACCTCGCGGTCGCGCTGGGAGAGCGTCCCGGGATGCGGGAGGAGGCCGTCCTGCACTACCGGGAGACGCTTCGCTTGAAGCCGGACCACTGGGCCGCGCACAACAACCTCGGGAGCGCGCTCCTGGAAACGCCCGGCCGGTCAGCCGAGGCCGCATCCGAGTTTGAGGCGGCGCTGCGGATCAACCCGGGCTTTGCCGACGCCCACAACAACCTCGGGGTCGTCCTGGGCCACGTCCCCGGGCGCGCCAGAGAGGCGGAGGCGCACCTGCGCACGGCGATCCGGATCCGGCCGGACTACGACGGGGCGCACAACAACCTCGGCGTCCTGCTGATGGCGAAGCCGGGCGCGCTCGGCGAGGCGATCGCCCAGTTCGGGGAGGCGCTGCGCCTCGCGCAGGACAACGCCGAGTACCATTTCAACCTGGCAAACGCCCTTTCGATGGACCCCGGCATGTTGGCCGATGCGGAGGCGGAGTACCGGGCGGCGCTTCGCCTTAGGCCCGGCTACGTGGAGGCTCACAGCAACCTCGGCGCGGCGCTGGCGCGCACACCCGGGCGCCTCGGGGACGCCGTCCTTGAATACCGCGAGGCCCTCCGGCTTTCGCCCGGCGCGGCGGCGATCCATGCCAACCTGGCGAACGCGCTTGCGAGGCTCCCGGGCCGGGCGGCCGACGCCGTCGCCGAGTACTCCGAGGCCATCCGGCTGGACCCCTCGGATCCGCAGGCGCACAATGCCCTCGGCGTCGTCCTCTCGGACATGCCGGGCCGGCTGCCGCAGGCCGTCGCCGAGTTCGAGGCGGCGGTGCAGCTCGACCCGGGCTCCGAGGTCGCCCAGTTCTGCCTCGGGGTGGGGCTCGCCCGGATCGGAAGGCCCGCCGAGGCGGCGGCTCACCTCGAGGAGGCCCTGAGGATCCGGCCTGATTTCGAGGAGGCGAGAAGGGCCCTGGGCCGCTTGAAACCCGCGGGCCGATGAGCGTCCTTGCCGACACGCCCCGCGGGCGGACGCCCGCATTTGACATGGATCCCGGGGCCACCGCAGGCTGAAACCCCCTTGCCGAACGAAACTTCATCACCGCGGGGGAATGCCGATGGACGGGCGGCCGGCGGCGCGCGGGCGTGGGCCACCCGGGGGGCCCTTGCCGTCCTCATCCCCCTCCTCGCGTTCGCCGCGCTCGAGGGGGGGCTGCGCCTAGGCGGGTTTGGCAGGCCCTCCTCGTTCCTCATCCCGGACGAGAAGCCGGGCTGGTTCAGGACGAACCCGGATTTCGTCAGCCTTTTCCTGCCCGGCAACTTCGACCTGAGGCCGCTCAGCCTGAGGGTCTCCCGCCACAAGGCCCCGAACACGGTGCGCATCGTGGTCCTCGGCGAGTCCGCCGCCCAGGGGGTCCCGGTGCCGAGCTTCGCCTTCGCCCCCCAGCTTCGCGCCCAGCTTCGCCACCGCTACCCCGGCAAGGAGTTCGAGGTGATCGACACGGGGATAGTCGCCGTCAATTCGCACGTCATCTACCAGATCGCCCGCGAGATGGCGCATTTCGAGCCGGACCTGTTCGTCGTGTACGCGGGCAACAACGAGGTCGTCGGCCCCTACGGCCCGGGCTGCGCCTACCTCTCGCACATGCCGCCCCTGTGGGTGATCCGAGCGAGCGTCTTCGTCCGCTCGACGCGCACGGGGCAGCTCCTGGTCTCCATCCTCTCGCGCCTGTCGCCGGGCCGGCGCAACGCGCCCGAGTGGGGCGGCATGTCGATGTTCGTCGACAACGCCGTCCTGGCCGACGACCCAAGGCTCTACTCCGTGTACGACAACTTCACCGACAACCTGCGGGGCATCGTGCGCGCGGCGTCGGGCGCGGGCGCAAAGGTCGTCCTATGCACGGTGGTCGCGAACCTGAAGGACTGCCCGCCCTTCCTCTCGAGGCACGGGGCATGGCTCTCCAAGCAGGAGCTCGAACTGTGGAGGGAGCCGTACGAGCGGGGCCGCCTCGCATGGATGCTCGGTGACCCGGCCCGCGCGAGGTCCCTCCTCACCGAGGCGCTGCGCCTCGACCCGGAATACGCGGACACGTCGTTCATCCTGGGAAACCTCGACCTGCAGGCGGGCGACACCGCGTCGGCCCGCCTGCATTTCCTGGCCGCGCTCCACTGGGACGCGCTCAGGTTCCGCCCCGACACCGACATCAACCAGGTCATCCGCCAGGTCGCGCGCGATTCGGCCGGGGGCGTCAGCCTCGTGGACGCCGCGGTCGCGATGGGCTCCGATCCCGCCTCGCAAGGACCCCTGAGCGGCCGCGAGATCCTCTTCGAGCACGTGCACTTCGACTGGCCCGGGAACGTCCAGCTGGCGAGGATGCTGGCGCAGGGCGCGGCCGCGTCCCTCTTCGGCGGGGATCCGGGCGACTCGGGATGGCTGGACAGCGCCGCGTGCGCGGACGCCCTGGCCTACACGCCCCATGAGCGCCTCCCGATGCTCCTTAGGATCGACGCCCTTGTCCGGAAGCCGCCGTTCACGAACCAGCTCACCCACGTGCGCGACGAGGCGCGCATGGCGCGCGACATCGCCGAGGCCACCCGGGTGATGAGGCTGCCCGAGACGCTCTCAGGGGCCGCCGAGACGGCGAGGTCCGCCCTTGCCCGGGACCCCGCCAATCCCGCCCTGGCCGGGATCCTCGAGGGCGTGGATCTCGATATGGGAGACCTGCAAGGGGCGCTCGGCATGGCCACGCGGGTGGGGGAACTCCTCCCGCGCGACTTTGCGCCGGCTGCCGACGAGGCCTCGGTCCTCATGCGCCTCGGCCGTTACGACGAGGCCGAGGGAATCCTCAGCCGCGCGGCGGGCGCCGGAGCGGACCTCGACCTCCTGGGCCCCGTCCTCGAGGATTTTTGGATCCGAACGAAGCGCTACAAGGACGGCATCGAGTTCCTTGGCAGGGCCATCTCCCAGCGGCCCGCGGACCGCAGGCTTCGGATCGTCAGGGCCTCCCTCTTCAGGGCATCGGGCGACACCGCGGGCGCGGAGCGCGAGTGCCGTTCCGTGCTCTCCGAGGACCCTTCGAACGCCGAGGCGCTCGAGCTGCTCGTTGCGGTCTTGGACGATACCGGTCGCCCGGCTGAGGCCGCGCGGCAGAGCACGGCCTCGGCTCCCGTGCAGCCGAGGAACCAGGAGAACAGCCTGCGCGCGGCGAAGGACTGCGAGGCGCGCGGGGACGCGGAGGGGCTCGTCAGGAACCTCGAGGATGCCGAGCGCAGCGGCCCGGTGAACGCGACATTCGAGCTGTCGCTCGCGCTCAAGCTCTACCAGCTTCGGCGCATGGACGGCGTCATGGCGCACCTTGCCGAGGCAAGGACCCTCTCCACCATGGAGGGCAACCCGGCCGTCACCGACTCGATCGAGAGCCTGATCGACAGGATGATCCTCGAGTGGGAGGTCGCGTCCAAGTCGCGATAGGGACCGGCGCCCCTCCTAGAAAAGCGAGTAGATGAAGGGGGCGACGCCCGAGCCCCCGAGGACGGCGAGGGCTCCCACGAGCACCAGGACGAGGATGATCGGCGTAAGCCACCACTTCTTGTTGTTGGCCACGAACGAGAAGAATTCGGCCACGGCCCCCCTGCGCTTGCCCTCGGCCTGCTTGCTGAACGCATCGTTGTCGGGATCTGGCATGGTCAGTTCTGGTTCAAATAGCTCTCCGGCTTCCTCGCCCGGTCCCTCGGCATCCAGTAGCTCCCGGCCTCGCGGTCGAATTTCCTGGAGAGGGGGTCGTGGCGAAAGAGGCGCATGGCTAACCCTACGGGGGTGAGGACAAGGGTGTACATGAAAAGCAGGGCGACGTGCGAGACCACAAATCCAATCGGGTAGGTGGCGTAGCTAAGGCCGAGGTAGAGGTGCCGGAGCCCGCGCGGCCACACGGCTCCCGCCAGGGGCACCGCCGCGGCCGCAGCCCAAAGGAGCCCGGCGCCATGGCCGCCCCGCAGCCTCACGGCGAGGCCCGCCGCGCCAAGGAACACGAGCCATGCCGCCCCGAAGACGGCGAGCTGGCGCCCCGAGGGGTTCTTGTTGATTCGGATGAGGGACATGGGGGTAGGGGCTCCTCAGTCGTTGCCGTACTGGCCCAGGTACGCCTCGAGGTCCGGGCGGTTTGCCGCCGGCTGCTCCTCTTTGAGGAGAAGGATGTCGTCGATCACGAGCACGTCGATGTGGGTCGTCATGAAGCACCGGTAGGCGTCGTCGGGGGTGCAGACGATCGGCTCGCCGCGAATGTTGAAGCTCGTGTTGATCATTACCGGGCATCCCGTGAGCCCGGCGAAGGCTTCCAGGAGCTCGGTGAGCCTCGGGTTGCGCTCGCGGTCCACGGTCTGGATCCTTGCCGAGCCGTCCACGTGGGTGATGGCGGGGACAACGGAGCGGGCCTCCAGGATCCTGTCCAAGCCCCTGGATGCGCCGGCCTGCCGGGCCACGAGCTTGTCCCCGCGGACCTGGGCCACGAGGAGCATGTAGGGGCTCTCGGCCCCGGGCTTCAGGTCAAAATACTCCTGGACCCGGTCGCGAAGGACGATGGGGGCGAATGGCCGGAACGACTCCCGGAACTTGATCTTGAGGTTCATCTGGCGCTGCATCCCCGGGTTGCGGGCGTCGCCGAGTATGCTGCGGGCACCCAGGGCCCTCGGGCCGAACTCCATCCTGCCCTGCATCCAGCCGACCACCTTTCCGTCGGCGATGAGCGAGGCGACGGCCGCGCACAGGCCCGCGCCTCCGGGGTGGACCCGGTAGACCGCCTTCTTCGCCTTGAGCGCTGCCTCGGTCTCGCTGGCGCTGTAGGAGGGCCCCAGGAGCGAGCCCTCCTGGCCGTCGGGCCGGCGGGGCACCCGCTCATTGCCAAGGAGCTGGTGCCAGACAAAGAGCGCGGCGCCGAGGGCCCCCCCGGCATCACCGGAGGCGGGCTGGATCCAGAGGCTCTCAAAGGGGGACTCCCTCAGGATGAGCCCGTTGCCGACGCAGTTGAGGGCAACGCCCCCCGCAAGGCACAGGTTCTTCGAGCCGGTCAGGGCGTGCAGATGGCGGGCGGTCCGCAGCATCACGGTCTCCGTGACCTTCTGGATCGAGGCGGCGAGGTCGCACTCCCTCGGGGTTATGGGGGATTCGGGCTTGCGCGGCGGGCCGCCGAAAAGCCTCTCGAAGCGGTCCGAGGTCATGGTCAGGCCGGCGCAGTAGTTGAAGTACGAGAGGTCCAGCCGGAACGAGCCGTCCGCCTTCAGGTCCATCAATTTCCCCAGGATCTGGTCCGCGAACCTCGGTTCGCCGAAAGGCGCCAGCCCCATCAGCTTGTACTCGCCGCTGTTCACCTTGAACCCGCAGAAATACGTGAACGCCGAATACAGGAGGCCGAGCGAGTGCGGGAACCTCATCTCGTGGCTGAGCTCGATCCTGTTGCCGCGGCCGTGGCCCAGCGTCGCCGTCGCCCATTCGCCGACCCCGTCGAGGGTCAGGACCGCGGCCTCCTCGAAGGGGGAGGGGAAGAAGGCGCTCGCGGCGTGGGACTCATGGTGCTCCGGGAAGATGAAGGGCCGGGTGTAGGCCCCGCCCAGGCTTCGGCTCATCTGGGAGGGAAGCCTGAGCTTCTCGTGGATCCAGAGCGGCAGGGCCATGCCGAAGGAGCGCAGTCCCGCGGGCGCCACCGCGAGGTAGGTCTCCAGGAGGCGCTCGAACTTGAGGTACGGCTTCTCGTAGAAGACGACATGGTCGAGTTCCTCGGGCCCAAGGCCCGCCTCCTTGAGGCAGTACGCCACCGCGTGGGTGGGGAAGCCGCTGTCGTGCTTCACCCGGGTGAAGCGCTCCTCCTGGGCCGCGGCGACGATCCGTCCGTCCACGACGAGCGCGGCGGCGGAATCGTGGTAGTAGGCCGAGATGCCCAGGATCGATTTCATGCGATCGGCGGGGCTGCCCGGGCGACTTCGCGTGCAAGCCATTCCATCGGCACACGATGCGTGCTTTGCCCGCTTCATGCCATCCTGATCCTGCCAGACCCCGAAAAAAAGGGCCCGGATGCCGAAGCACCCGGGCCCAAGTCACCGTCGTCCCTAGCCGGCGGGGCTATGCCAGCCCCGCGGCAAACTCAGAAGTTCCAGTGGAGCGATACGGAGTACGTCCTTCCGAACTTGTACTCGTCCGCCAGCAGCGAGCCGGCCGAGTTGTTCTTGAAGTACTGGTGGTACGTCTCGTCCAGCAGGTTGGTGGCGCTCACGAGGATCTGAAGGTTCTTCGTGATGTAGATCGTCGCGTTGGCGTCGACCTCGGCATAGGGCGCCGTCCAGACCGCGCTCTGGCCGTTGAACGAGCTCGACTCGAAGTCGTCGCGCCAGTTGTACGTGAAGCGGATCATGCCCCACTTGTTCTCGTAGTAGGGGCTGATGTTGAACTGGTTCTTCGAGGAGAACGGCAGCGGGCCGGACGCGCTCGAGGTGTGCATGAGCGTGTAGTTGGCCTGGATGCCGAGCCCGTTCGAGAGGGCCTGCTGGTAGGAGAGCGTGGTGCCCTCCGAGGTCGCGGCCCCGCCGTTGCTGGGCCGTGAAATCTCGTAGGTCTCCGTGGGGTGGCCCGCGAGACCGTAGTCCGTCCACTGCTCGGGGTTGGCCGCGTTCACGATGTAGTTGGAGATGTTCTTGTAGAACACATCGACCGCGAAGTAGGAGTTCTTGGCGAAGTAGTACTCGTAGTCCCAGTCCAGGTTCGTCGACTCGTAGGGCTTGAGGCCCGCGTTGCCGCCGACGCCGCCGAGGGTCGAGTCATACAGCTCCACGTAGTTGGCCTCGGCCGCCGTGTTCGGGCGGGCGATCACCTCCGACACGCTGAACCGGGTGACCTGATCCTGGGCGAGGTCATAGGCCAGGTTGACCGCGGGCAGGACATTGTTGTACGTGCTCTGCGTCGACTGGAGCGTCGGGGTCGGGGTGCTCAGGTTGTAGCTGGCGCTGGTCGTCGTGGTCTCGACGAAGCGGGCTCCGAAGTTGCCCGAGAGGGGACCGTCCGCGAAGCTGCTCTCGATGTACGCGGCGTTGATGCGCTCATCCACCGTGAACGTGGGCGTCGCCGTGAATACGGCGCCGGCGCTCGGGGGCGTGGCGTTGAAGAACTGCAGGAGGTTCTCCCCGGAGGTCGAGCTCGGCAGGTTGCCGATGAAGCTGGCGACGCCGCCGTAGGAGTTCGACATGACGTGCTGGGACATCGAGGCCGAGATGTTGGGGAGCCCCGCGAGGTAGTTCGAGGGAGCCGCGGAGACGCCGATCGCGGACAGGGGTGTGACCACCTCGTCTGCTCCGGGGACGCTCACCACCGCGCCGTTCTCACCGGCCTTGTGGTCGCTGAAGCGCATGCCCGCCTTGACGTTCTTGAGGGCGCCCTTCAGGGGGAAGACGAGGTCAACCTTGACCCACTTCTCGTCGTCAACCTCGGGGTTGCTGGCGATGTTGCCGTAGTCGAAGCTCGGCTCGGACGAGAGTCCGAAGTCGGCGCCGCTGTTGAGGTTGGCGGCCGTCGGGTCGGCGCCGGGGACTCCGGTCACCGAGAACGAGGACGAGTTCTTGGTCTCGGCAATGTTCGCGTTGGCGAACACGAAGTACTCGGCGAAGAACTGGTGCTGCGTGCCGCCCGTCGCCCGCGTGAAGCCGGCATCGGCGGTCATGTCGAAGTTGTCGCCCTTGTACGAGGCCTTTAGGTTGTAGTCCTGGGTCACGATCTGGGCCGCGCGGTTGAACGCGTCGATGACCAGCGGGGCCGAGTTGATCGTGTAGTTCCCGAGGACGCCGTTCGTGACCGTGGCGTTCGTGATATTCGGGAGGCCGGACCAGTTGTCGCCCGGGTAGATGTAGTACGAGAAGTTCACGTTATCCATCGTCTGCTTCACGTACAGGCCCGTGGCCTCGATGGTCAGCCTGTCGGACGGCTTGAAGACGATGTCGAAGTTTCCGCCCTGGTGGTGGCGCAGCTGCAGGAACTCGGCCGAGTTGACGACCTCGGCGGTGACCCAGGGGCCGGCGGGCTGCCCGGGAAGGGGGCCACCGACACCGAGGTTCGTGTTGTTGAGCTCCACGAGGGACTCGACGCCGTCACGGCGCAGGTACTCGCGGTTGTCCTCCGCTCCGACCAGGATGCCGAAGGTCTTCGCATCGTTGTGCCAGCTGAACATCGCGCTCTCGCTGCCCTTGTTCGTCTTCGAGCGGTCGTTGTAGCCGTCGGTGATGGTGCCCTCGAAGAGCAGGGGCTGGAGGCTCAGAGGATTGCGGGTCGTGACATTCACGGTCGCGCCGATGCTGCCCTCAAGCAGGCTCGGCTCCCAGCTCTTGAAGACCTCGGCCTGGCCGACTACGTCCGGGCTCAGGAGCAGGTAGTTGAACTGGCGGCTCTGGTTGTCGAGGACGTACCAGTCGGCGGACGAGACGGGTTCCCCGTTGAGGAGAACGCGGTTCAAGTTCGGGTCCGTGCCCTCGATGCTGACGCGTTCGCCCTCTCCGAAGAGGCGGTCGACCGAGATACCAGGCAGGTGGGAGAGCGACTCCGCAAGGTTGTTGTCAGGGAACTTGCCCACATCCTCGGCCGTGATGACCTCGATGTTGTCGGCCGATTCGCGCTTTGCCTGAAGCGACGAGGCCAAGCTGGCTGAGTAACCGTTAACGACGAAGGCACCGAGCTGCACGGTGTCGTCCGAGGCGCCCGGCGCCGCGGCCGAAGCCGTGGTTGTCGTGGTGGTCGTCGTGGTCGCTGCCGGCGCCGCCTGCGAGAAGGCCGAGCCGGTGATGCCGAGGGCGAGGAGCGTGCACGCTGCATACCGATGCAGGGCCGTGAAGAGACCGGGTTGACCGAGGGTGGTCTGCAGGTCGCGAGGGTCAGGTTTACTCATAATGGTTATTGTTCTGGTTGTTAAGACACGAAGCAGTAGCTAGGCGGACAGCCTTGCGGCGGCCCTCAAAATGGGAGACGAAGGGAGGCGGAGCGTGCGGCTGTGATGGCCGGGATTAGGTCCCGGTGCCCACGCGCGATCGTATGCAGATGAGGATCAGTTGGATGTTCCGCGTTGCTCGCGGCAGGTTCCCCCGGCGGCACCGCCGCCAGGGCAAGCCCATACCGGGGCCGTGTCCGTGACCTGCGCGCGCACTGAACAATTGGTTGTCAATTTTGGGATGCCGATCATTGCCGGGGTAAACGAATGAGGCGGTTTGTTTTTTACGCGCCCATGATAACGCTGGCGTCGCCGTTAAAAAATGGCATAAATGACGATGTTTTTAACAAAAATGTCAGAATCACGTGACGCAAGGGTCCTTTCCCTCGAGAAACTCGCCAATCTGCTGCCCTCGCCGCTGAGGCCCCTGCACGGAAAGCGCGTGGCGCCGCTCGCGCTTCCCGACAACATTGTCTGCTTCTGCCGCCGCTCGGCGACGGACCTGAACCGCCCGCAGCGCGGCCGTGCGCTCCATCACCGCTTCGTGCTCATCCTGGCGCTTGAGACGGCGGTCACGGTGGCCGTCGACGACCGCGCGATCCGCCTGAACGCCGAGGAGGGGCTGCTGGTCCTCCCGTTCCAGTTCCACGACTACATCCAGCCGGCGAGGGAGGACCTTCGCTGGCTCTTCATCACCTTTGACATGATCGACGTGGCGCCGCTCCAGCCACTTCGGTTCCGGCCCTTCGTCCTGACTCCGGTCGTGCGCCAGACCTGCGGGGAGTTGGTCGAGGCCTACCTGACGCGCGGCGAGGGCGACCTGACGAGCCTCCTGCTCGCCGTACTCCTGCAGAGGATCCGGCAGGCCGAGCCCATCCTGAGGAAGCACTACAAGCCGCCCACGGCGCCGGGATTGATCATGCAGGTCAACCAGCTCGCCCAGAGCAAGGAGGAGCCGCTCAGCGTGAAGGAGATCGCCCGGTCGCTGGGGATCAGCTCGAGCCACCTGAGGGCGCGCTTCCGGGCGTCGTGCGGGGTGAGCCTCGGGAGGCACTTGCGCCGGTTGCGCCTCGAGAAGGCGTGCGGGCTCCTGCGCCTTAGCCAGAGGCGCGTGACGGAGATCGCCGAGCTGTGCAGCTTCACCTCGATCTACAGCTTCAGCCGTGCGTTCCACACCGCGTACGGAGTGTCGCCGATGGCCTACCGTCACGGAGACCGGGCCAAGAAGACCGTGGGCTAAAGCCGGGGGCCTAGGCGAAGGCCCTGATGCGCTTCGAGACGTCCTCGCCCAGCTTCGCCACGAGCGACACCGCGTAGTCACGGACGGAGGGCCCGCCGTCGCGGGTAACCGGGGTCAGGTCCATGGCCCAAGTGATGCCCGCGAACTTGTCGGTGGCGTGGGACGTGTGGAAGGTGGCGTGGGCCGCGCGTCGGCCAATCGCGGCGAGGTCGTAGCGCTTGCCGCCGCTCACCTGGGAGTCGAAGGCGGCGAGCAGCTTGCTCGCGAGCTCCGGATGCCGGCCCGAGTCAAGTGCGACCTTGTCCGAGTCCGGGAGCCAGTCGAGGTCGCGCCACACCTCGCAGCCGAGGACCCGGGCGGGCCTCTGGTCCGCGGGCAGGGATCGGATCGCCTCGATGCAGCGCAGCATCACGGCGACATGCGTGTCGTGCTTGTCGGCGGCATTGTGGAGGAAGACGACCTCCGGGCGGCACCCGGCGAACACCGCGGCAAGGTCCGAGGCGACGCCCTTGTGGCCGGGCTTCTTCACGTCGGCGCTGGAGTGGGCGAGCTGGAGCTGGATGGCGTAGCGCCCGAGCCTGGCGGCCTCCCGCTGCTCCTCCCGGCGCACCCCCTGCATCTGCTCATCGGTGTACTTGGCGTAGGAGCCCGTCCTGGGCGATCCCGCCCCGTTCGTGACGACGACCCCGCCGAATCCCTTCCCTGGCTGGTCATAGCAGTCGCTGATGCCCGACTGGGCCATGATCTCGATGTCGTCTTGATGGGCACACACGCACAGGTGTGTCACCCTCCTTAGGGCCTCCGCGGGGGAGAGGCCGCCGCTTGGTACAAAAGCGTCCGCGCCTGGGTTCGAGAATTTCATTATGATCTATCTGGAAGTGGAGGGGAGCGCGTGCGAGCCCGCAGTTTCGCGCAGGGAGGGCAGGCTGGCCGCGGCGATGGCCTGGCCGTGCCGCTTGTCCTTCTCGTCCGGCATCCTGAGGCGGGTCCTGGAGGCGACGGCGGGGAACTCCGCCGCGAGCACCTCGCGGGCCCGCAGGAGGATGCGCTCGCCGCCGATCCCCGAGGTGACGCGCCCCATGACGAGCGCGTGCCTGACGTTGTAGAAGTCGGCGTAGTGCCCGATCGAATATCCCAGGTAGGACCCCATCGAGTCGTACACGAGTTCGGCCTTCGGGTCTCCCGAGGCCATGGCCGCCTGGACCGCGACCAGCCTCTCCTGGGCCGGCATCTCCTTGGGGAAGGCGAACCCGGCCTGGTCGGAGAGGCGGGACACCGCCTGCTGGGAAAGGTACTGGACGCCGCAGCCCGCATCGCCGGACCACTCGTCGCGGTAGGCGTCGGCGCGGTAGTCGACGGGGGCGAACGCGAGCTCGTTCAGCCAGGGGGTGATGTCGCCGCTCGGTCGGACATAGCCCCCGGCCTGGCTCGTCCCCATGGAGATCCCAAGGACGGCGTTGTCGCCGAGCGACATCGACCCGGCGAGGGCGGCCACTTCGCCGTCGTTCGCCACGTCGAAGGGGACGCCGCCCCAGCGCGCCTGGAGCGTGAAGAAGAGCCTGCGGATGTCGGACTCGAACCTGTCCGGCGGGATGCCCCGAAAGAGGGACGCCACCCGCACCTCGTTGTTCACGTAGATCCCCGCCGCGCTCCCGCCGATCGCGTCGACCCGGGGCAGGTGGGCGGCGGCCTTCTTGAGGGATTCGTGGATTCCCTCTATATGATAGGAGGGGTCCTTCTGGAAATAGGGATCCCAGGCCGTCTCCTCGGAGTACACGACGCGGCCGTCGATGACGGCCGCCGCCTTCCGGTCGCTCCCGCCTATGTCGAACCCGATCCTGCAGCCCTCGAGGTGCCGGCCCACCGGCAGGCCGATGTCTCCCTCCGAGGGAAGCTCGGATTCGTCCGCAGCCCTGATGCTGAAAGTCTGGCGGTAGACCTTCTCTCCCATGAATGCCCGGTCAAAAGCCCTCTCACCCCTGGGGCTGTAGACGGCGGCCAGGTGGGCGGCGACCTCCGGCGCTCCCACGATCTTCACGGTGCAGCCGCCCTTCTGCCAGAGAAGGAACTTGAGGAGGCGCTCGGCGTAGCGAAGGCTAAGGCCCGACTCCGGGTGGGAGGCGCCGAGCACACGGCTCCGGTGGACCGAGGCGCCCCCGTCGGTGCGCTCAAGCGAGATGACCAGCTCCCGGGAAGCGGGGTCGGCCGCCACCATCGCCCGGTAGGCGCGGTTCCAGAGGGCGGCGGGGATGAAATCCGGATCGAGCGGCGGTCGAAGGAAAGGGGTTATCTTTAACATGGGCGGACGAGCCTTGGGCGAAGAAGGGACTCAGGCCAGTCGACGCCGAGGTGAAACTCTCGTGCGCCATCCTACAGCCTCAAACACGGATAAAAAATGGCACAATTGACGATGTTTTTAACGAAAATGACAGTTCGGAGGCCCTTTGCGGCGACGGGCCCGCATCGGGACGCCGGTGCAACCCGCTTTGGGCCTCATCTCAACGCTTCGTCGGCGTCAGGAAAAGAGTCGAAGCGCTGCCACCAGCGTCCGGTGGAGGTGCCGTTTCCGTTCGGGCGACACGTGTCCAACGACCGCGGAGATCGCGGCTTTTTTTACGACAGGAAAAAGAAGGCAGTCAAAGACCGTGAGATGATCCAAGCCATCGGCATCATCCAGGAGGATTTCGCCGGGTCGTGTCTCATGGGCGGGTCGGCGGGTCGAACCATAGATCACATTTATCCGATCGACCCGGGGCGAACAAGCGACCTCGGAAGGGGAGAGAACGATGGCTGGATGCTCGTCGCGGTCGTTGGCATTGACCCGCATGCGGACGATGTCCCATTGGCGAATCGGGATCATCGGTCGAGCGGCTCTGGGTCCACTGGAAGGGAATTCAGATACGCCGCGCGTTCCTCTTCGACAGCAAAATGCCCTTCGGGGTAGTGGGGGATCGGTTCAGGGAGCGTGGCCTCAACAAGCTGGAGGATCCGCTGGCCCCGCCGGATAAAGACGGGGCGCTTCTTCAACGCCATGTCGGCGAGCGGGCCAAGCCTGGCCTTGGCTTCAGTCACAGAATAAGTCTTCATTGCGGACTCAATGTAGTCTGAAAAACGGACTCAAACAATCGAAATCAAGAGGGGGTCTGGTAACCTTGAGTTTCAGGACCCACCCAGCGGTTGGGCCCACAGCTCTTACATCCCGGGAAAGCCGCCTCGGCCCTTCATGGCCTCCATCTGGCGCATGAGCTTCTTCTGATTCCCGCCCCTCATCATTGTCATCATCTTCAGCATCTGCTGGAGATACTACAGGATAACGGGTTGCAACATTCGTCTATTGAGACTCGCCGCTGGCATTTGAAGTTATAATGGCAATGTTTGGCAACGGTGCGGGAATGACTTTTTTAGCCTCAAATGGCGGTCCAATGCACTTGACTCATAACTTGACTCATACTTGACCCAAGAGCACGATTCGCGCTGTGAGTTTTCTGCCACGATTCCTGATAAATCCGGTTCTACTCAGTCGCGTGGAAGCAATTGCTGTCCTTCGAGAGCGCATCCAAAACGCTGCCGTACAGGTTCCATGGATTCCAGCTTTGCAGAAGGATTCACGGGTTCGTAATGCCCATTCATCTACGGCGATTGAAGGCAATCCACTTACTTTGGAGCAGGTGCGGGCTGTAGAACAGGGTGAAACCTTACCCGTGCCGGGTCGCGTTCGCCGAGAAGTGGTGAACTATTTTGCTGCGCTAAGGCACATCGAGAAACAGGCGTCCACGAAGCGCCTAACCCACGATGATGTCTTTCGCCTCCACAAGATTGTGGCTGGGGAGGTGATGGATCAAGGCGAGGCGGGGCGATATCGAACTATTCGCGTTCGAGTTGGCGAGTTTGTCCCGCCGGTTCCTGAGGATGTATCGGGTCTAATGCTCGAACTATTGGAATGGTGGAACACCGAGTCTCTACTTCTTTCGCCTGTGCTCAGTTCGGCCATCGTGCATCATCGATTCGAGACGATTCACCCGTTTGCTGACGGAAATGGCCGCACCGGTCGGGCTTTGGCACTGTGGGATCTCTATCGGCGAGGCTTCGACTCGCATCATATCTTTTCTGTGGACGAATTTTATTGGGAAGATAGGCCACGCTATTATGCCGCGCTTGATGCGGTCCGGCGGAACGGTGACGACCTCACATCATGGTTGGAATACTCTGCTGAGGGACTGCAACAAACCCTGGATAGGGTCTGGCAGCGAATCCAGCATCTGGCTGCTGCCTCGGGAAGCAAAAAGGTGGTTTTGCGCCCGCGTCAGGAGCAGCTCCTGCAGTTGTTGCGGGTTCGCGGCAACCTAAGCCCAAGAGAATTGTGGGACGGGCTTGGTATTTCCAAGCAAGGGGCGATGGATTTGCTTCGGCCGCTAATAAAATCTGGATTGGTGCGGCGAGTTGGGACGCAGAAGAATGGACGCTACGTTCTGAAATAACCCTGCAGAACGGTTTTCGGCCAAAGCGCCGTCGGGGCGACTCACATCCCCGGAAATCCGCCCCGGCCCTTCATGGCCTCCATCTGGCGCATGAGCTTCTTCTGGTTCCCGCCCCTCATCATCTTCATCATCTTCTGCATCTGCTGGAACTGCTTGAGGAGCTGGTTCACGTCCGCGATGCGCACCCCCGCGCCGTTGGCGATCCTCTGGCGGCGGCTCCCGTTGAGGATGTCGGGCTTGCGGCGCTCCTGGAGGGTCATCGACTTGATGATGGCCTCCGTCCGCTTCATCTGGCGCTCGGTGTCGTCGCCGAGCTGGACGCCGCTCATGCCGGGGATCATCCCCACGATGCTCTGCATGGATCCCATCTTCTTCACGGCCTGCAGCTGCGAAAGGAAGTCCTCCAGGTTGAAGTCGGCCTTGCGCATCTTCTCGGCCATGCGCTCGGCCTCGTTCTCGTCGATCGACTCCTTGGCCTTCTCGACGAGCGAGACGACGTCGCCCATCCCCAGGATGCGGGACGCTAGCCTGTCGGGGTGGAAGGGCTCGAAGTCGTCGGTCTTCTCACCGGTGCCGACGAATTTTATCGGGATCCCGGTGATCGACTTTATGGAGAGCGCGGCGCCTCCCCGGGCGTCTCCGTCGAGCTTCGTCAGGACGAGGCCCGTCAATTGCAGCGCCTCGTGGAACACCTTGGCGACATTGACGGCCTCCTGGCCGAGCGCCCCGTCGGCGACCAAGAACACCTCGTCCGGGGTTACGGCGGCGCCGAGGCGCTTCACCTCGTCGACGAGCCCCTCGTCGATCTGGAGGCGGCCGGCCGTGTCGAAGATGATCGCGTCCGCGCCCGCCGCGGCTGCGGCCGCAAGCCCCGCCTTGCCGATCGCCGGGACGTCCTTCGAGACGCGGTCGGAGTAGAACCCGATCTCCTCCTGGCGCGACAGGATCTCGAGCTGGTCGATGGCGGCCGGCCGGTAGACGTCGCAGGCGACGACAAAGGGCCTGTACCCGCGCTTCTTGAGGAGCCGGCCGAGCTTCGCGGTCGAGGTCGTCTTGCCCGAGCCGTGGAGTCCCACCATGACGACCTTCAGCGGGCGGGCTGTGCTGAGGGTCGTCGTCCCCTCGCCCAGGAGGCGAACGAGCTCGTCGTGGATGATCTTTATTACCTGCTGGCCGGGCGTCACGCCCTTGAGGACCTCCTGGCCCGAGCACTGGGCCTGAACGCGCTCCGTGAATTCGCGGGCGACCTTGAAGTGGACGTCGGCCGTCAGGAGCGCGGCGCGCACCTCCGCCAGGGCGGCCGCCATGTTCTCCTCGGAAAGCCTTCCAACGCCGCGCAGGTTCCTCAGCGCGGAGGAGAGTTTGTCGGTCAGGGATTCGAACATGGGAACCCATCCGGATGCATCAATGGGGCCTCCGATGCAATCCCGGGGATTGCGAAATGGCCGGGCCCCCCCCGGGGCGCGCCTTTTAGGCTTTCCTAGGGATGGCCCCGGCGGTTGGATGGCCGGACAACCATGAACCCCCATTCGATGAAGTTCGCCCTGGCGCGTCCCGTGTTGGCGTTGGCCGTCGCCCTTTTCTGCGCGCCGTTCTCCCGGGCCGACGGGGCCCCGGGCGCCGCCCCCGCCGCAAAGAAGGCCGTCGAGAAGGCGGACGACCTTCCCCGGCACACGTATGCGGTCGCGAAGGCGCCGTCGGCGATCCTGACCGACGCCGCCGCGTTTGGCGACCTGGCGCAGGCGCTCAAGAAGGACATGCTGGCGGACATCGACGCCTACGACATCAAGGACCGGACTACCGTGCAGGGCTACAAGGCCACGTTCCTGTCCCTGGCGCTCCTCGAGGGCGACTACGCAGGGGCGGCCAAGCTCGTCGACGAATTGAAGGCGCTGGAGGAGAAGCCCGGCAAGAAGGCGACGACCGCCATGGTCTCAGCGGCGTGGATCCGCGCGCGGCAGCAGGGCGGGGCGGGCCCCGACTTTGGCGCCCGGTTCAAGGCCGAGCTCGAGCGGACGGTGAAGCCGCTCGACTGGGAACTCGTTCAGAACGACGTGAAGGGAGCAAAGGCGGGATACGAGATCCGCAGCGAGACGCTCCTCGTGGGGCTCCTGCAGAAGGAGGTCGACCCGGCGGCCCTGAAGACCGGCAACATCTCGGCCGACATTGCCCGCCAGGTGGTGGGCATGCGCAACCAGGTCGTCAATTTCCTGCCCTACAAGGCGGATATCGTGGCGGCCCTGGACGGTTACATCTCCGCCCACCGCGTCGTGAAGCCCGACCGTTGGACCCCCAGGCTCGTCACGCTTGACCCGTCGGAGCACGCCCAGCCGGTCGTCATCGGAATATGGGACTCCGGGGTCGACGTGGACAACTACAAGGGCCGGCTGGTCACGGACGCGGACGGGCGCCACGGCCATGCGTTCGACCTTCACTCGAACCCGGTGCCGGAACTCATCTACCCTATCGCCGAGACCGGCGCGGACGTCCCGCAACTCCTCGGGCGCCTGAAGGGCTTCATCGACCTGCAGGCCGCGATCGACAGTCCGGATTCGGCGGCGGTCAAGAAGTACATGGGGGAGCTCAAGCCCGAGCAGGTCACGCCGACCCTCGAGGGACTGAACCTGACGGCGGACTGGGCGCACGGCTCCCATGTCGCCGGGATATCCTTCGCCGGGAACCCCTTCGCGAGGCTCCTGGTGGGGCGCATCACGTTCGACTACCACCTCATGCACGAGACGCCCACGGTGGAGCAGGCCAAAAAGGACGCCGCCGCCTACGTGTCCATGGTCGACTATTTCAAGCAGAACGGGGTCAGGGTCGTTAATATGAGCTGGGGCGGCTCGCTCAAGGACGTCGAGAGCGACCTGGAGCAGAACGGGGCAGGCGGCAACGCCGAGGAGCGCAAGGCCCTTGCCCGCAAGATATTCGACATCGGCCGCGACGGCCTCTTCGAGGCGCTGAAGTCCGCCCCGCAGATCCTCTTCGTCGTCTCCGCGGGCAACAGCGACAACAACGTGAAGTTCGACGAGTTCGTCCCCTCGTCCTTCCAGCTGCCGAATATGATCACGGTCGGGGCCGTCGACCAGGCGGGGGAGGAGACCTCGTTCTCGAGCTTCGGCCCCATGGTCAACGTGCACGCCAACGGCTACGAGGTGGAGAGCACGATCCCCGGCGGAAGGCTCATGAAGCTGAGCGGCACGTCCATGGCGTCGCCCCAGGTCACAAACCTCGCGGCGAAGCTCTTCGCGCTCGACACCGCGCTCACTCCCGTCGAGGCGAAGCAGCTGATCATCGACGGCTGCGAGAAATCCGGGCGCGTGAACCTCATCAGCCCGAAGACGAGCGTCGCCCTCCTCAAGCAGAAGTTGGCCCAGGGCAGCAAGTGACGTAAGCGGACCCCGGGACGCCCGCGGCCCTGAGAACCGCCCGGGCGCAGGGCCTTTCCTCTTTTGTCTCCAAAAGAGTGGCCATTGCGCGGCATTTTCGGACAGACTCACTTTCCTTACACCTACCTATGAACCCGGTCCTAAAGCTGCTCATCGAAGGCGGTCACCTCACAACGGCGCAAATGGCGCAGGTTGCTGGCGTGCCCGAGTCCGAGATCAACCAGCACCTGGAACAGCTCAAGAAGGACAGGATATTCCTCGGCTGGCGCCCCGTGCTCGACCTCTCCCGCGAGTCGGCGGCGGCGGTCCGCGCGGTCATCGAGGTCAAGATAACCCCGGAGCGGGGCGGCGGCTTCAACCGGCTCGCCGAGCGCCTGAGCCGCTTTGACGAGGTGGAGTCCTGCTACCTGATGTCGGGCACCTACGACCTCCTGATCTTCGTGACGGGCCCCAGCCTGCAGAAGGTGGCCGGCTTCGTGTCGGAGAAGCTCTCGACCCTGGAGGGGGTGCTCTCGACCAGCACGCACTTCATGCTGCGCTCGTACAAGGAGGGGTCGTTCCTGATCGAGGTCCCGGCGCAGGAGACGGAGAGGCTCAAGGTGTCGCCGTGAAGCGCTTCATCGCCCGCCACGTCGGAACCCTGCCCAAGTCGGGCATCCGGGACTTCTTCGAGATCGTCTCGAAGATGAAGGACGTCATCTCGCTCGGGATCGGCGAGCCCGACTTCGACACGCCGTGGCACATCAGGGAGGCGGCGATCTACGCCCTGGAGAAGGGCAAGACCCACTACACGTCGAACCTCGGTCTCGTGGAGCTCAGGCGCGCGATCTCGTCCTACGTCGAGGCGCACTACACGGTCTCCTACAGGCCCGACGACGAGATCATCGTCACGGTCGGCGTCTCCGAGGCGATAGACCTGGCGCTCAGGGCGCTCCTGAACCCCGGCGACAAGGTGCTTTACCACCAGCCCTGCTACGTCTCGTACAACCCGAGCGTGGCCCTGGCCCACGGGGTCGCGATCCCCGTGCCGACCCGTGCGGACGACGGCTTCGCCCTCAACGTCGAGGACATCGAGAAGGCGTGGCAGCCCGGGTGCAAGGTGCTCATGGTGAACCTGCCGTGCAATCCCACGGGGGGCACGTGCGACCGGGCTCGCCTCGAGAAGATCGCGCGCTTTGCGGTCGAGAAGGACCTGATCGTCCTGAGCGACGAGATCTACTCGGAGCTCGTCTACGACAACGTGCACACGAGCATCTCGGTCTTCCCGGGGATGAAGGAGCGCACGATCTTTCTGCACGGGTTCTCAAAGGCCTTCGCGATGACGGGCTTTCGGATCGGCTACGCCTGCGGGCCGGCCGAGCTGATCGACGCGATGATGAAAATCCACCAGTACTCCATGCTCTGCGCCCCGATCCTCGCCCAGGAGGCCGCGGTCGAGGCCCTGACCCACGGGGAGGACAGCGTGAAGTCCATGCGCGAGCAGTACCACCGCAGGCGGGACCTGGTTGTTCGCCGGCTGAACGCCGCCGGCCTTGCGTGCCGCGCCCCGGGCGGCGCGTTCTACGTCTTTCCAAGCATTGCGTCGACCGGGCTCAATGAGAGGGACTTCGCCTACGGGCTCCTGAAGGCGCAGAGCGTCGCCGTGGTCCCGGGCACCGCATTTGGCGAGAACGGGCGGGGGTTTGTCCGCGCGAGCTTCGCAACCGGGTACGATCAACTTGTGGAGGCTTGCGATCGGATTGAACGGTTCGTGAACGCCACGGCACCATGTTCCGCTCCGTCGTCATCGTAGGCCGCCCCAATGTAGGCAAGAGCCGGCTCTTCAACCGTCTTGCCCGCAAGAGGATCTCCATTGTCCACGACCAGCCCGGCGTGACGCGCGACGTCATCTCGGCGGACGTGTCCGACGGCTACACGCTGATGGACACGGGCGGCCTTGGCCTAAAGGAGGGCGAGACCTCGTCCGCAGCCATCATCGCCGCGTCCGAGAAGCAGGTCGGCTTCGCGATCGATACCGCGGCCCTCATCCTCTTCATCATCGACGGGCTCGAGGGCGTCACCGCGCTCGACGACAGGATTGCGCGTCGCCTGAGGCAGGGCGGCAAGCCCGTCATCGTCGTCGTCAACAAGGCCGACTTCGGCGACGAGAAGGCGGACCACGAGGGGGTCATGCGCTTCGGACTGGGCGAGCCGATCTTCGTGTCCGCCGAGCACGGGCGCGGCGAGTCCGACCTTCGTGAGGCGATCCTCAAGAGGATCGGTCTTCCGCCGGCGGACCCCAACGCCACCGTCGAGCGGGTGAAGCCGGAGAACGGCAGGATCCCGGGTCCCATCTGCATCTGCTTCATCGGGCGGCCGAACGTCGGCAAGTCCTCGCTTGCGAACCGGCTTTTGAGGAGCGACCGGCTGATCGTCAACGACCTCGCGGGGACGACGCGCGACGCGATCGAGCTGCCGTTCGAGTTCAAGGGCAGGGACAAGAAGATGCACCCCTTCCGCCTGATCGACACGGCGGGGATCAAGTCGGCCACGAAGCTCGCGTCCTCGGTCGAGTATTTCTCGCGCCTGCGCTCGCTCGACGCGATGCAGAGGTCGGACGTCGTCTTCCTCGTCCTCGACGCGATCGACGGCGTGACCCAGCAGGACAAGGCGATCGCCGGCGAGGCCGTCAAGGACCGCAAGCCGATCGCCGTCATCGTCAACAAGTGGGACCTCGTCCACGAGGCCTTCAGGAAGGAGGGGGGGATCGCCGGCTCCAAGAGCGAGCGGGACTACCGCGAGAAGTACGAGAAGGCGCTCTTCGAGCGGCTCTTCTTCACGCCGGGCGCCCCGCTGATCTTCGTGTCGGCCATGAGCGGCTTCGAGGTCGACCGCATGCTCAACGCGGCCGTGAAGCTCCACCGAACGCTCGACAAGAAGCTGCCGACGGCCCGCCTCAACCAGACCCTCTCGCACCTGGCCGAGCGCACGCCGCCCCCGGCCATCGGCGCCCGCAGGTTCAAGATCTACTACGCGACGCAGACGGGGAACCGCCCGTTTCGGGTGAAGATCTTCTGCAACCGCGAGGAGAGGCTCTCGGAGAGCTACCGCCGCTACCTCGAGGCGGGGCTCGTGAAGGAGTTCGACCTGTCGGGGTGCCCGATCGAGTTCGACCTGGTCGGCAAGCCCCGCGGGGCCGAGGTCGACCGCAGCGGCTGGAAGTAGGCCCCATGGCGAATCCTGTGAGACTTGTTTTCATGGGCTCGGATCCTCTGGCGCTCCCGCTGCTCGACTGGCTCGCTGGGGAGGGACGCAAGGTGGCGGACCTGGTCGGGGTCGTGACCGGCATCGACCGCCCTTCGGGCCGGGGCCAGGCCGTCCGGCCAAACGCCGTCAAGGCATGGGCAAGCGCCGGGAAAGTCACTGTCCTTCAGCCCGAGAAGCTCGACGCCTCGGCCCATGCGGCCCTTTCCGCCCTGGCACCCGACTTGGCGCTCGTGGTCGCATACGGACGGATCCTTAGGGACGACTTCATTTCGCTGCCGCGCCTGGGGACTCTCAACCTCCATGCGTCGCTCCTGCCGCGGTACCGCGGGGCCTCGCCCATCCAGACGGCGGTCGCACTGGGAGAGCGCGAGACGGGGCTCACGCTGATGCGGATCGTGCGCGAGCTCGATGCGGGCCCGGTGGCGGACGTCGAGCGCGTGGCGATCGGCCCGCTCGACACGGCGGCGGAGGTCGAGGCGCGGCTCGCGGTCGCGGCCGTGGCGCTCCTTGCGAGGACGCTTCCTCTCGTTGCGCTGGGCGCGCTCGCCTTCCGGGAGCAGGACCACGCCCGGGCGAGCTTCTGCCGCAGGCTCCACAAGGAGGACGGCGTCCTCGACTTCTCGGCGCCGGCCCCCGTGCTGGCGGCGCGCATCAACGGCCTGAATCCCTGGCCGTCGGTGACGCTCGAGATCGCGGGCTCTCCGGTGAAGTTCGGGCTGGCCGACCTTGCGGACGTGGCCGCGCCCGGGGCGCCGGGCACCGTGGTCGGCGCCGATGGCGCGGGCCTTCTCGTCGCGGCGGGCGGGGGCACGCTTCGGATCCGCCGGCTTCAACGCCCGGGCGGCCGGATGCTCGAGGCCCGGGAGTTCCTGCGCGGGTTCCCGGTCCCTGCCGGCACCGTGCTTCCCTCCCGTCCCATGGCCCCGCTCGAGTCGGCGGCGCCTTTCAGGCGCTGACACGCCTTGGGCTCCGGGCCTAGGCCCGCCTGGCGGGCTTTTTTGTCCTCGGGCGCAGGGAGTCCGCCTTCGATACCTCGGCGCGGCCCTGCTTCGCCCCCAGGGTCTTTCGCCAAGCGAAGAAGAAGGGCCGGCCTACCGCCGCGGAAAAAGGGATGAGCCCTGAGTCCTCGAATGCCGCGTGCAGGCCGCAGGGGATGGGAATGTAGTAGGAGCCCTTGAATCCGCTCATGAAGCCCCCCAATCGGATGTTCGGCGCCGGGGTTTAGCGCAAATTGCCGCGCCGGGGCGCGCCCGGGCGATACATGCCGCTTGTTTTCACCCGCTGTTTTGGCAAGATTGCGGGCCAATGCCTGGCAGGTTCACTTCTCGCCGCCTGACTTTTGCCTGCGTCGCCCTTTTCACGTCGGCCGTGATCCCGGGGGCGTCCGCCCAGGCCGAGATCGCCGACCTGAAGGAGGACGTGCGGGGCCTGTCGCAGCGCGTGAACGAGCTCACCCTGAGGGTCGAGCAGCTCGAACACGAGAACTCGGAGCTAAGGGCCAAGGTCGGCAGCCTCGATTCGAACAGGGATTCCGTCACCGTGGCCCAGCTCAACGCAGCCGTCGCGGACCTGAATTCCTCGATCAACTCGGCCGTCGCGGCCTCGCGCTCCGAGATCCTGCAGAAGGTGGCCACCGAGATGGAGGTGCTTGCGAAGCAGACCAACGCCGCCCTCGACTCGATGTCGAAGCCGGCGCCAGCCGTCCAGGCCCGCCCGGTCGCGGCGACCCAGCCCCCGAAGCCCGTCGTCTTCGGCGACACCTATCCGAAGGAGGGCATCAGCTACACGGTCCTGAAGGGCGACTCGGTCGGGACGATCGCCAAGAAGACCGGCGCCAGGGTCCAGGATATCATCGACGCCAACAAATTGACCGACCCCTCGCGGATCCAGGCCGGGCAGGTCCTCGTCATCCCCGGCGGCAAGTAGCCCCAAAGAACCCCCTCACCATGGCATCTCCACAAAAATCCAGACTGGGCCGCGGCCTAGGCGGCCTCATCTCCGCCGCAAAGCCTCTCGGCGCGGCGCACCCCGCGCCCGCGGCGCATGTTCCCCACGCCCCGGGCTACCTTGAGATCCAGGTGCACCTCGTCGAGCCGAGTCCCTACCAGGCCCGCAGGGAGATTGCGCCCGAGCAGCTCACGGAGCTTGCCGAGAGCATCAGGAGCGAGGGCCTCCTGCAGCCGATCGTCGTGCGCCGCCTCGGTGAGAAGTTCCAGCTGATCGCCGGGGAGCGGCGCTGGAGGGCCTTCCAGCAGCTCAAGCTCAAGTCGATACCCGCGAGAATCGTCGAGGCGAGCGACGCATCCGCCGCCTCCATAGGCCTGATCGAGAACCTCCAGAGGGAGGGACTCAACCCGATCGAGGAGGCGCAGGGTTTCGCGAGCCTCGTGCGCGACTTTGACCTAACCCAGGAGACCGCGGCGGAGCGGGTGGGGAAGAGCCGGGCCTCGGTGGCGAACTCGCTTCGCCTCCTGTCGCTCGACGCCGAGATCCAGGGGTTCATCGCGAAGGACCTGCTGAGCGTCGGACACGCCAAGATTCTCCTCGGGGTCGAGGACCCCGGGGCGCGCACGATCCTTGCCCGGCGCGTGATCGAGGAGGGGCTGAGCGTTCGAACGACCGAGAAGCTGGGTCGGTCGGCAAAGGTGTCGGGCCCGGCGAAGGGCCCGTCCCGGGGCCGGGCGCTTGCGGCCCGGGACGCGGCGGCGGTCGAGAGCATCCAGAAGAGGCTCACCTCGCACCTGGGAGCGAGGGTCGCCGTCATCCACACCCCGAAGAAGGGCCGTATCGTTATCGAGTACCGCGGCAACGACGACCTGCAGCGCCTGCTCGAGAAGCTGGGTGTCGGCGGCTCCGACCCGGTGTGACCCCCTGCGGGGCGCGCGGCCTACGGCAGCGCGACCTTGCGGCTCTTCGGGTCCGGGTTCTGGCGGTAGAAGAGGGCCGTGTGCCCGACGGCGCCCACGCAGGCGCAGCGGCCCTCGGCGGCAATCCTCGCGCACCCGGCGGCCCGCTCGTCGCGGTCGGCGCCCTGGAAGCGCAGCTTGACGAGCTCGTGGGCGGCAAGGGCCTTCTCCAGCTCGGCGAAGAAGGCGGGGGTGATTCCGCCCTTGCCGACCTTCAGGACGGGCCCGAGGAGCTGGCCCAGGCCGCGCAGGCGGGTCTTCTGGGCGCCGGTAAGGGGGGAGTCGTTCATGGGACCCCCGGGACTACACGCAGGTCCGCATTTGTGAAACTCCAATCTGGCGAAACCGGGTCCCGGTAGGGCCCCCCATGGGGCCGGCCGGCGCCAAGCGCAGGCGTTGACAAGATGAGCCGGGTTCTGCTTGGCTGACCCTTCCTCGACATGAGCATCATTCTCGGCATCTGCACATTCGTCCTGATCCTGACATCGGCCATCCTTATCTTGTTGGTGCTCGCCCAGAAGGCGAAGGCCGACGGCGGGATGGGCGCCGCGATGGGCGGAGGCATGGCGGAGGCCACATTCGGGGCGGACACGGGCAACGTGCTCAGCAAGGCCACGATCAACGCCTCCATCGTCTTCTTCGTCCTTAGCTTCGCGCTTTACCTCGGGCGGATTTACGAGGGCAAGCATGCGTCCGCCTCGGGCGGCGCGCTGCCCTCGATCTCGGTCCCGGTCTCGGCGACGGCATCGAAACCCCAGGCAGGCAACCCGGCGCCGGCCAAGGCCGCCCCGACACCGGCCTCGTCGACGAAGCCCTGATAGGCTTTTGAAGAGCTCACCCGAGCTGTCCCTTCGGTTGGATTGGGTGCGCCTGCTGTGTGCAGCGGTCCTAATGTCCGTCGCCTCCCTGGGTAGGGCCGAACCGCTGCCCGACAAGGCCGCGGCGGCGGCCATCCTCGAGCAGTTCCGGCAGATGGTGTGGTCCGAGCCCATCTATGCGGAGTTCGACCTCCGCCAGATGCCCCGGCGCGGCCCGGAGCTCCTCTTCCACGGGCGCTTCTGGGGGGGCAGGAACTCCCGCGGCGCCGTGACGCGCCTTGAGATCGAGACCGGCAAGGGGGGGTTCTCCCACCGTTTCCTGGTCCAGGGGGGCCACGAAGGCGGGATCTGGACCAGCGACGGCCCCGGCGCGGGCGTTCCGAGCGAGACCGCGGTCACCCAGCCGCTTGTCCCCGGCGTCGAGATGACCCCGTTTGACGTCCTGCCGATGCCGTACCTCTACTGGCTCGATGCGGACCTGGTCGGCGTGAGCCGGATCCGGGGGCGCCAGGCCTACGCCTACGTCTTCACGCCTTCGGCCGACTTTTTGGCCCGCAACCCCTCCATCCGCTCCGTCCGGGCGTACTTAGACGCCCAGTACGACGCCCTGGTGCAGTCCGAGGTCACCGGCGGCGACGGCCATGTGGCTAAAACCCTCTCATTATTGGAGCTAAGGAAGGTAGGCGACCGGTGGATACCCAAGGACATGGACGTCCGCAACGAGGCCACCCGCGACAAGACCCGGCTGACCCTTACCGCGGTGGCCATAGGGGCCCTTCCGGGGCCCGGGGCGTTCGATCCGGCGCAGCTGGGATCCCCCCTCGCGCCGCCGTCGACTATTAGGGTCATAAGATTGTGAATCTGCGGGTGTAAACCGCAGAATTTCGTTGCGGATGGGCCGTCTCACGTGCCTGCTCATGGCCCGTTAAGGTCCAATCACTGCCATGGTAACACGCTCTGCTTCGGCTCCGCTGACGTTCGATCTGCCGATCTCCCTGATCGCCAAGATCGAGAGCAGCAGGCGCAAATTCGGCCTGAAGACGGCGAGCGAGGTGGTGAGGCTGGCGATCGACAAATTCGACTTCGAGGGATGCAAGCCCACCCGCGATCCGCACCGCCAGGTGTCGGTTCGCCTGGGCGCGAACCAGCGGGCGATGCTCAAGCGCTACGCCAAGAAGAAGAATGCGAGCGTCGGCGAGCTGCTCCGGTTCGCCCTAGAGGGCCTGCCGGCCAAGAAGTCCAAGGCCCGCTGAGGGCCTGAGGAGGGGCCGGGCCCCCGAAAAAAGGGGTGCTCTCCTCTTGCGTTTGGTGCCCCGGCGTCTTTTTAGTGGACTCCTTTGCTCACGATGTCCTCCGCACCCCTAAGGCCCCTCTCAATCTGGGCACGCAACATTGCCCCCTCGCCGACGCTCGCCGTGGACGCCAAGGCCAAGGCCCTCATGGCCGCGGGCGAGGACGTCTGCAGCTTCGCGGCCGGCGAGCCCGACTTTGACACGCCGCAGCACATCAAGGACGCCTGCGCGGCGGCGCTGCAGGCGGGCAAGACCAAGTACGTGGCCACCCCCGGCATTGAGGACCTGCGGAAGGCCATAGCCGAGTCGTATGCAAGCTCCTATGGGCTAAAGGTTTCCCCGGCCCAGGTGGTCGTGAGCCCCGGCGGCAAGTTTTCCTGCTACCTGGCGATCATGGCCACGTGCTCTCCCGGCGACGAAGTCATCATCCCGGCGCCCTATTGGGTGAGCTATCCCGAGATGGTGAAGCTTGCCGGCGCCGTCCCGAAGGCGGTCCTCGCGACGGATGAGACGGGCTTCAAGGTCCTGCCCGCGCAGGTCGAGGCTGCCGTGACGCCCAGGACGAAGCTCCTGATCCTCAACTCCCCGTCGAACCCGACGGGCGTCGTCTATTCGCGCGGCGAACTCGAGGCGATCATGGCGGTCGCCGCGAAGCACAACCTCTACGTCCTCTCGGACGAGATCTACGAGAACCTGATCTACGGGGGCCTCTCGCCGACCTGCCTGGCGACCCTGGGCGCGGACGCCGAGTCCCGGACGATCGTGGCCGCCGGCTTCTCCAAGACCTATTCCATGACGGGTTGGAGGCTCGGGACCCTGGTCGCGCCGCCGGCGATCGCGAAGGCCGCCTCGGAGCTCCAGAGCCAGATGTCCTCCAACGCAACGACGTTCGCCCAGTACGGGGCGCTGGCCGCCCTTCGCGAGAAGGACAAGACCAAGGCCTCCCTCGAGAAGATGCTGGCGGCGTTCGACCGCCGCCGCAACCTCCTCCACGGTCTGCTGACGGCGATCCCCGGGGTGACCTGCGTCGCCGCGCAGGGGGCGTTCTACCTGTTTCCCAACATCTCAAGCTTCGGCCTGAGCTCCATGGATTTCTGCGCGAGGCTCCTCGAGAAGGAGAAGGTGGCGGTCGTCCCCGGGTCCGCGTTCGGGGCCGAGGGGTATGTCCGCCTCAGCTACGCGACGAGCGACGAGATCATCACGAAGGGAGCCGCAAGGCTCGCGAATTTCTGCCGGGGCCTCAAGGCTTGAGGCTCGATCCCCAACCCCAAAAAAAGAATTTAACCATGGCTTACAAAGACGTCACGCCGCCCCAGGGCGGGAAAATTTCCATCGCAGCCGGCCGCCTCAGCGTCCCGGACAACCCGGTCATCCCGTTCATCCGGGGCGACGGCACGGGTCCCGACATTTGGGCCTCCTCGGTCAGGGTCCTCGACGCCTCGGTCGAGAAGGCCTACGGGGGCAAGCGCCGCATCTCGTGGTTCGAGGTCTTCGCGGGGGAGGAGAGCTTCAAGAGGTTCAACAACTGGCTTCCCGACGACACGGTCGAGGCCTTCAAGGACTACATCGTGGGGATCAAGGGGCCGCTGACGACGCCCGTGGGCGGCGGGATCAGCTCCCTGAACGTCGCGCTCCGCCAGATGCTCGACCTGTACGTGTGCCTGCGCCCCGTCCAGTGGTTCACCGGGGTCCCCTCTCCGGTCAAGAGGCCCGAGCTCGTTAACATGGTGATCTTCCGCGAGAACACCGAGGACATCTACGCCGGGATCGAGTTTGCCGCCGGGACGCCCGAGGCGCAGAAGGTCCTGGATTTCATCGCGAAGGAGTTCCCGAAGCGGTTTGAGAAGATCCGCTTCGGCACGAAGCCCAAGGCCGAGTCGTTCTGGGCCGCGGTCGGGGCAAAGGATTTCCCGTGCGACGTGCAGGTCGGCGTCGGGATCAAGCCCGTCAGCTACTCGGGCAGCGTGCGCCTGATCCACAGCGCCATCTCCTACGCCATCCGCTGCAAGCGCAAGAGCGTCACGATCGTCCACAAGGGCAACATCATGAAGTACACGGAGGGCGCCTTCCGCGACTGGGGCTACAAGGTCGCCAAGGAGTTCTTCGGCGCGGTCGAGATCGACGGCGGCCCGTGGTGCAAGATCCCCGAGGGCAAGCCCGGCGCCGGGATCATCATCAAGGACTCGATCGCCGACATCACGCTCCAGCAGGTGCTGACCCGCCCCACGGACTTCGACGTCATCGCGACGCTCAACCTGAACGGGGACTACCTCTCCGACGCCCTTGCGGCGCAGGTGGGCGGCATCGGCATAGCCCCGGGCGGCAACATCAACTACATCACCGGCCACGCCATCTTCGAGGCCACGCACGGCACGGCCCCCAAGTACGCGAACAAGGACGTCGTCAACCCCGGCTCGGTCGTCCTTTCCGGGGAGATGATGCTGCGCTACATGGGCTGGAACGAGGCGGCGGACCTGATCCTCAAGGGCCTAAACGGCGCCATCGGCGCGAAGCGGGTGACCTATGACTTCGCACGCCAGATGGAGGGGGCGACCGAGATCAAGTGCTCCGCCTTCGGCGACGCCGTCATCGCCCACATGTGAGGATCCGCGGGGCCCCGGCGCGCCGCGCCCGGGGCCCTACTTGCGCACGTAGCGCAGGAGCCAGGTGAAGAGGAGGGCGCCGACGACCGCGAAGACGAGCCGCCCGGCGAAGCCGTAGGCGACGATTCCCAGCAGGCCGAAGCAGAAGCCCCCGAGGAAGGCGCCCACGATCCCGACGACGATGTTGCCTGCGAGGCCGAAGCCGCTGCCCTTGGTGATGACGCCCGCCAGCCAGCCGGCGATGGCCCCAATGAGCAGGAAGATGACAAAGCTTTGGAGGTTCATGGGGGATCGGCCTAAGCCGGGACGGGCTATTTCTGGGGGGCTGGCTTGGGGAACTGCATCTTCTTTATGAAGCCGAGGAGCCGGGTTCGAAGTATCTGGTCCTCCTCCTCCACCGGCTTCTTGTAGTGGGATCCCTCGGTGATGCGCTCCGACAGCTCGGTGCTGATCACGAACGTGAAGCCGTTCTTCACGAAGATGGCGTTGCCGCGCTTGGCGACCAGCGGATCCGTGGGCTGGCCGAAAACGATGTGGTCGGCGAACATGGAGCCCCCCGGCATGAGGATGTAGGTGAAGAGGGTTCCGTCCATCAGGTCGGCCGAGAACCCGGCGCTCTCGATCTTGGTCTGCGGGCAGAACCGCTTGAAGTCCGACAGGACGTAGCTCCCGAAGAAGTAGATCAGGTAGTCCTTGGTGCCGCGGGTGGACAGTTCCCACTTGAGCGTCGCGTCCTGCGCGAAGGCGCCGACGGTCAGCTGCAGGCCGAAGCCGTCGTGGAAGGTGACCACGTTGTTGGTGTCATGGATCACGCCCCCCAGGGCGGGAAGCACCGGGATGTCCATCGAGAACGCCCCGGTTGGCGACGTGTAAATGTTGCCGTCGATCGAGCCGGCGAGGCCCTTTTGGGCCTCCTCCTGGCCTTTGGCCGAGACGGCCGCCACGGCGGCCAGGCTAGCGAGGAAGACGGTTCGGAACATTTTCTAGTTCAACAGTATGGAGTGCCCTTCCGAAGCTTTCAAGTCGCGCTTTGACCCGCCGATACGAGCTTGATCCATGTCGCGACCGGAATGGCCTCGGCCCTTACGGACGGTAGGTATCCCTCCGACCGGAGAAGTTCCCTCCATTGCGCGTCCCGTCCCGGCACGAGTTCCCTCATGACCGCGCCGGCCTGCTTGCGCCGCTGCTGGAAGAAACGCCGGATTATCGCCTTGTCCGCCTGGGCGAAGACGAAGGGCTCGGGCTTGCGGACCAGGTGAAGCAGGTACGAGTCGACGTCGGGCCTCGGGTAGAAGCAGGCGGAGCTCACGCGGTGGCCCGGCGCGGGATCGTAGGCCGCCTGCAGGAAGATGGAGATCGCCCCGAAGTTACGCGTCCCGGGGCTCGCGACGTACCGGTCCGCCGCCTCCCGCTGGAGCATGAGGACCATGCGCGAGGGGAGCGGCCCCGAAAGCACGGCATCCATCCACGGGGTGGAGATGGCGTAGGGCAGGTTGGCCACCACCTTGGCACCGGCGGCAAGCGCCGGCGGGATGGCGGCGAGGGGCCTATCGACCGCGTCGCCCTCGAGGAGATGGAGGGTCTTCGGATAGCGCGCCGCGAGACCGGACTCCAGGTGCTGGTGGAGCGTCCGGTCCATCTCCACGGCCCAGACCTCGGCCCCCGACTCGAGCAGGGCGCCGGTCAGCGTGCCGAGCCCCGGCCCGATTTCCACGACGGCGTCGCCTGCCGCCACCTGGGCCAGCTCGAGCGACTTGCGGACGATGTTGCCGTCCACGAGGAAGTTCTGCCCAAGGAAGCGCTTGGGCGTGTGCCCCAGGCGCGCGAGGAGGTCGCGCGTTTCGGTCGGCGTAAGGGCCATCGGTCGGGCGCGTCAGGCCCCGCGCAGCGAGGCGAGGAGGGTGGACGCATCCGGCGAGCGCATGAGCGCCTCGCCGACAAGGACGGCACTTGCCCCGGCCCGGCGCACGCGCGCCGCATCGGCGGCGGTCGAGATCCCGCTCTCGCTCACGGCCACGGTCCCCGGGGGGAAGCGCGCGATCAGGCGCTCGGACAGGCCCAGGTCGGTCGTGAATACCGAAAGGTCGCGGTTGTTGACGCCGATGAGCTGCGCGCCGTGGGAGGCGGCGCGGCCGATCTCGGCCTCCTCGTGCACCTCGAAGAGCGCGGCGAGCCCGGCGGAGCGCGCCGCGTCGTGCAGGGTGGAGATCTCGTGGTCATCGAGCGCCCTGACTATGATGAGAATCGCGCTGGCGCCCGACTGGCGGGCCTCAAGCACCTGCAGGGGATGCACCATGAAGTCCTTGCGCAGGCAGGGTATCCGGGGAGGCGATCCCCTGAGGTGGTCCGCCACGGCCCGCAGGTCCTCGAGCGAGCCCCCGAAGAACTTGGAGTCGGTCAGCACCGAGAGCGCGTCGGCCCCGGCCGCCTGGTAGATCCGGGCCTGGTCGACCGCCGAGGCGTGCGCCGAGATCTCGCCCGCCGAGGGCGAGCGCCGCTTGATCTCCGCGATGACGGCCAGCCTGCCGTCCTTGCGCCTGAGCGCGGCCGAAAACGAGGGGGGCCTGGGCATCGACGCATCGAGGTCGGAGAGCTCCTGCGCGGACACGGCCCTTAGCCGTGGGGCGATTTCCCGGCGTTTCCACTCCATGATCTCCGTCAGCTTGTCGTGCACGCCCACCACGAAGCATACCCGGCGCGCGAAAACCAGACCAGAATCCTTGTGTCGGGCACCCAAAGCGGCACATCCTTCGGCCCATGAGCGCGATCGAGGAACTGCGTCGGACCATCGCCCGCCTGCGCGGGCCTGGCGGCTGCCCGTGGGACCAGGAGCAGACGCACCAGAGCCTGGCGCGCTGCCTCATCGACGAGTGCGCCGAGCTGCTCGACACGATCGACAGGATGGACCTGCCGCACATGCGCGAGGAGCTGGGCGACGTCCTGATCCAGGTGATCTTCCACGCGCAGCTGGCCGAGGAGGCGGGGCGTTTCGACCTGGAGGACGTCGCCAGGGAGGTGAACGAGAAGCTCGTGCGGCGCCACCCCCATGTCTTTGGCACCGGCAAGCTCGAGACCTCGGAGCAGGTCCTAAGGCAGTGGGAGCAGATCAAGGCCGTGGAGAAGAAGGCGAAGGGGGCGTCGGCGCCCACGCTCTTCAAGGACCTGCCGCCCCGGCTGCCCTCGACTATGTACGCCGAGTCCGTGTGGAAGCAGATCGCCAAGAAGGGCCTCGTGGCCGAGTCGGGGGTCGACGCGGAGCGGGTCGGGCGCATTGCCTCGGGCCTCGACGACGCGGCGCTCGGCAGGATGCTCTTTGAGATCGTCGCCGCCGCCCAGTCGAGGGACATGGATCCCGAGGGGGCCCTGCGGCGCCACGCGGACGGGCTCATGCGCCATGTCGAAGGACGCATCCAAGGCACCGCCGCCACTGCCTGAGGACGTCGTCGCGTCCTGGTGGACGCCCTTCGGCGACTACCTCGCGCTCGAGAGGAGGTACTCGGCGTACACGGTGCGCAACTACCGCACCGCGTTCGAGGACTTCTACCGGTGGCTCGCGGCCTCGTCGCTCTGGGAGAGGGGGATCGGCGCCCTCGGGCCCAGGGAAGTCCGCGACTTCGTGATCGAGGCCCAGCGCCGCTACGGCCGGCGGACCCTCCACAACCACGTCTCGGGCCTGAGGACCCTGTGCCGCTACTGGATGAAGAACGGCCGGCTCACCCGAAACCCGTTCACGGGGGCCCCGCTGCCCAAGCTCGAGAAGCGCCTGCCCCAGTTCCTGACGGAGGACCAGGCCCGGGGCCTTCTCACGAGCCCGGCTCGCCTCCTCGAGAACGGGTCCTGCGACGCCTTCACGGCCTGCCGCGACCTCCTTGCGATGGAGCTGCTCTACGGCGCGGGGATGCGGGTGAGCGAGCTGGTGGGCCTTAGCCACGGCGACGTCGACCTGGGAGAGGGGATCGCGCGTGTCCTGGGGAAGGGCAGGAAGCACCGGGTGTGCCCCCTGGGGAAGACGGCCTGCGCGGTCCTCGCACGCTTCCGGGACGCCTTCTCCCCCGGCAAGGGGCCGCAGGACCCGGTGCTGTGCAACAGGAACGGCTCCAGGATGACCGCCCGGTCGGTGCAGCTCCTGCTCAAGAGGCACCTGGCCCTCGCGGGGCTCCCCCTGGACCTGACCCCCCACAAGTTGAGGCACTCGTTCGCGACGCACCTGCTCAACGCCGGCGCGGACCTGCGCATCGTGCAGGAGCTCCTGGGGCACGCGCAGCTGGTGACGACCCAGGTCTACACGCACGTGAGCATCGCCCGCCTCAAGGACGTCTACAACAAGGCCCACCCGAGGGCCTGACGGGGAGCCTAGAGCGCGAGGCGGCGCGTGGCCCCGTTGCCCGCCGCGTCGTAGAGGGTCACCTCGACCGACGTCGCCCCGGACAGGCGCGAGAGCGGGACCTCCAGGACGAAGGTCTCCTGCTTGCCGTCGAGGATCCCGTCCGCGGGCTGCTCCACGGTCTCATGCACGCCGTTGTTGAAGGTGAACTCGGCGCCGTCCAGGAGCGAGAGGGCGTCCCGGCCCCGGACCGTGACGACGAGCCTGTCGGGGTCGCGCCGGACGAGCGCCTCCTCGATCTCGGGCGGGGTGTGGTCCACCACGAGGTCGTCCGTCTCGAAGACGACCGAGAGCCGTTCTGCCTCGGGCCTGGGGGCCGTCTCCTTGGCCACGAGGCGCGTGAACCAGGTGCCCTCCTGCAGGTGGAGCGTGTCGAACTGGACGTAGGACTCGGTCGTGTCGCGCGCGATGTCGGTCCACGCGGTCTCGCCGTCGTGGCGGATCGAGAACGTGTAGGCGAGGTTGTCCCCGTCCAGGTCGGTCACCGTCCAGATGATGGCGCGCGCCCCGGGCGTGGCCACGACCTGGCTGGCCATCAGGTTCGACTTCTTGCGCTCGACGTCGCGCTCGGTCGACTGCATGAGCTGGCCGACCGTCGTGACGACCGGGGGCGGCATCTCGGGCGAGACGACGATCGAGTAGTTGGGAGACAGGATCCTGAAGTCCTGCAACTGCGGCCTGTGGTCCTGCCCGAGGCAATAGACGGAGGCCCGGTCGAGCTCGAGCGTCGGCGCCGTTGCGGCGGGCAGCGAGAGCCTTAGCTCGGCGTAGCGCCCGACCGGGACCTGGGCACGCCACCCGTCCGCCTCCTTCATGGGGGTCCAGGGGCTCCACCCGTCGGTCTCGCTGGATCCGTTCGACGTCCGGATGGAGAGGGAGACCTGGGCCGGGTCCAGGTCGCGCACCCGCTCAAACCTGAGGGCGCCCAGGCGCGCGGGGGAGCCCAGGTCCACGCGCTTCGTCTCGGCCGTCCGGGGCGAGGAGGCGCTGAAGTCGAGGATCGCGAAGCCGGGGGCGTTGTTGCGGATCGCGAAGAAGCGGCCCGGCTCGCCCGGGACGGGCTCGAGGGCGTTCACCTGGGACGAGGCGCTCCCCGCAAAGGTCAGCGACAGCCGGTCCTTCAGGTCGTAGCCCGTCATCTCCCCCAATTCCCCCCCCGAGATCACGAGCAGGTCGCCCATCTGGCAGATGCGGTAGAAGGCCACGCCCGCGCGGGAGGCCAGGGTCTCGGGGAACCCGTCCCGCGAGAACCACTTCAGGGAGCTCCGGCCCTGGAACCGCTCGACCTGGGGCGGCGAGCTGGACAACTCCGGGGTGCCCTCCTTTGCCTTCTGCTGGGACGGGGTGGGGGTTGGCGTCGGCGCGGGACCGGGCTCCGGCTTCGGGGCGGGGCCCGCGGAGACGGCGGGCAGGACCACGTCGACCTGCCCCTGGGACTCGCCGCCGGGATTCGAGCGGAGGGGATGGATCTCGCCCCCCGAGTACACGATCGCCGCATAGTAGCCGCCGTCCGGCCCGGGAAGCAGGTCGGTCACCTCGGCGTCGTGGTTCTCCTCGGCGATGTAGGGCGCACCGCCCTGCGCCCCGAACAGGAAGATGCTGCCCCTCGGGGCCGACCCCGCCACGATCCGGCCGTCGGAGAGCCTCGCGATCCGGCGCAGGTTGCGGTCGGTGATCTCACCGAAAAGGGTCGCGCCCCGGGCCTCGAGGGCCTTCGCGTCGCCGGCCTTCTCCGCCGACACCCCCGCGGCCGCGAACTTCGCCATGTCGATCCTGTAGATTCGCGCCGGGTTGCCGGTCGCGACGAGCGCGGAGCGGCCCGCGTCGAGGATGAGGATGTCGAAGATGGAGTCGACGGGGAGCGCCGTCCTGGCCGCGACCTTGCCGTCCCTGACGAGGACGAGGCCCCCGCCGGGCGAGGTGCCCGCGAGGACGGAGCCGTCGGGGAGCGACCGCAGGGCGTAGACCTGGACGTCCCCGATGCGGGCGACGTCCCTGGAGGAAAAGGTTCCCGCGGCGGAGTCCGCCGTGACCTCGAGGATCCTTCCCCCGGGCCCGCCGCCGACGATCCATTTGCCGCCCGGAGCCGGGTCGAGGCACCAGAGGAGTTCGCTCGGGCTGCGGCCCTTCAGGTCCGTCAGGACGGGTCCCGCCACGAGCCTCCCGTCGGAGCGGGTCGCCAGGCCGTGCAGGTCCCTGCTGTGGACGTCGCGGTAGAAGTCGATCTCGACCTTCCTCGAAAGCGGGTCCGCCGCGGCGGCGCACGCCGACGCAAGGATGACGGCAACGGTGAGGGCGCGGCGGTGGAGGATCATGGTGGAGGGGGGTGGGGTGCGGCGCCGGCCTACTCGACGACGCGCACGGTCCTGTGAAAATCGGTGAAGGAGACCTTCCCCTGGAGGACATGGGTCTCCCAGAGGGGAACCATCGCCTCGTGGCGCTGGTAGCGGGCGGAGTCCGCCGCGGCGGCGATCCGCTCGATGGAGGCGGGCGCGTCGGGTGTCGAGGTCGCCTGGTCGAAGAAGAGCGCCGAGCGCTCGACGACCGCGATGCAAAGCCCGTCCTCGGGCCGGCTCTCCCGCATGGCCCCAAGGTACGCGTCGAAGCTGCGCAATTGCCCGGGGCGGAACATGCGGCCGTGCCCGGTGAGTTCATCGAGCACCCGGCCCGGGGCGACCAGGACCTCGAGCGTCTTTCCGGTCCACGAGGGGTCCACGGCGACGTCGAACACGCGCGACTCCTCCGCCCCCTGGAAATTGCGCCAGCCGAGCGTGACCTGGAGCGTCTCGCCGGCGCGCACGAGGGTCCGGGACACCTCGAAGCGCTCGACGGTCACGGTGGGGTTGGACTCAAGCTGCTCCACCCGGAACTGGACCGACCGGGGAAGGGCCTTCTCAAAGGGGTTCTCGACCTCGGAGGAGAGGCCGCCCAGGAAATCGACCAGTCCCGCGAGGAAGCCCTGCTGGCCCGCGTAGACCGACTCGCGCGTGATCTGCTGCGTCGGCGAATACTCCACGGTGCTCACGATCCTGAACCCCTCGCCTGACTCGCTTGCGTTCGACCCGAGGACCGCCTCGACGACGCCGGTCAGCATGATCATGGGCGCGAGGTTCTTGTCGCGGACGACCCTGAAGCGGATCGCGCGCTGCGGGCCTCCCCCGTGGCCGGTGAGGACCTCGACGTCGGTCATCTCGGGCCCCGCGCCGAGCGTGCCTGAGACGGCCGAGAGGCGGTCCTGGCTGATGCACCCGATCACCGGGCCGATGTTGGCCACCTTGAACGACTCCATGGTCGAGGGGAGGATCGCCACGACCTCGGCCGAGCACATCGGCAGCTGGACGTCGCCCGTGCCGAGCATCGGGTGGCCGAAAGCGAGCACCCGGTTGCCGTCGACGCGCGAGACCGTGCCCGTCCCCGCAAGCGTGATGTCGCCGGTCGTCAGGGCCACCGAGACCGCGTCACCGGGGCGAAGCGCCGCCGGGGGTTGCGCCGGGGCGGACTGCCCCTGGCTGCTGCCCCCGACCGCAACGATCCCAAGCCCCAGGGCCTCGAAGCGCGGCGCCATGATCGATGCCGTCCTTGGCGACACGCCGCCCAGGGCGAAGACCGGCCGCATGGCCCGGAACCCCGCCTCGCCGGAGGCGCCGGGCGCGGGGGCGGGGTCAAGGGACGCGGCGGGCCGGCCGGGGTCGGGGGCCGGCTCGACACGCTCGGCGACCTCGGCCATGTCCGCCGCCGGCGTGAAGCCCGCATAGCGGACCGTCTCAAAGCGCTGCATCTGGTAGCTGAGGGCGCCCGCGAACTTCCCGTCGATATAGAGGGGGCTCCCGCTCATCCCCGCCACGGCGCCCATGTCCTGGACGCGCGGGTCGGTCAGCCTGCACAGGATGATGGACTTGCCGGGCCCCAGGGCGTTCAGGACGACGCCCGTCACCTCGACCGAGAACGGCTCGGGCCGGGTTCCCTGGAACACCGTCCAGACCTCCCCGCGCTGGCCGGCCTTGACCTCCGAGAGCGCCATGGCCTCCGGCGAGGCGGGCTGGGCCCGCAGGCCCGCGCCGGCGCACGCTAGGAGGCAGAGGCTCAGGAACGTTCGGCCCATCGTTGTGGGGGAGACGCTACCCTTCGAGGTGCTCGTGGCGAGGCTTCAAAGGCCCCGGATCACCGAATCCATGACCTCGCACGCGCGGTCGATCGCACCGCCCTCGTGGGCCGTGCTGATGAACGCCGTCTCATAGGCGCTCGGGGGAAGGTAGACGCCCTTGTCGAGGCAGCCGTGGAAGAACCGGGCGAAGAGCCGGGGGTCGCCCCGCAGCGCCCCGTCCAGGTCGCGCACGGGTTCGCCGGTGAAGAAGATGCTGAACATGGATCCCGTCTGGGGCACCTGCGCCGCGAGCCCCTTGGCCCTGCACGCGCCCTGCAGCGCGTCGCGCACCCGTTTCCCGAGAGCGTCCAGGCGCGGGTAGGGAAGGGTCTCCTCGAGCAGTTCCAGGGCCGCGATGCCGGCCGCCATGGCGAGCGGGTTGCCGCTCAGGGTTCCGGCCTGGTAGACGGGCCCAAGGGGCGCGATGAGGTCCATGACCTCGGCGCGCCCGCCGAAGGCGCCGACCGGCAGGCCCCCGCCGATGATCTTCCCGAGGGCCGTCAGGTCGGGGACAATCCTCTCAATCTCCTGGACGCCGCCCCTGGCCAGGCGGAACCCCGTCATCACCTCGTCGAAGATGAGGAGGGCGCCGTGGGCCGTGCACGCCGCGCGCAGGTGGGAGAGGAAGCCCGGGTTGGGCAGGATGAGCCCCACGTTCGCGGGGTAGGGCTCGACGATGACCGCCGCGATGGCACCGGGGTTCGCGGCGAAGGCCGCATCGAGCGCGGCGGGATCATTGTACGGGATGACGACCGTCTCCCGGGCGAACGCGGCCGGGATGCCCGCGCTGTCCGGGTGGCCGTGGGTCAGGGCCCCCGAGCCCGCCTTCACGAGGAGGGAGTCCGAGTGCCCGTGGTAGCAGCCCGCGAACTTGATGATCTTGTCGCGCTTCGTGTAGCCGCGCGCGAGCCGTACGGCGGACATCGTGGCCTCGGTCCCGCTGTTGCACATCCTCACCTTGCCGATCGAGGGCACGAGCGCGTGGATCAACTCCGCCATCCGCACCTCGTAGGGATTGGGGGTGCCGAAGCTCGTGCCGTCCTCGAGCGCCGCCGCGACCGCCTTCTTCACGCGGGGGTGGTTGTGGCCGTGGATCGCCGGGCCCCAGGTGCACACGAAGTCGATCAGTTCGCGGCCGTCGGCCGTCGTGAGCGTCGCGCCTTGGGCCGACTTCACGAAGAACGGGGAGCCGCCCACGGAGCGGAAGGCGCGAACGGGCGAGTTGACGCCGCCGGGGATCAGCTTCAGGGCGCGGGCGAAGAGGTCGTTTGAGGAGTCCATCAGTTCACGTATTTCTGCACGATTGGTATCCGGCGGCCGACGCCGAAGGCGAGCGGCGTTATCTTGAGCCCCGGCGCGGCCTGCTTGCGCTTGTACTCGTTCAGGTCGACCTTGCGCACGATGTCCGTGACGACGGCCTCGGAGAAGCCCTGGGCCACCAGGTCGCGCCTGGACAGGCCCTCCTCGACGTAGCCCTTGAGGACGGCGTCGAGCATGTCGTACGGCGGCAGGCTGTCCTGGTCGGTCTGGTTCGGGCGCAGTTCCGCGCTCGGCAGCTTGTCGATGCTCGACTGGGGGATCGGAGGCGTGCGCCCGGCCCTCCTCGCGTCGGCGTTGATCCAGTTCGCCAGCGCGTAGACCTGCGTCTTGAAGACGTCCGAGATGACGGCGAGCCCGCCGCACATGTCGCCGTAGAGCGTGCAGTAGCCGACCGCCATCTCGCTCTTGTTGCCCGTCGTAAGGAGCAGGGCACCGAACTTGTTTGAGAGCGCCATCATGATGACGCCCCGGACGCGGGCCTGGATGTTCTCCTCGGTGACGTCCCTCGGCCTTCCGGTGAAGACCGGGCCGAGCGCGGCCTCGCACGAGGCGACGACCTCCGCGATGCCGATCGTCTCGAAGCGGACGCCGAGGTTCTCGGCGAGCTTGCGCGCGTCGTCGCGCGAGTGCTGGGACGAGATCTCGGAGGGAAGCGAGACCCCGATCACGTTCTCCCCGCCGAAGGCCGCGACGGCGATCGCCCCGACGACGGCCGAGTCGATGCCGCCCGACAGGGCGATCAGGGCCGTCTTGAAGCCGACCTTGTGCGCGTAGTCCCGTAGCCCGAGGGTCAGGGCCGAGTGGATGTCCGCCATCTCGGGCTGCTCGAAGGTGGGCGAGAGCGCCGCGGCCGCTCCGGGGCCCGTCTCGGCGACCGCCAGGTCCTCGGCGAACGCGGCCATCCCCGTCAGGACGCGCCCCGCCGAGTCGCTCACGACGGAGCGCCCGTCGAAGATCAGCTCGTCGTTTCCCCCGACGGCGTTCACGTAGGCCACCGGGCAGCCGAGGGCGCGCGCGGCGTCGGTCACGAGGGTCTGGCGCACTCCTGACTTGCCGTAGTGCCACGGGCTCGCGGAAAGGTTCACCATCAGGTCGCACTTCTGGCTGGCGAGCTGCTTGAGCGGCTCAAGCCCGTTGTACAGGCGCCGCGTGCTGATCATCGGGTGGGTCCAGATGTCCTCGCAGATCGTGACGCCGATCCTGGACCCTGAGTGCACGACGACGGAGGTGTGGGCCGCGGGCTCGAAATAGCGGTCCTCGTCGAAGACGTCGTAGGTCGGCAGCAGGCACTTGCGGGCGAGGGCGGAGACCTTCCCGTCCCGGCAGAAGGCCGCCGTGTTGTAGAACGGCCGGCCCGACCCGCTTGCGTTGCGCTCCACGGTGCCGACCAAGGCGGGGACGGGCCCCACGGCGGCCGCGATCGCCTTCATGGACTCCTCCACGTCCGGCACGAAATGCCGCTTGAACAGGAGGTCGCGCGGGGGATACCCGCAGGTCGCAAGCTCCGGGAAGACGACCAATTCGGCGCCCCGGGCAACGAGCGTCCGGTAGGCCTCGATGATGCGCGCCCGGTTGCCGGCGAGGTCGCCGACGGTGGTATTTATTTGAGCAAGCCCGAGACGCATGCGTTTCTATTGTAAGGGATCACCATGGACGCAAACGCCTTTCCTTTCAACATATTCGACGGCTGGCCACCCATTTACTGATGCCGACACCCAACCGCCTCATACTTGCATCGGCCTCCCCGAGGCGCCGCGAGCTGCTTGCGCAGCTCGGCTTCCCGTTCGAGGTGGTTGTCGCCGAGGTGGTCGAGCACGAGGAGCCGACGACCGATCCGCGCGTCATGGTCGCCCACAACGCGGCGCTCAAGGCGGACTGGGTCGCCCAGCGGCATCCGGATGCGGTTGTCCTGGGCGCGGATACGACGGTCTTCTTGGACGGCCACGCGATCAATAAGCCGAGGGACCTGGCCGAGTCCCGGGCCATGCTCCGGCGGCTCTCCGGGCGCGAGCACACGGTCTTCACGGGCGTCGCCGTCCGCCGGGTCTCGACCGGCCTGAGAATCGACCAGGGGGTCTCAAGCCAGGTCGAGTTCAAGCCCTTCGGGGACGCCGTGATAGAGGATTACATCAGGCTCGTGAACACCCTCGACAAGGCCGGGGCCTACTCCATTCAGGATCAGACCGGCATGATCATTGCCGGCTACCGCGGTTCCTTTACGAATATCATGGGTTTACCGATGGAGGCCACGAAACAAATTTTGACCCGGAGCGTCCTAGAGGGTTGAATCCAGCCTCTTTGCCGCCACCGCCCGATGACGCACACACTCACCGCCACGACCCCCTCCGCTGCCTTCGCGCGGTTTGTGGCCAGAATCAGGGAGGACCCGGAATCGCGCTCCACGGGCGTCGGGATCCTGGCCGTCCTCGTCGTCCACCTCCTGCTGTTCGTCGTCGCCCCCTTCCTCCTTCGCAGCGACGTCATCCACCCGACTGTCAGGAAGCAGGCCATCCCGCGCCAGTTCAACATCGAGATCGCCCCCGACGAGTTCGTGACGCCCGCCGTGAAGGCGCCGCCTCCGAACAAGTACGTTGAGGCCAACCCGGACGCGCCGGACAAGATTCCCGACAAGACCACCAATTTCAGCTCGAAGAACCAGCTTCTCGCCCAGGAGAAGCCCCAGCTCGACCAGCACAACGACAAGCCGAAGCTGGACGGCAAGAAGGACTTCCAGTCCAACCAGACGGTGAGCGGCCAGCTGACGAAGCCCGTCGAGTCCCTGCCGGTCGCCCCGAGCGTGACGACCCCCGCCAAGGCCCAGGCGGCGCCCCGGCAGGCGCAGGATCCCCTCGCGGGCTTCGACAAGATGAAGGAGGGAGAGGACGGGTTCGGAAGCAACCTGGGCAAGGTCCCCGACGTGACGAAGCCGATGCCCGACAAGGTCGAAGGCGCGAAGGACGCGCCGCTGGTCGAGGGGGCTCAGACCCTCCAGCCGGCCATCGACCCGAGGAAGCCCCGCGCGCGTCCCGTCCTCGAGCAGCAGCACACCCGCCCCGCCGTCTTTGAGGACAACCAGTTTGGGACGAGCAACATCGGCCCGGTGGCCTACAGCGCGAAGTGGAGCAGCTACGGGGCATATCTTCACAAGATGATGGAAGCCATCCAGATCCAATGGGACAGAATCCTGATCGACAGCCGGACCGAGCCCCCTTCGGGCAGCTATGTCACGGTCAAGTTCACGATGGACTCCAAGGGTCGCGTCACCGAGATCCTCGACGTCGAGAGCACCTCGAGCGAGCAGGGCAAGCAGAGCTGCATCTCGGCGATCACGCTGACGGCCCCCTACGGGGACTGGACCGAGGACATGATCGCGGTCCTCGGGAATTCGCAGGAGCTCACCTTCAGGTTCTACTACGAGTGAACCCGCCCGGCGAAGGCTTCTGGTCGAACGTCCCGTTCGGCGCGGGGGTGAAGCGGGTGGCGCTCGATCCGAACGGCCTGGTGGCGCTCGACAAGCCCGAGGGCCTGCTCTCGCACCCCAACGGCCCCCGCGATGTGGCGAGGTCCCTCCTCAGGGCGCCCTACGACAAGGATGCCGAATGCTTCGAGTGGCCCTCCCCCGGGGGAGGCGTCCAGCGGCTCTGGCTCATCAACCGTCTGGACTCGGCGACCTCGGGGCTGATCCTCGCCGCGGCGGACGGCGGGCTTGCGCGCGAGGTCCGCTCCCAGTTCCAGAAAAGGCAGATCCGGAAAACCTACCAGGCCCTCGTCTTCGGGGTGCCTAGGAAGCCCTCCGAGACGTGGAAGGATGTCCTCGCCGTAAGGAAGACGGGAGGGCACATCCGCACGGTGGCGGCAGGCGGCAACCTTCCCGCCGAGAGCCGGGTGACGCTCGTGCGCCCCGGTACTGGGGCGCGCCGGGTGTCGCTCATCCAGCTCGAGCCCCACACGGGCCGCAGCCATCAATTGCGGGTCCAGTGCGCCAAGCGGGGGCTTCCGATCGTCGGCGACCGCACTTATGGTAACTTCGGGGCCAACCGGGAATTCTCTAGGGCAGGGGGGCCGAAGCGGATGTTCCTCCACTCGCTCGCCGTCGAATTCACGTATGACCTTGGGGGAAAGAGCTATGCGTTCTCGGCAACGGCGCCGCTCCCGCCCGAGTTCGAGCAGTTCGATTGAGTTCGGAATGGACGGTGGGGGCTGAATTTGGCAGGGTCATCGTTCCGCGCCGCGCGCGCCCACACCCATGATTCTGCCCAAGTCCAATAGGCTGACGCCCGAGCAGGTTGCCGAGGTCACTTCGATCGTCGGAGAATTCGGATGCTCGATCCAGCCGATCGTCGGCGCCGTGCGAACGATCTACGCCATCGTCGGCGACGAGCGCGACGAGCTGATGATCAACCGTCTGGAGGGCCTCGACTACGTCGAGCGCATCGACCGGATCCAGTCCCCGTTCAAGCTCATGGACCGCAGGTCGGACCTTGCGACCCACAGGATCAGGATCGGCAGCGTGACCCTGGGCGAGGAGCTGGCGATCATCGCCGGCCAGTGCACGATCGACCCGAAGAACCCCAACTACTTCCTGGAGACGGCGGTGGCGGTCAAGGAGGCGGGGGCGCATGTCCTTAGGGGAGGCGTCTGGAAACCGAGGACCAACCCCTACACGTTTCAGGGCGACAGCAAGTCGATGGAGATCCTGATGGAGGCGAGCCGCCTGACGGGCCTGCCCGTCGACGCCGAGGTCATGGACGAGGAGCAGCTGCGCATGGCGCTCGAGGCCGGCGTCCACATGCTCCAGGTCGGGGCCCGCAACGCCCTCAACTACTCGCTGCTTCGCTCCATCGGCCGCGCCGTCGCCAAGCGCGACACGGTCGTGCTCCTCAAGCGCAGCATCCACATGGGGACGCTCGCCGAGTTCATCTCGGCAGCCGAGTACATCGCGGCCTTCGGGAACCCGAACGTGGTCCTCTGCCCGAGGGGCACGTCCCCGACCCTTGACGGCTACCGCAACCATCCCGACGAGAGCATCACGCCGCTCCT
>CAYPXZ010000015.1:0-2227 GCA_964414785.1 uncultured Opitutaceae bacterium
GGTTCGAGTCCCGTTGGCCGCCCCAATTTGAAATACCATATGCGCGTTCGGGGTGCGCCGCATCTCTTGACAATGATCCGCATTGGGATCGGTGATTGCACCCGTCCGAATGAACAATGGAAACGCCATGAAGTCTTTCTCAGCCGCCATACTCGCCGCGGTCAGCGTGCTGGCCTCGTTCGGCGCTTATCCAGATGACACCACAGATACGCATCGATTCTACGAGGTACGAGGCGCCAAGTTGTACACGCAGATTTATGGCCACGGCGCGCCTATAGTATTTCTCCACGGCGGGATGATCTTCTTCGACAATAACTTCGATAAGCAGCGGGATTATTTTGCGTCCTATCGCACTGTGATCGGTATCGATCAGCGAGGGCACGGACATAGCCCTGACGGCCCTTGGCCTCTTTCCTATCAAATGATGGCGGATGACACGGCCGCAATAATCGAGCAGATTGGCCTCGGCCCTGTTGACATCGTCGGACACAGTGATGGCGGCAATATTGCCCTGCTCCTCGCGCGGGATCACCCGCAACTGGTGCGTCGAATGGTCATCTCCGGTGCGAACCTTCGATCGGGCCTGTCGCCGGAGGAAGTTCAGCGGCGCATGAAGCCGAAGCAATTGGCCGAGACCCTAAGGACGATGGCCGACTCTTTGCCGCCGTGGTTTCGAACCGACTACGGGAAAGTCAGCCCCGACGGTCCAGATCATTGGATGAAGCTAATGGCGAAGTGCTATCAGATGTGGATCCAGCCCATTGTGATCGAACCCGCCGACCTCAAAAAAATTTCCATTCCAGTGCTAGTCATGGCTGGCGACCACGACTTCACATCGATCGAAGACAACGCCGAGATTTACCGGGGCCTGCCGCGTGGCCAACTGATCATTGTGCCCGCGAGCAACCACGGGACCTTCCACCAGCAACCGGACCTTGTAAATCTCGCGATTCGTGAGTTTCTCGACCGACCAGACAGCGGCACCCCTCCGCATTAGATCGGTCGGCGGTGCGGAGTGTTGGGCGGTAGCTTTGAACTCTAGCTTCCAGAACGGCTCTCACTACTCTTTCCGCGAGGTGGGACTTCTTTAGGAGCCACTCAAAAACGTGCCACATCGTGGCACATGCCATCCCTCGGCTGAGAGGGGATGGAGATGAGAGGCGGTTTCACAAGGCGCTTATTTCCAATGAGAGCACAATTTTGTGAATCTTGGGGTCGCGGGTTCGAGTCCCGTTGGCCGTCCCAGTCCCCGGCGGTAGGAACCAAAGGAGACCCGCTCCGGCCTCCAGTTCAAAGTCCATTTATCGTCTCGGCAACCTTGTCGCTTCAGGGACCGGGCCGCCGCCGCTAACGGGCGTTTTCTCTTTCCGCTCGCTGCATTTCCCTGTCTCATCGTCGCTTGGCTCCCCGCGGGCCAAAACCCCATGACCCCAAGTCCGTCCGACGCCAGGCGCGAGTTCAGCGGCTACCGCTGGATCATCTGCGGCCTGCTGCTCTTCTCGACGACCTTCAACTACCTGGACCGCCAGGTCATCAGCTACCTCAAGGAGTACTACTGCACCCCCGTGGCCCAGGGAGGGTTCGGATGGTCGAACACGGACTTCGCGAACCTCACCTCGTTCTTCACGGCGTTCTACGCGGGCATGACCGTCGTCGCAGGCTGGGTGATCGACAAGATCGGCACCAAGCTCGGCCTGGCGATCTCGCTCGTCGTCTGGTCCCTCTTCGGGATGCTCAACGCCTTCGTGGGGCGGCTGGTGATCATGCACATCATTGTGCGGAGTGCCTTCGGCATCGGTGAGGGCGGCAACTTCCCGGCATCGATCAAGACGGTCGCCGAGTGGTTTCCAAAGCGCGAGCGGGCGCTAGCGACAGGAATATTCAACAGCGGAGCAAACGTGGGCGCCATGATTGCGGCCCTCTTCGTCCCCTGGTGCATGGTCCACTACGGATATGAGAAGGGCTGGAAGATGGCCTTCATCCTCACGGGCGCCGTGGGCTTTGTCTGGCTGATATTTTGGTTCTGGCTCTACGATACGCCGGCCAACCAGAGCCGCTTGTCACGGGCTGAATTCGACCATATCCACAGCGACGGCGAGGACGAGGGGATGAGGGATGCCGCCGGGGAGAGGGCGAAGATCCCGTGGATGAAGCTGCTCGGCTACCGCCAGACGTGGGCCTTCTTCAGCGGCAAGTTTTTGACCGACGGAGTCTGGTGGTTCTACCT
>CAYPXZ010000015.1:2327-78311 GCA_964414785.1 uncultured Opitutaceae bacterium
CGTGGGCCTTCTTCAGCGGCAAGTTTTTGACCGACGGAGTCTGGTGGTTCTACCTCTTTTGGCTGCCCGACTACTTCCGCAAGCAGTTCTCCATGACAACCGAGGAGGTCCGCCTTCCCACCTTCATGGTCTACGGCGTCGCCATCATCGGGAGTATCTACGGTGGAAGCATCCCGATGACCTTCATCAAGAAGGGGTTGCCGGTATACCAGGCCCGGATGCGCGCGATGCTGCTGATCGCGGTGTTCCCGTTGATCGTCCTGAGCACCCAATACTTTGGCGACGTGGCGCATTTCGGGAAGATGGCCGCCGTCCTTGCCTGCGGAACAATCTGCATCGCCGCAGCCGCCCATCAGGCGTGGTCCGCCAACCTCTTTACGACCGTTTCGGACATGTTCCCCAAGAAGGCTGTCGGCACAGTCACGGGAATCGGCGCCATGGCTGGCGGCCTCGGCGGTGTGTTTGTGCAAAAGCTGACGGGCGCCCTGACCGACGCCTTTGCGGCGACCCCGCAGACCGCCTATGTCATCATGTTCGCCGTCTGCTCGACAAGCTACCTGGTGGCGTGGGCGGTCATCAAGTTCCTGGTACCAAGGCACAGGACGATAACCGACCTCTAGGTCGGCACCAGGCCGCTCGCCTCACCGTGATCCCGGCGGCCCGGTCAGCTGTAGATGGGGTCGAGTTCCAGGCCGAAATACTCCCGGGCGTTCGCAAAGCAGATGCGGCGTACCATGGCCCCCACCAGCTCCAGATCCTGCGGGAGCTCGCCCCTCTTCATCTGGGACCCGAGCAGGTTGCAAAGCACCCGCCTGAAATACTCGTGGCGGGTGTAGCATAGGAAGTTTCGGGAGTCCGTCAGCATGCCGACGAACCGGCCGAGAAGCCCGATATTGGCGAGCGCCCTCAGCTGCCACTCCATCCCCTCCTTCTGGTCAAGGAACCACCAGCCGCTGCCGAACTGGATCTTCCCGGCCACCGTGCCGTCCTGGAAGTTCCCCGCCATCGTGGCGAAGCTGTAGTTGTCGGAGGGGTTGACGTTGTATAGCACCATCCGGGGGAGCTCAGCGGTCATGTCGAGGCTGTCGAGGTACCGGCCGAGGGCGCGCGTTTGCGCAAAGTCGCCTATCGAGTCAAAGCCCGTGTCGGATCCGAGCTTGCTCAGGAGCCGCGTGTTCACGTTGCGGATCGCGCCCAGGTGGAGCTGTTTCGTCCAGCCGCGGTGGGCGTCCCACTTTCCGAACTCGAGCATGAGGTACGAGCCGTACTTCGCCGCCTCCTCGGGGGTCGCCGCCCGCCCGCCGCGCGCCGCCTTGAAGACGGATTCCGCCTCGGCGTGGGTGCACGGCTCGGAAAGCGCGGCCTCCATCCCGTGGTCCGATAGCCGTCCCCCGAACGCATGGAAGTCGTCGTGGCGCTTCTTGAGCGCGCCGTGGAAATCGTCAAACGAGCGGATCTTGGTCCGAGCCGCGCCGGCGAGTCTCTCGACCCAGGCATTGAAGGCTGCGGGACTCGCGACGCCCAGCGCCTTGTCGGGCCTGAAGGCCGGGTACACCCGAGTCGTGAGGCCGAGCTTCCGGATCCTTTCGTGGGTGTCGAGGGGATCGGCCGGGTCGTCCGTCGTGCAGATGACCGCGACGCGGTTTGCGGCCAGGATGTCGTGCACCCGCAGCGAGGGCAGCTTCGCATTCGCCTTGGCCCAGATGGCGTCAGCCGTCGCCGGGCTGATGATCTCCTTTATCCCGAAGTACCTCGTCATCTCAAGGTGGGACCAGTGGTAGAGGGGGTTGCCGAGCGCGTGCGGAAGCGTCTGGACCCACGCTTGGAATTTCTCCCTGGCCGGCGCGTCCCCCGAGCAGAAGCGCTCGTCGACGCCGTTGGCCCTCATTGCCCTCCACTTGTAATGATCGCCCCCGAGCCAGATTTCCGCAAGGTCGCCAAACTGGTGGTTCTCCGCGATCTGCTGGGGCGAGACGTGGCAATGGTAGTCGTAGATCGGCTCCCCCTTTGCATAGGTGTGGTAAAGCTCCTGCGCCAAGTCCGTCAGCAGGAGAAAGTCGTCATTGATGAAGGTTTTCATTTTGAAATCTCCCCTAGGAACTCCTCGTACGAATTGATTCGGCCCAGAAGGCTCATGCTCGCGGCGCACCTGGCCGCGGGGACAAGGCCGGTATGCTCGGCAAGGAACACGATGTAACCCGCGACGCCCTTCGCGTAGAGCAGGCGGGCATCAGGCGAAATCGAATAGAACCGCGCGCGCTGCGCGTACCCGGCGGCCGAGTGGTCCCCCAGGGCGCTCTTCTGCGGCTTACCCCCCGCCGCGAGCACAAAGAGAAAGTTGTATTCGAAGAAGAACATGTGGTCGGGGCCGGGGGGCAGAGCCTCCACCGCGGCCCTGCACGCGGAAGCCGTTTCAAATACGTCGGCCGACTTCCCGGCCTTAAGGAGCGAGTCTGTCACGAAGGTGCGCGCCATCCTGCTCTCAGTCGAGTCCGTGCTGAAGGCCCCGGAGACGGCGAGCTCGATGGTGAACCGGTACCAGTCGCGCCACAGTCTCTGGTCCTCCGCGTTTGTGGACCTGAACAGCGCCACGCCCATCTCATAGGTGTATCGCCCGCTCGTCTTGATCTCGAGGCGCCCCCCCGTCACCTCTCCCATGACTCGGTAGTTCTCGGCCGATTTTCCCGAGCCCGAGTGAAATCCGATGCTGACTCCAAAATTCCGGGCCACCTCCCACTGCCGCTTTATGAGCGAGCGAAGCGCGACGTTGTCGGGATAGGGCATGTTCTTCTGGAAGCCGAACGCCGGCGCGATGAAGTTCACGGGCATCCCGAGGGCCTCGCAGAGCGCCAGCATGACCGCCGTTGTCTCGGGGGTTGTTAGTCCGGGCAGCTCGTCGATCGACAGCTCGCGCAGGTAGGCGCGCCCTTCGGCGGTAGTGAACGCGCGCTGCCTCGCCGCCGCGTATTTGGTGTCCCTGCGCTTCATCTTCTGCATCGCGGGCCACACGGCGGCAAGCAGCGCATTGAAGGCCGAGGTCTCAAGGGACAGGCCTGCCGCAGAGACTCGGGCGCGCACGGCGTCAACGACGCCCTTGTCGATGTCCTCCATGCTCGCCGGGCGCTTGAGCGCCAGCTCAGGAGAGAGGTCGAAGGTGATGTAGCTGGCGAGGAGGCACCCCGAGACAAGCGCATCCTCGCGCGAGTCAAAGGCGCCGCCGATTGGCTGATGGTCCGCGTTGAAACTCCATGGGATACGCCGGCGGTGGAACCCGTGCCTTAGCTTTGAGAGCACGCATCCATGGCTCATTCCCTCGACACTCTGCCCCTGGTGCCCCTCCGGCACGTTCGTACCGATGAAAGGGAATGGAACCGTGTCGAGACGGCCCTCGAGCATTGCGTCGACGTCGTAGACAAGTTCGCGCGGGATGCTGTTCTGGTTCGCAGTCACCCCGATCTCCAGGGCGCTCATCGCCCACTCCACCGCGGGCCAGTGCAGGGTCGTGAACCGCGCGCCTATCCCGAGCGTGCTCTTCCCCAGGCTCCCCGCCGAAGACGGGAAGACCGTGGAGTTGGGGTCATGCTCCTGGACGAGATTCTTGAGCCGCAGGAGGTTCTCCCATGTTGCCGGGAACCAGGCGCCCTTGGAGGACACGACACCGTCCGCGAGTGCCGACGCTGCGGCCGCGCTGCCGGGAGCCTCGAGCTTCCATGCGCAGTCCCCCGTAGCCACGTCCTCAAGCAGGGTCCACGTCCCCGCTGCGGTCGCAAACAACGACTTTGGATGCTCGACCAGATCCTTAGCGCCCCCGCTCGAAAGCTTTCTTCCGAGCGCCGGCCAATCCAGGCAAAAGTCCGGGCTGACGCATGGGTTCCTTGCGATTGGCAGCCCGTTCTGGAGGAGAAAGCGGTTGATCGTCCTCATCGCAACCCTCAGATACTCATCGAGTTGAAGCCGCCGTCGACGGCGACCTCGGAACCCGTGATGAAGGAGCCACCACCTTCACAGGCCAGCAACAAGGTCGCGGCAACAAGCTCCTGTGCCTTCCCGAAACGCCGCATGGGCGTGTGTCCCATGATGGTGGCCACGCGCTCGGGGGTCAGAACCTTCTTGTTCTGCTCGGCTGGGAAGAATCCCGGCACCAGTGTGTTAACCCGCACGCCGTGCGGCGCCCATTCGCGGGCCAGGTTCTTCGATAGATTGTGGACGGCGGCCTTCGTCGCCGAGTAAGTGAACACCCGAGAGAGTGGCACGAAACCGGACATAGACCCTATGTTGATGATCGAGCCGCCCTCTCCCCGATCGACGAGGTACTTGCCGAACACCTGGCATCCAAGGAAGACGGATTTCACGTTCACGCTCACAATCCTGTCGAATTCCTCCTCGGTGATGTCGAAGAACGGAGTCGGTGAATTTGCTCCCGCCCCGTTGATGACCACGTCAACGCGGCCCGATCTCTTTATCACCGCGTCGAGCAGCCCCTTAAGCTCCTTCTTGCTCGTCGCCTCGGCGGAATGGAACCAGCCGCGGCCGCCCGCCGCAGCGATCGCATCAAGGCGCACCTTTGCCTTCTCGGCGCTGCGCCCGACGAGAACAACCTCCGCTCCGGCTGAGGCCAGGCCCTCGGCAATCGCGCCGCAAAGCTCGCCCGTCCCTCCGATCACGACGGCAACGCGGCCGGTTAGTCCAAACAGCTTCTCAAGGTGGGTTTCAGTCTTCATTAAATTCCAAATTGAAGGGTTTCACTAATGAACTTGCAATTCATAGGTGAACCATATCCTCAGCAACAAGAAAATCGACCACAGCCGAATGAAACTCTTTTTCCGGGGAAACGCCAATTCCTTGGGTCCCCAGCCTTGATGACACAAACCGCAAACGAGCTTGGAGCAAACGCCTCTCTGGAGCGCTATGTCATACCGAACCTGCGCAATGCGTGCCGTGTCCTGAAGCTGCTTCGGAGCCATCCCGGCGGCTTGAAGGCGTCCGATATCGCCCGGATTCTCGGCATACCGGTCACGACCACGATGCGGATCACGGCGACCCTTCAGATAGAGGGCTTTGTTCAGAAGTCCGACGGGCGGTACGGCCTTGGCCCTGTCCTCATCCACCTGGGCAACGCCGCCCTGGCGGGCACAGACATTCGAAAGCTCGCCCTGCCGCTGCTTCAAAAGCTGACCCTCCAGACGGGCGAGTCCTCCCACCTTGCGATACCCTGCAACGAGAGGTCGCTCGTCATCGCCGTCCAGGACAGCCCCCACCCGCTCCGGGCTGTGTCGCCGGCCGGGTTCCTGACGGACCTCCACAGCTCCGCAACGGGCAAGATCTTCCTCTCCTACGTTTTCAGGGAGCAGTACCCCCAATTTCACGCCGTCGAGGCCCCCTTCAAGCACACGTCCCACACGCTCACCAGGCGCCCCGATCTCGAGAGGGAGATCGGGCTGACCCGCAAGCGAGGCTACAGCGTCGACAATGAGGAGTGCCATTACGGTGTGCGCTGCGTGGCCTCACCCATCTTCTCGTCGGACGGCAATGTCGTGGCGGCAATCGGCATCACCGCTGCGGCCGTGCGCCTCGCCGAGAAGCGGATTCCCGAAGTCGCCGTTAAGGTCCGGGCCGTCGCGTCCGAGGCATCGCGGCTCCTCGGCTACACCGCAGCCGAATAAACCAACCGCTCCACCCTTTTCAAAAATGCCCAAGACCGAAGTACTCAACCGGATCAAGATGGAGAAGGTCATCGCCCTCATCAGGGCCGATGGCCCAGACAGCCTGCTTGAATGCGCCACCGCCCTGTCGGCGGGAGGACTCAACGCGATCGAGCTCACAATGACCACCCCGGGCGCCATCGAGCTGGTGACGGAGGTGTCCCAGCAGCTGCCTGGGGTAATGCTCGGACTCGGCACCGTGCTCGACGCCGCCACCGCGCGAGCGGGGGTTGCCGCGGGGGCCCGGTTCATTGTGACGCCGGGACTTCGCCCCGAGGTCGTGAAGGCCTGCCACCAGCTGGGCGTTCCCATATTTTCGGGCGCGCTTACCCCGACGGAGGTAGCGGCCGCGGCCGACCTCGGCGCTGACATAATCAAGATATTCCCCGCCGAGTTCTTTGGCCCCCCCTATATCAAGTCCCTAAGGGCCGTCTTTCCGAAGCTCAACTTCCTGCCGACGGGCGGGGTGACGACAAAGACGCTGGGTGATTTCCTCAAGGCGGGGGCGTTTGCAACGGCCGCAGGCAGCGCACTCGTGGACCCGGCGGCCCTTAAGGCCCGCGACTGGACCTCAATAACCGCCCGCGCCCGGGAATTCGCGGAAGCGGCTACCCGCGCCTGAAAAGACTCACCATGTCCGACACCTATTTTGTCATTCCGGAGGCCAAGCATAACGCCCTCACCGAGGCCGTCTACATGCACCGCGGGTTCCTGGCCGACGAGGCCAGGGACGGCGCGCGACTCTGCGCCGAGGCATCGCGCCACGGCATCCGCACGCACAATGCGATCAAGGCCCTCCACCTTGACCACCTCTTCGGCTCTGGGTCAAAAGGCTGCGTTCCGGGCGCCAAGATCGAGGAGATTCCCTCGCGTTTTGAGGCTGCCAAATCCTGGAACGCGAACCGGAAGCTTGGGCAATCCACGGCCTATCGCGCCATGGATGCTGCGATGGCGCTCGCGGACAAGTACGGGGTCGGGACCATCGCGGTCGACAATGCGTTCCACTACCTCTGGGGAGGCGGCTACGTGCTGGACGCCGCAAGGCGCGGTTACATCGCCTACACGAATTGCACCGCCGCCCTCGCCGAGGTGGTTCCCTTTGGCGGCAAATTCCCGACCCTCGGGACCAACCCGCATTCCTGGGGCTTTCCGACAACCCAGGCGATAGGGTTCCCGATCGTGATCGACTGGGCCACGTCCGTGATCGCCATGGGCCGGGTGCAGCAGCTCAAGCGCGAGGGCCTGCCGCTTCCACCCATGGCGGCCCTCGACCGGGATGGAAACCCGACCGTCGACCCGCACCAGGCTACCTCGCTCCTTCCGTTCGGGGCGCACAAGGGATACGGGCTCTCGCTCATCGACGAATTGGTCGGAGGCTTCATTGGGGGTTCTCTCCCCACCCTGCGCAGCCGCTGGGAGCAGGATCCCCAGGAAAAGCACACATGCTGCTTCTTCTTCCAGGTGATCCACCCGGATGCGGTGAGCGCGGGCGCCTTCGCAAAGGGCCGCAACCAGGCCTCCAACGTGAAGGCCGTGATCGAGGACATCCTCGGCCACGGAAACGAGAAGTGCGTGCTCCCGGGCCAGCCCGAGGCCAAGTGGGCGAAGAGGTCCGCCGAGGCGGGCGGCCTCCTGTTCACCGAGGCGGAGGTGGAGGCATTCAATGAACTTGCCGCCGAAGCCGGACTACCCAAATGGGCCCGTTCGTCGGCCCAGTCGGTCGTCATCTAGCAAAACCCCACCTCGCTCCCCTCTCCCCCACCGCCATGAGCCTCAAACTTCGACCCGCCTCGGAATGCTCCATTGACCAGCTCTCGCTTGGCGAGGTCATGCTTCGCCTGGACCCGGGAGAGAGCCGGATCCGCACCGCCCGGTCCTTTGCGGCCTGGGAGGGGGGCGGCGAATACAACACCTCGCGGGGCCTGCGCAAATGCTTCGGGCTGCGGACCGCCGTGTGCACGGCGTTCGTGGACAACGAGGTCGGCCACCTGGTCGAGGATTTCATCATGCAGGGCGGCGTCTCCACGGAATTCATCCGGTGGCGGGCCGACGACGGCATCGGCCGGACGGTTCGAAACGGGCTCAACTTCACGGAGCGCGGGTTCGGCATCCGCGGGGCGGTCGGTGTCCCCGACAGGGGAAACACCGCGGCGTCGCAGCTCAAGCCGGGGGACTTTGACTGGGAGGACATCTTTGGGAGGAGGGGTGTCCGCTGGTTCCACACGGGCGGCATCTTTGCCGCGCTTTCCACGACCACCGCCGCCCTCACGGTCGAGGCGGTCACGGCCGCGAAGAAGCACGGCACCATCGTTTCCTACGACCTGAACTACCGGCCCTCCCTCTGGAAGACCATAGGCGGCCTCGAGAAGGCCCAGGAGGTCAATCGCGAGATCGCCAAGCACGTCGACGTCATGATCGGCAACGAGGAGGATTTCACGGCCTCGCTCGGATTCAAGGTCACGGGCGCGGACGAGAAGCTTAGCCACATCGATTCCGGAGCCTTCAAGGCCATGATTGAGACCGCGGTCGGCACGTACCCAAACTTCAAGGTCGCCGCCACCACCCTGCGGCGGGTCATCACCGCCACCAAGAACGATTGGAGCGCCATCCTCTGGCACGAGGGCCGCTTCTACGAAAGCCGCAAGTACCCCGAGCTTGAGATCCTGGACAGGGTCGGCGGCGGGGACAGCTTCGCCAGCGGACTGACGTTTGGCTTCCTCTCAAAGAATGACCCCCAGGCGGCGGTCGACTATGGCGCGGCCCACGGCGCCCTGGCGTCGACGACCCCCGGGGACACCTCGATGGCCACGCAGCGCGAGGTGGAAAGCCTCATCAAGGGAGGCGGGGCCCGCGTCGTCCGCTAAAGGGGGACTTCTTCCCCGCCCGGCAGTCCCATTGGCGTCAGAACTTGTTGGCCTGCGCGATCGGCGGCTTTCCGGCGAGGAAAAGGGTCAGGTTCTCGACGGCGCATGTGGCCTGCCGCTGGACGCTCTCGTGGGTGCGCGAGCCTATGTGCGGCGTCAGGATCACGTTGGGAAGCCCAAGCAGGGGGTAATCCGCAGGCGGGGGTTCCTGATCCAGCACGTCCGCGGCATAGGCTAGGATGGCCTTGGACTTGAGGGCCTCCACTATCGCCTTGAGCTCGACCAATTCCCCGCGGGCGCAGTTGACGACCACCACCCCGCGCTTGAGAAGGCCGATGTTCCCCGAGTTGATGAGGTGCCGTGTCTCCGGCGTCAGGTTCGTGTGCAGCGTGACGACATCCGCCCTCCGCAAAATATCGTCAAGGCCCGTGACCCGCTCGATTTCATGCTGGCGGGCAAATGCCTCGTCCCAGTAGGTGTCGTAGCCGAGCACGACCATGCCGAACGCCCTTGCCCGGATGGCCACCTCGCGGCCGATGCGACCCAGGCCGAGGATCGCAAGCGTCTTGCCGAAGAGCTCGGTTCCCGTGATCCGCGTCCAGCTTCCCCGGGAGACATGATTGGCCTCCACGACCAGGTTTCGAACCGCCGCAAGGAGGAGCGCAAATACGTGCTCGGCGACGGTGACGTGGTTCACCCCGGGCGTGAAGAGTACCGGCACCCTGAGCTCGGTCGCGGCCTTGACGTCGATCTTGTCGATTCCGATCCCGTACTTGCTGATCACCTTCAGGCGGGGCAGCGACTTCTGGATCACCGCCCGTGTCAGCGCATCATCCCCGCAGAGATAGGCGTCAAACTGGCCGGCGAGCTCAAGCATGCGCGACTCGGAGAGCGGTCCCCGCTCGCGGACGATCTCAAAGCCCGCTTTGGCAAGAAGCTCATGGTGCACGCCGGGCGTGTCTTGGAAGGATGTCGTTGTAAGGAGGACGCGTGTCATGGAATTGTTTCGTTGCCCGGTCTCGGGTCGTTTGGCGTTAATTCGGTTGCAGCGCTGGAGGGTGTTCACTTATGAATCTCTCGTTCATTAGTGAACTAGTACCCTTGCGCCTCCCGCCCCTAAGAACAAGGCAAATTAGCGCCCGGGCGTCCCCCACACTAGCCGCCGCTCGAAACGAAAGCCCCCGATCCCGCACTCCACAACCCCGATGAAACACCCCAGCCTGATTCTTGCGCTAGCCGCGGCCCTGGCCTCCTCCCCCGCCTTCCCCGCGGCCGATAAGATCGTTGTCACCGTGACGCAGTCTCTCGACGCGGCCCGTCCCGGTGAGGTCGTGACCGTCCCCTGGAGGGATGTCGTGCAACGGATGCCCGGGGCACGCCCCGAGAAGCTCGTCGTGCGCGACGCGTCGGGCACCTCCCTACCCTACCAGTTCACCAATTTTCACCCCGACAACAGGGAGGGCCTCTATGACGACGTACTTTTCCAGCATGACTTCGGCCCGGGAGAGAAGTCGGCCGCCTTCACTATTGAGCGCACGCCGTCGCCGGCTGCCCCGTTCCCGGCCCGGGTCTTCGCCCGTTACGTGCCGGAACGTTACGACGACTTTGCCTGGGAGAACGACCGGATCGCACACCGCATCTACGGGCAGGCCCTGGACTCGCCCGCGGCAGGAGGAAGCCGCCTGATGAGCAGCGGAATCGACGTTTGGGCCAAGCGGGTGAGCTACCCGATCGTGGACCGCTGGTATATCCGCGGGCACAACAACTACCACAAGGACAATGGAGAGGGGTTTGACTTCTACTCGGTCGGCACCGGCAGGGGTTGCGGGGGATCGGGGATCTGGGACGGGAAGAGCCTCCACACCTCGGCCAACTGGAACTCGTGGCGCGTGCTGGCGAACGGGCCGATTCGGGCGATCTTCGAACTCACGTATGCCCCGTGGGACGCGGGCAACGGAGTCATGGTTTCCGAGGTGAAGCGCTTCACGGTGGACGCCGGCCGGAACCTGGACCGGATGGAGAGCACCTTCACCTTTTCCGGGCCCGAGGAGCTGACCGCCGCATTCGGACTCGGAAAGCACCCCAAGGCCAAGATGAGCTTCACGGCGGAACCCCACGGCGCCTGGGCCAGCGAATGGGAGCTCTATCCGGAACCCGAGGCGTCGGGACTGGGGACGGGCATTGTCCTCCCCGCGGGCGCCGATGCGGGCCTGGCCGAGGACAGTCTGAACCATCTGGCCCTGGTGAAAGTCAGGTCCGGACGGCCCGCCACCTACTATGTCGGCGCGGGTTGGGTGCACGGCGGCGACTTTTCAGGAGAAGCGGACTGGCAGGCCTATCTCGCCGCATTCTCGGCACGGGTTGCCGCCCCCATTTCCGTTTCGGTCGACTAAGCGGAGGTGAGACAGAATCGATCAGCATTGCTGTTGGCGGCGTCGATGGCTGCCACTGCAGCCGGCTTCGCCGAGGGGCCACGCCAATTTGGCGGGGCCACTCCGCTCCAATGGTCGGAAAGGCTCGCCCACTCGGAAATGGTCCGCCAGGGCGACGCGCTTGATTTCAAGCCGGGTTCGAAAGGGGCCTGGAGCTACACCACCGGGTTCTTTGCCTATTCCCTCGAGCAACTCTCCGGTGCGGACGGCGACCGTCGGTATGCGGACTTCGGCGTTCGTGTAATCGACTCGTTCATTGGGCCGGACGGCACCATCCGCGGGTACGATTCGTCGGAGTACAATCTGGACCTTATCACACCCGGGCGTGCCATACTTTGGCGTTACGACCAGACAAAGGACCCGAGACTAGCCGCAGCCGCAAAAAGCCTCCGGGCGCAACTCGCCCACCAGCCGCGCACGGATGACGGGGGATTCTGGCACAAGGGTATCTATCCCAACCAGATGTGGCTAGACGGACTCTATATGGCCGGGCCCTTCTATTCTCACTTTGGAGCCGTCTTCGGCGATCCGAATGCGCGGGACGACGCAGCACGGCAACTCCTGATCGCCGACCGCCACCTGTATGATCCGCGCAGCGGGCTCTATTACCACGCCTGGGACTCGAGGCACTCATTGGGGTGGGCAGATCCCGTGACCGGACACTCCCCGAACTTCTGGGCGCGATCGATTGGCTGGTATGCCATGGCGGCCGTTGACGAGTTGGACGACCTTCCGCCGGGCCGCCCCGAAACCGATGCCGTGAGGACTGTCCTTGTCCGCATCCTGGACGGGATCTCGCGCTGGCAGGATCCCGCCACGGGGGTTTGGTGGCAGGTAGTGGACCGGGCCAGGCGACCGGGCAACTACCGTGAGGCGTCGGCATCGAGCATGTACGTCTATGCCCTTTCGAAGGCGGTGAACCGGGGCCTCGTGCCGCGCGAACGATACCTTGGCGCCGCCCTGGCAGGCTACGCGGGACTGGTCCGCGAGTTCATCCAACGCGATCCCTCAGGCCAAACCAGCCTCACCCACTGCTGTTCGGTGGCCGGCCTCAACAACCGAAACGCCGCCGGCCGGGCCCGCGACGGTTCGTTCGAGTACTATGTGAGCGAACCGGTCGTGGACAATGACCTGAAGGGCGTCTCGGCGTTCATCCTTGCCGGCCTCGAAGCGCAACGGCTGACCGAGCCCGCCCCGTCGACTCCCGGACGATGAGCAAGGGTTGGATCGTGCGAACCACCGTGCGCCGCGCCGCCGCGTGGCCGATCTTCCCGAACAGGATCTCGGCGGCAGCCTCAACCGTCGCCTCAATCTGCTGATCGACGCTCGTAAGGCGCGGTTTGGTCATCAGGCAGATGTCCTGGTTGTTGAACCCCGAAACCGACATGTCCTCGGGAACCCTGAATCCCGCCTCCTGGAATCCGTGGATCGCGCCGACGGCGATCTCGTCGTTTAGGGCAACGAACGCCGTGGGAACACGCTCCACCCCGAGGAAGCTCTTTGCTAGGGCGCGCCCGAACTCAAAGTCACTCGTGCGGGTGTGAAGGTGGTCAAGCGACAATGTGTTGCGCTCAAGCGCCATTCCGTTCGAGGCCAGCGCACCCGCCATGCCGCTTAGGCGGTCCTGGACGGACCTGGGCGCCCCGGAGAGCCCGAGGAGCCCGAAGGACGAGTGGCCGAGCCCGATCAGGTGCCGGGCCATATCCGCCATGGCCTTGTGCCGGTCAAGCGCCACCGTGTTGGCGTTTGGGATCCCGGCTTGGTCCACGACCAGATGCGGTACCCCGTGCTGCGAAAGCTCCTCGATTCTTTGAGTCAGCTCCGCCTCATTGAAATGCCCGATGAACACGACCGCGCTGACCCTCATTGACATGAAGTGCCGAATGACCCTTCGGGTGCTTTCGGGGTCCACCACCTCGATCATCGATGAGATGTCCCGTCCGCGCATCTTGCGCTGCAGGATCGCGAGCTTCGCGACCGCAGGCGGAGTGAACAGACTCTCGACACAGATCCCGATGGACGCCGCGCTCTTGCCCTTGAGATGAAGGGCATAGGCGTTGAGCGTGAAACCCGTCTCGTCCATCGCCCTTCTCACCCGGTCAATGGTCTTCTGCTTGAGCCCCGGCTGCCCGTTGAGCACCCTCGAAACCGTCGTGCGAGCCAACCCGACATAGCGCGCGAACTCCTCCGTGGACCGGATCGCCCTCTTATTGCGGCTGGCGGATGGTTGCGGCACTTTTGGAAATGGGACGGGGTCCGCCATTTGTAAAGGGACGTATGGGCCTTTCGTCAACATAGCATCGACAAAAAGGGACACGTATCCTAATTTAATGACCGTGAAACCCGCCCCGATTTTGCTGCTGGCAGCGTGCCTCCTCGCCCTTTGCCCTGCCGCCTCATCGCAAACCGATCTCTCCCCCGCGAGGCCGGCAATCCCAAGCCATGTATTCAACGTGAAGGATTTCGGCGCAATAGCGGACGGGCGCACCTCGAATACGGGAGCATTCCGAAGGGCGGTAGCCGGTGCCGCGAGCGCGGGAGGAGGAACCCTTGTCGTCCCCGCTGGCGACTTCTTCTCGGGGCCCATCGAGCTGTGCAGCAACCTCAACTTCCACCTCGACGCGGGCGCCAGAATCCTGTTCTCGCAGAACTTCGACGACTACCGCATCCAGGGCAACAAGTACCGGCCGCTGGTCGGCGCAAAGGACTGCCACGATCTCATGGTGTCCGGAGCCGGGGTGTTCGATGGCCAGGGCGACCCCTGGTGGGTGATCGAGCGCCGGGTCAAGTCTGAGGCCCGCGCGAAGGGCCTGCCCGACGCCGAGATCGGCCGGCCCCGAATGATGGTATTCGAGCATTGCCAGCGGGTCCTCCTCGAAGGGGTGACCCTGGCGAATTCCCCCATGTATCATTTCGTCCCGTTCCGCTGCGAGGACGTGACCGTCGATGGGATTACGATAAGCGCCCCCTCCAATTCCCCCAATACCGACGGGATTGACCCGTCAGTCTCGCGAAGGGTTCTGATTACGCACTGCAAGATCGACACCGGAGACGACTGCATTGCCGTCAAGGCCGGCACGCACGGGTCCGGACCCGTGGAGGATGTCCTCGTGACAGACTGTGCGTTCCTTCACGGCCACGGATGCTCGATCGGCAGCGACACGGATTCCGGGGTGCGAAACATGACGGTTCAGCGCTGCACGTTCGACGGCACCGACATCGGCGTAAGGCTCAAGTCGCGGAGAGGCCGCGGGGGACTCGTTGAGAATATCACCTACACGGACCTGACCATGAGGAACGTCGGCCAGGCCATCGTCATCTCGAGCTACTACTACGGCCTCCCCAAGCCCGGCGTTCACGACGAGGCAAAGCCCGTAGCCCCTGACACTCCCATTTGGAGCCACATCCTGATCAGGAACATTGTGGCCGACGGAGGCACGAGGGACGCGGGGCTGATCATGGGTCTGCCGGAGATGCCCGCCAGGGGCATCGTGCTCGAGAATGTAACGGTCGGGGCACGTACCGGATTGCGCATCGGGTATGCGGACGGGGTCTCGCTGAAGAACGTCAGCATTAAGCCGGATTCCGGCCCCGCGCTGCTTGTCGAGGACACCGTGGCGAACTTGACCCACTAGCCGACCGCGGACGAGGCTCCGATCCAATGAGGAAACGATTGGTGAGAGCCTTGGCAGCCTTCCTGATCCTCGGAGGCGCGTTGCTGGCCCATGTCGTGGGCGCCGGCCCCGCGCCTTCGCACGGGGACGACTCGGTGGTCGCACCCGATGGAACCGGCCAGTTCAAGTCCATCCAGGAGGCGATCAACGCCGCGCCTCAAACCAACACGGCCTCGGCCCCCTGGACCATCCGGGTGAGGCCAGGCACGTACCACGAGCTTGTCTATGTGCAACGGGAGAAGCATTTCGTTCGGCTCGTGGGCGACGACCCGAACCGCACGACCGTTTCGTTCGGGCTCTATGCATCCATCCCTGCGCCGGACGGAAAGCCGATCGGGACCTTCCATACCCCAACGGTGTGGATCGATGCGGACGATTTTGCTGTGGAGAACCTGACGATCGCGAACTCCTCGATCCGCGTCGGCCAGGCCCTTGCCCTCCGGGTGGACGGGGACCGGGTCAGTTTCCGAAACTGCCGCTTCCTTGGCTGGCAGGACACGATCCTGGCCAATCGCGGCCGCCAGTATTTCAGCGGCTGCACCATCGCCGGCGCGGTGGATTTCATCTTCGGCGGAGCGACGTCCTTTTTTGATCGGTGCGAGATCACCTGCACAGGCGACGGTTATATCACCGCCGCCTCGACGCCCGCAGGGCAGGCCTTCGGATTCGTGTTCTCTCATTGCACGATCGGCGCCGAAGGAGCCGGGACCAAGACGTACCTTGGGCGGCCCTGGCGCCCTTATGCCAACGTCGTATTCCTGAACTCGACCCTTTCGGATGCGGTGCGGCCTTCTGGATGGCACAATTGGAACAAGCCGGATGCGGAGAAGACTGCGCGCTTTTCCGAGTTCGGGAACACCGGGCCCGGGGCGAGCCGCTCCCAAAGAGTTCCTTGGGAAAGCCCCCTGTCCGAGCCCGAGGCGGCCTCAATCACGCCGCTGCGGGTCCTGGGCGGGCCGGACGGATGGAATCCCGAGCGCTCCCCCCGCTAGGATGCCAGGCGGCCCCGGGGCTCGCTAGCCCACGGCCGAAAGTGCCACCCAGAAGAGGCCGATGATCGAGAACGAGATTCCGCAGCAGGCAATGAAGCCCACGGTGTCCACCCGGTCCCATCTCGTGAACTCCCAGTCGGACTTGGGGAACAGCTTAAGCTGATCAAACCGTGAAGGATTGAGCCGTGTCTCCCTCATGGCCTCCGCGTCGAGCTCGCGGCTCGCACCGACCGGGGTCTTCATCTTCCCGAAGAAGATTGCCAGGGTTTCCGGGCGCGGGGGCCGAGTCAGCAGGCTGACGCCGACAAGCACGACAAAGGGGAACAGTGCGTCGAAGAAGAACTGCGCGGCCAGAAGCCAGCCCGGCCCGTACCCTGAAGGTCGCAGACCGGCGTGCTCAAGCATCCAGGCCCCTGCGTTGAAGCTCTCTGCCCCGGCGATGTGGAGCCCGAACGGCTCGATCAGGATCAATGCACCGGTCAGGACGATGCAGCACCAGACCGCGGCGCGGGTCAGCCGCCGCCAGAAGAACGCCAGCAGCAGCGACGCGCCGAAGGGCAAGTTGATGGTGAGAATCAGCTTCGTGACCGCGAGGGTCTCCCTCATCGTCAGGGCCACCGCCACGCTTGCCGCCAAGGCAAATGCGCCCGCAATCCTCCCCACCATGACGTCCCGGCGATCGTCGGCGCCCGCCACGAGCGGCCGGTACAGGTTGCGAACGAACAGCGCGGAAACCGCCATCGTCTTTGTCGCAATTGAGGCCATGTTCGCCGCCAGCAAGCCAACGAGCATGACACCGAGCAGACCCGGGCCCAGGAGCTGCCGCGACAGACTACCCCATGCGGAATCGGGATCCGCAAGCCGGTCCGGCCCCTGGCGCAAGCCCGCGGCGATCAGGCCCACAAAGACCCAGAGCACGATCATGATCCGCTTACCATAGGTGCCTGAAACCGCACCGAACCGCGCGGCGAACTCGGTGCGGGCCGATCCCGCGAGCCCCATGTTGATGATGTTGCCGTTTATCTGGACAACGCTGACCGCAAGGATCGCGAGCACGGCCCAGATCGTGAATTGGCCGCTATTGCTCCCGGCAACGATAGCGAACATCTGCTCGGGAAGCCTCTCGTGCAGGCCCACGCGGCCTAGGGCGTGAAACCCGAACGGAAGGAGCACCACTGAAAACACGAGGACAAGCGTGCCCTGGAACACCTGGTTGGCCACCGTGGCCTCGAGGCCTCCCATCGCCACGTAGATGCCAACGATTGCCACGTAGCCCGAATAGAACAGCACCGGGGGGATCGTCGGTCCCCCCTCCATAAGCGCCGAGGTCACCTTGTAGGCCACGAAGTTGCTGAACGCGATCCCGATGATGGCGACGCCAATCTGGAACACCGCGTAGATCTGCGCCAGCCGCCGGCTCTCCAGGCGCTCCTCGAGAAGCTCCGCCGTGGTCATAAGCCGAGCCCGCCGGAACCAGACGTTCATGAACCAGTAGTAGGGGTTCAGGAAGATCATCTGAAGTTGCAGCCACGCGCCCGAGGCCCCCTCGTCGTAGACGAAGCTCACCGTGGTCACGGCGGTGTTTGCGTCCGTTGAGTGGCCAAAATTGAAGAAAAACTGCCGGAGCTTCCCCAGCGTCCGTCCGGCGAGGAAGAACGCCTCCTCTGACCTCGTCCCCTTCTTCGAGCCGCGCCCCAGGACCAGGACCACCGTCAGGTAGAGGACGACGATCGCGTAATCAATGGCGTGCATCTTGGGGTTTGGAGGCGGTCACTTAAAACCTTTTGCCCGCGCCCAATGCAAGAGGACAATGATAATAGGACACGTGTCCGTGTTTAGATTTGACTCGCTTTGGACATTGCTGAGACATTTCCATGGCAATCCCACCCCGATTCGATGCTCCAAAAACTCAAACTCACCGCGATTCTCCTCGCGGCGGTGCCGTTTTGCGCGGCTTCTACACCAACTTCTTTCAATGTCCTGGACTTCGGGGCCATCCCGGACGGGAAGACGATTGCAACGGCGGCCATGGCACGCGCCGTCGCCGCCTGCGCGGCGGCCCACGGGGGCACGGTGGTCGTCCCCGCTGGGCGCTACCTCACCGGATCGATCGAGCTCCAAAGCAACATGACGCTTCAGTTGGAGGCCGGTGCGGAGCTCCTTTACAGTGGCAACCCGGCAGACTCGCCGCTCGTGCCGTCGCGCTGGGAGAGCACGAACGCCTATACCCACGCGCCCCTCATCTATGCAAACGGCAGGGACAATGTGGCCGTGACCGGCCGGGGAACCCTCAACGGCCAGGGCGCCAACTGGTGGTGGCGCAATGGAAAGTACGCGCCGGAGCGCGCAGCCGAGGTTCGTCCTGCGATGGAGGCTTGGCTTCAACTCTTCGGGCGCATCGAGGCAGGTGAAAGGCCGGGAATCGGTGAATTCAATCTCGCGGCGGACTACCTGCGCCCGTCGTTGGTGCAGTTCTACGGGTGCAGGAACGTCTTGGTTGAGGGGGTCACCCTCACCGAGTCCCCCATGTGGCTCCTCCACCCCGTCTACAGCGAGAACGTCGCCATCCGCGGCGTCACCTTTGCGTCCACGGGGCCGAACGGAGACGGCGTCGACGTCGATTCCTGCCGCAACGTCCGCATTTCAGACTGCTTCTTCAGCACGGGCGACGATTGCATCGTGATCAAGTCCGGCCGCGATGCAGACGGCCGGCGCACGGCGCGCCCCACCGAGCACGTCACGATAGCCAACTGCGTCATGTACAAGGGCCACGGGGCCGTCGTGATCGGAAGCGAGACCTCCGGCGGGATTCGCGACGTCGTCGCGAACAACATCGTTTCTCACGGCACCGAGCGCGGAATCCGGATCAAGAGCATGCGAGGCCGCGGCAACACGGTTGAGAACCTGCGCTTTGACAACTTCGTGATTGATGATGCGACGGCCGAGGCGATTGAGATCACCACACTGTACCGAGATGAGCCTGCCGAGCCGCTGTCCGAACGAACCCCCATCTTCAGGAACTTCGCGTTTAGCAACCTCACCATCGTCGGCGCCGCGCAGGTCGCCAGCATTCACGGCCTTCCCGAGAAGGCCGTCGCGCAGCTGCGCTTCTCGGACATCACGGCGAGCGGCGGCACCGGCTTTGTCTGCGACCACTCCGAGGACGTGGAGCTGCATGACGTGCGCGTGGATGCGACGTCCGGAAACGCCTTCGTGTTCGACCGGGTCCTTGGCCTTGAGCTCGACGGCGTGACGTCCATGTTGCCGAAGGCCGACCGGCCGGTACTCGACCTCAATGACTGCAACAAGGTCTCCCTTCGCTCCTCCAAGGCGGCAGTGGGGACAAATGTCTTCCTAAAGCACAAGGGTGACGTCATCGGAGGAATACGCCTCTCGAACAACGACCTGTCGGCTGCGAAGGTCGCCGCCGATCCAGCGGTTCCGCTGGCCAATTGATCGCGGGTACCCGGCAGGCCCGCGCCGACCCCATCGAATCCTAGGAGCGGCCGGGTGAGTCTGCGCGGGCCAAATAGGCGCAGGCTCCGTGCACGGGGTGGTTCCGTTCATCCGTGTTCCTGGTCTCCTCCCCCGGGGATCACCGGAGCTCCTAGAGCGCTTCGAAGGCGCTCGCCCGGTAATTCACCAACGAGTCATTGGCAAATGTGTCGTTACCTATGCCCTCCACTTGGAAACTCGGCTTCAAATGGAATAGGCGGGTTAAAGCCAATCGCTGACGGTCGGGGATTGATCTTACCCAGGGGGGATGAAAAAACGCACCGAGTGGTCATCCTGCAGGCTACAGGGACGCCATCGACCCTAGCCGGGCTAAACCGCCACCTTAGAACCGCCTCGATCGCCGCATTTCCAAAATGGATGTCGTTGGTCTTGATCACTGACGCGTCTGTTACGACTCCGTCGGCGCGGACCGTAAACAAGACGATGGCTGTACCGTTAACCCCGCTATTAAAAAGCTCCGGAGGATAGAAAGGTCGAATATCGCTCGCCAGCACCGGGGGAACATCGAGCATCCTAATGTCACGAACCCCAGGGCGAAGGGGCGGAATCTGATTTTCAATAGGAAGAAGCGTGACGCCTGCTGGTGTGGCGCATCCTGTTAAGGAAGCTGCAAGAAGAACCAAAACGAAAGGACCGCGCGCATTCATGCCAGCTGGTAAGACGCTTCGCTCCTAGAAAGGGATCTAAGGCGAGATCCGATTCTTGGCGGCCACTAGCTGCCCGCTGACCGAAGGGAGCCGCGGGAAGGCAGATTGACGGCAAGAGTCAAAGGTGCCCGCCCTCGGTTGCCGAATTAGCAAGCGGAGCGACCGCATTAATCCCGTGCGGACCCTCAAACGAGGTAAGCTAAACGGAAAAGGGGGCGCCTTCGGTTGGCGCCCCCCCGCCTTCAAAGGGACCTCAGAACGCGAGGTTGTAGCTGCAGATGACCTGGAACGGGAGGCCGGGGACCCCCGAGGCCCAGGTGTACTTGCGGTCCAGCAGGTTCTTCACGTTGACCTGGAATGTGCTGACGTAGCGTCCCGCTGTCTTCCATGTGTACCCGACACCGGCATCAAACACGGCGTACGGCACGTTGAAATTATACTCACGCCCGTCGTCGACGAAGACACCCTCGGGTTCGCCGGAGTAGATCCCGGGCTTCGTGGGATCCACCAGGGGCAGCGGGGTCCCGGTGATGCTCATCGGGAAGTTGATCAAGGCCCCGGAAGGCTGGGACGGATAGGGCAGAACGCCGTTGCCCGGGAATGGGACGTTGTTCACCGGCGTTCCCGTGATCTTCAGCTCGCCGGTGACCTTCGGGTCCTTGCCGTTCGCATAGGTCGTGTTGGTGGCGGCCACGTAATACATGGTCGACGTCGCTCCCACCGTCGTGCCGGCCGGCCCGGGGATGAGGCTCTTTCCCGAACCGAGGTTGACCAGCGACTTGCTGGAGTAGCGCGCATCGGCGACGAAGAAGACCCCCTTGGCAAAGCCGTGCGTGATCTCGTAACGCAGCCCCACGCCCACGTTGTCGCGCGGAACGCGCCTTGCGGGAAGGCCGTTGAGGAAGGTGATCAGGTTGGAATTGAGCACCTTGGCGTCCGTGTAGCCCCAATCGCCAAAGACCAGCAGATTGTTGGTCGCCTGAAAGTTGAGATCCATCTCGTAGCCCTTGGCCTGCTGCTGGCCGCTGAGGATAGTGTCTTTCTGGCTCGTCACCGGATCCGTCTCGGTCTGGGCGAGGTTGTATTCGTTGATGAGGAACCGGTCGACGGTGACGTTGAACCGTTCCTGCATGAATGACGCCTTGACGCCAAACTCGTAGCCGGAGCTCGTGTTGTTCGGCAAAGCCAAACCCGTCGCGGAATCGATCTGGGGCTGGGGATTGAAGGCCGTGCTTTTGTTGGCGTAGAGGCTGATACCCTTGGTCAGCTTGAAGTTTGCGCCGAGCTGGTAGGTCCATGCCGAGGCATTGTAGTCGAAGGCCTGGTACGGAAGCGGCTCGACGGTCGTAAGGGCCGTGGGCACGCCGACTGCGGGAAGGTTGTAGTTCTTCACCTGGTTCTTGACGTAGTCCCATCGGCCGCCGGCGAGGAATATCAGCCGGTCGTTGAACAATGAGGCCCTTTCGCTGGCGAAGACGCCGTAGTCGCCCGCCGCGGTCCAATTGTCGGCCGTCACCGCGTTGTAGAGGGCCGGGTTCACCGAATAGAGCGTCGTGTTCCACCCGTAGCCGAGGGCCGGCGACCATGTCGTCTGCGGCACGTAGTACGCGGCGCCGGACGGGTTATAGGCGCTATATAACGCGTAATAGTCGGTGGCCTGGCTGCCGTTCACGGTCGGCACCTTGGTTATCGTCCTCTGGCCGACCTCGTAGTAGTCCCCGGTGACCAGAAGCTTGTTGGCAATCGGCCCGGTCTTGAACGTGAAGAGATTGTCCAGCTGCATACCCCCGCCGCGCTGCGGCTTAAAGTCGACCTGGGGCTGGTCCTTCACCTCCGGCGTGAAGGGATTGGTTACGGCTCCGTTGACGACCGTGACGTTGCCCGTGCCATAGGGATAGAAGGCACCGCTGCCCACGAGCTGGTCGAAATAGGGATTGGTGAAGACATTCGCGCCAAACTTGAGCGACCACACGTCGTTGAAGCTGTGCTGGAAGCTGAGCGAGGCGCTCGTCAGGCGATAGACGTTGATGCTCTCCGGGCCCGCAAAGTCGTAGTTGAGCAGGTTGCTGGTCGCCATTCCGTAGTACTGGCTCTCCGTGATGCTGTTGGCCGCCCAGGGCATCGTCCGCTTCTCCGTGATCGTCAGGACTTGGTTAAAGGGATGCTCGGCGCGTTCCGTGTGCTCGAAGTCCAGCGAGAGGCTCGTCTTGTCGTCCGGCTTGTAGAGCAGCTTCCCCGAGAGGAATGTCTGGCTGTGGCTTGCGAATGCCTCGGCGTAGTCCGTGAACTCGTGTGCCGCCGAAACCCGGTAGAAGAACGTGCCGGCCTTGTTGATCGGCCCCGAAAGGGCCAACGAAGCGCGCAGAAGGTTGTCCGAACCCGCTGAAATGCTGAGCTTGCCTGTTTGAGTCGTAGTAGGCTGCGGCGTCTCGATGTTGACCGCGCCGCCCGGCTGAATGGCACCGTAGATCGAGGCCGCGGGACCTTTGATCACCTCGATGCGCTGGATGTCCACGACATCCACGAGCCCGATTCGCCGGAATCCGTCCACCATGACGACCGGCGACGTGAAGCCGCGGAGCTGGAACTGCCCGGTGATCTCGGATGGTGAGAAACCGCTGACGAATGCCAGCTGGTCATTCAGATTGAACTCCGCAAAGTCGCTCATGAACGGCGCCGTCACGACGTCCACGTTGAACGGAAGATCGGCGATCCGGCTTGCGATACGGGTGCCGGTCGTCGACTCGGAGGCAATGTAGCCGTGCGCCGAATCGGCAGTGACGTCGAATGAGGGGAGCGTGAGCACCTCATCGGTGGCTACGCTTCCTTGGTTCTGTGTTACAACGGGGGTTGCCGACTGGGTCTGGCCGGAGGTCTGCGACAGTCCTAACGGGGTAAGCACGCCCAGCGCCAAGCCAACGGCAACCGCAGCGTGCATAATGCGAGGTGGTTTCATAGGGGTAGAGGTGTCTTATTAGGACACGTGTCCGTGTCAAACAATAATTCTCCCTAATGGCAAAGGACACTTGTCCTGATTCGGACGGCCTTTTTTGGACTCCATCAAGCCACGCGAAGCACCTTGCCGGCCGGCCCCCCCGCCGATCCCCCACCCCCCCCTTCCATGCCGCAAACGGGGGCCGTACCGAGGGTGGTTCCCGGAGCCGGGCGAGGATTAGGCGTGGCCCGGAAAGGGGTTGTGCCGGCACGGATCGCAGGCATCGTCGAGCCGCCCAATGTACCTCGCCGTTATCGCCGCCTGCTTGGTCGCCGTCATCGCGGGTTATTTCATCAACAATCCCCTGGGGCACAGCCGGCGCTTCATCCTTCGGCGGTTCCTGAACTGGTTCCCATTGGGGATGACCTACTCGTTCCTTTACATGGGTCGCTACAACCTGAACGTCTCGAAGAACGCGCTCGGAGTGTTGATGTCGAAGGAGGAGTTCGGGCTCATTTTCGGACTCGGGACCCTGGTCTACGCCGTGTCGTTCCTGGTCAACGGACCCCTCGTGGATCGGATCGGGGGCCGCAAGGGTATCCTCATCGCGGGATTCGGAGCGGCGGCGGCCAACGTGCTGCTCGGGATCCTGACCATGGCGGTGCTTGCGGGCCAGTTTCGCACCCACCTCGTGGCAACCTACGCCACGCTCTACAGCGTGAACATGTATTTCCAGAGCTACGGCGCCGTCTCGATCATCAAGGTTAAGGCCTATTGGTTCCACGTGAGGGAGCGCGGCGTGTTCGGCGCCATCTTCGGGACTCTGATCTCGTTCGGCGTCTACTTCGCCTTTGATTGGGGACAGGGGATCGTCAATTTCACCAAGAGCATCCCGGCCGTGTTCTTCATTCCCGCCGCGATCATCGCATTCTGGTCGGTGGTGGACCTATGGGCCGTCGCCGACACCCCGGAGGACGCCGGATTCCCCTCCTTTGACACCCACGATGCCTCCTCGGGCCTGATGCACGTGCACCTCACGTACCTGGACCTGCTCAAGAAGGTGTTCGCGAGCCCGCTCATGCTAATGATCGCCGTGGTCGAGCTCACGTCTGGAATCTTCCGGAACGGAATCTCGCAGTGGTACTTTGTGTTTGCGAACGAGATCAAACAGCCCGGAGCCGGATTCTTCCTCACCCATTGGGGATGGCTCCTGTGCATCTTCGGCGTCCTCGGAGGCTTCGCGTCGGGACTTGTCTCGGACAAGCTCTTCCAATCCCGCCGAGGGCCGCCAGCGGCGATCCTGTGCGGCTTCGTCCTCATCCTGTCCCTTGTCATGGCCGCAACCCTCCGGTCCTCACCTGTCATCGTGGGGGCCGCCGGGGTCGCCATTGTGGCGTGCTCGGTCGGGATCACCTCGCTCATGTCGGGCACCGCGGCGACCGATTTCGGGGGACGCAAGGCAACCGCCACGTGCGCCGGAATCGTCGATGGCTTCGCGTACCTCGGCAGCTCCATCCAGTCCTTTAGCATCGGGTACATCGCCTCGCGGAATTGGCAATGGTGGCCCCTCTTCCTCACTCCGTTCGCGATTGTCGGCCTTGTGATCGCTATAAAGATCTGGCTCGAGCTTCCACCGGCGACCCGGCGCTACATCGCCGATGTGGAGTCTCAGCGAGCGAGCCAAAAGGCCGGCGTCCTTAAGCCGCTTCAGCCTGAGTTGGGCACATAGGGCCGAGGTTTCTGGGGGAAAATGGGGAGCCCTGCGCCGCCGTATCCGCACGAGGCCGCGCGTGTGAATGATGTCGCAAAAGTGCTATGTTGCGCCGGGAAAATCCTCATGTTCGCGCCGTAATTCCAATAAGGTAGCGCATCGTGTCCCCCATCCCCGTAGTCCTTGTCACAGGCGCCAGTCGCGGTCTGGGCCGCGGCATCGCCCTGCAACTTGCAGCGGAGGGTTGTTCCGTCGCGATAAACTACGCGGGAAACCGCGATGCCGCCAAGGAGGCGGCCAAGCTGTGCGCGAGGGCCTCGAGGACCAAGAGGCAGAGGTTCGTACCCATACAGGCCGACATCGGCACGAAGGCCGACCGAGAACGGCTCGTCGCCGAGACGCTCTCCGAATTCGGCCAGATTGACGCCCTAGTCAACAATGCGGGCATCGCCCCCAGGGTCCGAGCGGACTTGGTCGACGCGTCCGAGGAGTCGTTTGAGGAGCTCATCCGCGTGAACCTTGAGGGACCCTACTTCCTGACCCAGGCCGTCGTGCGCCATTGGACCCGAAAGGGCGGCGGGTCCGCCCTGCCGACGGGGCGCAAGGTCGTGTTCGTCACGTCCATATCGGCAGACACGGCCTCCACCGACCGGGGCGACTACTGCGTCTCGAAGGCGGGACTTGCCATGGCGGCCCAGTTGTGGGCGGCGCGGCTTGCGAAGGACAACATCCAGGTCGTGGAAGTGCGCCCGGGGATCATGGCCACCGACATGACCGCCGGTGCGAAGCAGAAATACGACAGGCTCCTGGCGGAGGGCCTCGTACCCCAGGGCCGCTGGGGATCCCCCGAGGACGTCGGGCTCGCCGTGCGCTCGATCATCGCCGGCCGGTTCGCGTTCTCGACCGGTGCCGTCATCTCCGTCGACGGCGGTTTCCACATACGCCGGCTGTAGCCGGCCCCTCCGATGATCCAGATAGACACCTCCCTCACACCCCGATCGCTTCGGCGGGATATCGACCGCATGTTCGAAGTCTCCGCGGGCAAGATACGCCTGGTCCAGAAGCACTGGGACCCGGGCCTAGGGGCTCCGGTCGTGACCCGTGAAGGCAGGTATACGTCCCGGGGCTGGACCGAGTGGACGCAGGGGTTCCAGTTCGGCTCGGCGATCCTGCAGTTTGCGGCGACGGGCGACCGAAAATTCCTGGAGATCGGGCGGGAGGGGACCCATCTGCACATGGCAAGGCATGTCAGCCACACCGGAGTCCACGACCATGGGTTCAACAACGTGTCGACGTACGGGAACCTCCTTCACCTCGCCAGGTCCGGCGCATTCCACGCGGACGAAGGGGACCTCAGGCATTACGAGCTGGCCCTGAAGGTGTCGGGCGCGATCCAGGCCGCCCGCTGGACCCACCTTCCCTCGGGCCTGGGCTACATCTACTCCTTCAACGGCCCCCACTCCCTCTTCGCCGACACCATCCGCTCCCTTCGCTCCCTTGCGCTTTCGCACGCGCTGGGCCATGCGCTCATGTCCGAGAACGACCAGCAGGTGTCCCTCGTCGGCCGGCTCCTGACCCACGCCGAAACGACGGCGCGGTTCAACGTCTACTTCGGGACCGGCCGCGATATTTACGACGCCCGCGGGCGCGTCGCTCATGAGTCGATCTTCAACGTGAACGGGGGCACCTACCGCTGCCCGAGCACCCAGCAGGGCTACTCGCCCTTCACGACCTGGACGCGGGGGCTTGCCTGGATCATCTGCGGGTACGCCGAGCAGCTGGAGTTCCTCGCGGGGCGGCCGGCAGATGAATTCGGGTCGCACGGGGGAAAGGCGGGGGTCCTCAAACGCTTCGCGGAGGTCGCACGGGCGACGGCGGACTATTACATCGAGAACACACCCTCGGACGGCGTGCCCTACTGGGACACCGGCGCCCCTGGCCTGAAGAACCTCGGAGGCTACCTTGAGCGCCCCGCCGATCCCTTCAACGACTTTGAACCTGTGGACAGTTCGGCCGCGGCAATCGCGGCGCAGGGCCTTGTAAGGCTGGGCAACTATCTGGCCTCCAGCGGCCAGACCCGGGCAGGCTCCCGGTACCTCTGCGCCGGCCTCACGGTCGCCCGGACCCTCTTCAGCGAGCCCTACCTCTCGACGTCGCCCCGCCACCAGGGACTTCTTCTCCACACGGTCTACCACCGCCCCAACGGTTGGGACAACGTGCCCCGGGGCCGTAAGGTCCCGTGCGGGGAATCCTCCATGTGGGGCGACTACCACGCGCGCGAGCTCGGCCTCCTGTTGGGGCGGATGGCCGAGCCCAGGAGTTACTACACCTTCTTCGGGTGCTAGACACCGCGGCATCGGCATGACCCCTCCCCTTACGGACTTCTCGCGGCTGTGCATCCACACGATGACCACGAAGCCGTGGTCGTTTCAGGAGGCGGTGCGCCGTTACTCGGCCGCGGGTGTCAAGGGTATCACCGTGTGGCGGGACTCATTCGCCGGCCTGGGAGCGGCTGCCGCGGGCAACCTCGCGCGCGGCAACGGGCTGACCGTCGTGTCGTTCTGCCGCGGAGGGTTCTTTCCGTCGGAAACGGCCGAGGGCCGCTCAAAGGCGATCGACGAGAACCGCCGGTGCATCGACGAGGCGTCGGCCCTCGGGGCCCCTTTGGTGGTGCTTGTCTGCGGCAACGCGCCCGGGCTCAGCCTTGCCGAGGCCCGAAAACAGATCGCGGAGGGCATCGGGGCCGTCCTGCCTCACGCGGCCGCGAGTGGCGTGCGGCTCGCCATTGAGCCGCTGCATCCCATGTATGCCGCAGACCGGTCCGCGGTGAGCACGATGGCCCAGGCCAGGGCGATCTGCGCAGAGCTCAGGTCGCCCTGGCTGGGGATAGCCGTAGATGTCTATCACACCTGGTGGGATGACCGGCTCGAGGCCGAGATCGGCGCGTGCGGAAGGGACGGCACGCTTTTCGCCTTCCATGTCTCCGACTGGCGGACGCTCACCACCGACCTGCTCGAGGACCGGGGCCTCATGGGCGAAGGCTGCATCCCGATCCGCCAGATCCGGGGATGGGTCGAGGCGGCCGGATTCAAGGGATTCCACGAGGTCGAGATCTTCTCGCGCCGCCTTTGGGCGGCTGACCAGGCATCATTCCTGGAGGAAATCAAGAAGGCCTACATCGCGCACACATAAAGCGTCCCTTCATCCAAAGGCGCCGCACCTACCTATCCATGAAGGAAATCCCCATAGGAATCATCATGAACGGCGTCACGGGACGCATGGGCACGAACCAGCACCTGATCCGCTCCGTCCTTGCCATCAGGAACCAGGGCGGAGTCCGCCTGCCAAACGGGGACTGCATCATCCCCGACCCGATCCTCGTCGGGCGAAACCCGGAGAAGCTCAGGGCCCTGGCCGCGGCGCACGGGGTGACCCGGATAGCGGGAAGCCTCGAGGAGGCCCTGATGGATCCCTTCAACAGGATCTATTTCGACGCCCAGACGACGGACCGGCGGGCCGCGGCCGTTCGCCAGGCGATCGCCGCGGGGAAGGCGATCTACTGCGAGAAACCGACGGCCGTCGACGCGGCGACCGCCGTGGGACTCTACAGGGAATGTAAGGCCGCCGGGCTCAAGAATGGCGTCGTGCAGGACAAGCTCTGGCTGGGCGGGCTGCGAAAGCTGAAGTCCCTAATTGACGGCGGTTTCTTCGGGAGGATGCTCTCGGTGCGAGGGGAGTTTGGCTACTGGGTATTCGAGGGCGACACGCAGCCCGCGCAGCGCCCCTCCTGGAACTACAGAAAGGAGGACGGGGGCGGCATCGGCATCGACATGCTCTGCCACTGGCGCTACGTGATCGACAACCTCTTTGGCCCGGTCGCCGCGATCTCCTGCAATTTCGCGACCCACATCCCCGTTCGCCGCGACGAGCAGGGAAGGCCCTACGCCTGCACCGCGGACGACGCCTGCTACGCCACGATGCAGACCGACGAGGGATTGGTCATCCAGTTCAACAGCTCATGGTGCACACGCGTCCGGCGCGACGACCTGCTCACCCTTCACGTGGACGGCACGAAGGGGTCCGCTGTCGCGGGACTGCGCGACTGCTGGACCCAGAGCGCGGAGGAGACCCCGCGCGCGGTGTGGAATCCCGACATCGAGCAGCCGGTCAAGTTCTTCGACGGGTGGAAGAAGATGCCCGAGGATCCTTCGATCGACAACGCGTTCAAGGTACAATGGGAGCTTTTCCTCAGGCACGTCGCCAATGACGAACCGTTCCGCTGGACGCTCCTCGAGGGGGCCAAGGGCGTCCAACTTGCGCAGCTGGGATGGGAGTCGTGGGAAAGGCGGTCGTGGGTCCCGGTCCCGCCAATCGGATGAGCGCAGCCAAGCTGGATGCGCATTGAGGGCCTTGCGCCCCTAGCGAAGGCGCAGCCGTTGGGTCTGCTCGCGTGGCCCGGCGCGGCGGGAGCTCCGCGCCGCGGGCGGACCGGCACCCCAGGCCAATGGGCGGATCACGCCGAGGCCATCGCCATGTCGGCTCTTGATTCCTCGTGCTCGAACGAGAGGTAGGCGCCGCAGGTCTCGCAGGTCGTCAGAAGTCCGCCGTTTCCGTTGATGAGCGAGGTCGGCAGCCGCAGGTAGCAGCCCGAGCAGACGCCGTGCCTTACTTCCGCCACGGCCTTCCTGTCCCTGGCAAGGATGCCGTCGAAATGCGCGAGGACCGGGGCCGGCGTTTCCTTCCGCAGGCGGGTCACGGTCAGCTGCTGGTCTGGTGTGAGGCGGTTGCCCCGTCGGCTCATGAGCTGCAGCTGCGTCAGGTTGGAGATGATGATGTCTACGTCCATAGGATGAAACGGGGAACCGGCGGCCGGAGCCGGAAACGGACCCGGCCGCCAGTTGGTTAGCTAGGTGTCTTCAGGTAAAGGGTCGCGCAGTCGCGACTCATCGTTTGGTGGCGGGAGCCTGGGCCGTTGCGGGCGCAGGCTGTTTCTTGCTGGTGCGAACAAATCTCGGCTTCTGCTGAAAGACCGGGATAGTCGGCGTGGCCGCGGCGGGCGCTGTGGGCGCGGCGCTGGGCGCAGGAATTGTAGAGGTGCCGGCAGGATTAATGTCGGGATTCATAGGATTCATTTTGTTTTTTTTGTATCTAACAGAGTGTGCCCATGGCGGGCACGTAGGTTTCCTTGCACCCCCTATGCCGCATCGCCGGCCAACTCCTTTAGGTGTTTGCCCGTCGCCAGATAGAATTTTGCCTGCACGGCTATCGCCACGGACTGGATTGATGGAGGTGCAACATCTGCACCGCCGTTCCGATCGCAGTGCAGTATCTTGCTCCTTCGAGCACGCGGGGGCCGGTCAAGGCTTCAGCAGGCCGTAGCGGCGAAGCTTGTATTGGAGGGCCCTTCGGCTGATGCCGAGAAGCCTTGCGGCCTCCCCGCGATTGGAGGTGACCTGAAGGAGGGTCTGCCGGATCAGCGTCTTCTCCGCGTCTGAAAGGGTCATCCCGGGCCGGATGGAGAAGTCGTGCGCGGGTTCGCCATTGGCACGCATGTAAGTCGGCAGCAGGTCCACGCCGATCGCCTCTCTTGGCGACGTCACCATCAGCCATTCGATCGCGTTGCGCAGCTGCCGTACGTTTCCCGGCCAAGGGAAGCGCCTGCAGGCTTCCATGGCTTCCGGCGTGAGGCTGCACGTCGGGCGCCTGTGCTTCGCCCCGAACTGGGCCAGAAAGGTCCCTATCAATATGGGAATGTCCTCGCTTCGCTCGCGAAGGGGCGGGATCGGGATCGGAATCACCTGGATCCTGTAATAGAGATCCTCCCGGAACTTTCCCGCGGCCACGGCCTCCTCCAGGCGCTTGTTGGTGGCGGCTACGACCCGGACATCAACCTGGATCAGCTCGGTCCCGCCTACCATGCGGAAGGCGCCGTCCTCCAGAACGCGAAGCAGGTCGCCCTGGCCCTTCATCGGCATGTCCCCGATCTCGTCAAGGAAGAGCGTGCCGCCGTTTGCGAGAAGAAAGCGGCCCGGCTTGTTGAAACGCGCATCGGTGAACGCCCCCTTCACGTAGCCGAACAGCTCAGCCTCCACGAGCTGCTCGGGAAGCGCCGCGCAGTTGACAAAGATGAACGGCTTTGCGGCCCGGGAGCTGCGCTGGTGGATCATTCGCGCCACGATCTCCTTCCCGGTCCCGCTCTCGCCCTCGATCAGGACGGTGACGTCGCTTCGCGCAACCTCCTCGGCCAGGCGAAGCACCCTGCGAATGGCGGGGCTGTCCCCCAAGAGGAGGCTCTGGGGGCTCTCGTCTGGACTCCGCGCCGAGCCGGGCTGTCCCCCCGAGGTGCGCGCCATCTTGTCAGACACGGGCGGCGAGGATGCGCTCGGGCGTCATCGGCAGTTGCAGCATCCGCAGCCCCGTGGCGTCGAAGACTGCGTTGGCTATCACCGCCCCGACCGCGGTAACCGACGGCTCCCCGCCCCCCTGGGGCGGCAAGTCGTTGTTCTCGACAAAAACGGTCTCGATGGTGGGAAGCCAGGAGAACGAGGGAATGCGGTACGTGCCGAAATTCCTGTCCAGGACCTCGCCTCCGGAGAAGTTGACCTCCTCGGAGAGCGCGTACCCGAGGCCCATGATGAGGCCTCCCTCCATCTGCTGGCTCGCCCCCGATGGATTGATGACGACACCCATGTCCTGGGCGCAGACCATGCGCTTGACGCTGACGACGCCGTCGGTCGCCCCGACGGCAACCTCCGCCATGGCCGCGAAGTAAGTCCCAGCGTCGATGCCGCACGCCACGCCGAATCCGCGCTTGCTGGGCGAGCGGGCGGGCGACCACCCGAACTTGGCCGCGGCGGCCCTGAGCACCCCCGCCATCCTCGGGTCGGCCAGATTCCGGATGCGGAACTCGACCGGGTCGACGCCGGCCGCGGAGGCCATCAGGTCGATCTGGGACTCGCGCGCGAAGGTGTTGGCGCTGTTTCCCGGGCCCCGCCAGGCGCCGGTCGTGAAGGGATGGGCCCCGGCCGGCCCGCGGATGTCCGTCACGTGGACGCAGGTGCGGTGATTCGGGATCGAATAGAACTGCTCTGCGCCGCGTCCGCCGGCGTAGAACTCATCGTAGTTCCAGAACGTGATCTTCCCGTCGGCGTCGATCCCCGAGGTGATCTTGACGATCGCTGCCGGCCGGAACCAGTCGTTGTAGAACTCCTCCTCGCGGCTCCAAGCTACCTGGACAGGCCTGCCGCAGGCCTTGGACAGGCGTGCCGCCTCGACGGCCTCCAGGTTCATCGACTTGCCCCCGAATGCACCGCCCACGTACGGAGTGATCACGCGGACCCTCTCGACCGGTAGCCCTATCGCCACCGCGATTTCCTCGCGCGCCCCGAACGGATTCTGCGTGGAGGCCCAGACGGTCGCCCCCCCGCCCTCGAACCGGGCCAGCGCCGTGTGGGGCTCCATCGCGGCGTGCGCGACATAGGCGTTGAGGAATGTCGTCTCGAACTTCCGGGTTGATCGGCGCTCGCCCTCGGGGATGTCGCCGCCCCTGGCCACCACCTTCCCCTCCGGAGCTACCCCAAGGAGGTGGTCGAAAATCGTGCGGGGATCGAGATTCGATGCGGGCACATCGAATTCGGCCCTGACCCTCTTGATGGCTGCGGCAGCCATGTCCGGAAGCTCATGGAGGACCGCGACCAGGTCGCCGTCGCGCACCACCTTTGCCCCGGGTACCTCCCCCGCGGGCCCCATGTCGAGGCTCTTCAGAGTCGCGCCGTGGGAGGGCGGGCGCACCACCTTGGCGTAAAGCATGCCGGGCAGGCGCACGTCGCCCGAATACCTCGCCTCGCCCGTCACCTTGTCCCTGCCGTCGCGCCTCTTTACCGGCTTGCCCATGATCTTGAACTGCCGGAAATCCTTGAGGCTCGGGCCGACCTTCAGGCGCCGCTCGATCCGCCTGCCCTTTGCGAGCGCGCCATAGGTCACCCTGCGAGTCTCCTGTTCCCTGTCAAAGATGACCCCGTCCCGTGTCACCAGCCTGTCCACCGGCACGCCTAGCGCCTCGGCCGCAAGGTCAACGAGGATCGCCTTCGCCTCGGCGGCCGCCTTCCTCATGGCCGGCCCAAAGTAGCGGACCGTCATCGATCCCCACGTGCCCATATCATAGGGGCAGAGCTCCGTGTCGCCCATCACCATGTCGACCGATTCGAGCGTGACGTCGAGCTCGTCGGCCAGCATCTGGCCGATCGACGTCCCCGAGCCCTGGCCCATCTCGATCTTCCCCGTAAACCCCGTCACCCTGCCGTCCTCACCGATCCGGACGAACGCGTTGAAATCCGTGGGCAGCTCGGGGCGCACAGGCCCGACGCGGGCGACTCCCTCCAGGGCCACCTCGGCCGAGGCGATGCTGCTCAGGGAGACGAGGACCACGATACCCCCCGCCATCTGCTGGAGGAATTCGCGGCGCGTCGGCAGGCGTGTCGGGTTTGGGTTCACTTCGCGCCTCCTCTCATCTCCGCTGCCGCATCGTGGATGGCCCGGACAATCCTCGGGTGAGCTCCGCAGCGGCAGAGGTTGTGCTCCATGCCGCTCAGGATCTGCTCCTCCGACGGGTCGGGGTTGGCTCGGAGCAAGCCCGCAGCCTCCATGATCATGCCCGGGGTGCAATAGCCGCACTGCATGGCCTCGTTGTCCGCGAATGCCTTCTGCAGGGGGTGCAGCTTTCCATCCTTTGCAAGGCCCTCGATCGTGACGACGTCCTTTCCGTGGACCTCCTTCGCCCGCCTCAGACACGAGCGGACGGGCTTCCCATCGACGAGGACCGTGCAGGCGCCGCAGTGGCCCTCGCCGCACCCGTACTTTGCTCCCGTCAGGCCGAGGTCCGTCCTGAGGACCCACAGCAGGTGGCGGTCCGAATCCACGTCCAGGTGGACTTCGCCGCCGTTGAGCCGGAATGAGAGCGTGTCGGGCATGGTTTTTCGGATGCGGACCACCGCCGGATCAGGGGCCACTGCACGGGTCATGCGCAGGACCCGAAGCACTGTGCGCCTCATCCAACCGTGTGCGTTTCGCGATTGTCTACGGGGTCCATTATAGGCCTCCCTGGGACGGGGGCTGTTCCTCTATTGCCATAAACGGTGCAAATTTTGTCCGCCCCCGGGGGATGGGGCGGAACCCCTTCGCCTCCTCGACAGGCATGAGGAGAACGTCTCGTGAAGACGCCGGGCGCGGCCGTCCGCGAACCTTTAGCCAACCCACTCCGTCAAATGACCGGGTCGGTTGAGTAGAGGAGCTGGTGGACGAGCGCCAGCACGCTCTCGACCGTGAAGGGTTTCAGCAGGAACCCCTGGGCAAACGAATCCGGATGGCGCGTGTTCGGCCCGGGGACGACCCCGCTTATGGCAAGGATCGGGATGTCGGCGTTGATTTCCTTGGCCCAGTCGGCCAGCCCGGGACCCGCCAGGTGCGGCATGTCCATGTCGGTGACGATCAGGTTGATTTCCCGGCGGCGCGCCTTCAATAGGACAAGGGCCTCGTCCCCGTCGCCGGCGACGAGGACGCGGTACCCGTGGCGCGTCAGCATGGCGGTCGTCGTGACCCTGATGAGGGGGTCGTCGTCGACCACGAGCACAAGCTCCCCGTTTCCGCGCGGAGCCGTGGCCGCGATGGCGTCCGCTGCCAGGTTTCCCTCGGCGGGCGGGAGGTAAGCCCGGAACTTGGTGCCGCGGCCGAGCTCGGTCTGGACCGTCACAAAGCCCGAATGGCTCTCGACGATTCCCCGCACGGTCGAAAGCCCGAGGCCCGTTCCCTTGTCCCCCGCCTTGGTGGTGAAGAAGTGATCCCACATCCGCGCTAGCACGTGCGGCGGAATGCCGGTGCCGGTGTCATGAACCTGCAATACGACCCAGCGGCCGGCGCGCGCGCCCTGCTCCAGGCCGGCGGCCGCCGCGCCCCATGCGGACGTGACGATAAGGAGCCTGCGAGCATCGGTATTCATGGCGTGCCTTTGTAGTTGCTTGCGATTTGCAAGTCACACGACTCTGATTAGTCACTTGCTTGAGGCAAGTCACTATTTTAGCGTCACCGGGTGCCCCAATCCCGCCGAAGAAGAGCCGAGGTCCCCAGGTCCCCCTGCCCCATTTCGGGGTCTCTCGACCTCATAGGCGACCGCTGGACCCTCCTCGTCGTGCGAGATCTGTTCTGGGGCAAGCGCCGCTTCGGGGAGTTTCTGGAATCGCCCGAGTACATCCCCACCAATATTCTCGCGGACCGGCTCGGCCGCCTTGAGCAGGCCGGGCTCTTAGGGCGCAAACCCTACCAGGAGAACCCGCCCCGCTATGACTACGCGCTGACAAGGAAGGGCCGCGACCTTGGGCCCGTCCTTGCGGCGCTTGTCACCTGGGGGAAATGCCACATCCCGGGATCGCGCACGCTCGGCGAGTCGAAGGGGCCTTCGGCGAAGGCCCGGTCGCGCCCCGGCAGGAAGAGGGCCTAGCCTGCCAGCGCTACGATCCTGTCAAAGTCGGCCCCTGCGACCGGCATGACCGAAAGGCGCGTGTGCCGAAGGAGCGGCACCGCCGCAAGCGCCGGGTCCTTCCTCATCTGTTCAAGAGTGACCGGGCGCTTGAGCGCCCTGACCGGCTCGAGCTCGACGGAGACCCAGCCCGGTTCCTCGGCAGTCGGGTCCGGGTAGGCGGCCCTTGACACACGGGCAATGCCGACGACCTCCTTGGGCCCGCCGCTCGCGTAGAAGAGCACGGCGTCCCCCTTGCCCATCGCCTTGAGGTTGTTCCGGGCCTGGTAATTGCGCACGCCGTCCCAGGAGGTGCGGCCGTCCCTTACGAACGCATCCCACGAGTAACTCTCGGGCTCCTGTTTCACCAACCAGTGCTGGGTCTTCATCGTTTGCGGCGGTTGCGCCCGGCGGGGTCCGTCCGCACCGCGGCGGCGCAGGGGCAACGCACGCCGAAAGAGAGCATGGAATGCCAGGAAAGGTAAACCGTAATGACACGAGGACCCGATTGCCGTTGCCTCGCCGCCAGGGCCTCGGAGAAACTCCGCGGTCGTCGGTCCCCGCCATGGCATTTGTCATCTTCCCCACCCCTTTCGGAGCCTGCGGATTGGCGTGGAGCGACGCAAAGGTCGTCCGGTTCCAATTGCCCGAGGAGACGGAGGCCCTCACGCGGGAGCGGCTGTCGCGGTTCGGCCCCGAGACGGTTGAGGAGGGGGCGCCCCCTTGGGTGCACCGGGTCGTGGCCCGCGCCAGGGCCCACCTCGGCGGAGAGGCCCAGGATTTCTCCGACATCGGGCTCGACTGGTCCCTCGTGAGCGACTTCCAGCGCGCCGTCTACCTGCAGACGCAGGCGATCGCACCCGGTTTGAAGAGAAGCTACGGGGAGGTCGCCCGGGCCCTCGCGCTCGGTCCCGAGTCAGCGCGCGCCGTCGGGGTGGCCCTCGCCACGAACCCGTGGCCGCTCCTGGTCCCGTGCCATCGCGTGGTCTCGGCCAGCGACAAGATGACGGGATTCTCCGCGCCGGGAGGCGTGCGCACGAAGACGCGCCTCCTCGCGCTTGAGGGAGCCGAGCTCCTTTCCGAGTGAACGCGGGGCACTCAGGTTAAAAATCTTTGAATCAATGCCTTCGGTGCCCCGCCGGCGCGAAGAACCCAAGGATTGGCGTTGCCACCGCGGGAATCGAGCAGTGACGATTCGCCGCCAAGTCCAGCCAGACTAAACGTCCAAGCCCTGTGCCCCCCTCAACGCCCGAGCTCGTCCTGGTCGTGCCCGTATACAACGAGCAGGATGCCATCGTGCCGGTCCTTAGGGAGTGGAGGGCCGAGCTTTCAAGGACGGTGGGCGACGGGCGGTTCGTTATCCTTGTGGTCGACGACGGCTCGACTGACGGGACGCCCAAGCGACTCGCGGAGCTGGACTGGCCCGAGCTCCGGGTCCACCGCCACTCGAACCGGGGGCACGGCCAGAGTTGCCTCGTGGGCTACATCGAGGCCAACCGGATGAAGGCGACCTACATCTTCCAGATCGATTCGGACGGCCAGTGCGACCCGGCCGGCTTCGCGAGCGTCTGGGCAAGGCGAGAGCGGGCGGCCGCCATCTATGGAAGGAGGAGGAGCCGCGACGACGGGTTGGCCAGGAGGGTGATCAGCTCGGTCCTGCGGCTTTCACTGAAGGTCGCCCGGGGGACGCGCCTCAACGACACCAACGTCCCCTTCCGGCTCTACCGCGCGCCCCTTGCGGCCGCCGCGGCCGCGAGGGTTCCCGCCGACTTCAACCTGGCGAACATCGCGATGGCGCTGCTCCTCGAGCCCGAGGGGTTCGAGGAGGTGCCGATCCATTTTCGCGACCGCATCGGCGGCCACCCGACCGTGCGCCTGTGGGGGTTTGTACCCAAGGCGCTGCGGTTGCACCGGGACGTTTTCAGGCTAGGCAAGTAGGGAATGCGAGACAGCTACGACTACCTGATCGTCGGGGCCGGCCTATCCGGGCTTGTCCTGGCCGAGCGCCTGGGCTCGCTGGGAAGAAGCTGCCTGGTCGTCGAGCGGCGCAACCACATCGGGGGGAACTGCCACGACCGCAAGGACCGCAACGGCCTCTTCTTTCATGTCTATGGCCCCCACTATTTCCGGACGAACTCGGAGCTTGTCCGCACCTACCTGAGCCGGTTCACCGGCTGGGCGGATGCCAAGTACCGCGTGAGCGTCTATACGAGGGGCACGTACTGGAGCTTCCCCATAAACCTGGGGACATTCCGGCAGTTCAGCGCAAACCCCACGGCGACCGAGGAGGACTTCAAGGCCTACCTGGCGCGAAGCGCCCTGCCGATCGCCTCCCCCGCCAATTCGAAGGAGGCCATCCTCGCCGCGGTCGGCACCGAGCTCTACGAGCTCTTCTACAGGGGCTACACCGAGAAGCAGTGGGGCCGGCCGGCGGAGGCGCTGGACGCCTCGGTCTGCCGCAGGCTCCCCATCCACACGGGGCTCGACGAGCGCTACTTCCGGGACGAGTTCCAGGCCCTCCCGAAATTGGGCTACCAGCCCATGTTTGACGCCATCCTGGAGGCGTCCAAGGCCGACCTGCGCCTGGAGACCGACTACCGGGAGATCCTCCCGAAAGTCCGGTATCGGCACCTGATCTACTCCGGACCGCTGGATGAGTACTTCGACTGCCGCTTCGGCCCCCTGCCCTACCGGACGGCGCGCTACGCCCTCGAGGAACTGGACCCGGACAAGGTCCCTGCGGGCGGCTTTGTCCAGCCCGTCCTGCAGGTCAATTACCCCGGCTCCGAGCCCTACACGAGGACCGTCGAGCTCAAGCACGTCACCGGCCAGGTAAGCCGCAGCTCAAACCTCGTCCGCGAATTCCCGGCGGAGTACAAGCCGGGCGAGAGCGACCCGAACTACCCGGTTCCCGGCGCGGAGAGCGACTCGCTTGCTGCGCGCTACCGCGAGCTCGCGGAGCGCGAGCCCGGCGTCACCTTCATCGGAAGGCTGGCCCAGTACCGCTACCTCAACATGGACCAGGTGGTCGGCGCGGCGCTCCACACGTTCGAGAAATTGCGCGACGGGAAGGCCTGAGGTTCTGGTCAGGGCTGCGGGGCGCGCTTCCACAGGCCCACCCGGCGCCCGTCCTCGTGCTCGCTGCTGTAGGTGAGGATGTCGCACCAGATGTACTCGGGGCTGACGGACTTGTTCACCTTCACCCAGAGCTCCGGCGTGTCGTCCGGGCGGTACCACGTGACGTAGTCGATCCCCTGCGCCATGAGCCACTTGCCCGCGTCCGGCATCTCGCCGCTGTAGAAGCTCACAAGCCTCTCATGCCTCCTCCTGAGGTCCTCGCGGAATTCCCTCCACAGGAGCTCGTGCCCGTACCAGCCCAGCCACATGCGCTGGCCGGCGAAGAGCGGGATCACGGCCGAGTTGGTGAAGGCGCCCTCCTTGTCCGGGCGCTCGATCACGACCCCGGGCTTCTCGACCTTGAGTCTGCCGAGCATGAGGCGCGGGAACTCCTCCTTGGTGAGGTAGGTGGTGCCCTCGATCTTCCCGATCGACGACCTGGGTCCGCCGAGGAAGGGCCGCCAGAGGTCGAATATGTAAAAGCAGGGGTAGAGGCAGAAAAGGAGGCCGGCGATGCGCACCCAGCGCCGGCGCACCTGCTCGAGCACCAGGGGCCCGAGGGTCATCAGGGCGCCGGCCGCCACCCACGGCCACCACTTGAGCGTCGTGTTGAACCGGTCGTACATCCCCGAGTAGATGTCATCCACGTAGAAATACTCCGAGAAGAGCAGGAACGTGAGCCAGAGGACGCCGAGTCGGCGGCCCAGCTGGCTCCCGGAGAAGAGGCCGAGCACGATCAGCGCGATCGTGGGGAGCATGAAGAGCAGAAGCATGAGCGGAGGGGTGTGCTCGCTCCAGGGGACCAACCTGAGCGCGGCGCCGTAACCCGCCGCCGAGGACGTGAATACCGAGAGGTAGACCCACGCGAGAAGCCAGACGACCGCGGCGCCCCCCGCGACGGCCGGGATGAGACGGCGCCAGTCGGCATAGTTCACCGCGAGCCACGCGAGGACCCCGATCGCCTGCAGGGGAAGGACCCAGGTGTTGGCAAGGAGCGTCCACGTGAGCGTGCAGCCCGCGATGACGGCGTAACGGCTCTGGCGCGTGCGGGACGCCAGGATCATCGCCATGGCGCAGAGCCCGAGGAGGTAGTAACCCGAGAGCGGGGCATGGTAGTCGCCGAGGTATATGGAGTACGCGTAGGGCTCCCCCGGGAGTTCTAGGTGCTCGTACTTGGCCTGGTAGGCCTTTAGCCACGGGCCCAGGGGCGCCTTGTCCATGGGCGCGCTCCCGATGAAGCGCATGCTTGTCCACGGCAGGACGTCGTTGTCCGTCAGGTGGACGAGGAGCGTCATCCCCATGCCGCCGAAGACGAAGCCAAAGATGATGAGCGCCCTTACCCAGGTTTTTCGCGCCACCATGCACACGGCGCCCGCGAACGCCGTGCCACCGAGGGCTATCAGAAGGCAGAGCGCTATATTGTAGCATTCGCCGGTCTGAAGCCCGAGGACCCGGCCCATCAATGCCGCCCCGTAATGCTGGAAGCTGTAATACTGCGTCGACAGGTAGGGGTGCAGCCAGGCATCCGGCACCGGTATCGTCTCCCCGGTGTAATAGCTGCAGATGTAGGAGAAATCGGCGATCTTCTCCGACGAGCCATCGATATCCGGTGCGGTGAACCTCCAGAGCATGGCGTAGAGGAAAATCCCCGCCCCTATTCCCAGGCATCCCGCCACCCGCCGGGGGGCGAATTCCTCGCGCCAGGCACTCAGAATGGAGGCGCCCCGAGGGCCGAGCTTGGCCGGCTCCCACGAGACCATGCTCAGCCCTATCATCGCGACCGAAACAATCGTCGAGAATTGCCCCAAGACCGAAAGCCTGGGACCGAGGCCATGGTGGCACTCGATTGCGTAAATTACTGTGACTGCAAGGATTGGGCCGGCCGCCACGGCGAACCACCGGTTGCGCCAGTATAGGCCCGCAATCAGCATGAGGCCCCAGAGATTGACACCGAGCAGCGTCAGCGCAAAGAGCAGGCCTAGGTGTTGCATGCGTTTCTACGGTAACTACGTATTACGATTGTTTGACGCAGAATTGCGTTGAAAGGCCGTTCTAAGTGCAATGCAATTACGACAAGCAGAGTCAGGTCCCCAAGGCAGCAACTAATCGTGCAAAGCTTCAATTCCGTTTCAACGCTTGTGCCCTCTAAGGGTTCTCGCCGCGACGGCGTCCGGCGTGGATTCACGCTCGTGGAGGTCATGGTTGCGACGGTTTTGCTTGCGACGATGATCGTGAGCATCCTGGCGGTGCTGATCGGGGCCTACCGGGTCGCCGCCAAGGCGCGGCTGGCCGACCATGCACGCTTCGTCATCAAGTCCATGGCGGACCAGTTCCTCACCCAGCAGACCACCGACGGCGGCGGCAACACGCTCGCTCTCTTTACACCTACGGTTGACCCCAGTGGCAACCTGACCCCGCTCGGGGACGGACTCAGTTGGGACAATGGCAACCCCGCCGGGGTGAACGGCAATAACCAGATCCCCTACTTTACGGTTGTGCTGGCGGACACGACGGGGGGGCTCCCTGTGACGGCCCAGGTGACCCGGACGGTGGAATGGGTCGACGGGAATTATTCGGGGGCCCCGGGGACGCCCACCCTAATCAACCAGGTGAGCGCCATGTCCGCAGGCTACATGCTGATGGGGACGTTCACGATTACCTATAAGTTCCTGGGCCAGCAGGCGCCTCCTCTTTCGATCACCGCTGTGCGGGCCGTGCCATGATCTTCCGCCGCAAGTGCTCCCCCCAGGGCAGCGAAGGCGCCTCAAAGAAGGCTCCGAAGGTCGGATTCACGATGGTGGAGATGGTCGTGACTCTCGGCGTCGCCTGCATCCTGATGATCGCGGTCGTCGCCTTCCTTGTGAACGGCATGGTCAGCACGGCAAAGACCACCGCGATCAACGATACCACGGCGAAGGGACGCTACGTGTTCGAGCATTTCTCGAGGGAGATGGCCCGCGCGACCGACATGACGGCCTCAAATTTCACGGGAGGCCCGCCGACGCCCACACCTGGGTTCACCCAGTTCTCGACGTTCAACTACTTCATAACGATCGAGGAGCGCGCGATAGTGAAGACCTCGACCCCGGTCACAAACAACTCCATCGTACTGACGCTTCCCGACGCTCCGTCCCCCCCCGACAATCTCATTCCGCAGGTGGGAGACTATATCAAGCTTCCCGGGGTAAACCTGGGGCTTAACGGCGTCCAAATCACCGGGGTAAGCGGAGGGACGCCGCCGGCGGACTGGACCATCACCCTGCCGGGGCAGATCTACACCCTCGCAGGCCTCGGATCGGGCGCGCCGGATATCACCCAGAATTCGGTCGCGACGATCGAGCGCCAGCGCTCCTATTCTATCCAGACGGATCCGACCACGCACGACACGCAGCTCTGGTGGTACCCCGCCACCTCGAGTCTGCCGCCGACGGTGGTCGTGGCCAAGTCCCTGCCCACGGCGGGGGGCGCCCCGTACCCGTTCTCGGCCCAGCCCAAGGTGGCAGGCAGCTCGACCGTGTACGTCGCCGTCAACCTGGCGCTCTCCAACCCCACGACGGAGAAGGTCCAGGTCCAGGCCGGCCAGTCGAGCTTCTACTCGAACAACTCGGTCAACGCCGTCTTTGCCAACAGGAGCACGGCAACGACCGATTTCGTCACCAACATCACGCCGACCCCGGTTCCGACCCCGACACCGTCGCCGTCGCCCACCCCTTCGCCCACGCCGACACCGTCGCCCACGCCGTCACCCACCCCGACACCCTCGCCGACCGCGACCCCGACCCCGTCGCCCACCCACACACCTTCGCCGACCCCGACTCCGACGTTGGCCCCGACTGCTACCCCGACTCCGTCGCCCACGCCGACGCCGACGCCGACCCACACCCCGACGCCCTCGCCGACCCCGACACCCTCGCCGTCGCCGACCCCGACGCCGTCACCCACGCATACCCCGTCGCCGACACCGTCGCCGACACCAACGCCCTCGCCCACTCCTTCGCCCACGCACACTCCGTCGCCGACGCCGACTCCGACTCCGTCACCGACGCCAACTCCGTCTCCCACGCATACCCCGTCGCCGACACCGTCGCCCACGCCGACCCCGACGCCGACGCCGACCCACACTCCGACTCCGTCACCCACACCCACGCCGACGCCGTCACCGACGCACACGCCGTCGCCCACCCCGTCGCCCACACCGACGCCGTCGCCGACCCATACGCCGTCGCCGACTCCGTCGCCGACGCCCACACCTACCCCGTCGCCGACGCATACGCCTTCACCGACGCCCTCGCCCACGCCGACGCCGACACCTTCGCCGACGCCCACACCTTCGCCGACGCACACGCCGTCACCGACTCCCTCGCCGACACCCTCACCGACGCCGACCCCGACGCATACGCCGACGCCTTCGCCCACTCCGACGCCGACGCCTTCGCCGACGCCCACACCGTCGCCCACCCACACTCCGTCGCCGACGCCTTCGCCGACACCGACTCCGTCGCCCACGCCGACACCCACGCACACTCCGTCGCCCACACCGACGCCATCGCCCACGCCGACGCCCACACCGTCGCCGACGCATACGCCTTCGCCCACGCCGTCGCCGACGCCGTCGCCGACGCCCACTCCGTCGCCCACACCGACACCGTCGCCCACGCCGACGCCGACGCCGACCCATACGCCGACGCCGTCACCGACTCCGACACCGACACCCACGTCGGTCACGCCCACGCCGACACCGTCGCCCACACCGACGCCGACGCCGCCGCCTGACGGTTAGAATCCCGCAGACCATGAAGAAGAAATTGTTCGGTCGAGATTCGCGCCGAGGCAGTGCCCTGTTGGCTGCAATGATAGTGATCCTGATCCTCTCATTTGCGGCCGCGGGCGTGCTGTCGTACAGCCTCACCACCTACAGGAACTCAAGGCGCCAGATCCTGCTGGACCAGGCGAAGATCATCGCCGACAGCGAGATGGAGAATCTCTATTTTCAGTGGAATGAGCTGATCCGGCGCAAGACGCCGATCGCCACCGTCCAGAGCACCCCGCCGCTCGGCGGCGGCAGCGGCCTTTTGGCGACCACAAACACCTTTCCCTTCCTCACGACGCTGAGCACTTCGGGCTGGACCATCTACCGTTCGCTCACGTGGAACCAGATTCCCGGGACGCCCGACGGGAGCGCCACGGGAATCATGCCGGGCACCGTCAACCAGCTCGGCAAGAATTTCTACTTCACCGCGAAGACATCGGCGACCATCGCCTCCCCGCTTTTCGGGACGATCACCTACCATTCGGGCCGGCACTTCCAGTACACGAGCACCTCGCTCTTCCAGTTCGCCGTGTTCTACCAGGGCGACCTTGAGATGGCGCCCGGTAGCAATATGCAGATCCTGGGGCCGATCGCCACGAATGCGAGCGCCTACCTGGGCACCCTCCCGGGCATCACGCTCACCCTCGCCTCGAGCGTCTACTACTTCCAGAATTACAACGGGGCATCCGACCCGCTCACGGGTGAGACGGACGCCCTCACGGGCACGGGCTACAACGACCCGATCTACAACCCGAACCCCTCCGGGGCAGCCCCGTCGCAGGCCGCCGAGCGAGCGCTCCAGGTATCCAAGCTCTCGTCGCAGGCCAACTTCGTGGGTGACGTCAACGTGACCAACGACCTCGCCGCTGGATCACCTTACCTAGCCGCGTACACGAACCAAAACGGGCAGGTCGACGCCAACGAGATCTTCCGGGCCGTCATCGCGCCGCCGCCGACGGACCCCATAACCCACGCCCTGTTGACCGAGGACCCGCTCGTCGCCGCGAGCCGCATGTACAACGCGGCCGGGATCCTGATAACGGTGGAGCAGACAACGTCCGGGGGCGCGCCGACGATCCATGTCGGCGGCCTGCAGTCCGACGGCTCGATCAATACGACCGCCTACGACACCGATTTCGCGACGACGATCCACACCGGCGCCACGACGGCACCAGGAAACGCGGCATCCGACATCATCTCGGGAGTCGTTCGCAGCCAGATCGTGGACCCCCGCGAGGAGCTCAATGGAAAGACCGCCGTCAACCTGACGACGATCGACGTCGCCAACCTGAAGAACGCCCTGACGACCGCGATGGCCGGGGACACGAACCTAGCCGCGAATTACAACGGTGTCGTCTATGTGTACGACAAGACCAACAACACCAATCTCGGGGGCGCCGCGACCACCACGCTCAATGGCGTCCGCATCATCAACGCCACGGCGACCCCCACCTATAACGACCCGAGCGGCAATCCGCTCGGCTTCACCTTGGTCTCGGACAACGGCGTCTATGTTCAGGGCGACTATAACACGGCCCAGGTCACAATCGGCGGCGTGCAGCAGAGCAACCCCTCGGGCATCATGGGTGACGCCGTCACCGCGCTCTCCGAGGGATGGAATCCCGCGCATTCGGGCCTGACCTACGACCAGCGCCAGGCCACCCAGAGCACCCAGGGGCTTGCGGCCAACCATCCGCCGGGCATGGAAATCGACGCCGCAATCCTCACGGGAAACACCCCGACCAACACCACCGTCACCCCTAACATCAAGAGCGGCGGCGCGCAGAACCTGGTCCGCCTCATGGAGGACTGGTACACGCCGACAACGACCCCTGCCGGCGGCCTCCAGCTGACGGTCAACGGCTCGATGGGACAGCTTTTCAGCTCGAAATACTTCCAGGGACCCTGGGTGGGGACGGGAACGATGCCGGGCATCGGCAACGACCGGGTCTACTACCAGCCCCACGCGCGCAATTTCAATTACGACCTCCATTTCCAGTCCCATACGCCCGCTGGGTCGCCTGTGGTGACCAAGTTCCACAAGGGTGATTTCTTCTTCTGGTGACGAGGGGGCGGGGGCCGGGAGCGCACCCGCGGCTCGGCCGGCCGGAGGCGGCGGTGAGGCTGGGCGGCTAGCCTGGGTCGACCAGCTCAGGACGATTGCGATCGTCCTGGTCGTGAACATGCACGCCTGCGTGACCTACAGCCACGTCGGCAGCTGGTATGTCATGGAGCAGCCGGAGCCGGACGTTCTGACGCGGATCGCCTTCATGTTCTGGCAGGGACACCTCCAGTCCTTCTTCATGGGGATCCTTTTTCTTGTAGGCGGGTATTTTGCCCAGGGCTCGCTTCGCCGACGCGGGGCCTCCGGGTTCCTTCGCGAACGCCTTGTTAGGCTGGGGGTCCCGGCGCTCTTCTACATGGTGGCGCTCAACCCCCTCATCAACATCGTGATCAACCCCAACGGAGACCGGTACGGTTCCCTTGGCGCCGCCTACGTGAGGTACCTCGCAACCTTCAGGTTCCTCGGTGGAAGCGGGCCCATGTGGTTTGCCGTGGCCCTCTTGGCGTTCTGCGCCGGTCTGGTCGTGTGGCGGCGATTCCGGCCCGAGTCGGGGGCCCGCAGCGAGGGGAAGTCCGCGGTTCCGGGCCCGCGGGCACTGGCGCTATGGGCCCTTGCCCTGGTCGCATCGACCTTCCTCGTTCGCACGGTGCAGCCCATCGGGCAATCGGTGCTGAACATGCAGCTGTGCTTCTTCCCGCAGTATATCCTCGCCTTCGCGGCGGGAGTCGAGGCCTCGAAGGGCGGCTGGCTGCAGGCGATCGCCCGCTCGGCCCTGGCGCGCCGCGCCGGATGGGCGGCCCTCGTCCTGGGGCCCGTCGCGCTCGCGGCCGTCCTCATGGGCGCGGGCGTGGCGCAGGGCAAGGGGCTCGACACCCTTGTCGGCGGCTGGAAGCTGCCGGCGCTCGGCCTTGCTGCATGGGAACAGCTCGCTGGCCTTGGCCTGGGCCTTGGCGCCCTCTCCTTCTGCTCCCGCAGGCTCGACCAGTCGACAGCCCTTTCCCGCTGGCTCGCCGACCGTTCATTCGGCGTGTACCTGCTTCATCCGGTCGCGCTCGTCCTTCTCACGGTCGCGTTTCGCCCGCTGCAGGCGGATCCTTTCTTGAAGGTGTCATTGCTGACCGGCGCGGGCCTTGGGGTGAGCTACATGGCCTCGGACCTGGTCCGGCGGGTGCCCCTGTTTCGGGCCATGCTCTAAGCCCACGGCACGGGCACGGGCCCCGACTTGCCGGGGGAACACGGGGGGTGTATCCTTTGTCTTCAGCAGACGTCATCAACCACGTAAGCCATGAATACTAAGGTCCTGCTCCTCATCCCTGCGGCACTCGCGTTTTTCGCGCCTTCCCGAGCCGATGCCTATGTCGGCTTCCGGCTAAACCTGGCCGTGCCGCTCTTCTATCCATCATACGGATATTATTATCCGCAACCCGTTTACGCGCATCCGGTTGCCTATTCCGCTCCGCTCCGAGCCGAGGGTGAGCAGATAACGCCGGCCCCGGGGCCGGGTTACGTCTGGATCGCAGGCCATTGGTCCAACAATGCCCAGCGCTGGGTCTGGCTCGCGGGCCACTGGGAGCTCCCGCCCTCGCCAAGCGCCGTCTGGGTCGCCGGCCACTGGGCCCAGGCGAACGGAGGCTGGCTCTGGATCAATGACACCTGGACGGTGGGAGGCGCTGCGGCGCCCGATGCCCCCCCTTTGGCCCCCTCGTCGCCAGCCGTGGGCCCGGCCCAGCCGCCGGCGCCCCCGGCGCAGCCGCCCGGAACGGCGGTGGTACCGGTGCCTTCGACGCCTCCCCCGGCCCCTGAGATGGCCGACGGAACCGTTGTTGAGAACGAGCCCCCGGCCCCTGTCGCCGAATACGTCCCGGTAAGCCCCTATCCCGACTACGTTTGGATAGGCGGATACTGGGGCTGGCACGGCGGATGGTACTGGACGGCCGGCCGTTTTGCGCCGAGGCCGCACCACGGCGCCGTGTGGCTTTCCGGCGGGTGGGTCCACGCCGGCCGCGGATGGGCATGGCACGGCGGCCACTGGCGTTAAACGCGGCCTGCGCCGGGCATTATTAGACTTGTCTAATAAGGTGCGTTGACTTGGGTTCCCGGGGTGACCCGGGCCCAGCACGCGCGCTATGTCCTCAGGCGCCTCGCCGAGTCGCTAGCCATAGCGGCGGGCGCCGCCACTTTGGCCCTCGGGCTGCAGCGCCTAGGCGTCCTTGCTCCGTTCCATTATCCCCACGCGGGCCTGATCGGCTCAGGGCACCCAGGGCTTGCGCGCCTCGTGGAGCGGGTCACGGGGTGGGCGTGGCCCGCCGCCTGGGCCGTAGCGGCACACCTGCTCCTCGGACCGAAGCAAAGGAGGCCGGTTTACCCCAGGATCCCGGGCGCCATGTACGCCTACGCCGGGATCGCCGTCAGCAGGAACGCGGGCTGCAGGGGCGGCCTGGTGACCGGATCCACCGGCTCCGGGAAGACGCTAGCCTGCATCCTGCCGAGGCTCCACTCGCTCTGCGTCAATGAGGCGGGCCTTGAGCGACGCGGATGGGCAGCGAGCCCGGAAGCGCGGCATTTAGGGCGCCTGAGGCGGGAACACCGGGACCAGGCGGAAAAAATCCAGGAGGAGATCGACCGCTTGGCCGGTGCCGTGGCCCCCCAGAGGCCTGCCGGCCCCGGCGAGCCCCTGGACGAGAGGATCGAGCTCCTTCGCCTACAGAGAGACGCGCGCTCCCTCGCGTTCCAGAAGGCGGCCGACCGGATCCGCCGCGCGAGGTACCAGGTTCCGCCGTGGGGCGGATTCGTCTGCGGCGAGAAGGGGACCGAGGGGCAAACGATCGAGGCGCTCCTCCGCCACTACGGGCGCGAGGAGGATCTCTGCCTGTTGCGCACCCGCCCCCCTTCGGCCCCGCCCGACTGGCGCCCCTGCGTCCGGCTAAACCTCCTGTCCATGGACGGGGTTCCGGCCGACACGTATGCCAAGATGATCGTGGAGACCGGGCTTTCCGTCGAGGAGGCCGCCTCCCGCGATGAGTTCTTCATCCCCCAGGCCAGGGACAAGATCGCCTGGGGAATCCGGCTCCTGCGCGCAGCCCACGCTGGCGAAGGCGCTCGTCCCGGACATCCGGGACTCCTGACCCTCCTCGACATCCTGACCGTCCCGGAGAGCTACCGGCAGTTCCTCATCCGCTGCTCGGCCGAGAACCCGGGACTCGCGCAGTCGCACGCCTACGCCGAGGCGCGCTACCAGCTTGAGAACAACTACTGGAACCAGCCCCCGGACCAGCTCGGGGGCGTGCGCAGCACGCTCTACAATTTCCTGGTCCCGTTCTCCGAGCCCGAGATCGCGGAGGTCTTCTGCGCGGACAGCACGTTCGACCTGCGCGAGGTGGAGCTTGGCAAGGTCGTGTGCCTGGCCATCCCCCAGAAGTTCGCCGTCCAGAGGCGCTACGTGGCGACCCTCGTGAAGGCGCTCACCTACCAGGTGATTCTGGAGCGCTTCGACCGCCGGCAGGACCACCCCGACTGGCAGGACAGGAACGTCGTCCTCGTGGAGCAGGACGAGTGGCAGCGGCACGCGGTCCGCGCCGACTGCGAGGTCGACATCGTCCGCGAGGCCCGCGGCGCCGTGTACGCCGCCACGCAGTCCCAGAATGCCGTCTGGCTCAAGCTTGGGGGCCGGGAGAGCGCCTCGCCGCTGATCGCCAACCTGCGCAACCGCTGGATGTGCCAGGCGGCCACGGAGGAGTGCGCCGACGAGAGCTCGCGCCTGCTTAGCGGGCGGCTCGAGCGCCAGCTGTCGTTCTCCCACGGCGAGGGCGGCCGCACGACCAACGTTTCGTTCGCCGATCGGCCGTTCGTGTCGCGGGATGAGCTGCGCACCCTCCGACCCTTCCATGTCGTCTTCGCCCCGGCCGAGGGACCCTGGCTCTACCGCAGATGCATCGCGATGCCGGTCACCGCGGACGGCGCCATTCCCCCTTGGTGGTTTGGCGACTGGAATCTCGCCCATTGGGTGGCGCGCGCGCTCGGGCTCCCCGAGGTCATCCTCGGTGTCCGGATCCATCCCGGGGCGAGGTTCGTGCCCCCGTGGCGCGCCTGCGCACCGCTCAGGGCCCAGGTGCGCCGGCTTCTCGGCCTCGACGGGACCTTCATCATCCTCGGCGGCGAGCGCACGAGGGGGGCCGCCGGGGCCGAAAGGTGAGGTTCCGCCATAAATTGGATGTTTTAGACTTGTCTAATTACTGTTGTTAATTTTCTCATCTTTGCCATGAAGACCGCGGGCGCGCGCCGAATCGCACTTAGAGCCCTCCTCGCGGGCGCCTCCCTTCTCTCCCCGCGGGCCCTGGGACAGGCCCCCCGGTATTCCACGGAGTCGATCACCCTGGGAACCGGGGGTTACTCGCTTAATTTCGGCGTCCTTTGGACCTGCGACGACGACCCCGGCGGGACGCAGAGCGCGCCCGGGCAGGTCGACCTCGTCGACGCCGGGGGCAACCTCGTGGGCCAGGTCATGGCCACGGCCGGCCATACCGGTCCCTCCGTGAGCGTGACGGGCGCGGGCAGCATCGCCAATGCGGCCTCCACGGTGAACCTCTACGGCGCCGGCGGCACGCCGGCCGACGGGCACCTGCGCGCGACGTGGAACATATCCGGCCCCGCGCCGGGGGCCTACACGCTCCACTTCTGGACGGCTACGCGCAAGGTCTCGAACAACCCGGTCAGCACCATCACGACCCTCTCTTTGGACAATGGGGGCGGAGGAACGGTCGGCGGGGTCCCCACCCCAACCCCGACCCCCACCCCCACGGCGACGCCCACACCAAGCCCGACCCCTACCCCCACCCCAACGCCTACGCCAACGCCCACACCCACACCAATCCCCACACCAACCCCTGTCCCGGCGACGCCCCCGTCCGTCGCCATCACAGGACCCCAGTCGGCGACGGCACTCCAGCCGGCAAGCATCCGTGCGACCGCAACCGTGTCCTCGGGAGGAAACCCGCTTGCCTCGGTCTCGATCGACGTCACCCAGGACAACGGGAACACGTGGACGCGCATCCTCGCCGATTCCGCACCGTCAAGCCCGGCGGATTCCGAGTCCACGGTGTTCACGTTCCCGGCCGCCGGCGCTGCCACGCTCCGCGCCACCGCAACCGACACAAGGGGGCTCGCCGGAACGGCCACGCAGGCTGTGGCGATCGCCAGGGCGCCCCAGCCCGGCGTCTCCATCTCGCCGGCCCAAACCGCCCTTTCCGCAGGCCAGAGCGTCACGTTCACGGCCTCGGGAGGTGCTACGGGCAACTACTCCTGGGGAGGGTCGGCTGGCGGGACCGGGACCGCGGTATCAGCTTTCTTCCCGGCGCCGGGCAACTACACGGTCACGGTCATGGACATGGGAAACGCAAGCTACGGGCCCTCGGCCGCCGCGTCGGCGTCAGTGACGGTGGGTCCCGCATTCTACACCCTCTCCCTCTCGGCGTCGCCGGGAGGGTCCGTCTCCGGCGGGGGAAGCTATCCAAGCGGCGCCCAGGCGGCGGCCGTTGCCGCTGCGGGCCCGCAAAGCGCGTTTGTGGGCTGGACAGGCGACCTCGTTGGGGCGGCCCCCACCCTCCTGGTCGTCATGAATTCGAACACATCCCTCACCGCCAACTTCATCCAGCTCCTCTCCCAGACCCTCACGGTGGCCGCCCCGTCCTCAGTTTCCACGCGCACCCCTCCCTTCGCCCTGTCCGCAAGTTCGTCAAGCGGGCTTCCCGTCACGCTGGTTCTCAACTCGGGGCCCGCCACGCTCTCCGGCAACGTCGTCACCCCGTCCGGGTCGACCGGCCTGGTAACCGTCACGGCAACCCAGTCCGGGAATTCGCAGTATCTGCCGGCCCAGCCGCTCGTGGTCACGTTCCCGATCGGTGCGCCGTCCCCCGGTGTCGTCATTGCGGATGATGCATCGGCAACAAAGCGCTCCGACCGCTTTACCAGGACGACGAGCTACACGAGCAACGCGTCCCATTGACCCCGCGCCCATGCAACGGTCCGCCTATCCCTTTCCGCTCGCGGTCAACTCGAGCCACCATTCCCACTACCACAGGTTCCTTCTGGGGGCCGACCCGTCGGTGCTGGAGCCCTTTCCCAAGCCCTATTGCACGGGGGCGATTGCCACGGATTTGGGAAGGCTGACCGAGAGCCTCAACCTGCAGCGCTGGAGAAAGCTCTACCACGGGGCCTTCCCGTGGGTCGCGGGATTCGGACCCTCCCATTTCGACCTTGGCAACGTCCCGTCCCACCGGCCGCTCCCTCCCGAATACGGCAGACCGCCGAGACGATTCGCGGCATTCGACTTCGTGCAAATCGCGGACCCCTCGGTCTCGGCGCTCGCCCTCGTGGCCGGCGACCGCCGCGTCCTCGACCGCTTTGTCTCGCTCGGCGACGAGTTCTGCGCCCGCCTCGAGGAGGGGGCGTGCTCGCGCGACCGGGGCCCGTCGGGCGCGCGAACCACGGGGCGCCTTGTTGCGGGGCAATTCGCGGAACCCAACGACCGCTGGCTCATGCCTCTCCTGCATGTGCACTCGCGCGTGCTCAACCTTACGTCGTTTGCCGGGGCTCCCTGCACCCTCTCCTGCCTGGATCACGCTGCCCTGGGCCGCGCAGGCCGGCGCGCGCGGCTGGGCTGGGCGACCCGGCAGGCCGAGGCGCTCTCGGACCTGGGATACCGGGTCCGCGTCGAGGGGAATGACCTTCCCGAGCTTCGCGTGGACGGGGTTTCCCGAAGCCTCATCGCGGCGATTCAAGCGCCCCGAATCGCGGTCCTCAGGCTCCTAGAGCGCATGATCGTGGGGGACCACCCCCGGTGCTGCGGGCAGCTGGGAACGGAGCTTCCCGCAGCAGTGATCGCCAGCATGGCGGAGCAGGTCGAGTCCGCGCTCGCCCTCTACCACGCACGCTACAAGCCCGCGAAAGTCGCCGTCCCTCCCGAGGGGCCGTGGAGGGCCTCGGTCAGGGAGCACCTCTGCCGATGCTGTCCCGGCTCACTCGCCGCGCTCGACTCCGCGGCAGCGCGCGCGCGGGCCACCCTCTACAGCGCAGCGCTGTACCCCTCCCCGCCATTGGATCCGGCCCACTGCCACGTCTCCGCGATCGAATCCTTCGAGGCCGCCTGCCAGATGCCGTGCGATCCCGAACTGGGCGTCCAGGCGCTGGGAGAGGCCCCCGAGCGGGTGGCCTGCCCCTGGCTCGCCCGCGAATTCGAGGCCGCGCTCGGCGAGGTGAGCGAAGCGGTCGCCCGGGCCGGTCCGGGCGAGGCACTTGCTCCGACGAGGAGGCTCCTGGCGACAATCGACCAACTGGCCGAGGGGGCCGACCCCGAGCAGCTTCGCCAGTCGCGGATTCTCCTGGACGTTGAGCTCGAGCGCAGGGCCATGGCGCCGGCGGACCACCCCACGCTCGAGGCCGGGCCCCGCCTCCCCGCGCGGGGGGCCCTCGTTTCCCTGGACCAGCTCTTCGAGGATGCACCGTCACTCCTGCACCTTCGTGAGCAGGAGATCGGAGGCCGGAGCCTTTGAACGGGGACACCCCACCTCTGCTCGGCTGGCCCGACCATCAAGGATTGGTCGCCATGGGCCGCGACCCGTGGCGAATCAGGGACGCCTGCGAGGGCACCGTGATCTTCGGCGGCACCGGATCGGGAAAGACATCGGGAAGCGGCCGTGCCCTCGCGACCTCGTTCCTAGCCGCGGGATTCGGTGGGCTCGTCCTGTGCGCCAAACCCGACGAGCCTGAGCTGTGGCGAGCGTACGCCGAGGAGACGGGCCGAGGGGACGACCTGGCGATGTTCGGCACCGAAGAGCCATGGAGCTTCAACTTCATGCACTACGAGTCCCTGCGGTCGGGGGCCGCTGCGGGCCTGACCGAGAACCTGGTCAACCTCTTCATGGAGGTCTCCTCCATCGGCTCCGGCGACGCGCGGTCCCGAGGCGGCGACCCATTCTGGGAGCGGGCGATGCGGTCGCTCGTGAGAAACTGCGTGGATGTGCTGTCGATGGCGGGCGAGCCGGTGTCGCTCCATGCGATGTTCGACGTCATCCGCGGGGCGCCACCGGACGCGGCGAGCCTTGCGTCCGAGGTCTGGAAGGCGAAATCCCCGTGCTGGCGAAACCTTGAGGCGGCTCGCGCGCGGGCGCTCGGGACGGCGTGGGAGGTCGACTGCAGGGAGGTCGCGGGTTACTGGCTCGGCCACTTCCCGACCCTCGGGGAAAAGGCCCAGGGCAGCATTGTCGCGATGTTCTCGACCCTTGCGGAGGCGCTCATGCGCGGGAAGATGCGGGAGCTCTTCTGCGGGGTGACGACGCTCTGCCCCGAGGACGTCATGCGCGGACGCATCGTCGTCGTGGACCTGCCCGTAAAGGAGTGGTCGGAGGTCGGCAGGATGGCCGCGGTGCTCTGGAAATACTGCCTCCAGAAGGCCGTCGAACGGCGTGCCGACAATCCGGGTGGCCTAGGACGGCCGCTCTTCATCTGGGCCGACGAGTGCCAGCACTTCACGAGCCGCTACGACACGCTCTTCCAGGCGACCGCACGGTCGTCGCGCGCCGCGAGCGTCTACCTCACGCAGAACTATCCCAGCCTCGTCGCCGCCTTGGGCGGCGGAAGCGAAGGGCGGGCGATGACCGACGCATTGCTCGGCAACATGGGCACCAAGATCTTCCACGCAAACAGCGACCGCGAAACGAACCAGCTTGCCGCCGACCTGTGCGGCAAGCGTCTCCAGTGCCTTCGCAACGCAGGGACCGGGTCAAGCCTTAGCCTGGGCAGGGAGCCGACTGTCGGGTCGACCTCGAGCCGGGGACGGAGCGAAAGCATGGACTACGAGATCCAGCCGATGGAATTCTCAACGCTCAGGAAAGGGGGCTCCGACAGTGCCCACTCGACGGACGCCCTTGTCTTCCAGAATGGAAGGCTTTGGACCGGCTCCCGGAGGACCTGGCAGAAGGTCGCGTTCCGCCAGCGGCCTCGGGAGCTCGCCGCCCCGGCCCCCGCGGTTTGCGCGGGCGCGGCGCGGGGGCGATGACGCAGGATCCGGCCCTTACTTCCCCGAGTACCAGAAACCGCGCGGCCAGTTGTGGGGGCGGAGCCTTCGCAGGAGGTCCGGGGTCATCGGGGGCAGGTCGCTCACCGCGCAATTGGCCTCGGCCTGCGCGGGATTCCTCATCCCGGGGATGACAGTGCTCACGGCAGCGTTCGCGAGCGCGAACTTGATCGCCGCCTGGGGGAGCGAGTACCCGCTGCCCTCGATCTCCACACCGACCTTGCGGGCCCGCTCCACCGCCCGCCCAAGGCGGTCGCCCGCGAAATAATTGCGGCGAAAATCGCCCTCGGGGAAAACGGTGTCCCGCGTCCACTTGCCGGTCAGGGACCCCTCGTCAAAGACCACGCGGACGATGATGCCGACGTTCGTCTCGGCGGCCACCGGGAGCAGTTCGGCCGCGGGCTCCTGCTCGAAGATGTTGTAGATCACCTGAACCACGTCGACCCAACCGCCGCGCATCAGGTCGATCACGCTGTTCTGGTCTTGTTCCGGCGTGGAAATGCCTATGAACCTGACCTTTCCCTCGGCCTTGAGCTTGCGCAGGACCTCAAACGGCTCGGGGCGCCGGTTCCAGGCCCTTGTCCAGGTGTGTAGCTGAAGGAGGTCAATCCGGTCCGTTCCCAGGTTGCGCAGGCGCTGCTCGATGTTCTCGCGCAAGTAGTTCTCAGGGTAACGCTCGGACATGAGGCAGTAGGGCGACGGCGGCCAGGGGCCGGCCGCAGGGGGGGTCTTGGTCGCCACGATCACCTCGTCGCGCCGGGTCCTTAGGACGCCCCCGATGATCCGCTCGCTCTTTCCATCTCCATATCCCGCGGCTGTGTCGATAAAGTTGACACCCAGGTCGAGCGCCCGGTTCAGGGCCGCCGTCGAATCAGCCTCGCTTTGGGGTCCCCAGCTTCCCCCAATGGCCCATGCTCCAAACCCAATTTCGGACACATTCAGGCCGGTTCGGCCCAGTTTTCGGAATTTCATGATGATAAAGGGGCTGAAAGACCATCATCCCGCGCAGCCGCGCGGCGTCAAGAAACCGCCTCCCGCGGCGCCACCGATTGCTGTGGCGTGGCATTACTTATGCCTTTCTGATTGACCAGAAGGCACTTTGGACTGTTTTTGATACTCTAAATCAGTCATGAACCCCCGCACACATATCGGGTATGTCGCTGCCTGACGACGTCATCTCGTTATTGCGCGACGAGGCGTACCTCGACCTTTGCCGGAACGCATTGAAGGATGCCCTGGAGAGGCTGGTCGCGGAGAAACAACAGGTGACGGAGACACGACCGCCCTTCGGGATTCTCGCCACAAAGAAGCAGCGCGAGGTGTTCGAGTCGTCGATGCAGACCGTTCTGGACACCGAGGCCGCGATCGAGAACCGCCTTGGCAAGCTCGAGGCCATAGAGAACTGGCTCAAGTCCGCGATCCGCGAGCGCCTTCGCGACTACCTGGCCCAAGTGTCGGAGAATTACCGAAGGAGTGCGAAGATCGCCGAGGCGATCAAGGCATGGGACCGGCTCATCGAGCACTACGGGGAGCAGCTTCTCGCGCTGGCCCGAAACATCAAGAACGTGGCGGTGTCCTTTGCGGGCGCCACGGGCGGCGTCCGATCCGCATTCGGCGACCGCGCCCAGTCCTTCGCCGAGCTGCGCATGGGCGCGGACAGCCTCGACCGGACGGCCCTCCAGCTCGAGTCGCTCACGCGCTCGATGGCCATGATCGCCGCAAATACGCCCTACAAAGACGTGCGCGTCGCAGACCTTCCGATCAAGGGGGTCGTCGGTTGGGTCGACAACCTTGCGCTCCAGCACGACCGCGATGCGCTGCCCGCCGCCCAGGAGATGGAGGCCGATGCGCGAACCATCGTGGCCAAGAAGCTCAACGATTACCATGCGAGCGCGGCCGCGGCCGTCGAGTCCCTGACAGTCATCGAGAACCAGGAGCTCGAGAGCTACTGGGAGGTCCTCCGCGCGCACGCCCTCGCCCATTACGTGCAGGAACGCGACGTGGACGAGGTCCTTAACGAGCTCAACGAGCGCTACGTGGTTGCGAACATCGAGCGCCGGCAGAGGGCGATCGAGAACCAGGTCGACCCCTACGGGCATGAGCGCTAGGCGTCCCGCCTAGGTCCGGGCCGCGGAGGGCTGGGGTGTCGCCGGGTGCGGCGTAATGGCCCGGTAGTGCTCGAAGACCGCATACATCAGCTCCAGGGGAACCTGGCCAAGCGCGGGCATGACGAGCGCCGGATTGCCGCCGTGGGCCGCGCCGTCGAAGAAGTCCCGCGCCCTCATCCACGCCGGAAACGAGCCCCCCACAATCCTCCCGAAGCACTCTCCCTCCTGCTTCACTCGGGCGCCTAGGCCGTTCACCCCGGCGGCGCACAGAAGCGCCAGGTGCGGCCCCGAGAACTCGGCGGTGGCCGCGACCGGCCGCCGGTCGAACAGCTGAAACACATACTCGGCGGTCTCGGCGTCGGGATGCCTCACCAGGTGGGCCGCGATCAGGGTCACGACGGGGGCGGACGCGCCCTGCTCCAAGAGGTATGCGATTTCCTTCCGGACCAGGAGGTGCCAGCCCATTCCGGCGTAGGCGTCGAGCTTCAGCGCCTCGCGGTCGTAGGAGTTGAGGGCCGCTCCTGCCGGCCCCTCGACAAACGTGGCCACGTCCGATGGGCGCCCGAGCTCGATGAGCCGTGTGAGCGAGAAATAGAGCTCGAGCGCCGATGTCGCGCCGCCCATGTAGAGCTGGACGACCCTCAGGCGCTGCTCGGGGCTGCCCGTGCGGATGGACCTGTCGAGGGAGAACACCGACCGCGCCTCCTCCGGGATGCGCGCCGGGCCTGAGAGGAGCCTGTCGATCTCGGCGGGGTCCCCGGTCATCCTCTCGGAGAAGACTAGGGCCTGGGTCCACGCCGGGACCCGCTTCGCTCCCTCCCTCAGCATCCGGGACGAGAGGCCCGCCACGGAGGCGAAGTCGCCGCGCGCGATGAGGGCCCTGACCCAGTCCTCGCCCACCGATTCGAAATTGGCGCGGTCCTGGTCAAGCAGGCGCGCGTAGATCGCGTCCGAGTAGTCGGGGTTCCCGATCTGCGTGAGTTGCGCCAGGAGCCGGGCCACGGCCAGGTTGTCGGGGTCCAGCGCGTAGGCCTGGCTCAGGGCGAGGTAGCTCTGGCGGATGTCGCCCGCGTCAAAGCTCCGCAGCGCCATGCGGTAAAAATAATCGGCTCTCGCCCCGTGGATCCGCTTCCAGGCGGGCGGCCATGCGACGACGCGCAGGGGCACCCGGTAGCCGATCATCCGAAACCCGGCAAAGGCTGCGAGCACGGCGAGGCAGGCGGCGGCCGCGGCGGAGCCGGCGTACAGCAGCACCGCCCGCCCCCAGAAGGGGCGGACCGCGGAGGCATTGACCGAGCACACCCGCCTCCCGTCCGGGGCCGTCGCAAGCAGCGGGCAAAGCCTGTGGAAACGCCCCCGGTCGCTCCAGCCGGCGCATGCCTCGCATCCTGTCTCCCCGGCAAGCCCTGAATCGCTGGGATGCTGGCACGGGGCCGCACCGGAAGCGCCCCGGAGCCGGAACAGCGACTTGCGCAGGTTCCAGTACAGATGCCCCCAATAAAGCCGGCCGAGGTCGCCGAACCATCCCGTCATCCGCAAAATCTGTGTCCCGCGGCGATCACCGGCAAACGCAAAGTGGGTCGCCGGGCGAGGGGGTCTCCACGGCCGCCTATTTCTCGGACTCCAGCAGCTTCTTGAGCTTGCTCACCTTGGGGCGGATCACGACCGAGCAATACCCCTCATTGGGGTGCTTGGCGAAATAGTCCTGGTGGTAGTCCTCCGCAGGCCAGAACTTGGCCAAGGGGACTATCTCGGTCGTGATGGGGTCCGAGTAGGCCTTCTGGGCCTGGGCCTTGGATTTCTCCGCCGCGTCCTTCTGGGAGGCGTCGGCATAGAGGATGATCGAGCGGTACTGGCTCCCCATGTCATTGCCCTGCCCGCCGACCTGGGTCGGGTTGTGGACGTGCCAGAAGTAGTTCAGGACCCGGTCGAGCGAGACGACCGCCGGGTCAAAATCGATCTTAACGACCTCGGCGTGCCCCGTCTCCTCGGTGCAGACGTCCTGGTAGCTGGGATTGGCCACCGTGCCCCCGGAGTACCCGCACGTGACGTGGGTCACGCCGGGCAGGAGCTTGTAGGTCGCGTCAAGGCACCAGAAGCATCCCCCTCCCAGCACGACGGAGTCGGCCTTGGCCACGTTTGTGAATAAAGTCATTGAGATGAGGATGGAGAGTGAAAGGATGTTTTGAAGGCGGGACATGGGGGGCTCGTTGCTGAGTCGCTCTACTTGCCGGCACCCTGGGCCGAGTGGGAGGCCACCCAGGCCTCGTACTGCTTTCGGGGCATGAAGCGCAGCGACGCGGAGTTGATGCAGTACCGCATGCCCGTCGGCGGAGGCCCGTCGTCAAAAACGTGGCCCAGGTGCGCACCGTCGGTCGTGCAGTGCACCTCGTCGCGGACCATGCCGAGCGACGCATCCGTCTGGGCCTGCACAAAGAGGGGCTCGATCGGCTTAGTGAAGCTTGGCCAGCCGGTGCCGCTGTCAAACTTGTCGCGGCTGTCAAAGAGCGGTGTGTCGCTACACACGGAGAAATAGACCCCGTCCTCGTGGTTGTCCCAGTATTCGTTGCGGAACGAGGGCTCCGTGCCCTGGAGCCGCGCCACCTGGTACTGGCGCGCCGTCAGGAGCTGCTGCCACTCCTCATCGGTGTGCCGGACGCTGGCCTTCGACATGTCGATGACCACGTTGGAGGGAAGCCCGCAAGCGGACTTCAGTCCCGCGGGGGGGCATGCGGCGCCGGAGGGCGTTGCGTCAGCTGGCTTTGTGTTTTTCATCTCGGTGTCGGCAAGCAACATCGCCGTAGCGGCCACAAATGCAAATGCGGGAAGGAAGAGTTTCACCTGCCGTTAGAGTAACCCATCCGGCCGTTTATTCCAGCGCGGGCCGCCGTCTTGCCATTTGAGGCGCCACGGCCTGCCGCCCGCTCACACGCGCTTGAACAGCTTCTCGATCAGGTCGTGGATCATCTCCGCCGGCGGGTGTCCGAAGACTATCGTCGGCCGGAAATAATGCCCCACCGCAAGGATCTTGTCGGACCTGGCCGTCCTCACCTGCATGTCTATCTCGATCATGTAGGTGCTGAAATCCCACGTCCACATGTCGTCATACGACACGATGAGCTCCGTCTCCGGGGGCATCATCGTCAGGGCGCCCGAGGTGGCGTCGTAGCCCATGGCCCGGAGCTGGCGGGCGATCTCGTCGGCGACCCCAAAGCTGTCCGCGAGCCGGTGCTCGACGAACACGTGCTTGTGGCCGGAAAGGTCCGCCTTGGGCAGCGAGCGCGTCGTAATCTGCGCGCAGCCGCCGAGGACCAGGGCGGCCGCCAGGGCGAGGAAGGTTCTTAGTCCGTTTTGGTACATGCGCCTTGCATGACGGGCTTTGAGGTCGTCTGGTTACTCAGGCAAGAAAGAAACAATCGCCCGGAATGCCGGTCCCCCACCCGGGCAGCCCCCGTGCCAACCCTCCACCAACGCCAACCCAGGAAGCGCCCGATGAGCGCGATCACGCGCTACGTTGTCGTGCCGCTGATCCTGCTCGCATTGGGAGTCCGGCTCGGGATGACGATCGAGCGCAGCAGGACGAGGCCCGCGCTGCCCCCGGCGGCGCCCCCCGCGGCCACCGAGGCGCCAAGGGCCGCTCCGACCCCGCAGCCCTCATCCCCGGTCTTTGATATGACCTGCTCCTTCCAGGACAACATCTACCCGTCGCTCATGCTGTCCTTCGGCGTGTCGTATCCCGAGTACACCCGCTGCCTCACGATCGCGCTGCGGAACCTGCCTGCATCGGGTTCGCTCCAGCTCAGGGTCGAGTCCGCGCTGTTCGTCGAGCCGCTCCAGGTCGCGATCAACGGGTCCACCGGGGCGGTCACCGTCAACCCCGAGCTTCCTTGGAGCTTTGACGCGCTGCGCCGCACGGTCCAGATCGCGCCCCAGGCCTTCGTCGCGTCGCTCCTTGTGGACGGCAAGCCGGCGGCGGAGGCGAGCCTTGTCTGCACCGTCCACTCGGTCAACGAGGCCGTTTCGCGGATCTTCGTCGGGTCGACGGGCCAGTGGATTGACACGAGCGTGTGCTTCGCGGCGTTCGTCAACGAGGACCACCCCTGGATAAACGCGCTGCTTCAGGAGGCGGTGGCGAGCGGAGGCGTGCGCGCGTTCACGGGATACCAGAACGGGCCCCAGTCGGCGTCGCAGCAGGTGCAGGCCGTCTGGGACGCGCTTGCCGCGCGCGGGCTAAGCTACGTGAACGTGGCGACGGACAGCGGCACCTCGCCCCTGGTCGCGACCCAGTACGTCCGCTTCCTCGAGCAGTCCGTCCACGACCAGGGCGCCAACTGTGTCGACGCGTCGGTGCTATTCGCGTCGATCCTCAGGCGCATCGGCCTGCGGCCGGTTCTTCTTTTCAGGCCCGGCCACTGCTTTGCCGGATACTATGACGCCCAGGAGGGCGGACGCCTGGTGGCATTCGAAACGACCAATCTCGGGACGGCGCCGTTCTCGGCGGCCGCGGCGGAGGGTGCGAAGGAGCTGCAGACGACGCTCCCGTACCTTGGGTCGCCCCAGTACTCGATCGTCGACATCGCTCTCTGCCGCCAGCAGGGGATCAACCCCATCACCTACCAGCCCGCCGAGCGCAATTGAATGGACCCTAGTCGTCGTCGGACCCCGGGAGCTGCCTCACAAACGCCGCGTGGACCGGTGCCGGCATCCGGGACCCGTCGCCGCGAACGGACTCCCAAATCACCGTGTTCAGGGCCTGCTCGTCGGCCAGGTCCTCCTTCGTGAAGTCGAACCTGGCTGAGAGCGCCGCCTTCCTGCCCGTCGCCGGGTTGCGCGCGTTGACGTCGACCCGCGCCGCCAGGGCCTTGAAGGGGCTCCCGTCGGACAAAGCCTGGAAACTTGCCCTCATCGGGTTGGCCGCGGCGTCGAACTGGGACATGGGCCCCATTCCCAGGATCAACTCGATCGTTCGAAGCATCGAGCACGTCGTGTAGGGGGTCGAGTCGACGGCGCCCCGCCTGACGAAGCCCCCGGCGATGAGCGCCTCGGTCCGGTGGGCGTCGACGTGGTCGGGACCCGCCTGCGCGTCGTCTTCGACGGAAAAGACAACCGTCTCTTTCCAGAACCTCGACAGGCTGAGAGCCTCCACGACCCGCCCCAGGGCCTGGTCGTTGTCGGCAACCATGGCTTGGGGGGTCCAGCTGCCGGCCTTGGCGCCGGCGGTGTGGTCCTGCGGCAGGCGCACGATCTGAAGCCTCGGCATGTCGCCCAGCGCCTCGAACTTGTGCAGCTCGGATATGAACTCGTCAGCGCGATTCCGGTCCTGGTAGGTGATGTCCCATCCCCGGAACGCCGGATCCAGGTGGCCCTCGAGCGTGGGCAGGTTTGTCCATGCGGGTCCGCCGGCCTTGAGCGGGTTCTCGGTGAATTCCCCGTAGCTGCGGTAGGAGACGCCCGCCGCGGCGGCGCGGTCCCAGAGGTAGCCGAGTGCCGGCAGGGCCGCGGTGTAGTGGGCCTCCGCCGGGTAGGGAACGTGGCTTCCCTTTCCGCCGTGACCGTAGTTCACGGGCCAGGACTTCTCGACGAATTCGGAGGAATACCCGGCCATGCTCCACTCGTGGCCGCCCGCGCTCACCTCGGCGTTGGCGTAGAAATTGTCGAGAAGCACAAACTGGCGCGCTAGCGCGTGGATGTTCGGAGTGACCCTCTCGGGAAACAGGCATAGGGCCGGGTCGCCGTTGCCCTGGGGCAGGTCGCCGAGCACCTGGTCGTAGGTCCTGTTCTCCTTGATGATGTAGATGACGTACCGGATCGGCGTGGTCCCGCCGGGGCCGCCCGGGATAGGGTCGCCGGGCCCCGCCGGCCCGGCGGCCGGCGCCGGCCTGCACCGCTGCGCGATTCCCGTCCATCCGGTCAGGGCGCGCGCGTAATCCTTGCCCGTGGGAAGGCGGACAATGCCGAGGGATCCGCCATAGAGCTTTGCAATGGGCGTCCACGAGCCGTCGCTGCCCGCGCTCGGCCTCGGGGAAAGGCCCCTTGCATTGAGAACCAGGAGACTCCGGCCGTCGGGAGTCAGCCTTACCGATGAGGGGAACCAGCCCGTCGGGATGAAACCAAGGGGATGCCCCGCTCCCCGGACGCTGATGTCAAACACGGCCACGGTGTTCGTGTAGGCGTTGGCGACATAGAGGGTCCGGCCGTCGGGCGAAAGGGCGAGGCTGTCGGGCGTTGACCCCGGCGGGTCTCCCGGCGAAGGGGCGGACGACAGGACCTCGGTCACGTTCCCGTCGGCCGCGTCGAGGACGGTCACCGAGTTTAGCCCTCCGTTTGAGACGAAGAGCCTGCCGTCCCGCGACAGGAGCACCTCGTTCGGATGCAGCCCGGTCGCCCAGCGGGCGATGACGTGCCCGTCATCCGTGTCGAGGACGCCAACGGCGGACTCACCCCAGAGGCTCACATAGGCGCGGTGCCGGCGCTCATCCCAAGCCACGTTCAGGGGATCGGCGTCCGACACGATGACCTCCGGGGCCTCGTCATTTGGCGCCACGGCGCCGGCGAGCGGGCCGGCGCGCCGCGGCCCGCCGCTTCCCAGGTCGGCCGTCCACCGGGTGGCTCCGCTCTCCAGGTCTACCCGCACCACCCGGTTGTCGAACGCAAGCGCCACCACGGCGGCCCGTGAGTCGCTTGAGAGGGCGAACCCGGCCACGACGCTGGCGCCGGACGTGTCGGTGACCCGGATGTCGGGCCGCGCCGTGAGCTTCCCCCTTGAGAACGAGAAGACGTGGAGGACGCCGTCACTTGCGCCGCTGCACACGAGCTGCGCCCCGTCCGCGGAGAAGGCGATCCCGCAGTAGGATTCATTCAGGGGCGCCCTGGCCACGACCCGCTGGGTGGAGAGCTCGACCACCCGGACCTCGTGCCCCTCGTGGCCCGCGTGGAGCACGGCGGCAAAATCCCCGCGCGGGCTGACCGCCATGCCTACCGGAAAATCGCCGAGCGCGACCTGGTCGCCCACAGGGTGTATCGGCCACTGGTTGTGAAGGAGCGTGAATCCGTCCGGCCGAGGCCCCGGCAGGAGGCGGTCCCTGCTCCCCGCCGCCATTCCAGTCCCCGCGCAAGCCGCCGCCACCCACGCCAGAATGAGCGTGGACGCCTTCATGGCCTAGTTGCCGAAAAGTCCCGCGATCGTCGCCTGCATCTCCTCGGCCTTAGCCCGGGGATCGGCCGCCTGGCGGATCGGGCGGCCGACCACGATGTAGTCCGCTCCTCCCAGGAACGCGTCTCTGACGTCGACCGTGCGCTTCTGGTCGTCCGACGGACGGTTCTCCACGGGCCGTATTCCCGGGCTGACGACCAGGAAATTGGGGCCAAGTTCTCCCCTGAGGCGCGCAGCCTCAAGTCCGGACGAGATCACGCCGTCGCACCCCAGCTTGATGGCCCTGCGCGCCCGCGAGAGGACCAGGTCCTCCGGGCTGCACTGGAACCCGAGGTCGTCCAGGTCCCCCCGGTCGAGGCTCGTCAATACCGTGACGGCCAGGATCTTCAGGTGGCCCTTGACCGACACCGCCGCCTCGATCATCGGGTCGTTGCCGTGGACCGTGGCGAAGGTGACCCGGCGGTGCTGGAGCTGCTCGACGGCGAGCTTAACCGTCTCGGGCACGTCGAAGAACTTGATGTCGGCGAAGACCTTCTTCCCCTGGGCGTCCAGCCAGTCGATCATGTCGAAGTACTGGCCCGTCATGAGGAACTGGAGCCCGAGCTTGTAGAACTGCACGGAGTCGCCGAGCTTCTCCACCCACCTCTTGCCCTCGTCAAGCGAGGGGACGTCAAGGGCCAGGATCAGGCGCTCGCGGGGCGGTATAGGCTTGGCTGAGAGGTTCGGATTGGAGGCCACCGCAGAAGATGCCAGCCATCGGCGGTCGCTGGTCAAGACCGAACGCCTTGCGCCGGGAATTGACGCCACGGCATTGTGAAAACGAGAATGACCCTAAATGGCCACCACCGTCTTTACCATTGCCAACCAGAAAGGCGGCGTCGGCAAGACCACGACCGCAGTCAACCTCGCGGCCGGGCTCGCCCAGAGGAAGATCCACACGCTGCTGATCGACCTGGACCCCCAGGCAAACGCCACGAGTTCGCTGGGGATAGAGAAGCAGGAGGGGAAGAGCCTGTACGCCGCCCTCCGGGGCGAGGGCGACGCCCTGCCGCTGGTGACCCCGACCAAGTACGAGCACTTGGCGCTGATCCCCAGCGAGGAGGACCTTGCGGCGGCCGAGATCGAGCTCTCGCAGATGGACAACTACCTGATGAAGCTCAGGGGCGTGCTGGCGCCCGTCGTGTCCTCGGGAGGGTTCCGAGCCATCATTATCGACTGCCCCCCCGCGCTTGGGATGCTCTCCATGAACAGCCTCGCTGCCGCGGACTTCCTGCTGATCACCCTGCAGTGCGAATACATGGCCCTCGAGGGCCTCGGCCAGATTCTGCGCAATGTCGACCGGCTCAAGACGGCCGGCATCAACTCGGGCCTCGAGCTGGGCGGAATCGTGATGACCATGTTCGACGTGCGAACGAGCCTTTCGCGCCAGGTGGTCGAGGAGGTCAAGAAGCACATGGCCGACAAGATATTTGACTCGGTCATACCGAGGACCGTGCGCCTGAGCGAGGCCCCGAGCTTCGGCAAGACGATCTTCGACTACGACCCCATGAGCCCCGGCACGGCCGCCTACCGCAACCTCGCCGGTGAGGTGATCAAGCGATTCGGCCTATGACGAAATACGCCCAGAGCTTCCTGGTGGGGCTCCAAAGCAACCTCGTCTACCGCTGGAACTTCGGCGTCAGGAGCATCTTCTGGTCCTTCCACCTGATCGTCGTCTACATCCTCTGGGGAGCCGCCTTCTCCGGGAACCCGTCGATCGGCGGCTTCACCTTCGTGCAGACGCTCACGTACTTCGTCGTGATCTTTGTCCTGCAGTTCTTCATCGGGGCGTTCAACGAGGATTACCAGATAAGCGAGGACATCCGCAACGGCCTCATCAACCAGTTCCTCCTGAAGCCCATCAACTATTTCGCGTACCGGCTGAGCGTGTTCGCCGCGGCGCGCGTGGTCTCGGGGGCGTTCGGACTGCTCGCTCTCCTCGTCGCCCTCCCCTTCTTCCGCTCGTACCTGGAGCTGCCCCACGAGGCGTGGCGGTACGTGCTCGCGGTGCCCGCGATGGCGCTGACCGCCATCATCCAGTTCAGCATCGCCTATTTCTTCGGGCTCCTTGCGTTCTGGTTCCTCGAGATCCAGGGCTTCGTCATCATGTCGATGGCCATCGAGAACCTGCTCGGGGGCGAGATCTTCCCCCTGGACCTCATCCCGCACACCGCGTTCAACATCGTGCGCTTTCTGCCATTCTTCTACCAGGCCTACTTCCCCGCGGCCATCATCACCGGCCGGCAGGGCTATGATTTCGCGGTCCAGGGGCTCGCGATCCAGGCGTTCTGGGCGTTCGCTCTTGTCTGCCTCGCCGAGTTCGTGTGGCGGCGGGGCCTGAGGCACCACACCGCGGCGGGCGGCTGACACGCGCATGGAGCCCCTGGCACGCTACTTCAGGATCTGGATCGCGAGCGCGCGATACTCCCTCACGCGGGCCACGATGTTCCGCGGCGACCTCTTCATCTGGGCTACGGTCGAGCTCCTGTGGATCTCGGTCAACGTCTGCGTCATCGCCGTGATCTACAGCCACACGAAGACCGTCGCCGGCTGGAGCCAGTACGAGATGCTCCTGCTCGTCGGGACCTCGATGCTGATCCAGCGCTTCCTCATGGGTTTCTTCTGGAGCGGGATTTTCGAGATGGGCCGAAACGTGCGCAGCGGCCTGTTCGATTTCACGCTGGCCCAGCCAGGCGACCCGCTGTTCATGGCCTCGACCCGCAAGCTGGAGCTCGACGGGCTCCTCAATTCCTTCGTCGCTGCGGGCCTCGTCGCCTATTCGGCCTGGAAGCTGGGGATCCACCCGGGTTTGGGCTCCGTCGCGCTCTACGCCGTCATGGTCGGGTGCGGCGTGATCATCCACTTCAGCGCCCTTGTGATGGCGATGTCCCTCGCCTTCTGGATCACGAGTTCACAGGGCGTCGAGGGGAGCTACTTCACCCTCATGGAATTCTCCCGCCTGCCCAGGGAGGCGTTCCGGGGAGTCGCGAGCGTCATTTTCGTGTGGGTCCTGCCGGTAGTCGTCGTGAGCAACGGGCCCGCGCGGGAGCTCCTGCACGGGTTCCAGCCGTCGTGGGCCCTCGGGCTGTTCGCATCCACCGTGGCGTGGTTCGCGCTCGCCGTCGCCATATTCAGGAGCGGCCTGAAGCGCTACACGAGCGCCTCGTCATGAAGGGCGACCTCGATTCCCTGCAGGAGCGGATCGGGTACCGGTTCCGCGACCCCGCCTACCTCAACCGGGCCCTCACCCATTCCTCCTGGCTCCAGGACAACCCAACCGCCCCGGGCAACAACCAGCGCCTTGAGTTCCTGGGCGACTCGGTGCTCCAGCTCATCCTGACCGAGTCGCTCTTCACGCTCTACCCCGGCGACCGGGAAGGGGACCTGACGAAGCGCCGGGCGATGCTCGGGAAGGGCGAATTCCTCTCCACGCTGGCCAGGGAGGTCGGCCTTGACGCCTGCCTGCTCCTCGGCGCGAACGAGGAGTCGACGGGGGGGCGCGGGCGCGACGCGGCGCTTGAGGACGCCTTCGAGGCGCTGGTCGGGGCGGTCCACATGGACGGCGGGATCGAGTCGGCCAGGAGGACCGTCCTGCGGATCTACGGCGACCTCCCGGCTCGCATCGCCTCCCTCGAGGCGAAGGCCAACCCCAAGGGGCGCCTTCAGGAGATCGTGCAGCCGCTCCACGGGAATCTTGCGATCCGCTACGAGGTGGTGTCGACCGTGGGCGCGGACCACGAGCGCCTCTACGAGGTCGCCGTCTACCTGCTCGACCGCCAGGTGGGCACCGGACGGGGCCCCTCCAAGAAGGTCGCCGAGGAGGAGGCAGCGCGGGCTGCGCTCTCGGGCCTGGAGCCGGAGCAGACCGCAAGATGACCGCGGCCGGAAGGCACAAGATCCTCGGCGTCTGCCCTGCGGCGCGCGGGGCGGTACTCGCCGAGACCCTCCGGGCGCATCCCTCGCCGGTTTGGGTCGTGGTTGCCCCGGACCTGAGGTCCGCGGAGCAGCTGGCCGAGGACACGGGCTTCTTCCTGCGGGCGCCCGGTCCGGGGCCGGAATTCGAGGCGATCGTCTTCCCCGAGTCGATTCCCGACAGCCGGGACATGAGGGAGGCGTTCGCCGCGTCCGGCGACCGGCTGACCGTGCTTTCGAGGCTTCGCGAGGCGCGCGCCACGGCCTCCGGGGAGGGCCGGCCCGGGGGGATCCTGGCGGTGTTCGCGACGCCCTCATCCCTGCTTCAGCCCGTGCCCGCGATCGAGAAGTACGCGGCGAGCGAGGTCGTCGTGTCCCGGGGCATGAGGCAACCCTTCCAGGGCCTCCTGGAGCGGCTGCGGGCCCTCGACTACGACAGCGAGGCCGTCTGCGAATCCCCGGGGCACTATGCCATTCGCGGCGGGATCATCGACGTCTACCCGGTGACGGCGCCCGAGCCCTACCGCCTCGACTTCTTCGGCGATGACATCGAGGACATCCGGGCGTTCGACCCGGTCACCCAGCGCTCGGGCGCGCGGGTCGAGCGCATATCGATCGCCGCCTCGCCGCGGGTTCGCCTCGAGTCCGCGAAGACCGGGATCTCGGACTACCTCAACCCCCTATCCCACCTGGCGCTCATCGAGCCCGCTGCGCTCGAGGAGGAATTCAGGGCGTTTGCCTCCGAGGGCGCGGACGGCCTGTCGCCCCTGCTCTCAAAGTGCGCGGCCGCGTTCGGGCTCGCGGAGATCGACGAGGCGAGCTCCATCTTCGCCGATCCCGCAACGGAGACCGTCTGGGATACCGAGAGCCTGGAGCACCACCGGCGCCTCGCCTCGGAGAGCCTGCTCGCGCGCGATCGGCTCGATGCCGAGGACGATGCCAGGAGGGCGTTCCTCGGGCAGCTGTCGGCATGGAAGCGAGAGGGGTTTGCGATCGCGTTCGCCGCCTCCAAGGACGGCGAGGAGAAGCGCATGCGCGAGATTCTCGCGGCCGACCCCGCGCTCGCGTCGCTCGACCCCGTCTTCCTGAGGGGGGCGCTCAACGAGGGGTTCCGGGCGACCAGCAGGCAGGACGCCGAGCTCGGCCTCGCCCGCAGGCGCAGGGGCCTCGTCTTCGTCACCGAGACAGAGGTCTTCGGACGTAAGAGGGCAAGGCGGCCGGCCGGCGCGGCCCGGGCTCGCGTCTCCGTCGCCCAGGTGGACCAGCTGCTCGACTTCTCGGAGCTGGTGGAGGGCGACTTCGTCGTCCACCTTCAGCACGGGATCGCCCTGTACCGCGGCGTCACGAAGATCGACACCGCGCAGGGGCTTAGGGAGGTGATCTCGGTGGAGTTTGACGACGGCGTCACGCTTCATGTCCCGCTGCAGGAGTCGCACCTGATCAGCCGCTACGTGGGACTGGGGCGGACAAAGCCCCAGCTTGGCCGGATAGGGACGGGGCGCTGGGAAAAGGCCCGGCGAGCCGTGGAGCGCGCCACCGTCGACCTGGCGGCGGAGCTCTTGCGCATCCAGGCCACGCGCGAGGCCCAGGCGGGTTTCGCCTTTCCAAAGGACACGGAGTGGCAGGCCGAGTTCGAGGCGTCCTTCCCGTTCACCGAGACGCCGGGCCAGTCGCGGGCGATCGAGGAGGCAAAGCGCGACATGGAGCGCACGAGGCCCATGGACCGCCTCATCTGCGGCGACGTGGGGTTCGGCAAGACCGAGGTCGCGCTCAGGGCCGCCTTCAAAGCCGTCCAGGCCGGCAAGCAGGTGATCGTCCTAGTGCCCACCACGGTGCTGGCCCAGCAGCACCTCAACACCTTCCGCGAGCGCATGGCCGGCTACCCGATCTCGATCGAGATGATGAGCCGCTTCCGCTCCCATTCCGAGCAGAGGACGATACTCGACGCCGTGGCCTCGGGCGGCGTGGACATCCTGATCGGCACCCACCGGCTCCTGCAGAAAGACGTGGTCCCGAAGGACCTGGGGCTGCTTATCATCGACGAGGAGCAGCGGTTCGGGGTGAAGCACAAGGAGACGTTCAAGACCATGCGCTCGCTGGTCGACGTGCTCTCGATGAGCGCGACGCCCATACCGCGGACGCTCTACCTGGCGCTGACGAGCGCCCGCGACATGAGCGTCATCGACACGCCCCCGGTCAACCGCCACCCAATCCAGACCATCGTGAAGACCTACGACGAGAAGATCGTCGTCGACGCCATCCGGCACGAGCTGCGCCGGGGGGGCCAGGTGTTCTATCTGCACAACCGCGTCGGGACGATCGACGTCGTCGCGGGGCGCCTGCGTGAGCTGATGCCGGAGTTCACCTTCGGCGTCGGGCACGGCCAGATGGGGGCGAACGAGCTCGAGCGGGTCATGACCGAATTTGTCGCGGGCCGCTACAACGTGCTCGTGTGCACGACGATCATCGAGAGCGGCCTGGACATCCCCAACTGCAACACCCTGATCATCGAGGGGGCCGACCGCTTCGGGCTTTCCCAGCTCTACCAGCTCCGGGGCCGGGTGGGCCGCTTCAAGCACCAGGCCTACGCCTACCTCCTGCTGCACCGGCACACGAGGCTGCTCGACGCGGCCCGCCAGAGGATGAACACGCTCCGCCAGCACACGCAGCTGGGCGCGGGCTTCAAGATCGCCATGCGCGACCTGGAACTGCGCGGCGCGGGCAACCTTCTGGGCGCCGAGCAGAGCGGGCACATTGTCGGCGTCGGATTCGAGCTTTATTGCCAACTCCTGCGCCAGTCCGTGGCGCGCCTCAAAGGCGAGAAGACCGCGGCCGCGATCCGCGCCAACGTGAAGCTGGACTTCGTCTTCGTGGGAGAGGGCGCGCCTTCCGAGAACCGGCAGCTCGGCCGGCGCGAGGACGGCTATACGGCGATCAAGGACGCGGAGGACGACGCCTCCGGGGCGGATATCGAGAGGGTCCAGGCGCGCATCCCCACGGCCTATATCGGCGAGACCCGGCTTCGGATCGACATCTACCGCAGGCTGGCAATGGCCGACTCGCACGAAGCCGTCCGCCAGATCGAGGAGGAACTAAGGGACCGCTTCGGGAAGCCCGCCCCCGAGGTGCGCACGCTCCTGCAGGTGACGGAAATACGCGTTCTGGCGGAACAAAAGGGCATTCTGTCCGTCGAATCGGAGTCGAATCGTCTAAAGTGCCTGCGCGGCACCGGCCAAAGGGATGACTGGGTGATGGTGGGCGCCCGGTTTCCAAGGTTGACCGCGCCGCGCCCGCACCTACGGTTGAAGGAGATTATCGCCTTTTTGAAACTACTGCCGAATCCATGACCCTGTACCGCAGTGCAAACGCTGCACTAGTAGCAACGCTCGTCGCGACGTCAGGCCTGGCTCAGACGGCTCCGGCTGACGACAACCTGAACCTCCGCTTTGCCAACGGAATAGCGGCGATCGCCGAGGACAAGATCATCACGGTGGACGACGTCCGCCGCGAGGTCACCCCCCTCATCCCGCAGCTCCAGCGAGAAGCCCGCAACGAGCAGGAATTCAACCAGAAGCTCGAGTCCCTCCAGGACAATGCCATCCAGAACTTGATCGACCGGGTATTGATCATCAAGGATTTCCAGAAGGATGACAAGAAGCACGTCCCCTCGAGCTTTGTCGACAACCAGATTGCCGACCAGCTGACCGACCAGTTCGACAACGACCGGTCAAAGTTCCTCGCCTACCTGAGGGCCCGAGGGACCACGATGCGCGACTACCGCAAGGAGGTGGAGGAGGACATCATCTATAACTACATGATGCACCAACAGCATAAGTCGCAGAGCATCGTGAGCCCCGTGCGGATCGAGCAGTATTACAAGGAGAACAAGGACCGCTTTTACCAGGATGACAGCGTGCACCTGCGCCTGATCCAGCTCTCCCGCGCCTCAGGCCAGTCCGACGGGGAGCTCAAGGGCCAGGCCGACGCGATCCTGCTGCGCCTGCGTTCCGGCGAGAAGTTCGAGGACCTCGCCAAGGAATACAGTTCCGACTCACGCCGTGCCAAGGGTGGCGACTGGGGCTGGATGAAAAGGTCCGACCTCAAGCCCGAATTCAGCGAGCCCCTCTTTGCCGTCAAGAAGGGCGAGTGCTCGGATCCGGTGGTGCTGCCCGAGGGCTGTTTCCTTCTCTTCGCCGAAGACCGGAAGTACGCCGGAATCCAGCCGCTTGACGAGGTTCGCGACCAGATCGAAAGGATTCTCGTCCAGCAGATGGGGCGGGAGTACGAGGACCGGTGGCTCGAGCGGCTTCGCCGCAACGGCTACGTCAAGCACTTCTGAGAAGCGGGCGCCCTCGATGCTCACGGCATCGACGCCACCGCGTTTCTCGCCGCCTCCTCGTTGAGGAGGGCCACCATCGGGCTGCTCGTGGGCTCATAGGCCTTCACGACGACGCCCACCAGGTTCTCCGCCGTGACCAGGGTCGAGTCGCATTCGGCATTGCCGACGCCCATCGCCACCCATCCGTCGGAGGTCTTCTTCACAAGCACGTGGGCCACAGGGCGGCCCAGTTCGCCGATGTAGACCGCCGTCATTCCGGCCTTAAGGTCTCCCACCGCGGTTTTCTGCGTAACGACAACCGTATGATCCCTGTAGAGTGGCAGCATAGAATCGCCGCTTCCCACAAGGAACTCGGTGCCCGGGTGGTCGACGACGTACTTCTTCCCCAAGCGCATCGCGTCAAAGGGCTGCACGAGCTCGGCCGAAGGCGACATCGCTGCCACCGCTTGAGGCGAGAACCGTTCAGACGTCTGCGTGGCGCATCCCGAGAAGCCCAGACCGGCGATCGCAATGGCACCGAGGACCGCCCAACGTGAGATTTGCGGGAGGCCCGGGGTCCTGTTTGAGGTCTGCTCGTTTTGCATGAGCCCATTAAACGCCCGCGGGCGTTTTTTCTGAATAGGGGGTACCCATCGAAGGGGACAGGGACTTCACCCGGTTTGCCTGGGGTCCAAATCGGGTAAGTACGGGACAATCCGGGAGCGCCTAGGGTGTTCCCCCCAGGCCCCCAGAGGGGAATCATGCCGCCCGGTCCGCGCGCCGCCATTTTATAAGACATGTCTAATTTGATTGTTTATTTATGGGCCGTGGCCATCGTTCGCAAAAATTCCTTGAATTCCATGGCCGATACCCCGCACCCCGACGCCCCCTACCCCACCAACCGGCTAAGAACCATGCCCGTGGGCGAGAGGCCGCAGGAGCGCCTGGAGCGCCTCGGGGCCGCGGCCCTGAGCGACGCCGAGCTCCTTGCGATGCTGCTTCGCAACGGAACCCGGGGGCAGGACGTGATCACGCTCTCGTCGCGCCTTGTGGCGGAAGCGGGGTCCTTTGCCGGCCTCCTCGCCTGGCACGAGGCGGACTTCCGGAGCCTAAGGGGCATAGGCCGCGTGAAGGCCCTGCAGCTCGTCGCCGTGATGGAGGTCGCCCGAAGGGCGCTCGGCCTTCCCCTATGCGAGTCGCCCGTCCTTAACCGGGCGGACCTTATCGCCACCCACCTCAATCCCGTCGTGTCGGGGCTGGACGTGGAGAAGTTCTGGGTTCTCTGCCTGAACCGGAGAAACCGTCTAAGGAAGAAGGTTGAGGTCTCGTCGGGAACCGCGACCGCAGCCCTCGCACACCCGCGGGAGGTGTTTCGTTCCGCAATCAGGGAGGCGGCCGCAGCCGTAATATGCGTTCACAATCATCCATCAGGTGACCCGGCCCCAAGTGCTGCGGATATCCAACTCACGAGGCAGCTAAGGGAGGCTGCCTCGGCTGTGGATATTCCTCTGCTGGATCATGTTATCATTGGACGCCGCGGCGCAGATCCCTTGGGGCGCGGCTACTACAGCTTTCGCGAGGCCGGGCTACTTTGACTCCCTATGAAACCAAACTCCCACACAGATAGTTCTTTGATCGGACCATTTATTAGACTAGATAGTGGACCATCTCCAAAGATGAAGACGTTCACAATTTCTGAAGCGAAAGCAAAACTGAGCGCATTGGTCGCGGCCGCTGAACGAGGCGAGGAAATCCTAATCATGCGAGGTGCAAAGCCTGCGGTCACGTTGACGCGAGTCCTGGAAGAAGACCTAGCGATCTGGCCAAAGGTCCCCGTGAGCGCATTGGCGTCCTTCGAGCGGGAGATTGAGGCCGACCGAAAGGAAGGTCAGTTGAAGTTCCTCGGAAGGAAAACCCCGGCAGCCGCAAAGGCACTCAAGGAAAACTGAAGCCATGGACCGGGCTATTTACGCGACCCGAAGATTCGCGGGTACGTGGAGAGTGCTTGATCCCCGACTCAGGAACCGGGTGATTGAGACGATCGTCGCGCTGCCTTCCCTGATTTCAGACCCTCACCGCCACACCGGTTATGGGGTCCGCCAGTTGCATGGATCGGCCTTCTGGGAGGCGAGACTCGATCTGCGCTGGCGATTGGTTTTCCGACTCGATCACCAGGAGATCATTCTCTTCGACGTGATGAATCATGACCAGGTTCGACGACTTTAACCGAATCTCCTGTCGACAAAGCTGCTAGACTGTCGCTAGCCCTTGTCCTTTAAGGGATTTCATCTCGCATTTCACTGCCGCGCAGGGAATATGGGCGGTCCCCTGCCCTGAGATATGGAAACCGGATCTCCCCGAGCTGTGTTCATCAGCTATGCCCGCGACGACATCGCTGCGGCCCAACGAACCGCGGAAGCGCTGCGCAGCAACGGCGTCGAGGTGTGGTTCGATCTCAACGAACTCCGAGGAGGCGATGCCTGGGATCAAAAAATCAGAAAACAGATCAAAGCGTGCACCTTGTTCCTGCCGGTTATTTCGGCCCGGACACAGGAAAGATCCGAAGGGTATTTTCGACTGGAATGGAAGCTAGCGGTGGAGCGCACCCACCTGATGGCCGAGGGGGTCCCGTTCCTGGTGCCGCTCGTGGTCGACGAAACATCGGACTCAGGTGCCGTGGTTCCGCCTGAATTCCTGCGCGTCCAGTGGATGCGACTACAAGGCGGTTTGCCTTCGCAGCAATTCGTGGAGCACGTGAAGAGTCTCCTCGCTGAGCCCAGTAAACCTTCGATTGTCGCAAAGCATCCTGCACCGTCATCGCTCCCAGATGAGAAATCCATCGCCGTCCTTGCTTTTGCAAATCTCAGCCGAGACCCGGAAAATGAGTTCTTCAGCGACGGAATCAGCGAGGAACTATTGAACCTGGTTGCCCGAATCCCCAGGTTAAACGTTGCCGCAAGAACCTCTGCGTTTTACTTCAAGGGGAAGAACGTTCCCATTGCCGAAATTGCGCGCACCCTCCGGGTGGCGCACGTTGTCGAGGGCAGCGTTCGCAAGGCCGGAACTAAGGTCCGCATAACCGCGCAGCTCATCAATGCCTCCAACGGATTCCAGATTTGGTCGGAAACCTTCGACCGCGAGCTTCAGGACATATTCGCAGTCCAAGACGAAATTGCCGGCCTCATTGCGAAAAGCCTGCAGCTGAAGCTCGGCGGGGCGGTGCGTGTCGCTCAAACGGTCAACCCGGAGGCACACCGGCTGGTGCTCGAAGGCCGTCACTTTTGGAATCTGCGCACGCGAGACGGTTTCGATAAAGCCGAGCGGGCTTTTGCCAAGGCTCTGGAAATTGATTCCGATTTTGCACCGGCACACGCGGGTCTAGCGGACGTGTGGGGAGTCAGAGCCTGGTACGCATCAGCTTCCGGCCTGTCATCATACAAGGAAAACTTGATGAAGGCCTCATTTGAGGCCGAACTTGCACTTAAGCTCGATCCATCGTTGGGAGAGGCCAACGCGGCATTAGGTGTAGTATATTATCATCTGCACCGATGGGCTGAATCCGAGAGGCATTTTGTCCAGGCGTTCCGGTTGAACCCCAATTATGCAATCGCTCATCAGTGGCACGCCCATCTCTTTGCCGCGCAGGGGAAGCTCGACAAGGGGTTGCTGGAACTCGAACGATCCTTGGCGCTCGATCCGCTCGCTTTCAGTAGTTTGATCATCTACGCGAGTCAGCTTAACTTCGCCAAACAGTTCCAGGAGGCCTTAACGATAACGGACCGCGCCTTGACGTTGAGGAATGAAGTTTATCCACCGTTGCAAAGCGCACGTGCTTTTGCGCTGCTCGGGCTTGGGCGTACGCAGGAGGCCGCTGCAGAGGCCCGCCTAGCACTCAACGATGGCCCTGGAGACACAAGCTGGTGGGCAGGCGAGGAGGCGATCTATGTGCTGCACCGCTCGGGTTCGCCCGAGGAGGTCGATAAGTATCTAAGCGCCTGGAAAACTGACGGGGGGAGGCAGACCGGCCCCATGCTGCAGGCCGTGGGCCGTTTCGAGGAGGCTTTACCCATTCTCGACCAGATCCCCCCAACGATCTATGCCCGGCTGATCTACGCCCCGTATTATGATGAAGTGCGCGACGACCTGCGCTTCCAGCACCTTGTCCGCAAGCTTGGCTTCGAGTCCGAGTACCTCCAAGGAAGGGCTACATTGGATCGGATGCTCGGTGACCGTGTCGCGGAGGGTTGACGTTTGGGGAGGTACGAGTCGGGCTCCGATAGAGTGCTTTTCTGGGCAACGACGATATAGCCGTTTTCATCGCCGGCCGATGCTGAAACGAGGTCGGCATACCCGCCTGAAAAGTGTGGGTCATAATGACCGCACAACCATCCAAGTGGTGACCCGTCGCC
>CAYPXZ010000016.1:0-77145 GCA_964414785.1 uncultured Opitutaceae bacterium
CATCACGATCGACACGATCATCAACCAGGCGAAGATCAACAAGGTCGGCCTCGCCTCGGGCGACAAGAACTTCAGGCCGGTCTACTCGATCTACGTCGCCATCGGGCAGAAGAACTCGAACGTCGTCCGCACGCTCTCGGCCCTCGAGGCCGCCGGAGCCCTCGAGTTCACGGTGATCGTCGCGGCCCCCGCCGGGGACAACCCGGCGAACCAGTACCTCGCCCCGTACTCGGGCGCGGCCATCGGCGAATGGTTCATGGAAAACGGGATGGACGCCCTGATCGTCTACGACGACCTCTCCAAGCACGCCGTCGCCTACCGCCAGATCTCGCTGATCCTGAAGCGCCCCTCCGGCCGCGAGGCGTACCCGGGCGACGTGTTCTACCTCCACAGCCGGCTCCTCGAGCGCGCGGCGCGCCTCGACGGCAAGGGCTCGCTCACGGCGCTCCCCATCATCGAGACCCTGGCGGGCGACGTCTCGGCATACATCCCCACGAACGTGATCTCGATCACGGACGGCCAGATCTTCCTCGAGACGGACCTCTTCAACCAGGGCATCCGACCGGCCGTCTCGGTCGGCCTCTCGGTCTCGCGCGTCGGATCCGCCGCGCAGATCAAGGCGACCAAGCAGGTCGGCGGTAAGCTCAAGGGCGAGCTCGCCCAGTTCCGCGAGCTCGCGGCGTTCGCCCAGTTCGGCTCCGACCTGGACGCGAAGACCAAGGCCCAGCTCGACCGCGGCGGCCGCATCGTCGAGCTGTTCAAGCAGCCGGCGTTCGCGCCGCTGCCGATCGAGCTCCAGGTCTCGGTCCTCTTCGCCATGCAGAAGGGCTTCTTCGAGCCCGTCGACATCAAGAAGGTGGTCGAAGCGGCCTCGTCCCTGAAGACGTTCTTCACGACCCGCAAGGAGCCCCTCCTCACGGAGATCCGCACGAAGGCGGCCCTCGACAAGGACCTCGAGGCCAAGCTCCAGGCGGCGTGCGAGGAGTGGAAGAGCTCCTACACCGCCTAAGGGAGACAAACGCGAAGCACCCCAGGAGGAAACCACGATGGCAAGCACCCGCGACATCCGCCGACGCATCAAGTCGGTCAAGAACACCCGCCAGATCACCAAGGCGATGGAGCTTGTCGCGGCGTCCAAGATGAAGAAGGCGCAGCAGGTCGCCGTCAGCGGCCTGCCCTATGCGAACCTGCTGGCCGAGGTGCTTGCCGCGCTCTCGCACGGGATCGAGGAGTCCGCGCACCCCTTCCTCGTCCACCGCGACGTCAAGGTCCGCGGGATCCTTCTCATCACGACGGACAAGGGCCTGTGCGGCCCCCTCAACGCGAACCTCTTCAAGCTGGTCGCCGAGATCCACACGCCGGCGAAGTTCTACTCGATCGGCCGCAAGGGGACGCAGTTCCTCGCGCGCACGAAACGCGCGATGGTGGCGGACTTCCAGGTCCACGACCGCGTCCCGTTCAACGAGGTGAAGGTGGCCGCGCAGTTCATGGTGAAGCAGTACCTCGAGGGCGAGATCGACACGATCGAGGTGATCTACCCGAGGTTCAAGAACACGCTCGTCCAGGAGTCGATCGTGCGCCCGGTGCTGCCCCTCAGGAGCCTGAAGGAGTTTCTCGACCAGTTCCGCAAGCCCAAGACGGGGGCCGCCACCGAGGACGACGACCGCGAGATCCTGTTCGAGCCCAGCGTGGGCGAGGTTTTGAACGCCCTCCTTCCCTTCTACGTCGACCACCAGATCCACCAGATCGCCCTTTCGGCGAAGGCGTCCGAGCACAGCGCGCGGATGGTCGCCATGAAGACCGCGAAGGACAACGCGACGGAGCTGCTCGGCGACCTGACGCTCGAGTACAACAAGGCCCGCCAGGCCGCGATCACGCAGGAGATCCTCGAGATCGCCGCCGCCCAGTTCAGCGCCGCCTAAGGCCCACGACCCTTTCAAAAGCAAAACCCATCCCTTCTTCGACACAATGAACACAGGAAAAATTGTCCAGGTGATCGGCCCCGTGGTCGACGTCCAGTTTGCCGAGCACACGATCCCGCCGATCTACCAGGCGCTCACGATCGAGTTCGAGGTGTCGGGGAAGAAGGAGCTCCTGACGCTCGAGATCCAGCAGCACCTCGGCGGGGGCGTCGCCCGCGCCATCGCGATGTCGTCGGTCGAGGGGCTCAAGCGCGGCATGACGGTCGTCGACACCGGCGCCCCCATTTCGGTGCCGGTCGGCGCCGGGGTCCTGGGGCGAATCTTTGACGTGACGGGAAACCCGGTCGACGGGCGCGGCGAGGTGAAGTACGAGAAGCGCTACCCGATCCACCGTCCCGCCCCGGCCCTGGTCGACCAGGACACGAAGGCGCAGATCCTGGAGACAGGCATCAAGGTCATCGACCTGATCTGCCCCTTCATCAAGGGCGGCAAGGCCGGTGCCTTCGGCGGTGCGGGCGTCGGCAAGACGGTCGTCATCCTGGAACTCATCAACAACATCGCCAAGGCGCACGGCGGGTTCTCGGTCTTCGCCGGGGTCGGCGAGCGCTCGCGCGAGGGCAACGACCTCTACCACGAGATGTCCGAGGCCGGGGTCATCGACCAGAAGGACCTGTCCAAGTCCAAGGTCGCCCTCGTGTACGGCCAGATGAACGAGCCCCCGGGCGCGCGCATGAGGGTCGCGCTCTCGGCCCTCGCCATGACCGAGTACTTCCGCGACGAGAAGAACCAGGACGTGCTGCTCTTCATCGACAACATCTTCCGGTTCTCGCAGGCCGGCTCCGAGGTTTCGGCGCTCCTCGGCCGCTCGCCGTCGGCCGTCGGCTACCAGCCGACGCTCGCCAACGAGATGGGCCTCCTCCAGGAGAGGATCACCTCGACCAACAAGGGGTCCATCACGTCGGTGCAGGCCGTGTACGTGCCGGCGGACGACCTGACCGACCCGGCACCCGCGAACACCTTCGCCCACCTCGACTCGACCATCGTGCTTGAGCGCTCGATCGCCGAGCTCGGCATCTATCCCGCGGTCGACCCGCTCGCGTCCGTCTCGAAGGCGCTCGAGATATCGATCGTCGGCGAGGAGCACTACCAGGTGGCGCGCGAGCTCCAGCGGGTCCTCCAGCGCTACAAGGACCTCCAGGACATCATCGCGATCCTCGGCCTCGACGAGCTCTCGCCCGAGGACAAGCTGACGGTCTACCGCGCGCGCAAGATCCAGCGCTTCCTTTCCCAGCCGTTCTCGGTCGCCGAGGTGTTCACGGGCGCCCCGGGCAAGTACGTCCCCGTCAAGGAGACGGTCCGCGGCTTCAAGATGATCCTCGACGGGCAACTCGACGACGTGCCCGAGGGCGACTTCTACATGAAGGGCGGAATCGAAGAGGTCATCGCCGCGTCAAAGAAGTAGCCCGATGTCGCTCATCCTCGAGATCGTCACCCCAGAGGCCCGGGTCTACTCCGAGACGGTCGACACGGTCGTCATCCCGACCGTGGAGGGGGAAGTGGGCATCCTGCCGGGACACATCCCGCTGGTGACCCAGGTCGGCGCGGGGGAACTGCGCGCCACGAAGGGTGGGGTGACCCAGCTCCTCGTCGTCGGCGGGGGCTTCGCCCAGGTCAGCGGCTCAAAGGTTTCCATCCTCGCGGACAGCGCGATCCAGGAGGAGAAGATCGACGGGGGCGCGGTCGAGAGCGCGATGAAGCGCGCCCAGGAGGCACTCCGGGGCAGCGCCCACCTCGATACGGCGGAGGTCGAGCGCCTCGAGGGGCTTGTCCGTTACTCGGTCGCCCAGCTCGCGGTGATCGGCAAACGCCGCAAATAGGGTGGGATCGGGCCCTGCGAAGGGTTCAGGGCCTTGGCCAATAAAAGGCGCTTTATGGTCATTTATTGCTGTTTAATGGGCAAAAACAGCCCTTTTAGGCCAAATATGATGCAATTTTGAGAATTGAGGGGTAGCCGTTCTGGGACCGAGGACGTCCCCATGAACAACAATTTCTTGAAACTGAGTCTCAGTTCCCATATTCTACTGCCTCAATCGGATTCCGCAGTCGCCGCGATGCCCAACCTCTCCCCCTTTCCCCTCTGCCAGCTTCCCGTGCGGGCGACGGGACGCGTGTGCAAACTGAAGGGGGACTCGGAATTCTGCCAGCGGGTCCGCGAGATGGGCTTCGGCGAATCCGCCTACGTGACCAAGGTCTCAGGCAACCGCACGATCCTCTGCCAGGTCAATGGCACCCGAATCGCGCTAAGCCACAGCGCGGCCAGCCAAATCCTCGTTGAGCGGACGGGCCCCCGCTAGGGGCGGGGCGATCCCATGGCGGCGTTGGTAAAGCTGTCCGATCTGCCGACCGGCGCGTCCGCAGTCGTCCGGGAATTCCCGAAGACGGGCCCCGCCTCCATCAGGCTGCGCGAGATGGGGCTCCTCGTGGGCACCCCGGTGACGCTCGTGAGGTGCGCGCCGTTCGGCGACCCGATCGAGATTAAGGTGAGGGGATACCACCTGACCCTGCGCAAGAGCGAGGCGGTCCACGTGGTTGTGGAGACTAAGGAGCCATGACCGGGCAGGCCAGAGCCCCCATCTACGCGCTGGTTGGCAATCCCAATTGCGGCAAGAGCACGCTTTTCAATGCCCTGACGGGGCTCAAGCAGAAGGTGGGCAACTACCCCGGGGTCACCGTCGAGAAGAAGATCGGGACCTCCTACTCGCAGCACGGCCAGCCGATCACGCTGATCGACCTCCCCGGGGCCTACTCGCTCGCGGCCCGCTCGCCCGACGAGGCGGTGACCCGCGACGTCCTCCTCGGCCGGCGCGCCGACACGCCCCAGCCCGACCGCATCCTGTGCATCGTCGACGCGACCAACCTTGAGCGGAACCTGTACCTGGTGCACCAGGTGCTCGACCTCGGCAGGCCCGTGATCGTCGTCCTCAACATGATGGACCTCGCGTCCCAGTCCGGGCTCGTGATCCGCGCGGCGCGCCTGGAGCAGATCCTCGGGATCCCGGTGATCCCGTGCGAGGCCGTCAACGGCAAGGGGATCATCGAGCTCAAGCTCGCCATGAGCCGGGTGGACCCGCCGCTTTCCCGGCACGCCTGGAACATCCCGGCGGCCATCTCCTCCGCAGTCGCCGAGCTTCAGGCGTCGCTTGTCGTTAACGGCGGGAAGGCCCCCCTCATCGCCCGGGCCGAGGCGCTCCTTCTCCTCACCGACCAGGACTCCGTCCGGGTCGCGGGATCGACCCCGCTTGACAGGCGCACGGAGGAGATCCTCAGGTCCTGGCAGAAGCGCTGGGAGGCCGAGGGGATGGACTGGGCGGGAACCCTCGTGAATTCCCGCTACGAGGTGATCGGCCAGATGGCGTCCGAGGTGGTCCAGGCGGCGCATTCGTCGGCCCCGACGCCGAGCGACCGGATTGACGCCGTCGTCACCCACCCGGTCTGGGGCTGGCTGGTCCTGGGCGCCGTGATGACGCTGCTCTTCTTCAGCATATTCTCCCTGGCGCAGGCCCCGATGGACTGGATCGGAGGACGGACGACGGCCCTGGCGAACTGGACCAAGGAGATGATGCCCGCGGGCGACCTGCGCAACCTGATCACCGACGGGGTCATCGGCGGTGTGGGCACGATCATCACGTTCCTCCCCCAGATCCTCATCCTCTTCTTCTTCATCGGCCTGCTTGAGAGCACGGGCTACATGGCGCGGGCGGCCTTCATCATGGACCGGCTCATGAGCAGGGTGGGGCTCAACGGCAAGTCCTTCATCCCCCTGCTCAGCTCCTACGCCTGCGCGATCCCCGGCATCATGGCGACGCGCACGATCGAGGACCCGAAGGACCGGCTCGTCACGATCCTGGTCGCGCCGCTCATGAGCTGCTCGGCCCGGCTTCCCGTGTACCTGCTGATGATCGCGGCCCTCCTTCCGAATGCTAGCGGGTCGATCGCCACAAAGGTGGGCATCATGGTGCTCATGTACGCGCTCGGGACGCTGGGGGCCTTCGGGTTCGCCTGGCTCTTCAAGCGCACCCTCCTCAAGGGCGTGCCGCCGCTCATGATCATGGAGCTTCCGCCCTACCGGCTCCCGCGGGTCCGCGACGTCGCCCTCCACATGATCGAGCGGGCGGGACTCTTCCTGAAGCGCGCCGGCACCGTGATCCTGGGGATCAGCATCGTGCTCTGGTTCCTTGCCGCCTATCCCAAGGCCCCCGAGGGGGCGACGGACACCCAGCAGCTCGCGCAGAGCTTCGCGGGCCGGGCGGGCCACGCGATCGAGCCCCTGATCAAGCCGCTTGGCTTCGACTGGCAGATCGGCATCGGTCTCATCAGCTCGTTCGCGGCGCGGGAGGTCTTCGTCAGCACGATGGGGGTCGTCTTCAACGCCGAGTCGGATGCCGAGAACACGAAACCGCTCCAGCACGCCCTGGGCGCCGCGAAGTGGCCGGACGGGCGGATGCTCTTCACCCCCCTTGTCTGCATCACGCTCATGGTCTTCTACGTGTTCGCGATGCAGTGCATGAGCACGATCGCCGTCGTGCGCCGGGAGACCAACTCGTGGCGCTGGCCCCTCTTCCAGACGGCCTACATGACGGGCGCCGCCTGGATCATATCGTTTGTTGTGTACCAGGGGGGCACCGCGTTAGGTTTCTAGCAGAAAGATGACACCGGAGTTCCAGACCCTCGCAGCCCTCCTCGTCGTGGCGACCGCCGCGGTGTGGCTCGTCGTTCGCGCGTTCGCGAAGCGGCGCAAGCCCGGGTGCGGCGGCGGATGCGGGTGCCCCGCCGACGAATTCAAGGCGAAGGTGCGCGGCCGCGACGGCGCCGCGGGAATGGGGAGCTGACCGACGGCCCACGATCCAGACCGATGTCCGTGCTCGTCCTTCACGATCCGCGGTGCGCCGAGTACAATGTGCTGGGTCATCCCGAGAGGCCGGAGCGGGTGACAAGGACCGCCGCCTACCTGCAGGAGAACTACCCCGGGTGGGCGTGGAGGTCCGACCTGGGCGAGGTCCCGGATTCCACCCTCCTGCTTGCGCACACGCCGGCGCACCTGGCGCGCCTTGAGCTGCCGAGCGACTTCGACGCGGACACCAAATACGTTCCCGGAATCGGGCTCCACGCCCGGCGCTCCGTCGCCGCCGCCCTCCTGGCGACGAAGCATGCGCACGACACGGGGCGCCCGGCGTTCTCGCTCATGCGCCCGCCGGGGCACCACGCGTCCGCGAGCCAGGCGATGGGTTTCTGCTACCTGAACCAGGTCGCGATCGCCGCGCTCGCCGCCCGGCGCGACTACGACATCCACCGCATCGCGGTCTGGGACTTCGACGCGCACCACGGGAACGGCACCGAGTCGATCCTCGTCGGCCGCGAGGGCTTCCTCGTGTGCTCGGTGCACCAGTCGCCGGGATATCCGGGGACGGGCCTGACCGACCTGGGGAACATCCGCAACTGGTGCGTGGCCCCGGACGGGTCCAGGGATGCCCACATGGACGCGCTGCGCGCGTCCTTGGACGCGATCGTCGGGTTCAGGCCCGAGCTGGTGCTGGTCTCGGCGGGCTTTGACGCCTATGTCGGCGACCCGATAACCGACATGACCCTCGAGGTGGAGGATTTCGCGTCCCTCGGACGCTGGCTCCAGCACACCGGGTTCCCCGCGGCGGCGGTCCTCGAGGGCGGGTACAGCGCGGACCTGCCGGAGCTGGTGGGCGAGTTCCTCCATGCCTGGTCGGACTGAGGGACGCCGTGCGCGGAGCAAGAACAGATTTGTGAAATGCCCGGCAACATGTATCCCGCAGGTGACGATCTCGCCCGCCTCCGGGCGCCGGGTCGAGCAATCCCCATGACGACGCCCCGAACGCTGGTCCTTGCTGCCTGCGCCGCCCTTTCCGCGGTTCCCCTTCTTGCGGACCAGAGGACCGGGACCTTGGATGTGTACTGGGTGGATTCCGAGGGGGGAGGCTCGACCCTCATCGTAACCCCGGCCGGCGAGTCGGTTCTGGTGGATTCCGGATACCCGGCTGTCGCCGGCCGCATCGCCAAGGCGGCCAGGGGGGACGCGGGCCTGGAAGGGCTCGACTACGTGATCGTCACGCATTTCCACGTGGACCACTACGGCGGAGTCCCCGTCATAGTGCCGTTGATTCCCATCCTGCACCTCTGGGACAACGGCATCCCCGACGCCGATCCGGACCACGGATCGGACACCGGCTTCTGGCGCTCCGTGAGCAGGCCCTACCGGCAGCTGGCGATCCCGCGCCACACGGTGGCCGCGGGTGACACGGTCCCCCTGGCGCAGCGACCGCTCTCGCCCCGGCTGTCGATGCGCTGCCTAGGGGCCAGGCAGTCCTTCGTGGCCGCCCCCGCGGGGGCGGCGAGGAATCCGCTTTCCTCCGAGCTCACGCAGCACGAGGTCGACACGACGGACAACGCCAACAGCAGCGCGTGGGTGATCGAATTCGGGCCGTTCAGGATGTTCGACGGGGGCGACCTGACATGGAACATGGAGGGCAGGCTGGTGGCGCCCGTGAATCTGGCCGGCCAGGTCGACGTGTATCAGGTGGACCACCACGGCCTTGGCTTCAGCAACAACCCCGTGCTGATCCACAGCCTGGCCCCCACGGTCGCTGTGATGAACAACGGGCCGACCAAGGGAACGGCTCCTTCGACGGTGGAGGGCCTGAGGTCCTCGCCCGGGATCCAGGCGATCTATCAGGTCCACAGGAACGTGCGGCCGGGCGAGGAGGCGAACAACACGGCGGCCGGGTTTATCGCCAATACGGGGCCGGATTCGCCGAATTGCCCGGGGAACCTCATCCGGATGAGGGTGGCCCCGGACGGCCGATCCTACACGCTCGACATCCCCGCGACGGGCAGCAGCAGGACCTTCGCTACGCGCATCGACAAGGTGTCACCCTAGAGCGCGACCCTTTTTTAAGAATCGCCCTAGCTCCCCCGGCCATCCACGCTTCGCTAGACTGCGATGATTTCCCGTTTCCTGCCGCACCCGGTACGCCGACTGCTGGGCGTAAAGACACAACACCCTCGTATATCGGGCTTTACCCTGATCGACCAGCCCGGGCGGATCCAACCCCTCCTCGAGGCCATAGAGAAGTCGGACGAGGTCGTCATGGATACGGAGGCCGACAACATGTACCGCTTCCGGGTACGGGTGTGCCTGCTCCAGTTCTACGTGGCAGGTGAGGTGTTCCTCCTGGACGCCCTGGCCCCGATCGACCTGGAGCCCCTCTGGCGCCGCCTTGCGAAGAAGCACCTGGTGATGCACGGGAGCGACTTCGACCTGAGGCTTCTCCACGACTTCTGCCGGTTCCGGGCGAAGAGCCTGTTCGACACGATGCTCGCGGCCCAGCTGCTCGGGCGCGGGCGCATCGGGCTTGCGTCGCTCATCGAGGACAACTTTGGGGTGAAGCTCGACAAGGACGGGCAGAAGGCCAACTGGTCGCGCCGGCCGATCACCCAGAAGCTCCTCGACTACGCGGCCCTCGACGTCTGGTACCTGCCGGCGCTGCGCGACATCCTCGCGCGCGAGCTCAAGAGGCTCGGCCGGACCGATTGGATGGAGCAGCAGTGCAGGGCCCAGATCGAGGCCGGCACGACGGGGTTCGCGCCGCCGGACGAGAACGACTGGCGGATCGGCAGGTCCGAGCGGCTCAGGGCGACCGGGCAGAGCGTCCTTCACTCCATCTGGCACTGGCGCCAGGAGCAGGCGCAGAGGCTGGACACGCCGCCCTTCAAGGTCTGCTCGAACGAATTCCTGGTGCGCGTCGCCGGCGCTGCCGACGAGGGCCGCTCCGCGGACTCGATCCTGGCCGAGGTCAACCTGGGCAAGCGCCATGCGCGGCTGATCGGCTCGCTCTCCGCGGCCGTCCGGGCCGGACTCGAGAGGGATCCGCACACGCTCCCGCGGCGTCCGGGGCGCGACCCGAGCCACATCCCGCTCACCCAGGCCGAGATCGCCCTCCTGGATAGGATCAAGGAGGAGCGGGACAAGATCGCCGCTAAGATATCGATCGAGCCGACCCTGATCGCGAACAGGTCGCAGCTTTCGCAGATTGCACGGACGCCCCGCAAGCTCAGCGAGATCCTCCTGCCCTGGCAGGCCTCGCTCCTTGCCGAGGCGCCCTCGCTCAAAGCGTGAACGCAAACATCGCCCGGCATCTGGAAAGGATGGCCGCCGCGCAACCCGGGGCGACCGCGCTCAAGGTCCCCAGGGGGAGGACGGCCTCGGGCGGGATCGACTACCTCGCCCTGACCTTCGAGGGGCTTCTGGCGGAGACCGACGCCTGGTGCGCGCGGCTCAGGGAGAGGGGGGTCGTGCGCGGCGACCGGGCGCTTGTCATGGTCAGGCCCGGCCTTCCTCTCGTGGCCCTCGCGTTCGCGCTCTTCAAGGTCGGCGCCGTCCCGGTCATCATCGACCCGGGCATGGGCCTCGGGAACTTCCTTTCCTGCGTCCGGCGCTCCCGTCCGCGCGCCCTGGTGGGCATCCCCGTTTCCCAGATCCTCTCCCGGGTGTGCAGGCGCGCCTTCCAGAGCGTGGAGGTCCGGGTCCCGGTGAGCGGCTCGCTGACCGCGCGCGTGGCGGGGGCGGGCGGCCCGGCCGCGGACGCGGCGACCGCGGAACCCGGGGACCTTGCGGCCATCCTCTTCACCTCGGGGTCGACCGGGTCCCCGAAGGGCGTCTGCTACGAGCACGGCATGTTCGAGTCCCAGATAGGGATGATCCGCGACACGTACGGCATAGAGCCGGGAGAGATCGACCTGCCGCTGCTCCCGATCTTTGCGCTGTTCAATCCGGCGCTTGGAATGACGAGCGTCATCCCCGAGATCGACCCCCGCCACCCGGCGCGCGCCGATCCCGCGGGGATCGTCCAGGCGATCCGCCAGGAGGGCGTCACGAACTCCTTCGGCTCCCCGACGATATGGCGGAGGGTCGCCGAGCACTGCAAGGCGAACGGGATCACGCTTCCAAGCCTGCGCCGCGTCCTGTGCGCCGGTGCGCCGGTCCCCGCCGACCTGTGGGAGGCCTCGCGGGCCTTCCTCGACGGCGGGCGCCTCCACAGCCCGTACGGGGCGACGGAGGCCCTCCCCGTGAGCACCGTGGAGGCGGGCGAGATCGACCCGAAGTCGACCCGCGGGGCCTGCGTCGGGCGACCGGTGGCGGGCGTCAACGTGAGGATCATCCCGCTCTCGGGCGAGGGGGTCGCGGCAGCCGCCCTTCCGAGCGGGGCCGTCGGGGAGATCATCGTGCGCGGCCCCAACGTGACCCGCGAGTATGACGGCCTCCCGGAGGAGACACGCGCCGCAAAGCTCGCCGACCCGTCGGACCCCCGGTCGTTCTGGCACCGCATGGGGGACTGCGGCATGATCGACGAAGCTGGCCGCCTCTGGTTCCTGGGGCGCAAGGCCGAGCGCGTCGAGGGCCCTGACGGCACGATGTACACCGAGCCCTGCGAGCAGGTCTTCCGCTCCCACCCCCGGGCGAGGCGATGCGCGCTCATCGGGGTCGGCGGCCAGCCCGCGCTTGTCGTCGAGACACGGACCCGCGGCGATCCAGAGGCGCGGCAGCTTGCCGCCGAGCTTAGGGTCATGGCCCTCAGTCATACCCATACCGCGCCCATCAGCACCTTCTTCTTCCGCACGCACCTTCCCGTCGACGTGCGGCACAACGCAAAGATCCACCGGCTCGCGCTTTCAAAGTGGGCGCAGAAGGCGCGAGCCTTTAGGGTCGCCTGACGGCACCCTTTTTGTGGTAACGTGCGCACTGCGTGACTGTTGCTGATACAAAAGACTCCTGCAGGGGCCCCGTCCTGGTCACCGGGGGGACCGGCTTCCTGGGGCGGCGTATCGTCGAGAGGCTGATTTCCCAGGGACGCGAGGTCTCCGTGGCGGGCCGCACGCCGGCCCCCGATTTGGAGGCCCGCGGCGTGAGGTTCATCCGCGTGGCCCTCGAGGACGCAGAGGGGATCCGCGCGGCGTGCAGCGGGATGGAGGCCGTCTACCACGTCGCCGCGAAGGTCGGCGTCTGGGGTCACCGCTCGGATTTCTTCACGGCCAACGTGCTCGGGACCCGGGCCGTGATCGACGGTTGCAAGGTCCACGGGGTCCGAAGGCTCGTGCACACGAGCACGCCGAGCGTCGTCTACAACGGGCGCGACCTCGCTGGGGCGGACGAGTCGCTCTCCTTGACGACCCGGTGCCCGAGCCCCTATCCCCTGACCAAGGCGCAGGCCGAGGCCGAGGTGATCCGCGCCCACGGCGTCGTGCTCAAAACCGTGGCGCTTAGGCCCCACCTGATCTGGGGTCCCGGGGATCCGCACTTGGTGCCGAGGATCCTCTCGCGGGCCGGCGCCGGCCGCCTGCGGATCGTCGGGGGCGGCAGGAACCGGGTCGACATGGTCCACGTCGAGAACGCGGCGGACGCCCACATCGCCGCGGAGAGGGCCCTGGCCGCAAAGGGCTGCCCGGCCGGCGGTCGCGCCTATTTCATCACAAACGGCGAACCCGTGGTCCTGTGGGACTGGATCAACTCGCTGCTCGCCGGTCTCGGCCGGCCGCCCGTCACGGGGAGGATCCCCCTCTGGGCGGCCTCCGCGATCGGGGGCGCGTGCGAGGCCGTCTGGAGCGTGATCCCGCTCCCGGGCGAACCCCCGATGACCCGCTTCGTCGCAGCCGAGCTGGCGAGCGACCACTGGTTCGACATCTCCGCCGCCAGGCGCGACCTCGGCTACGCCCCCCGCTTGGGGATGGCCCAGGGGACGTCCGAGCTTGTCGAGTGGCTGCTCAACCGGCCGAACCCGGGGGCCCTGAGGACTCCCTAGCGGGAGGCGCCCCGCTGCCTGACGGCCTCAAAGAGAGTGATCAGCGCGGCCATCGCCACGTTGAGCGAGTCCGCCTGGCCCGCCATGGGAATCCTGACGGGCAGGTCCGCGTTCTTGAGCCAGAATTCGCTCAGGCCGTACTGCTCGCTGCCCATGATGATCGCGAGCGGGCCGCGCAGGTCGCTGTCGGAATAGAGGGCTGCTGCAGCGGGGGTCGTGGCGACGGTCCTGATCCCGCGCCCCTTGAGCCAGGCGAGGACCGCCTCGCTCGCCTCGACCACGCACGGGACCGAGAACAGGACGCCGGTGGACGCCCGGACGACGTTCGGGTTGAACAGGTCGGTCACCGGGTCGCAGACGACGACGGCGTCGCAGCCGGCGGCGTCGGCGCTCCTGAGGATGGTGCCGAGGTTGCCGGGCTTTTCGATCGCCTCGACGACGAGGATGAAGGGGTTCTCGGGGAGCGCGAGGTCGGCCAGCGCCCGCCGCCACTGCGGCGCGACCGCGAGGATCCCGTCGGGGCGCTCCCGGTAGGCCACCTTGGCGAACGCGTCCTTGGACAGCTCGAAGACGGCGGCGCCGGAAGCCTCGGCCTGCGCGATGAGCGAGGGCTCGTTCGTGCCGAGGAACCAGTCGCGGCAGAAATACAGCTCGTCGAGTGCCACCTTCTTCTCGAGCGCGCGGCGCACCTCGCGGTAGCCCTCCACCAGGAATTTGCGCTCCTCGTCGCGCGGTCGGCGGTCGCGAAGCCGCACAAGCCGCTTCAACCGCGGGTTCTGGAGGCTGGTGATTATCTCGACGGGCATCGCCCTATTTGAATTGTAGGGTGCTTCCGTGTCGAAAAAGAAAAGATTCAACGAGAGGCCGTTCGCCTACCACCAGGAGATCGAGGTCCCGATATCCACGCTCACCAACCTGGGGCTGGGCCTGGGCCGTGTTCCCCTGGAGGGGGCGGAGGGCGACCGGAAATGGGTGGTCATGGTGGCCTTTGCGCTCCCCGGGGAGCGGGTTCGCGCGAGGGTCTACCGCAACCACGCGAACTACTCGGAGGCCGACCTCATCGAGGTCCTCGAGGCCTCGCCCTACCGGATCGAGCCCAAGTGCCCGCTTTTCGGCTCCTGCGGAGGCTGCCAGTACCAGAACCTGCGCTATGAGGAGCAGCTCGAGTGGAAGCGCAGGCAGGTGGCTGAGCTGGTGGAGCACATGGCCGGGCTTACGCTGGCGGTCTCTCCGGTCGTCCCGTCGCCGCGCCCGTTCGGCTACCGCTCGAAGATAACCCCCCACTTCAACGCGAGCCGCGAGGGCCGCGAGATGGCGATCGGCTTCCTGCGCCAGGGCAACCGCTTCGACATCGTGGACGTCCCCCGCTGCGAGATCGCGACCGAGGCGATCAACGAGAGGCTGGGCGCCGCGAGGGCCGAGATCCTTCGCGAGGCCGGGGAGGCCGGGTTTGAGCGGGGTTCGACCCTGCTCCTGCGGGACGCCGGCGGGACGGTGACCTCGCGGCACGAGGACAAGGTCACCGAGGAGGTGCCGCTCGGGGCCGACGGGACCCTGCGCCTGTCCTTCCTCGCCCGCGACTTCTTCCAGAACAACCCCTTTATCCTGCCGGCGTTCGCCTGCTACGTGCGCGACCAGGCCCACGCCGCCGGTGCGCGGTTCCTCGTGGACGCGTACTGCGGGAGCGGGCTCTTCGCCCTCGCGTCGGCGCGCGCCTTCGAGCGCGTCGCCGGTGTCGAGGTGAGCGAGTCGTCGGTTGCCTTCGCCCGCGAGAATGCGGCGGCGAACGGGATCACCAACGCGTCCTTCACTGCCGGGGACGCCTCCAGCATCTTCTCGGGACTTGATTTCCCAGGCGCGGAGACGGCTGTCGTCATCGACCCCCCGCGCAAGGGCTGCGACGAGTCATTCCTCAGGCAGCTCTTCGCGTTCCGGCCCCGCTCGGTCGTCTACGTGAGCTGCGACCCTGCGACCCAGATGCGCGACCTGAAGGGGTTCCTTGCGGCGGGCTACACGGCCACGGCCGTCCAGCCCTTCGACCTCTTCCCCCAGACCCGCCACCTGGAGTGCGTGATCACGCTCGTGGCGCCGGGAGTTTGAATCCCGGATCCACCTTTGGGCCCGCCCTTAGATTTCGAGTTCCCTATCCCTGCCGTCCCGCGACGGCGGAGGAATGGTTGGAGGCTCAGGCGCACGGTAGGGTTGGCGCGATAGTTCAACCGAGATTTGGCGACTCAAAAGCTCGATGTTCGCTATGACAGGCGCCCTATCTCCCACGAAATCAACCAATGCCTCGGTGGCACGACTCCGAAACTGGTCGGGCTGGATCAGGCCGGCGCCCGCCAGTGCAAGAATGTCCTCTCGATCCTGTGGCGAATAGCGCGAAACCTTCGTCACAGCGAGGTCGACTGGCGACAGAACGAAAAGATGGATCTTCCGTCGTTCATTTCCGATTCCAACCCATTCCACGGCATCGTGCGCATAAGACTCGTGCAGGAGGCCGGACGTGGGATTGTAGTTGTTGTCCAGGTAGAGAAAGGACGGGTTTCCGTCCTTGTGCAGATAGTTCACCTCGAAGGGACCCAAATGCACGCGGCGGGTGTAGAAGGCATCGACGTCCTCCGTATATCGTGTACCGCAATAGAAATTAACAGCCATACCGCCAGCCAGGTACATGGTGATGGGGGGGGCCGTCAAAGCCACCACGCCGGATGGAGGAATCCATCTGGTCGAGAAGCTGGCCAAGTGCGTGCGAAAGCTCAGGAAAGGCTTTGTTCATGAGCAAGCCTCGCTTGGAGACGTCCGCGGAATCGGCTGGGGTCAAAGCCTGTCGATCGCGCCATCTCACTGAAGTGACCCACGCTTCCGCGATGCAGCCGTTCAGCAATATTCAGGAGCTCGCGCCGGTGGCCGAACCATGCCGTGTTAGCCAAATAAAGAGCAATGGTCGCCTTGTGATCGCGAGACACCGGCAGCTCCAGCCACGGAGAAAGCATGAAATGCGCCTTCTGTTGGACGCAAAACTCAAGCAACTGGTCTTCTAGATCGCGCTTCATGGTATGGGTCTGAACTCAACCGATGCTTATCTTCGCCCGAGGTCTCAGGCGACAAAAATGGTGGATACGTCTTTCCTTTGGGCGGAGCCAAGTTTACGACGAGCAAATTGTCGAATCTGGCGCGACGGTGGGGTTTGACTTCGGTGGTCCACGACAAAGTAGAAGGAAATCTTGTCGGCAGGGGCCATTTAGGTTCCCCAGAAGCCGGATCCTAACGGGTAACTCGCCGATTTGCGGCGGGGATCACTCTGAGAATAAAACAAGCACGAAGGGCAATGAGGGACATGCCCGGAATCAAGAAGCGCGACATCGCGATACCGAAGGCGGCATACGCGGACCAAGACCGGCGCTATCTGCCGCTCTTTCCTTGGCTCTCCCAGTCGCACCGCCACACGGAGACGTCGTCGATCGCCCCGACCTTGGTCCACGCGCACGGCAGCCGCTTCAGCGCGTCCAGCTCGAACGGGAAGAGCACGGCGTAGAGAGCCCGCTTCTCCGACTGGACGGAGGCGCGGATGCGCGCTGCAACCGGCGGGGTGATCTGGTCGTGGCGCAGGAGCGTGAAGCCCGTGAAGTAATAAAGGGCGCCGCTCGCCTGCGACACCATCAGGACGGAATCCCCCGGGACGTGGGATTCGAGCCAGCGCGAGACGCGCCCGTACTTGCGCTCGCCGTGGCCGATGGCCCACGCCTCGCGCAGCGGCCGGGTCTGGCTCACCTCGACGCCGACGGCGGCCGCGAGGACGAGGGCGGGCAGCAGCACCGCCCAGGCTGGGGACCGACCGGCCACTCCCCGGCTGAGCCAATGCCACAGGGCCGCCAGGCCGCCCACGATGAGGGCCGGGGCCGCGGGCAACACGAAGCGCAGGAACCACCACTGCTCGTGCGTCCAGCGGTATGCCGAGTAGAAGGCGAGGAACGCCGCGGCCCACGACAGGAGGACGGCGGCGACCCGCGCCGGGGTGCGGGACGGCGCGAGGATCAGCGGCGCGAAGGCGACCACGGGGCTCAGGAGGAGCGGCAGCCAGCGTGCATAGAAAGCCAGCGTTCCCGCCACGAGGTCCGAGTGGAACTCGCCTCCCAGGGCCCCGTACCCGCTCTGCAGCGCGTCGCCGTAGGCCACGTGGTTGATCGCCATCCACGCGGCGATGCCTGGCATCGAGCCGAGGGCGACAAGAAGCAGGCGCCGCGGCGAGAGACCGGCCGCGATCAGGACCGGGAGCGCGACTAGGAAGTTCGAGGGCCTTATCAGGAAGCCGACCGTGATGCAGGCGCCCGAGGCGAGCGCCCAGCCCGAGCGGTCGCGGCTCTTGAGCGCGGCGGCGATCGCGGCGGTCGCCCACACGGTAGCGGGCACGTCGCTGAGCGCCTGGAGTGAGGTGATCAGGTAGATGGGGCTGGCCGCCAGGATCGCGGCCGCAACGAGGGACCACGGGCCCGGCAGCCCGCAGAGGCGCCCGAGCGCAAACGTGAGCGCTATCCCTGCGAGGGAATGGACCAGGAGCAGGAAGTCGCCGGCATGCTGCCAGCCGATCACGCGGGCCGCCGGGACCAGGAGGAGGGGGAGCCCCGGGGGGTAAGTGGGCACGAGTTGCGAGGCATCCCCGGACGAAGGCTTGAATCCCAGCGGGACGTAGAGGTACGGAACGTCGGCCGGCGGGATCGCCGCGAGGGTCCTCATGGGCGTGTGGACCCTTCCCCGGGCGAAAAGGCGCGCCTCGTTGAAGTAGCCTGAGTTGTCGGAGCCTCCGGGCACCGCGCCGATCAGGATGTAGAGCAGGACCGCGTAGGCCGCGAGCCCGGCAGCCAGACCCAGCAGGGGGGCCGACAGCAAGCGTGGGGGCGGGGAGGAGGCCACGGGTCGTCAGTACGTGTCGGCGAGCGAGCGGCGGGTGAGGGACTTGCGCAGCATGTCCGGCGTCACTCGGTCGGCGAAGTCGACTTCCACCTCCTTCGTCTCGCCCGGGTAGAGATCGAAGAAGTTGTCGCTGGAGGTGAACGACTGCCCGGCGAAGTCGAACTCGAACCGGTGCTGGTACACGGGCGACGTGAACCTGACGAGCGCATAGCGGGGCGCCTTCACCCGGAACGAGACCTTCGTCCTCGGCCTGGGAAGGCTCATGAAACGGGGGAGCGTGAGGAGGGCGGTGCCCTCGCTGACGCGCCTTCGGCCGACGTCGAGCGCCACCCTCAGGTAGATCGAGTCCCGGCCGAACTCGGCGATCGGACCGGCCAGGTCGAGCGTCTTCTGGCGGACGCTTCGCATGGGCCGCAGCACCACCTTCTTGCTCCCGCTCAGGAGCACCCGGCCGTCGAGGTGGAAGAGGTCCCAGCGCACGACGCCCCTGGCCATGCGCGGGCCGTCGTAGCTCGTGTGGACGTGGACGCGCTGCACGGTCGAGCTCCTGTAGTTGTTGGTCGTGAAGACCTCATCCCCGGGGACGTGGGCGCTCACGAGCGCGGGCGCGAAGAACCGCCTCGCGGCGTGGTGGAGCGCCCTCCAGCGCCCCGTGAACTCGATCGAGCTCCACGAGGCGACGGGCCAGCAGTCGTTCAGCTGCCAGTAGAGGGCCCCCATGCACTGGGGCATGTTGCGCCTGTAGTGCTCGGTCCCCGTCTGCACGCAGTGGACCTGGTTCAGCTGGGAAAGGTAGATGAGCGACGCCTGGTCCTTCGGGAAGCGGTACCGCCGGGACACGTAGTCGAGGATGACCTGGTTGCCCCCCTTGTTCTTCTGGTGGTCCTCCATCACGGTCCCGAAGATGTTGCCGTCGCTCGCCGGGCAGAACGTCGCCTGCGTCGGGAGCGAATTGTAGCTCTGCATCCCGAACTCGGAGGCGAACCGGAAATTCCACCGCTCGTAGTCCTTCACGGGGTTTCGCCCGTGCCAGACGTCCCAGAAGTGCGTGTCGCCCCGGGCCTCGCCCGCCGGGTGGCCCGTGTCCTCGTCGCCCCTCCAGGGGGACGAGGGCCAGTAGGGGGTCGCTCCGCCGAGGCGCTCCACGACCTCAGGGAGCGCCTCGTGGAAGAGCCGCTCGTAGTCGCCCCTCAGACCCTTCTTCTTCGGGTCCATGAGCTCGTGGGCGTTGATGCCCCACACCTCGTTGTTGCCGCACCAGAGCGCCAGGCAGGACCGGTGCCGGAGGCGGCGCACCTGGTACTCCGCCTCCTGCCTCGAGCTGTCGATGAACGCCTTGTCGCCGGGGTAGAGGGTGCAGGCGAACATGAAGTCCTGCCAGACGAGCAGGCCCAGCTCGTCGCACAGGTCGTAAAAGTCCTCCGACTCGTAGATCCCGCCCCCCCAGACGCGCACCATGTTCATGTTCGCGGCGACCGCCGCCTCGAGGTCGCGCGCGTAGGCCCCCCGGGGCAGGCCCGCGACGAAGGAGTGCGCGGGGATCCAGTTCGCGCCCTTGGCAAAGAGTGCGCGGCCGTTCACCAGGAATTGGAACGAGGTCCCCCATTTGTCCCTGTGCTGGTCAAGCGAGACGGTCCTCAGGCCGATCCTGCGCCTCCACGAGCCGACCGGCGAGCCGTCGGAGCCCGCGACATCCACCTCAAGGTCGTAGAGCGGCTGGCCGCCCTGGCCGCTCGGCCACCACAGGCTGGGTTCGCGGACGACGGCGCTCGGGCCCGTGCCCGAGAGGACCGCCTTGGGCCCGAGCCCAAGGCGCCACGAGATGGTGGCGCTCCCGTCGGGACGAAGGAGCTCGGGCCGGATCGAGAGCGTCACGCTCCCGTCCGGCGCGTGGGCCTGGGAAACCCCGACATCCACGAGCCGGTTGCCGCTCCAGCCCTCCAGGCGGATGTCGCGCCAGATTCCCGCCGTCACGAACCGCGGGCCCCAGTCCCAGCCGAACTGGCACTGCTCCTTGCGGATCGCCGTGCAGCCGCCCACCGGGTCGTTGATCTCCCGCGGGCGGTGGGAGGTCCTGTGGGTGCGGATGTGGCGGGTCGCGCTGGCGAAGCGGATGGTGAGCGTGTTTTTTCCCGCGCGCAGGAGCGGCCTCACGTCCCAGCGGTAGCCGATGAACATGTTCTCGGTGCTCGCCACCCGCCTGCCGTTCACGCGCACGGTCGCGACGGTGTCGAGGCCGTCCGCGACGAGGTCGATTGCCTCCTCACCGAGGAGCGCAAGGTCGGCGTCAAAGTCCGCCGTGTACTCCCAGTCCCGCTCGTCGATCCACTGCAGTCCGGCCTCGTTGGTCCCCCAGAACGGGTCGGGGATCTCGCCGGCGCGGAGCAAGTCGGTGTGGACGCACCCGGGCACGGTCGCCGGGAGCCACCTGGTGCCCGAGCAGTCCCTGAATCTCCATGGTGATGCGCCGAGCGGAATGACTCTCATGCGGGGCCGCGGCTACTTGATCCCGAGGAAGTTGGTGATCCAGCCGCTGCTCGCGTCGTATTGCTCGGGCGTGTAGGCGTGGCCGAGCTCAAGGGTGAGCCCGAGCGTCTTCGGCGCGGTGATCAGGTTGTACGCGGCGTAGCACGAGGTCGGGGGGCACACCTCGTCGTTGTAGCCCCAGCTGTAGTAGCCGGGCACGCGGACCCGCCGCGCGAAGTTCACGGTGTCATAGTAGGTCGCCGTCGCGATCTTGGCCGGCGTCGCCTGGGCCGAGGGTGTGCCGTCCGGGTTCGGCATGAAGGGGTGGGGCCATCCCCCTGCGCGGCCGTGGAGCTCGGCGGAGTAGTCGCAGGCCGCCGGGTGGGTGGCGCTAAGCCCCGTCACGCGCGGGTCGAGGCCCGCGGTGACGATCGTCAGCTGCCCGCCCTGGCTGGCCCCCATGACGACCAGCTGCTTGCCGTCCCAGTACGGGCGCGAGGTCAGGAAGTCGTCCGCGCGGACGCAGCTCAGGTAGACGCGGTGGTAGTAGTAGTGCTCGCGGTCGTCGAAGTTGAAGAGCCAGTAGCCGTTGAGGCCGCCGGCGTAGAGCACGTCGTAGACGTCCTTCGCCATGTTGACCGGTATGCCGTGGATGCCGATCTCGAGGACGATCGCGCCCCTCGAGGCCAATTCGGGGTCGCCCGAGTAGGGCCGGACGCCCGCCCCGGGCACCTTCAGGATCGCCGGGTATTTGCCTGGGGCCTTGGGCTCGCACAGGATCCCGAAGATCCGGGCCGGGACGGGCCCCATCCCCACGGTGCGGAAGCTCACGTGGTAGACGTCGACCTTTGAGGTGCAGGCCTCGGGCACGAGGGTCAGCTTCGCGTCCAGCGGCACCTTCGCCAGGTCGGCCTTCCCCGCGGCCCAGAACGCGTCGAAGTCCGCGGGCTCGACCTGGGTCGCCTTGATCTCCTGCGGCGCGAAGGCCGCCGTGGCGAGCCCGCGGTAGCTCCGCCCGGCCACCTGGGTGGTGACGATGCACCGGAGGAACCCGGGGACAGTCATCGTGCCCCCGTCCACCGTCAGGCCCGAGAGAGGCAGCGCAACGGTCTTCTTCTCGCCCGGGAACATGTCGGGCCCGACGGTGTAGGTCACCGTGACGGCGTCGACCGGCTCGTTGTCCGCCGTCACCGACACCGCGAAACGGACAGGCTCGCCCAGCTTGTAGGTCCAGTCGCGGTGGTCGGGGACGACGATGACCCTGACGGTGGCCGCCCTCAGCGAGGCCCCCGGGGGCACCGGGGATATCGGCACCCCGGCGGTGTCCGAGGGGGAGTCCGCCATCGCAAGGCCGACGGCGCAGACAAGGGCGAGCGACGCAAGGGACAGGGCGCGCATGGATTTCATGGGGATTGGGTTTCAAGGGCCGCCATCGGCACGGGCTTGCGGAGGGCCTTCCCTTCCTCTGGCGGCCGGCCATTGCCGGCTTCCCAGAGGTTTTCCATGACGCGGCTTTTTACAAGTATTACCCGACCCCGGGAGCCGCGTGCCTGGGGCCCCTGGGGCGGACGGGCGCTACTCCGCCGTCTCGCCGGTCACGACGGTCCCTCCCGTCACGCTGGCCTTCTCAAGGATAGCCTTGGAGATCTTCTCCGCGAGCTCCGGCTTCTCCCGGATGGTCTGCTTGGCCGCGTCGCGGCCCTGGCCCACGAGCTCGCCCAGGTAGGTGATCCACGAGCCCTTTTTCTCCAGGATCTTGTGCTCGAGGCCGAGATCAAGGAGCGAGCCCGATGCGGAAATGCCCTCGTCGTACATGATGTCGAACTCGACCTCGGTGAACGGGGGCGCGACCTTGTTCTTCACGACCTTGATCTTGGTGCGGTTGCCGATGACCTTCCCCTCGGGGGTCTTGATCTGGTCCTTGCGGCGGATGTCGATGCGGATCGACGAGAAGAACTTGAGCGCGCGCCCGCCGGACGTGGTCTCCGGGTTGCCGAACATCACGCCGATCTTCTCGCGGATCTGGTTGGTGAAGATGCACACGCACTGGGTCTTGCTGACCACGCTCGTCAGGCGGCGCATCGCCTGCGACATGAGGCGCGCCTGGCTGCCCATGGTCATGTCGCCCATCTGGCCGTCGAGCTCCGCCTTGGTGATGAGCGCGGCGACCGAGTCGAGGACGATGATGTCGATGCTGTTGGAGCGGATCAGCGTCTCCATGATGTTCAGGGCGTCCTCGCCGCTGTCGGGCTGGGAGACGAGGAGGTCGTCGAGCTTCACGCCCACGACGCGCGCATACTTCGGGTCGAGAGCGTGCTCGACGTCGATGAACGCGGCGAGCCCGCCCTTCTTCTGGGCCTCCGCGATGACGCTCAGGCAGAACGTGGTCTTGCCCGAGGACTCCGGCCCGTAGATCTCCACGATGCGGCCCTTGGGAAGGCCCCCGACCCCGAGCGCCAGGTCGATCGCGAGCGACCCGGTCGACAGGGTCTCGACCTTCATCTTCGCGTTGCTGCCGAGGCGCATGATCGAGCCCTCGCCGAACTCCTTGGTTATGGAGGAGAGCGCGAGCTCGATATTCTTCTCTCGGACGTGGGCGACGGCGGGGGCTGCGGGTTTGGGAGGAGTGGCTTTTGACATGGCTTGGAGGGGAGCCCTTGTTGACGCATTCATTTGGGAACGGAGCGATTCAAAAATCCCTATATTTCAGAGATTTTTCGGCCCCCGGCCCCGGCGGCACGACGGCGAGCGCCACGCAGCCGCCGCGGGTCAGCTCGGCGAGGACCCTGACGGGCCCCGCGCCGGCGCCGGGCGCCCGAACCTTACCCTCAAAAAGGATGACCGGGCCGCCCCGGCTTCCCCTGCGGCGCACGACGCGCCTCGATCCATTCGCAATGGCGTCGCAGGCGTCCCTGTCGCAGAGGCGGCGCCCCTTTAGGGCGCACTGCCGGGCAAACCGCCGGGTGAACCGGACGACGCGGATGGGGGCCTGGGTGGAGGGGATCTGTGCCACGGCTCGGGACCGGGAGCCAGCCCGTGGCGTTCCGCCAAGTCAAGACAGTATTTAGACAAGTCTAACATGCTTGGTCGCCTTGGGGGTCGGACGGGGCATTGAATCCGCAGGTTGCGATTTTCGCCGATAGGGCCGAGCTTGGGCCCCAATGACGATAGGAGAATGGCAGAAGCTCGACCCCGAGGCCGGCGCACGCGAGGTCCTGCGGCGCGTTGATACCCATCTTGCCCCTCCCCAACGCGTTTCGTCGGTCGCGGCCCTCCGCGGGCAGGGGGAGCTTGCCGCCGCGTTTGCGGTGGCTTCCCCCGGGCCCCTGCGCGGGGTCCCCTACATGGTGAAGGACCTCTTTGACGTCGCCGGCATGCCGACCCTGGCCGGCTCGTCGTTCCTGCCGGAGGTGAGGCCTGTCCCGGCGCAGGACTCGCGGATCGTTAGGGACCTGGCTGCGGCGGGCGCCGTCCTTGTCGGCAAGACCCACCTCTTCGAGTTCGCCTGGGGCCTCACGGGGGAAAACGCCCATTACGGGGACTGCGAGCACCCGAAATTCGCGGGGAGGACCGCGGGGGGCTCGAGCAGCGGCAGCGCGGTCGCGGTGGCCGCCGACGTCGTCCCGCTCGCGATCGGGACCGACACGGGGGGATCGATCCGGGTCCCGGCGGCCTTCTGCGGGATCTACGGGTACCGGGGCGTCCCCGGGGATCCCTGGGCCCTGGACGCGGTTCCCCTGGCCCCCAGCTTTGACACCGCAGGCTGGTTCACGCGGACCGCCGGCGACATGCGGACGGTATGCGGGGCCCTCGTGGGCGCCGGCTCCCCGGGGGGGACGCCCCGCGGCTGCTACCTCGACATGCCGGGTGTCGACGCCGACGTGGCGGAGGCGTGCCGCGCCGCGGCCGCCGGCTTCACCGCGCCCTCGGAGGGGGCGTCGCGCCGCGAGCTCCTGGCCGCATTCAGCCCCGCGGCCGAGGTGTACGGCGTCCTTGGCGGGCACGAGTCCTGGCGGATCCACAGGAAATGGGCCGATCGGTACAAGGCCCGGTACGGCCCCCTCGTCCTCGACCGCCTGGAGCGGGCCAGGGCGATCTCGCCCGCGCAGCTTGCGGCCGTCGAGCCGAGCCGTCAGGCGATCAAGCGGGCGTGGGAGGCCTACTTCGTGGACCACGACTTCCTCGTCATGCCGGCGACCCCCTTCGGGGCGCTGACGAAGGCCGAGCTGACCCCCGCCAACCGGCTGCGCATGCTCGGCCTAACGGCGCCGGCGAGCCTGGGGGGACTCCCGGTCCTCACGGTGCCGGTCGCCCTTCCCTCGGGGCTGTCAGCGGGCCTGCAGGTGGTCTTCAGCCACCCGCAGAACCGCGTGGTGGCCTGGGTGCTCGCGGCCTGCCCTCACTCGTCGGCCTGATTCAGGAGGATCAGGCTCAGTCCCATGAAGGTGAAGAGCCGGAAGGCGGCATCCTGGCCGTTCCAGATCTTGGACTGCCACATGAGGAACCATTCGCCGCCGACGGCCATGAAGGCGAAGTACCACTGGATGAGGCCCACCGTGAGGCCGACCGAGGCGAGGCCCTTGGCCTTCTTCCACTCGGCCGCGGGCGCGCCCCGGGCCTTCCACAGTTTGAAAGAGCCCGCGCCGATCAGCGCGCAGCAGAGCGACTCCCACCCGATGATCGAGGCGTAGAAGGCCTTGTGCAGGACCGGCGCGCGGATCGCGCGGTACATGGCCGCGTTCCCGGGGAAGGTCGTGTCCATGCTAAGGACATGCCGGACAAACTGGTAGTTCGAGTTGGGGTCGGTCAGGTTGTTGAAAACGACGACCAGCATGAAGAAGGACGAGAGCGACGTGATGACGATCTTGCAGAGTCTGAGTTGCATGGGGTGTTCCTCGGGTTTGAAGCCTGTTCTGGGTGGGGGCCGAATATGCTGCTAGCGGAGCTCGTCGTAGCCCGGGGGCCGCGCCTCCCGGATATTCTCGCCGTCGACAAGGCGCCGCCGCGAGCCCTGCCGGCTCAGGAACTCGCTCAATGACCGGGCTGGGAAGACCACGAGATGGGCGGGGGAGCCCTCCGCCACGCGGCCCATCGCCGGAAGGCCCACGATGTCCGCGGCCGCAGAGGTGACGACCGACACGGATTCGCCGAGGCGCGAGTCCAAGTGCGCGAGGCGCAGGCTCTGGATGTAGACCTCCGCGGCATCATAGTCCCCGTAGGCGAAGAACGCGTCGCGGACGTTGTCGCTGGCGCACGCGAGCGGAACGCCGGCGTCGAGGAGGTCCTGGACGAGCGTGATGCCCCGCCACTGCGGGGTCCGCGGGAACTGCGCGCCGCGCCGGTCCTGGAGGTAGAGGTTGCACAGGGGCAGCGAGATGACGCGGATGCCCGACTCCTTCACCAGGGCGAGGGTCGAGCGCTGGCGGTCCGCGGGCTGGACCGACAGGCTGCAGCAGTGCCCGCAGACGACCGGGTTCGTGAAGGCGTTCCGGATCACGGCCTCGGCCACCGCGCGAAGGACCTCCTCCCCGGGGTTGCCGTTCTCGTCGACGTGCAGGTCCAGGCCCACTCCCCGGTCCCGCGCGATGGCCAGGAGGCGGTCAAGGTGCCGGGGCAGGTCGGGCGACATGGGGGACCAGCCGCCCAGGGCGCACGCCCCGTACTTGAGGGCGAGGTCGGCGATCGCGTCGCCCTGCGCGCCCTCGTAGTTCGCAAGGGCTGTGAGGGGCACCGTCTGCAGCGTGATCCGCCCCCGCCACGCCTCGCGCAGCTCCTGCATCGCCGCGTGGTTGACCTCTCCCCAGGGAAGCCAGGTGTCGACGTGCGTGCGGACGACCCTCGTGCCGTGCTCCCAGGCGCAGTGCAGGGCGAACCCGGCCCTGCGCAGGAGGTCCGGCCTCGTCCAGTTCTCCTTGTCCCTCGACAGGACGTCGAGCGCCTCGGCGAACGTGCCGCTCCTGTTTAGGGCCCGCTCCCAGGTGTGGGTCTTGTCGAGGTGGACGTGGGCGTCAACGAAGCCCGGGAAGACGAGCGCCCCGTCCAGGTCCACCGCGTTGTCCGGGCCCGACGGGACCGCGGCCGACGACCGGTGGACCGAGGTGATCTTCGACCCGGCGACCTCGATGTCGCAGAGGACGGACGGTTCCGCGGGATCCGGCGCCGGTAGGGCGATCGAAGCGGGTAGGACGGCGGCGGGCACGCGGGCCCTCTTGAGAAGAAGCATGCCGGTGGGGAAAGCTGCGGAAAGCACGCTATGTGCCACATGTCCCGCCGCAAGGCTCCATACCGCAAAGGCCGCCCAAACTGAAACCCCGGCTTGCCGCGGCCCGCGCGATGGCAACATTCTTGCTCTCAACCGCTGATGGACTCCCAACTTGTAGTACTGAAGTCGGAATTGCGCGCGATTGTCGGCGCGGGGGAGCTCATCGATTCCGGCGACACCCTGGAGACGCTGTCCAAGGACTACTACTGGTACTCGCCGGTCCTCAAGCGCCAGCTCGAGGACAAGCGCGCCGACATGGCCGTCCGCCCGGGCAGCGTCGAGGAGCTTCGCGCCGTGGTCGCGGCCTGCTGCCGGGCGCGCGTCCCCGTCGTGCCCCGGGGCGCGGGCACGGGCAACTACGGCCAGTGCGTCCCGCTCTACGGCGGAGTCGTCATCGATTTCTCGCGCATGGACCGGATCATCTCGCTCGACGGCGGGGTGGCCCACGTCGAGGCGGGCGCCCGGCTCGGCACGATAGAGGGCGAGGCCAGGAAATTGGGGTGGGAGCTTCGCTGCATGCCGTCGACCTGGATGAAGGCCACGATCGGCGGGTTCATGTGCGGCGGGTCCGGCGGGATCGGCTCGATCACTTGGGGCGGCATCAACGCCCCGGGCAACGTCAGGGCGGTCACGATGATGACGTGCGAGGAGACGCCCCGGCTGGTGCGCCTGGAGGAGGCGGAGTGCCTGAAGGCGCTGCACACCTACGGGACCACGGGGCTCATGGTCGAGGTGGAGATGCGCCTGGCGCCGAAGATCGACTACGACCAGCTGATCCTGAGCGCCCCCTCCTGGGACCGGCTCCTCGACTGGACCGACGCCGCCTCGAGGAGGCTCGAGTGGCGAAAGCGGCTGGTCACCCAGTTCGAGTGGCCGATCCCGTCCTATTTCAGGCCCCTGGCGAAGCACCTGCGAACCGGGGACTCGATCACGTTCCTCCTTGTGGACCGCGCGCAGTCCGCCGAGGTGATCGCAAGCGCCGCCGCCGAGGGCATCGCCTGCGTCTACCAGAAGGCCCTCACGGACCCCCCGAGGCCCCCGTTCCTGACGGACTACACCTGGAACCACACGACGCTCTGGGCGATCAAGGCGGACCCCGCGATCACCTACCTGCAATCCGGCTTCGGGCCCAACTTCAGGCAGCAGTTCGCCGAACTGAGGAGCCGGTTCCCGGGCGAGATTCTTTTCCACCTGGAGTGGACCGCGGGCAACGCGAAGATGATGCGCGGGAACGCCGTCGCCAACAATGCGGACGAGATCGTGGTCGGCGGGATCCCGATCGTGTTCTTCAAGTCCGAGGAACGGCTCGGCGAGATCCTGCGCTGCTGCGAGGAGATCGGGGTGTTCATCGCCAACCCCCACACGGTCCACCTCGAGGAGGGCGGGCGCCATCCCAACATCGCCGACAAGCGCGCCTTCAAGGCGCAGGTCGACCCGGCCTCGCTCCTCAATCCCGGCAAGATGAAGACCTATCCCGTCAACCCCTTCGCGCGGGAGCCCGCCGCTACATGAGGCAGGAGGACCCACTGCCCATCGTCGAACTCAGGGACGTCGACAAGCGCTATGGAGACGGGCCGCTGATCCTCGACAAGATAGGGTTCGCCGCGAAGCGGGGCGACTTCATCACCCTCATCGGGCCCAGCGGGTGCGGCAAGTCGACCATCCTGAAGCTGATTTCCGGACTCAACCCGGTTTCGGCGGGCCGGATCGTCGTGGACGGCCTCGAGCCCGCCAACGCCGTCGAGAAGCTCTCCTTCGTCTTCCAGGAGCCGACGCTCCTGCCCTGGCGCACCGTGGCCCAGAACGTGGAGGTGCCGCTGAGGCTGCACGGATCCGAGCCGGTCGCCCGGGCCGAGGTGGTCCGCAAGTCCCTCGCCCTCGTCGGCCTGGCGGACAGGATGGACTACTACCCGCGGCAGCTCTCGGGCGGCCAGAAGATGCGCGTGTCGATTGCGCGGGCGCTCAGCGTCTCGCCGAGGATCCTCCTCCTGGACGAGCCCTTCGGCGCGCTCGACGAGATGACCCGGGACCACCTGAACGAGGAGCTCCTGGCGATCCGCCAGCAGCTCGCATGGACGGCCTTCTTCGTGACGCACTCCGTCTCCGAGGCGGTCTTCCTCTCGAACCGGATCATCGTCCTGTCCGCGAACCCCGGTAGGGTCCACAGCGAGGTGCGGGTGGATTTCCCCTACCCGAGGACGGAGGAGACCCGCGAGTCGGCGCCGTTCCAGAAGATGGTCGCCGAGGTGTCCAAGATCCTGCGCTCGGTCGAGCGCCTGCACCCATGAGCGCCCCCAAGACCAGGTCGGGCCTGCCCGCGATCGTCCGAAGGTTCCTGCCGTTCGTGACCGGAATCGGCATGATCGTCGCCTGGTACGTCGTCTGCATGAGCCTGAGCGCCGACCAGCGTTTCCTGCTCCCGTCCCCGCACGAAGTCGCGCGGGCCTTCGTCGACAAGGGCCCCGCCCTCTGGGGGGCGGCGCTCAACACCGGCGGGGGGGCCCTCCTCGGGTTCGGCCTGGCGGTGTGCCTGAGCTTCGCCTTCGCGCTCTTCCTCTCCCTCTCCCCGCTCGTCAGGGCCAGCTTCTACCCCTACCTGATGATCCTGCAGATGACCCCGATCATCGTCATCGCCCCAATCCTCATCCTGTGGGTCGGGCCGGGACTGAAGAGCGTCGTCATCATCACCTTTTTGATCTGCTTCTTCCCGATGGTGGTGAACACCACCCAGGGGCTCATCTCGACCGACCGCAACCTCGTCGCCCTCTTCACGATGTGCAAGGCGACGAAATGGCAGGAGATCCTCCTGCTGAGGGTCCCCTCCGCGCTGCCGTATTTCTTCACGGGGCTGAGGATCGCGGCGACCCTGGCCCCCATAGGGGCGATCGTCGGCGACTACATCGCGGGAAACAGCGCGGGAGGGCAGGGGGGCCTCGGCTTCCTCACGATCATCTACAGCTCGCAGTTCCAGATGGGAGCGCTCTTCGCCACCGCGGCCGTCGGGTGCCTCCTCGGCTTCATCTTCGTCGCGGGCGTGATTGCCCTGAGCTGGCTCGCGCTCCACAAGTGGCACGACTCGTTCAGCCAATCCGACAATTGATGAACCCGCTCCGGACGCCCAGGCAGGCCCCCGCGCTCGTTTGCGCCCTCCTTGCGTGCATGCTGGCCGGGTGTTCGAGGCCGGCGCCCGTGAGCCTCCCGGAGTCGGGGGTGGCGAAGACGCTTCCGAGGATCCGCTTCAAGACCGACTGGTACCCCCAGGCGGAGCACGGCGGCTTCTACCAGGCCCAGGCCAAGGGGTATTACCGGGATGCCGGGATCGACGTGGACATCCAGCCGGGTGGGCCCGGCGTCCTCGTTTGGCAGCTCATGGTGGCGGGCCAGTGCGACATCGCCGTCAGCCGCAGCGACGACGTCGCCGTCTGGGTGTCGAAGGGCCTGCCGTTCATCGCGGTCGGCGCCTACATGGAGGGCGACCCGCAGGCCATCCTCGTCCACGACGAGAGTCCGGTCAGGACCTTCGCGGACCTGGACGGCAAGACGATCATGGGGGTGCCGGGATCGAACTGGATCGACTACCTCAAATTCCACTACCATATCGATTTCCGGCTCATTCCATCGAACTACGGGATCGCCCAGTTCATGGCGGACAAGGACTTCATGCAGCAGTGCTTCGTGACCAATGAGCCCTACTACGTCCGGAAGAATGGAGGGCATCCCCGCACGCTCCTCATGTCGGATTCCGGGTTCCGTCCCTACCGGATCCTCTTCACGACCCAGGGCTACCTTAAGGACCATGCCGCCGAGGTGCGCGCGTTCGTCGCGGCCTCGGTGCGCGGCTGGACGGACTTCATGAACGGCGACCCGACGCCCGGAAAGGCCCTCATCGCGAAGGCCAACCCCAACATGTCGGAGGAGTTCATGGACTACTCGATCAAGGCCATGCGCGACTGGAACCTCGTGTCCGGCCGGCTGGCCGAGGGCGAGCGCATCGGTCTCATGACCCGCCGACGCCTCGAGGAGCAGGTCAACGACCTCTTCCAGCTGAAGATGATTCCGCAATTGATCCCGGTCGATAAATTTGTTCGATTCGACCTCATGCCGGAAGACCTTCAATCCGGGGCCAAGTAGTCGGTTATATCCAGTTAATAATCAATTGATTATGCCGTAGAGGTATAAGGCAATTCATTGGCCCCATAAGATGCACGCATTGCATCCATCGAACACCATCAAGAAAAATTATTCATGCACCTCAACACCAAGAGACTCCTTCTGAAGGGCCCGGCGCTGCTGGGCCTCGTAATCGCGCTGAGCGCCGGACTCCGGGCGCAGTCATCGACGCCGCCGCCGTCGAGCCCCTCGGACTCGTCCACGACCCCCGCAACGGCAAACCAGAAGGTCACCACGCTGGAGAAATACACGGTGAGCGACGTGCCGATCACCGAGCAGGTGCTCCCGACCGTCCGCCCGATCAACAGCGTCTACGGCGACGACCGAAGCATCATCGACATCCCGAGGTCGGTCTCGAGCGTGAACAAGGCCTGGATGGATGACCGGCAGGTCAAGAACGCGATGGACTTCGGGCAGTTCTCCCCGGGCGTATACGCCTCGGCCAACTACGGCATCCCGGGGGTTCCCCAGGTCCGCGGCGACTACGCCCAGATCTACGTGGACGGCCAGATCATCCCGTTCTCGCGAAACAGCACGTCGCTTTCGTTCAACGGCGTCGAGGCGATGGACATCGTGAAGGGCCCGGGAACGGCCGTATACGGCCCGCAGGGCAACGGCCCGGGCGGCTACGTCAACTTTGTGCCGAAGGAGCCCTATTTCGACCACGACCACACGGACATCTCGGCCACATTCGGCTACTGGACGAGCGGCCACTCCTACGCGAATCCGGAGTACACCATCGATTTCGGCGGCCCCCTGAGCGACAAGCTCGCCTACCGGGTGAGCTACCTGGGCCGGTACGGGGAGGGCTACTATCTCAACTCAAAGGACGAGACCCAGGACCTTTACGCGGCCCTGACCTACCAGGCCACGAAGGACCTCAAGTTCGAGCTCTGGGGCGAGGGATTCGCCACGCGCACGAATGAGATCACCGGCGCGAACCGCGTCACGGAGCAGTTCATCAAGAACGGGACCTACATCGGCGGGCCGGCCATCCCCTCGATATCCCAGTATGGCTTTCCCTTTGGCGTGGATATCTATGCCCACCCGAACGACCCCTACACGACGATTGCCGACGGTTCGTACGTCATCGTGGATCCCGCCCACCTGTATACGACGAAGCTGCCGGCCTACGACGCGCTGGTCGGGCCCTATGACACAGCCCGCTCCAAGCTCTTCGAGGGCCAGCTGAAAACGACGCTCGGGCTCTCGACCGACACATCCATCGTCAACCTCGCGTACTTCGGCCTCGAGCATTCCAACAAGTTCGAGACCTACGGCTACGACGAGTATATCCCGAGGAGCGAGTCGATCCAGGACCGGCTCGAGTTCCACACCAAGCTGGAGACGGGCAAGGTCGAGAACAACATCATCACGGGCCTCGACTACAGGTACACCTACCTGAGGGCCTACGACGACTACCAGACCGAGCCCTTCACCTACTACGACGTGAACCAGTCGCTCTCCAACATCTTCTACCCGGGTTACTACGCGGAGGGCGAGACCTGGGGCGGCGGACTTCAGGTCCCGGGGCATCCCGGCTACAGCACGGTCGAGCACCAGGACAGCACGATCAAGGACTACGCCGCCTTCATCCAGGACGACGTGAGGTTCACCGATAGGTTCTCGGCCATCCTCGGGTTCCGCGAGGACTACATCTTTGCCAACTCGGCAAATCCCCCGTTCACGCAGGTGGGATACTACAACCAGTACTTCGAGTATGTTCCCCTGACCACGCCGATCTTCTTCGACCGCGGCGGCACCTACAGCGCCACCGCCGCGCGGTACGATCCGTCCTATTTCGCGAGCCTGATCTACAAGCTGACGGAGACGCAGTCCGTCTATGCCACCTATGACCGGGTGGACGCCACGCACGGGGCGACCAACTTCGGCGGCGTCGACAGCGGCGGCAACGGCACGGCCTACGGGATCGGCCAGTTGCCCCAGGGCAATGCGGGGACCGTCGCGACCTCGATCTCAGTGGGCAGCACGCTCTACGAGGTCGGCTACAAGGGCAGCTACCTCGGCAACACGCTCTTCGTGAGCGCCTCGCTCTTCCAGCAGGACAAGGTTGAGTCCCAGCTCAAGGGCCCTCCGTTCAGGATCAAGGACAACGGCATTGAGCTGGACGTGATCTTCCAGCCCACGAAGGCGCTGACGATCAACGGAAACCTGACGTACCAGGACGCGACGGCATTCGGGGACTACTTCTTCCAGGAGACGGGAAGCTACCTCGACGCCTACTCGACCTCGACCATCGTCGATGGAAAGCCCGGCACCGGAGTCGGCGCCGTCAACTATACCGGATACGTGCCGCCAACGGGCCGCATGCGGGCCCCGGGCGTCCCGCAGCTGATCGCCAACCTGTTCGTCGAGTACAAGTTCACGAACGGCATCGGCATCGGCGCGGGCCCGAACTTCATCGGCAAGCAATACGCCGACGACGAGGATGCGCTCTACATCCCGAATGAATACGAGGTGGACGGCTACCTCATCTACGCCCCGAGCAAGAAATGGGATATTCGATTGAATATCACCAACTTGACCAACAATCGGGTACTCGACCCGATCGACGTGAGCTTTGCGGGTAACGACACGATATTCGTGCGCAAGCCAATCTCGGCGTCGGTGACGTTCCGCCTGCACTACTGACGGAGGCGCCGCAGAGGATATACCCGAAAAGGGGGCCCGAAAGGGCCCCCTTTTTCATTGGGCCGCAGGGGGCGGCGCACGCGCAAAGTGGAAGCAGGCACGCAGATAGGGTGCCAAAAACCTTCACCATAGGGCGCATGGCATGGGGGTTGCTAGAATCGGGTAAACCAACACCTGAAACCTAGTACCCAAACCGAATGACCAAGAAACTCGTACTCAAGGGCCCGATCCTCGTGGGCGTGGCCTGCCTGATGGGCACCAGCCTCTTTGCGCAGTCCTCGACACCGCCTCCCGCCGCGTCCGCCGAGGCCGCCGCGGAGGGACAGAAGGCGACCAAGCTTGAGAAATACACCGTCAGCGACGTGCCGATTTCCGAGCAGGTGCTCCCGACCGTCCGCCCGATCGGCGACGTCCTGGGAGATGACACAAGCATCATCGACATCCCGCGATCCGTTTCCAGCGTCAACGCGGCGTGGATGAAGGACCGAATGGTGAAAAACGCCATGGACTTCGGGCAGTTCTCCCCGGGCGTCTACTCGGCGGCCCAGTACGGCATCCCCGCGGTCCCCTTCATCCGCGGCGACCTCGGCTCGGTCTACGTCGACGGCCAGATCTCCATGTTCTCGCGCAACAGCACGCCGCCGAGCTTCAACGGCGTCGAGTCGATGGACATCGTCAAGGGCCCGGGCTCAGCGGTCTACGGGCCGCAGGGCGAGGGCGCCGGCGGCTACGTCGACTTCGTCATGAAGCAGCCGTACTTTGACAAGGACCACGCGGACATCGACGCCACGCTCGGCTACTGGTCCAGCGGCAAGATGTACTCCAATCCCGAGGTGACCCTGGATTTCGGAGGGCCTCTGAGCGACAAGTTCGCGTACCGGGTGAGCTACCTCGAGCGGTGGGGCAACGGCTACTACGCAAACCTCCACAACTCCTCGCAGGACCTCTACGCGGCCATGACGTACCTGGCGACCAAGTCCCTGAAGTTCGAGGGCTGGATCCAGATGTATTCCGACAAGACCAACGAGAACACCGGCGTCAACCGCGTGACCCAGCAGTTCATCGACCACGGGACCTATGTCGCCGGCCCCACCTCCGTCCCGGAATCCGGCCCCGACGCCTTCTTCGGGTACGACATCGCCAATCCGGGCGACCCCGTCGGCGCCTACGGCTCCTATCCCGACGGCGCGCTGCAGACCGTCACGACGGCGACGGCGCACACCGTGAAGCTTCCGATGACCGCGGCCCTGATCGGGCCCAACGACACCGCCCGCTCAAAGCTCTTCCAGGCGCAGCTCAAGACCACGCTCGATCTCTCGACGGACTCGTTCGTCGTGAACCGAGCCCTGTTCTCGCTCGGCCGCTCGAACAAGTTCGAGACCTACGGCTATGACGAGTACGTCCCGCGCGAGGAGTCCATCCAGGACCGCCTCGAGTACCACGCCATCATGAAGTTGGGGTCGGTCGAGAACCACCTGATCGCAGGCGCCGACTTCCGGTTCTCCTACCTGATCGCGTACCAGGACTTCACGACGGAGCCGTTCTCCTACTACGACCTCTCGCAGTCGGCATCCACGATCTACTATCCGGGCTACATCATGGAGGGTAAGACCTGGGGCGGCGGCGCCTCGGTCCCGGGAGCCCAGGGCTACAGCGCCAACGGCGAGTCGCCCGACACAGGCGGCTCCTCGGGCAACCAATGGTCCTACATCTACGACACCGCGGTCTTCCTGCAGGACACCATCAAGGTCACGGACAAGTTCTCGATCACCCCGGGCTTCCGCTGGGACCACATCCAGGCGACCGACTCGTCGCCGCCGGTCATCGAGCAGGGGTACAACGCGTACTTCACCTATTACCCGCTCACGACCCCGATCTACATCCCGCGCGGCCAGTCGAGCCCGCTCATGGTGGATGAGTCCGGCCTCGGCGACGGCACGCACCCGACCTACGAGGGTTTCAACACGAGCGGCAGCAAGGACGACGAGTCCTACTTCCTGAGCCTCGGGTACAAGCTGACCGACACGACCTCGGTCTACGCGACCTACGACCGCGCGACGGCAATCCTCGGCACGTCGAACTTCGGCGGCCTCAACGTGAATCCCGTCGACGGAAACGCGGCCCTCTCGCTCCAGAAGTCGCTCGCCGCGCTGAGCACCCTCTACGAGGTCGGTATCAAGTCGAGCTTCCTCAACAACACGCTGTACGGGAGCGTGGCGCTCTTCCAGCAGACGAAGTTTGGCGTCCAGATCGGCGGCGCCACCGACCTGATCAAGGACCAGGGCATCGAATTGGACGCCGTCTACCAGCCCTCAAAGGCCTGGACCGTGAACGGCAACTTCACCTACCAGAACGCGACGGTGTTCGGAGGCTCGTTCTTCCAGGAGACCGGCAACTACCTCGACACCTACAACCCGGACTACATCGTGAACGGGCTCCCCGGCACGGGATTGGGCGCCCCGAATTTCACCAGCTACAAGCCGCCGACCGGCAGGATGCGGGCGCCCGGCATCCCGGCGATGCAGGCGAACCTCTTCCTGGTCTACACGTCGCCGATGGGCTGGGGCGCCGGCATCGGCCCCCAGATCCAGGGCAAGCAGTACGCCAACGACCAGGAGACCCTCCACATCCCGCTTGAGACGGAGTGGGACGGGTATCTCTTCTACGGCAAGAAGGAGTGGGACGTCCGCCTCAACATCAAGAACCTCCTGAACGAGCGGATCCTGGACCCGATCGACGTGAGCTTCGCGGGCAACGACACGATCTACGTGCGCCCGCCGATCACGGCGTCGGTGACGTTCCGCTACCACTATTGACCAGCAGACAGTCCTGACTGCTGATGAAAGGGGGGCCTCACGAGGGTCCCCCTTTTTCATGAAACCGCTCCTCTGCCTCTCGCTCCTCCTGGCGGGCCCGCTGTCGGCGGGCGTGCCGATCACCTACTACCAGGACTGGTTCCCGGGCGCGCAGTTCGCCGGCCTCTACGAGGCGCTGGACCGGGGGTTCTACGGGGCGGCGGGCCTCGACGTGACGGTGCATGCCTTCGCGTTCGGCCAGGATGCGGCGGGGATGATGGACGCGGATCCCTCGAGGGCCGCCGTGGGGACCGTGGAGGGCTATATCCTGCTCCAGAAGCGCGCTAAGGGAGGGGACCTCCGGGCCCTCTCCGCGGTGCTCCGGGAAAGCCCCGCAGGGTACATGACCCTTCCCGGCAGGGGCGTGGATTCCGCGAGGGGCTTCGTTGGGAAGCGGGTCGGCGTCCACCGGTACGGGGACCCGCTGTTCCGCCTCTTCCTCCGCCGCGCGGGCGTCGACGAGGCGAGCGTGACGATGGTGTTCGTCGACGACGACGTCGGACGGCTCGTTCGCGGCGAGGTGGACGCCATGCAGGGCTACGCGATCGAGGAGCTCGTCCGGCTGGGGCGGCGGGTCGGGTCCGGCGAGGGCTTCCTCTCGTTCCGCGAGCTGGGCTTTGACGCCTATTCGCAGGTGGTCTTCTCGACGGGCGCCCAGGTGCGCGAACACCCCGGCGCGCTCCGGGCGTTCGTCGGCGCGACGCGGGAAGGCTGGGCCTACGCGATCGCCAATCCCGACCGGGCGGTCGACGCGGTCATGGCCCGCATGGGCGCCGGGGCCGACCGCGCCCTGGTGAGGGACATGTTCCTTGCGACGGTCCGGTTCGTCGCGCCCGGCGGCGAGGCGCCGCTCGGTCCCATGGACCCTGTGAAGTGGCGCGGCATGGCGGCCGCCTGCGTCGAGATGGGGATCCTGCCCCGCGCCGAGGACCCGGGAGTCTTCCTCTCCGGTGAAGTTACTTCAGGCCCGCGGTGATGAACTCCACGAGCTGCGCCATTTGCTCGTCCGTGTAGCGGGGGTGCGCCTCCATCTTCGCGCTGGGGACGAGCGACTTCGGATCGCGGACGTATTTCAAAAAGAAAGGCCGGTCGTAGGCGGCAAAGGCCGCGAGGACCTGGAACGGACGCCCCGCCTTCGTGCCCCCGAAGGTGCCGGCAGGGCCCGAGTGGCAGCTGGCGCAGGAATTCACCCAGATCTCGCGTCCGGCCCGCCCGGCCGGGCCCGCGGAGGCCCAGGGGCCCGAGTAGATGCCCCTGAAGCGCTCGGCGAAGGAGGCGACCTCGATCGTTGTCACGCCCCACGGCTTCTTGTGCTCGATGTCCAGGAACGCCGCGGCCGCCGGGACGAGTTCCGCGGACACGGTCACGACGTACGGGGCGGGGTTGAACTTCAGGCCCGGGGGCGGCCAGTCCGCCGGCCCCTTGCCGTTGATCTCCAGGACGAGGAAGGGCCTGTAGGTCCCGATGAAGCCGGACGTGAAGATGCCCACGTAGCCGTCGCCGCAGGTCGCAAAGAGCGCGTCGGCCCCCGGCAGCGCGGGAAGCGCCCTCCACAGGTCGGACAGGAAGACGACCGTCAGGACCTGGGGGCCCTTCACGAACTCGCCGTCGAGGCGGACCTGGGAGGTCGGGAGCGCGCGCAGGTCCTCCCACGAGGCGTATCGCGTCTCGCCCGCGGCGACGCCCGCCAGCTGGCCGGTCAGCGCAAGGTCAAAGGGCGAGCCCCGCTGCGCATGGAGCTCCAGGGCGCGCCCGGGGGCGGCGAGCGCGAGGACGGCTGATGCAACGGCCGCCGCGTACTGCAGTTTCATGGAGCGGTTGATAGCACGAAGGGTGCCCGGACTGCGAGTACTGCGCTGTTGCGGGCGCCCGGGGGGTTCTCTACGGATTTGCCCGGATGACGCCCCTTCGACCCGGATTGCTCGCCGCCGCGCTCGCCTCGGCCCTGGCCGTATGCGGCTGTTCGCGGAGCGCGCCGGGGGATACCTCGGCCGGGGCGGGAGCCACGGCGCCCTTCAAGATCACGGTCCAGCTCGACTGGGTCGCGGAGCCCGAGCACGGGGGGTTCTACCAGGCCCTGGCGAAGGGGTATTTCAAGGAGGCGGGCCTGGATGTGAACGTGATCCAGGGCGGCCCGAACGGCTACGTCCTGCAGAAGGTGGCGACCGGCCAGGCCGACTTCGGCCAGTCGGACAGCACGAACGTGCTCCTCGCGATCAACCAGGGCCTTCCCATCATCCAGGTCGGCGCCGTGTTCCAGAACGACCCCTCGGTGCTCATGCTCCACGCCGACAACCCGGTGAAGACCTTCGAGGACCTGAACGGGAAGACCATCATGGCCCGCCTGGAATGGGCGTTCCTGCCGTACCTCAAGAACAAGTACCACATCGACTTCAAGATCATCCCCCAGAACTTCGCGGTCGGCAATTTCATCGCCGACCCGAACTTCATCCAGCAGGGGTTCTACACGGCGGAGCCGTATTTCATCGTGAAGGGCGGGGCGAAGTACCCGAAGTTCCTTTACGCCTGGGACGCGGGTTTTGACGCCTACACCTGCATCGTCGCGAACCGCCGATGGGCCGAGGCGAACGCCGCCCACGCCCGCGCGTTCATGGCGGCCTACATCAGGGGCTGGAAGGACTACATCGAGGGCGACCCGGCTCCCGCGCACGCGCTGATGAAGCAGGTGAACCCCAACGTGACGGACGGATTCCTTGCCTTCTCACACAAGATGATCGTCGACGAGAAGCTGGTCATTGGGCGCCACGCCACGGACGACTCCCAGACGGGAAGGATCTCGGGGGAGCGCTTTGCCGTCCAGATCCGCCAGCTCGAGGACCTGGGGATCCTCCCCAGGGGAAAGCTGACCGCCGACCAGGTCATGACGACCGCCTACCTCCCATGAAGACACCTCCGGCTTTTCTCGCCTGCCTCTGCGCGCTCGCCCTCGCCGGCTGCGGCCACCTGGAGCTCTCGCCCGAGGGGGACCCCCTCAGGGTGCTCACGGGCCAGGTCGACCTGGGGGACGCCGTCGCGCTCCCCTCGGACGCGACGGTGACGGTCCGCGTCGAGGACACGTCGGCCGCCGGCATGCCGCCCCAGGTGCTGGGCTCGCAGACCGTGAGCAACCCCGGGACGGCGCCCATTGCCTTCCGCCTGGAGTACCGCGCCGAGGACGAGGTCCTTCGCCGGGGCCTCAACATCGAGGCCCGCGTCTCCTATTCCGGGAGGGTGCAGTACTACAACGTGAACCGCTACGTCGTGACCCTGGGCAACGCAACCGACCCCCATCGCATCAGCGTGGTGCCCGCCAGTCGGTGAAGATCTGGTCCAACGGGGATTTCGGGAGCGAGGGTATGGCGCTACTGGCGGGGGGCGTCGGCACCCACTCGCTCGTGCTTTCGGACAGCCGCAACAGCTCCGTGCTTGCCGGCGGCCAGCGCGACCCATCGATCGCCGGCGCGGACATTGCCTTCGGGCAGCCGGCGCCCGAGGACTGCCTCGCAAACCCGGGCCTGCGCTGGATCGAGGTCTCGAGCGCGGGCTACACCCGCTACGACACCGCTGAATTCCGGGAGGCCATGCGCTCGCGCGGCACCGTGTTCACGAATGCGTCCCAGGCCTATGCGGATGCGTGCGCCGAGCATGTTCTCGCGATGATGCTTGCCCTTGGCCGCCAGCTCCTCCCCTCGTTCGCCACGCAGCAGGGTGATCGGTCGTGGCCCTACCAGGAACGGCGAGACCAGTCGCGCCTGCTCACGGGCCAGACCGTCGCCCTCCTTGGGTTCGGAGCGATCGGGCGCCGGCTCGCGGAGCTCCTCGCCCCCTTCCATGCAAGGGTCTTCGCCGTCCGGCGCAGCATCCGCAGCGAGCCCGGCGTCCGGGTCGTCGCGGAGGAGAGCCTGACCATGGTCCTCGCCGAGGCCGACCACGTGGTGAACGTGCTCCCCGAGAACGACACCACGCGCAACTACGTGAACGCGCGGCGGATCGCCTGCTTCAAGCCGGGGGCCCGTTTCTACAACGTCGGCCGGGGGACGACCGTGGACCAGGACGCCCTCATCAAGGGCCTCGAGTCCGGCAGGATAGGGGCCGCCTACCTCGACGTCATGGTTCCCGAACCCCTTCCGAAGGAACATCCGCTCTGGTCCGCGCCGAATTGTTTCATAACCCCGCACACGGCAGGGGGTCGCAACAACGTGAACGAGGAGCTCGTGCGCCACTTCCTCGCGAATCTGGCGCTCTTCCAGACGGGCGGCCAACTGGTCGACCGCGTCCTGTGACGTTTCCGTGGCTTGGACCACGGACTGCCGATCGCGGTTGAATTTTGGCCCATCCGGGGGAATAATACCCCCGGTAGTAACTCTTATACCCACACCGCACGGATCGGCACAGTGCCGGGCCGTGGCGGGCACTCCGAAACCCAACAATAGAAGTCTGTTATGAACAAATCGACACGTTTCATCGTCACCGCCGCGGCCATGGCCGGGCTCTATGCAGGATCGATGGCCACGCGCGCTTATGCCGATGGCGCTGCCGGAAGTGGTGATTCCTCCAAGGATGCCTCCAAGGACGCGGGCAAGCACGATTGTAAGGGCCAGAACTCGTGCAAGGGCCAGGGCGGCTGCAAGGCCGGCGACAACGGCTGCAAGGGCCAGAACTCCTGCAAGGGCAAGGGCGGCTGCAACACGAACAAGTAAGGGACCGGCCGAGCTCAGCAACGTCAGCCTCAAAGGACCTTTAGCGACGCGGCCGGCTGGAACGCCGGCCGCGTTTTTTCAATATGCCCGCCAACCGATTCAACGGCCACTGCGATTACGGCATCGGCATCGGACTGCGGGTTCCCCACTACTCGCACATCCTCTCGAAGAAGCCGGTCGTGGACTGGTTTGAGATCATCTCCGAGAACTTCATGGTCGAGGGGGGCAGGCCCCTTGAGCTGCTGGACAAGATCCTCGAGCAGTATCGCGTCGTGCAGCACGGCGTCTCGATGTACTTCGGCTCGGCGGACAAGCCCGACCGGGCGCACCTGAGGAGGCTCAAGAACCTGGTGAAGCGGACGAAGACGCCCTGGCTCTCGGACCACCTGTGCTGGGGCAGCGTCGACGGCACGTACACCCACGACCTGCTCCCGATGCCCTACACGTTCGCCGCGGCCCGGCGCACGGCGGAGAAGATCCGCCAGACCCGCGACTTCCTCGAGATCCCCATCTGCGTCGAGAACGTGAGCAGCTACGCCGAGTTCCACGCCTCCGAGATGACCGAGTGGGAGTTCCTGAGCGAGGTGGTCGAGCTCGCGGACTGCGGAATCCTGCTCGACGTGAACAACATCTACGTCTCGTCGAAGAACCACGGGTTCGACCCGTACGATTACGTCAACAACGTGCCGCACGACCGCGTCGGCCAGATGCACATCGCCGGGCACACCAAGTTTGAGAAGTACATCCTCGACACGCACGACCACCCCGTGCTCGACCCCGTGTGGAAGCTCTACGCGAGGGCGACCGAGCTGTGCGGGGTGTCGGCCACCCTCCTTGAATGGGACGACAAGATCCCGTCGTTCGACGAGGTCCACAATGAGGCCCTGAAGGCGAACGAGTTCATCGACGGCGCGAAGAAGGCGGTGGTGTGAAGAGGCCGCCCAAGCACGCCCCGGAGAGGATCGCCTCCACCGAGGACCTCCGGTCGTTCCAGCGGATGATGGCGACCGCGGTGACCCGGCCCATGACGGCGCAGGACGGACTCCAGTCCCGCTGGATCGACGGGCGCCCGATGGCCAGGGTCGCGGCCGAGTTCGTCAAGCCCAACGACAGGCTGAGCTCATTCGAGCGCCTCGAGCTCTACAACCAGATGTACTGGTTCCGGCTTTTCAGCGCGATCCAGGACGACTGCCCCGGCCTGCGCGCGGCCCTGGGAGACGGCAAGTTCATGCGCCTGGCCCGGGCGTACCTGGCCAAGTGCCCATCCCGCTCGTTCACGCTTCGCGACCTGTGCTCGCGCCTCGTGGAGTTCATCCGCAAGAACCCACGGCTGACGGCCCCGCGGACCGCCTTGGCGGTCGAGATCGCCCGCTTCGAATGGGCCCAGACGGTGGCCTTTGACGGCGAGGCGAGGCCGGTCGTGGACGCGCAGGGGTTCGCCCGGACGCCCCCGGACCGGCTGCGCCTCGGCATCCAGCCCTACCTCACGCTGCTCGACCTGCGCCACCCGATCGATACCTACGTGATCTCGGTGAAGCGCCGCGAGGTGATGCGCTCCGAGGCGAGCAACACTCCCGATGCGAGCGCCTTGCCCGGCCGCGCGGCCCGACGGCCCTCGCTGCCGCGTCCGTCGCGGACATGCGTCGCCGTCCACCGGCACAACAACCGCCTCTTCTACAAGCGCCTGAGCCCGGCCGCGTACCGCATCCTTGCTGAACTGGCCCGGGGGCAAACGCTCACCCGGGCGGTGGCCGCCGCGGGGCCCGGGGTGAGGCCGGCGCAGGTCCGGGCGTGGTTCACCACCTGGATGGCGCTCGGCTGGTTCTGCGCCCCCGGGAACAAACGGCTCCCGAGGGCATCCTGATCGCCGACGGCGCCCCAACCCCCATGAAACTCCTGTCCAAACTCCACGCCCTGCTCGCCAGGGCAGGGCACCTCCTGCAGAGCCCGCTCCTCCTCGTCATCCGGGCCTATTGGGGCTGGCAGTTCATTGGCACGGGCTGGGGAAAACTCCACCGGCTCGGCGACGTGACGAAGTATTTCGCGAGCCTCAACATCCCGGCCCCCCACCTGAACGCCATCCTGGCGTCGTCGACCGAGACCCTGGGCGGAGTCCTGCTGATCCTCGGCCTGTTCACCCGCTTCGCGTCGCTCGCCCTGATTGGCGTCATGTGCGTCGCCTACGCGACGGCGGAGAGGGAGGCCCTGAACGCGATCTTCAGCGACACGGACAAGTTCTTCGGCGCCGCGCCGTTCCTCTTCCTCTATGCGGCCGTCCTCCTGTTCGCGTTCGGTCCCGGCAAGCTCGCCGTCGACGCGCTTATCGGCAGGGAAAAGAAGGGCTGAGGGCCGTCCGCCCGCGCCCTCAGCTTTTCGGGTTGCAGAGGTCCTCGTACGCGTAGGCAAACGCGCCGACGACGACGGGAAGGGCGATGAAGATGCCCACGCCGAGGGCCGCAAAGCCCAGCAGGAAAAAGGGTATGCCGAGCAGGATGAGCCCGCAGACCCTCCACCACTGCCGCGTGACGACGCGGCGGCTGGTCTCCATGGCCTCCCAGAAGCCCAGACCCTTGTCGACCGCCAGGATGTAGGTGAACGGGTAGGCGAACGCCAGGTAGATCCCTGGGATCACCAGGCAGATGAGCCCGACGGCGATGAAGATCGACACGAGGAGCCCCGCGATGAGGAGGTTGAGGAACGCCTTCGTGAACCCGGCAAATGCGTCGCCCAGGGTCGACGGCTGGCCGCGGATCTTGCGCAGGAAGTAGTAATAGTACCCCGCCGTGACTACGCCCCCGAGGAGCGGGGACACGAAGAAGAGTCCCGCGTACTGGGAGTATCCCAGGCACGCGAAGATCAGCGCCATCAGGACGCTGACGCCGACCAACGGCCAGAAGTTGGCCTTCAGGAGATTCCAGCTGCGCTCGTAGCAGCTGATGATGTCGAGCTTGGCCGCGGCCGCGGAGGCCGGGACTGTCACCGGAGGCGCGCCCGCGCCGCCCGCGGGGGCGCTGCCCGTGATCTCCGGGAAATCCGCGACGGTCTTCCACGTGTCCTCTCCCGCCACCTTTATCTTCGTCTCAAGATTGGCCCGGCCGCCCGCGATCCAGGCGCGGACCTGCTCGGCTGTCACCGGCCCGTACTCCCTGCCGTCCCCTCCGATGATCGTGTACATGAGGCCGATATGACCAGCGGGGGAAGCCCACGTCAACCGCGCCCGGCGTCCGGCCCCCGGTTATTGCCGCGGCGGGGCCCCGGCGGCGCGCGCGACGGCCTGGCGGGCGAGGACGCAGTCATAGCGGGCCTGGAGGCGGCCGAGCTCGGCCGCCCTGAGCGCGCTCTGGGCGTCCAGGAGCTCAAAGTTCGTGATGACGCCGTTCGCGTAGCGGGTCTGCGCCAGCGAAAGGGCCTCGCGGGCCTGGTCGACGAGCGTGTCGGCGTTTCCAAGCCTGGACCTTGCGGCGTTGAGGTCCGAGTACGCGTCGGCGACCTCCGTGGTGATCGTGTCCCTCAGCTCCCTCTCCCGTGCCTGGGCCGATCGGACGCCGGCGTCGGCCTCCATGCGCTCGCCCTCGACCCGCTTCCCCGTGAATATGGGAACCTGAAGCGACAGCCCGGCGGAAACGTATCCTCTGTTGTCATACAAGGCCGGGACGACCCCGTTCTCCACGCCGCCCGAGACCTGGGCGGCGAGGGTCGGCCGGTTTCCCCGGTCGGCCGAATCAAGCTTGAAGCGCGCGGTCTGCTCGTTGTCGCGGGCCACCTTCATCTCGGGGCGGTTGACGAGGCCGTCCGCGATCGCGGCGGACTCTGCGAGGGCGGGCGCGCCCGCGTCAAAGTCCCCGGTGAGCTCGAGGGGCGAGGCGGGGTCGCGGCCCAGGAGCTGGCGCAGGCCGTTCTCCTGCTTCTCCAGGGACGCGAGCGTGTCGGTCAGGTGGTTCCTGGCGTTGACGAGACGCACCTGCGTCGTCAGCACGTCGAACTTGGTCGCGCTCCCTGCGTCGAACTTCCGCTGGGCGATGCGCAGGGCCTCCTCGAGCGCGCTGATCTCCTCCCGGGCGACGCCCGAGGACTCGCGCAGCAGGAGCACGCCGTAGAACGATTGGATGGCCTGGTACCCGAGCTGGTGCCTGACCTCCTCAAGGGCGTCCTGGGCGGCGATCTGGCCTGAGCGGGCCATGTCGACCAGGCGGTCGGTGCGGCCGAAGTCCGTCAGCAGCTGCCTCGCCGTGATGTTCACGTTGTAGGCGTCCTGGACGTTCTCGTAGATCGCGCCCCTCGGGCCGCCCGGTATCGAGATCGCGACGTAGGGCCGCAGCGAGGTGTAGTTGTAGCCGCCCTGGCCGGTCACCTGCGGGAGCCGGCTCGAGTTCGCCTGCATCGTACGGGCGCGCGCGGCGTCGACGGCCGAGCGGGCGGCGTCGATCGTCGGATAGCGGGCGATCACCGACTCGACGGCCTGATCGAGCGTGAGCGGGCCCGACGCCGTGCCCTGCGCGAATGCCGAGGACGCGATCGAGGCGAGGACAAGGAGAAATGCGCCTTTGTTTTTCATGGGAGGAACGGGAAGGTCAGTGCGACTCGGCCGCCGCGGCCGCCGCGCCCTTTGGGAGCGAGCCGGGCCGGCCGGCAAAGAGGATCAGGGGCACGCATGCCATGGATAGGAAACCGACAAAACGGAATGCGTCGATATAACTGAGCAGGTAGGACTGCTGCTGGACGGTGGCGTCGAGCAGCCCGAGCGCCCGGCGGGGGGCCTCCCAGGCCGTGGCGCCCCTGGCGAGCATCGCATGAGTGAGCTGGCTGAGCCTCCCGTCGGTCGCCGGGTCGCCGGCCACGAGCCTCGAGACCAGGCTCAGCCGGTGGGCCGCGTAGCGGTGGTCCAGGAAAGTGTTGATGAACGCGATCCCGAAGGAGCCCCCCATCTGGCGCATCATGTTGTTGAGGGCGACCCCCTGGGGTATGTCCCGGGCATGGAGCCCGGACACGGCGAGCTGCGTCAGCGGGATGGTGACCAGGCTCAGGCCGATCGCGCGAAGGATGATGGGCCAGAAGAAGTCGCTGGACTCCGCGGTCAGGTTGAGGCCCGACAGCTTCATGGCGAAGACCGACACGATCCCGAACCCGAGGATCACCATGAACTGGGGAGGAAATCCCTTCATGAGGAGCCTTCCCATCATGGGGAGGATGACCACGGCGACGATCGTGCCCGGCAGGAAGAGCATCCCGGTCTTGAGCGCCGTGTACCCAAGCAGGCGCTGGGTGAACACCGGGACGATGAAGACCGTCGCAAACAGGGCGAAGCCGAGGACGAACGTGAGGCTGGCGGCGATCGCCAACCTGCGGCTCTTGAGGACGCGCAGGTCGACGACGGGGTGCTCCGCCATGAGCTCGCGCACGATGAAGGAGACGAGGGACACCGCCGCGACGGCCGCGAGGATCACGATGTACCGCTTGGAGAACCAGTCCTCCGACTCGCCGCGCTCAAGCACCGTCTGGAGCGAGCCGAGGCCGACGACCAGGAGCACGATCCCGGGCCAGTCTATCGTCTCAGCGTTCCGGGCGTGGTCGGGCTCCTTCACGTAGAGCCAGGACAGGAACGCCGCGGCGAGGCCGATCGGCAGGTTGATGTAGAAGATCCACGGCCAGGAGTACTGGTCGATGATCCATCCGCCGACGGTCGGGCCGATCGTGGGTCCCACGAAGATTCCGACCGCGAAGAGGGAGGCGGCGAACCCGCGCTGGGCCACCGTGTACGTCTCGAAGAGGATTGCCTGGGAGGTGGACAGGAGCGCCCCGCCGCCGATCCCCTGGATGAAGCGGAACGCCACGAGCTCCCAGATGTTGTGGGCGTTGCCACACGCGACCGACGCCGCGGTGAAGAGCAGGATCGAGCTGATGTAGTAGTTGCGCCGGCCGAACCTGGCGGCGAGGAAGCTGGTCATCGGGATGATGATCACGTTGGCGATGGCGTACGAGGTGACGACCCAGGCGACATCCTCCAGGGTGGCGCCCAGGTTGCCGCTCATGTCGTTGAGCGCCACGTTCACGATGGACGTGTCGATCAGCTCGATGATCGCCGCGGCGACCACCGTGATCGTGATGATCAGCTTTCGCAGTCCTTGCTCGGCCATGGCGGTCCCCGGCTCTAGTCCTTCACCCGGACCGTGGCGTCGACGCTCATGCCCGGGCGCAGCAGGTGCTCCATGTCGGGGGTCTGGCTGAGGACGATCTTCACCGGCACGCGCTGGGTCACCTTGACGAAGTTGCCCGTCGAATTGTCGGGCGGAAGGAGCGCGAACCTGGCGCCGGTCGCCCCGGAGAGGGACTCGATCTTCCCGTGAAAGACGACGCCCGGGAAGCTGTCGGCCCCGAACTCGACGTCCTGGCCCGCCCTCATGTGCGTGAGCTGGGTCTCCTTGAAATTGGCGATGACCCAGACATCCGACTCGGCCGTGATGGACAGGAGCGTCTGTCCCGACTGGATGAACTGCCCCGGCTCGACGCTCTTCCTGGACACGAGCCCGCCTATGGGAGCCGTGACGGTGCAGTAGGAGCGCTGCAGCCGGGCAAAGTCGAGGTCCGAGGCCTTCTCGGCGGCCTCCGTCTGGGCGGCGGCCACGCGGGCGGACGCCACAGCCACCTGAGCGTCCGCGGTCTTGGACTCGCTCCTGACGGCCTCCAGCTGCGCCGCAGCCGTGTCGGCGGCCGCCTTGGAGTCCGTCAGCTGGCTGTCGGTGATTGCGCCGGTCTTGAAGAGGTTCGCATCGCGCGCGAGGTCGCCCGCGGCTTTGCGCTGGCGCACGAGCGCGGTCTCAACGTTGGCCTGCGCGGTCACCGTGGAGGCGCGGGCGCTCGCGAGCGACGCTTCCGCCGTGGCCTTTGCGGCCTGCGCGTTCTGGAGGGCCGCGTTGGCCTCGGCAACCTTCAGGTCGAGCTCCTTCGGGTCGATCTCGATCAGCGCCTGGCCCTGTTCCACGCGCTGGTTGTCGACAACCAGGACCTGGGAGACATATCCGGGGACGCGGGGGAGCACCGGGCTAATGTGCCCCTCGACCTGGGCGTCGTCGGTCTCCTCGTGAGACATCGCGAAATTCCAGCGGGAGATGCCGTAGAGGATGCCCAGGATCGCCACGACGGCGGCGGCTGTGCCGACCACGGCTTGGCGGGTGACGGCCCCCGACTTGGGCTTCTTCACGGGTTCAGGTGCGGCTTCAGGGAGGGCGGTGGGCATGGCGGAAATAGATGATTAGGCACCTAATCATCTGTAATTGCAAGCCCGCCCAGCGAAAAAACCCACGGCCCTTTTAGGTACGCCCTGGGGCTAATCCGGCCTAGAAATTATCTAAATAATTGATAGGCAATTCAATCCAAGACCCGCGGGGAAGGTTCCCAAGCTCGAGGCTCCCGAATCGGACCCGGTCGAGCTCGACAACCCCGCACCCCTGGCTCGCGAACATCCGCTTCACCTGGTGGTACCGTCCCTCCACAAGGACGACCTCAGCCCGCCTCTCACCGAGGAGCCGCAGCGGTGCCGGGGCGCAGGGCGCCTCCTCGCCCGCCAGAAGGAGGGTCCCGCTGGAGAAGATCGCCTCGATGCCGGCCGGGGGGTCCCGGTCGAGCAGCGCACGGTACACCTTGGGCACCTTGTGCTTCGGCGAGGTCAGGCGGTGCACCAAGCCGCTCCTGTCGGTCAGGAGCAGGAGCCCCGTCGTGTCCTTGTCGAGCCTGCCGACGCTGGTCACGGGCGGATTGCGCCTCCTCCAGCGGTGGGGGAGCAGGTCATAGACGCTCGGGCCCTCCGCCGCGTCGTGGGAGCACACCCGGCCCGCCGGCTTGTTCAGGAGAAGGAGAAGTTCCCCCGGGTGGTCGAGCGGCTCGCCGTCCATCCTAACCTCCTCTGGCTCAACCCGGGCGCCGGGATCGGTGGCCGCGACGCCCCGGACGGTCACCCGGCCGTCCTCGACCCATTTGTGCACATCGCGCCGGGAGCCGTAGCCCAGGCTGGCAAGAAGTTGGTCCAGGCGGCGCATTGGGTGCCCGATTTGGGCATTTTCCCGGGCCCAGATCAACATGCGGCTGGGCAGTTATCTGCGGATTGTCCAAGAATAGACTCGGCATCACGGCCGCCTTTTGGGATGTGTTAAGTTTACGACCACTTATGGCAGTCTGGGAATATAAGGTAATCTCGAGCGGCAAGGGGGGCTTCGCAACGCCCGCGCTGCTTGAATCATTTCTGAACCAACTCGGGACGGAAGAGTGGGAGATCGTCGAGTTCCGCGGGCAGCCCGACAATCCGCTGGCCTTCTCCGGGCTGGCGCGGCGCCCGACCCAGCGCGACTGGACCCTGGGCGACGCGGCCGCGGCGGCGGCGAAGGTCGAGGCGGACAAGCTGCGCGTCGAGTTCGAAGCCAAGTTCCGGAGCGCCACGTCGTCGGCCGGCCCGGCCGAGGCGGCCGAGGCCCCGGTGAGCACCGACAACGAGGGCCTGCGGGAGCAGGACGGCCTGCGGCGCCTGCGCGACACCGAGCGCGATTCCGATCCCGACGCCCCCGAGGAGGCCCCGGAGGACGACTGGGACAAGCTTGGGACCGAGGACGAGGTGCCGACTTTCTTTGAGGCGATCCGCCCCCACCTTCGCAGGAACCAGCGCGGCCCGGGCTTCTCGGTGGGGGTCGACTACCTCGCCAAGAAATGGGACATCTCCGAGTCGGAGGTCGTCGGCGCCCTGAAGGAGTGCGGGCTCGACGTTCCCGAGGACGAGGACGCCAAGGTCACGTACGTGGACTACGACGGGGACCTCTACTGGGTTAACATCAACCGCAGGGGCGAGCTCTGGATCAACACGAAGGAGAAGTCCCGGCCCATGTTCAGGACCGTGGCGGCCACAAAGGTGGAGACCCCGGAGGAGGAGCAGAAGCAGCCCGAGCCCGAGAGGCGCCAGGAGAAGCACCACGAGGAGCGCAAGCACCAGCAGAGGAAGCACGAGGCGGAGCCCGATACGGGCGCGCCCGCGGCCCCACTGCCCGAGGGACCGGCCCTTCTCGACAGGATCCGCCCCCTGATGCGCAAGAACCGCCGCGAGGCGGGCGGTGCGGGCAGCATGAGTTTCCTCTCAAGGGCCCTGAAGTGCAGCGAGGCCGCGCTTGTCGGGGCCTTCACGGCCATGGGCCTGAACGCACAGTCCTCCGCGGGCGACCCGCCGGTCTTCGTGGAGATCGGGGACGAGACCTGGTGGCTCAACACGGACAACAGGGGCGGGATCTGGATCAACGCGCGCGCGAGGCGCGGCGACGCGCCAGCGGAGCAGCAGGCCCGGCCCGAGCAGGCCGCGGCGACCCCGGCCCCGGGCAACGTCTTCGCCGCCGTCAGGCTTCTCCTTAAGGAGACACGGACGGGATCGGTGGCGGCGCCCGTCGAGCGCCTCGCGGGCGAGATCGGCAAGACCGCGGAGGAGCTGCTTTCCGCCCTCACCTCGTCGGGCCTGAGGGTTCCCGAGAAGGCGCGCGAGAAGCCGGTGTTCGTCGAGCACGCGGGCGAGATCTTCTGGCTCAACCTCAACGGCAAGGGCGAGCTCTGGCTCAACGCCAAGGCATCGAAGTATTCCGACGGCGACCCTGACGGGGAGCACAAGGGCCGCAGGCCCCGCCCGAAGAAGAAGTCGGCCGAGACGGAGGGCGGGCCCGAGGCCGCAGCTTCCGAGCCGGCTCCGGAACCGGCGCCCGGGGCGCCGGAAGAGCCCGCCACCTAGGCCCGGGCCCTGCGCCTGGCCGCCACCGCGTCCGCAAGCGACGCAATGAGCGGAACCGTCTTTTCCCAGGGCAGGCACGCGTCGGTCACGCTTTGCCCGTGGACGAGCGGGACCGCGCGGTAGTCCTGGGATCCGCCCGCCAGGTTGCTCTCGATCATGACCGCAGCGACCGTTCGGTCGCCCGCGGAGATGCGCGCGGTGATCTCGGCGGCCACGGCCGACTGGCGATCGGCGTCCCCCTTCCAGCTGTTGGCATGGCTCAGGTCGACCATCAGGTGGGGGGGCAGCCCGTTCCTGGCGAGGAGTTCCGCCGCCAGGGCGACGTCCCCGGAGGAGAAGTTCGGCCCCAGCGTGCCACCCCGGAGGACGAGGTGCGTGTCCTCGTTGCCCGAGGTCTGCACGCACGCGGGGGTCCCGTCGTGCGCGAGCGTCGGGAACCAGTGCGGATGGCGGGCGGAGCGGATCGCGTCTACGGCGACCTGGACGTTCCCGTCGGTCCTGTTCTTGAACCCCACGGGCATCGACAGCCCCGACGCCAGCTCCCTGTGGATCTGGCTCTCCACGGTGCGGGCACCGATGGCGCCCCAGCTGACGAGGTCGGCGTAGTACTGGCCGAACGTCGTCTCGAGGAATTCGGTCCCCACGGGCAGGCCGAGGGCGCCGATCTCGACCATCAGCCTGCGCGCGACGCGAAGCCCCTTGTTGATGTCGTAGGTGTCGTTGAGGTCCGGGTCGTTGATCAGGCCCTTCCATCCGACGACCGTCCGCGGCTTCTCGAAATAGACGCGCATCGCGACCAGCAGCTCGCCCGCGTGGCGCTCGGCCTCGGCGCCAAGGAGCGCGGCGTACTCCATCGCCGCCCCGGGGTCGTGGATGGAGCAGGGCCCCACGAGGACAAGCAGGCGGTCCTCCCTGCCGGCCATGATGGACGCGATCTCGCCGCGCGAGCGGGAGATCCGCGCCGCCCCGGCGTCATCGAGCGGGAACTCCGCCTCGACCGCCGCCGGGGCGGGCAGCGACCGGGTCGCGCGGATCCGCAGGTCGGAGGTGGGCTGATGCATTCCGGACGTCCTTGCGGGGCGCCCGGATCAGGCGCCGATCAGGGATCGGGCCTGGGCGACCGTGGGGTGCCGGCTCAGGAGGACCTCGGAGAGGTTCGGTGCGATCCCTAGCGCGGAGGCCCTCATGCGCAGCGAGACCCAGGCAAGGGACGAGGCCGGCGGGCTGAACGCGTGCTGGGCCAGGCTGTCGAACACCGGCGAGAGCGGAGCCAGGAGCTCCTTGGTCTGGAGGCCCTTCTCGACCAGGAAGAGGCCGAGCAGCGCACCCAGGGCGTCGAGCCAGATGGTCGGGTGCTGGGGGGCCGAGTACGGAATCCCGGAGCCCTCGGGGTAGGGGGTCCACTCCATGAAGGCGCGGATGTACTCGTGGAGCTTCGTCAGCTCCGCGTCGGCGTTGGCGGAGTTCCAGCGGACCGTGAACTGCTTGCGCTCGCGCATCTTCTTCACCTCCCAGACGCGCATGATGAGCACGAAGTCGGGGCCCTCGCGCTTGAGCGAGCCGGTGAAGATGTAGTCGAGGCCGTCCGAGACCGTCTCCGCGAGCTTCTTGAGGTTGTCCACCGTCCAGTCCGTGTGGAAGATCGCGGGGCGCTTCGAAGTGGCCCCCTCGTGGATGCAGCCGAGTGCCGCGACCGACGAGTACAGGGGCGAGAAATAGAACGTCTCCGCGAACCAGACCGGAATGGCGCGTGAGAGGCGGCCGAGCTCGTCCTCGGGGAGCCTCGAGGCGGCGTCGGGATCGGGGTAGGCGCCCGGGAGCGAGAGCTGGGCGAACGCGATCCGGCGCATCTTGCCCTCCTTCTTCGGGAGGACGTCCGCCACGGACTCAAGGCCGTAGGCCCACACGGGCCTGCTGAGCGTGACGAGGGCGACGGAGACCGGGGCGGGTTCCTCCGCGCGGGCCTGCTCGGCCGCCTGGGGCGCGATCGCCGGGGCCCCCTGCACGACCCCGTGGCTGATCAGCTCGGCGACGGCGTTGGAGAAGCCCATGAGGCGTTCCTCGAGCTCCGGCCGGTTGAGCGAGTAGAGGATGTCGAGGACGTGCTGCGCGGCGTCGGCGTCGCGGACGGCGAGGTAGGCCTGGATCAGGTTGATGCCGGTGGCCGGGCCGTGGCGCAGCGCGTCATAGCGCGGGGCCACCAGGTCGACGATCTGCGGGATGTGGCCCGTGGAGCCGAGGTCGCCCGAGATCGTCACGAGCACATCGGCGCGGTCGCCGGCGGTGGCGAGCACCTCCTCGTAGATCGCGAGGGCGCCCTGCAGGTCCTTCTCCTCCAGCTTCTCGCGCGCCGCCAGCAGGCGGGGCGCGACCCCGGAGACCGAGGAGTCAAGTGCGGTCGCCGGCGCGGCCTCGTGCCCGTTGGACGGGGGCTGCGGGGCCGGCTTGCCGGCAAAGCGGTCGAAGAATCCCATGGAAACGAGCAAAGCGACAGGAACGCCCGTGGCGAACAGAATTGGAGGGAGGCGCCCCGGGCAATTCCTCGTTTGACCGGCAATTTGTCCCCCTATTACCTAGCCCCCCCGCCCATGAACCGGGTCCACATCAAGACCTACGGCTGCCAGATGAACGAACGCGACAGCGAGGCGGTCGCGGCGATGCTTCGCGCCCGCGGCTACCGGATCGTGGGGAGCGAGGACGAGTGCGACATCCTCCTGCTCAACACCTGCAGCGTCCGCGACGCGGCCGAGCAGAAGGCGATAGGGAAGGCCGGGTACGCGCTGTCCAGGAAGGCGCGCAACCCGGACTTCGTCCTGGGGATCCTCGGCTGCATCGCGCAGAACCGGGGGGCGGGGCTCCTCGACAGGCTCCCCGACGTGGACCTGATCGTGGGAACGCAGAAGTTCCACAGGGTGCCGGACTACCTCGACAACCTCCGGGCGGCCCGCGACTCGGGCATCCCCCTTGCGCAGGCGATCGTCGACACGGCCGAGGAGGCCGGCTCCCAGAACACGATCCGCGACCACCTGGAGGGGCCCGAGCGCAAGGTGTGCGCCTTCGTGTCGATCCAGCAGGGGTGCAACATGGACTGCTCGTTCTGCATCGTCCCGACGACGCGGGGCGACGAGCGATCCCGGCCGATGGACGAGATCGTCCGCGAATGCGAGGAAGTCGTCGCGAACGGCGCCCGCGAGGTGACGCTCCTCGGGCAGATCGTGACGAGCTACGGCCGGCGCGACTACCCCCACACGGGGGGCGTCACGCCCTTCGTCCAGCTGCTTGAGCGCGTGAACGCCATACCCGGACTTGAGCGGATCCGGTTCACCTCCCCCCATCCGCGCGGGTTCAGGCAGGACCTGGCGCAGGCCTTCGGGCGCCTTCCGAAGCTCGGCGAGCACGTCCACCTCCCCGTCCAGTCGGGCAGCGACAGGATCCTGAAGGCGATGCGCCGGCCCTACACCCGGGACCGCTACCTGGAGATCGTCGACTCCCTGCGCGCCGCGCAGCCCGCCATGGCCTTCTCGACCGACATCATCGTCGGTTTCCCGGGGGAGACCGACGAGGACTTCGAGGACACGCGCAGGCTCTGCGAGATGGTCGACTACGACATGGCGTACATCTTCAAGTACTCGGTGCGGACGGGGACGCCCGCCGCCTCGATGCCGGGCCAGGTGCCCGACGAGGTGAGGGAGGAGCGAAACCGGGTCCTGCTCGAGGTGCTCGGCAGGGGTTCGCTCAGGCGCAGCCAGGCGCTCGTCGGCACGGTCCAGGAGGTCCTTATCGAGGGGAGCGACAAGACGGGGGAGCGGTTCATGGGCCGGACCCGCGGCAACCGGGTTACCGTGTTCGAGGCCTCCCCGCGCCTCGTGGGAACCCTGGTGCCGGTCGAGATCACCCGGGCGAGCGTCAGCACCCTCTACGGCGGGCTCGTCCTCGCGGACGACGGCTTGCAATCGCCGATGGGCGCGGCGTCACTCTGAGCCTGATCGACCCATGTCGCTGTTCTCCGCCTCACTCCTCCCCGGCCTCGTCCTGACCCTCGTCGGGGTGCTTCTCCTTATGGACGTCGCGGGGTTCAAGTCCGCGGTCAGGGCGTTCCCGCGCTCGGCCACCGCGGGCTACCTCGTCTTCGGCGCAGCCGCGGCGTGGTTCCTCTACAACATCCTCCACCTCTCCAACGCCGACTTCGGCGAGTACCGGACCCTCCTGTTCGTGGGCTTCGCGGCCGTGGCCGTCCTCGCCTACAAGTGCGTCCCCGACTTCCTCGGCGTGCGCGGGGCGAGCGCCCTTGTCCTGATCGGGGCGGCGCCGTTCCTGAGGGCGGCGTACATGGAGTACGCCCACCCGGCCCGCCTCTTCATGGTCTCGTTTGTCTACGTGGCCATCGCGATCGCGATCTGGCTCGGGGCCCAGCCGTGGAGGCTGCGCGACTTCCTCAACTGGCTCTTCGCGAGGCCCGCGAGGTCGAGGGGCCTCGGCGGGCTCCTCTTCGCCTACGGCCTCCTCCTTTGCGGGGCGGCCTTCGCGCTCCGATGACCCCGGACACCGACCCGCGGCCCGGCGCAGGGGACCCGATCCTGCTCGTCATCGCCGGCCCGGCCGGATCGGGCAAGAGCACGCTGTGCGACCGGCTTGTCGCGGCGAACCGGGGATTCTCGCGAGTCGTGACGAGCACGACCCGGGCCCCGAGGGACGGCGAGGCGGACGGGGTCCACTACCACTTCTTCACGCCCGAGCAGTTCGACGAGCGCGTCGCGGCGGGGGAGTTCCTCGAGTGGGCGTGGGTCCATGGGGAGAGGCGCTACGGGACGCTGGCGGCCAGCGTCCTCGGGCCCCTCCTCCTCGGGAAGAGCCTCGTGCTGAGCATCGACGTCCAGGGCGTCGAGAGCTTCCGCCGGCTGGCGGCGGAGAACCCATTCCTCAAGCGCGCCATGGTCACCGTGTTCATCGTGGTCGACCACGAGCGCCTGCTTTCGCGCATGCGCGGCCGGGGCAAGGACGACGAGGCGGAGATCGCGCGCAGGATGGCGACCGCGAAGGCGGAGCTGCGGGAGGCGGCGAAGTTCGACCACGTGATCGAGAGCAAGACCCGCGAGGAGGACTTCGCGGCGCTCCTCGCCATCCTGGCCAAGGTCAGGGGGCGTCCTGCGGCCTAGCCGCCGATGTAGCTCATCTCGACCTTCTCGCGCGGCCTGCCCGCCGCGAGCACCTCGGCCCTCTCGTCGCTGTAGCGGTCCCTGCGGCCGCCCCATATCCCCTGCAGGAACGCCGTGAGCCCGGCGTCGTCCGAGCCCGACCTGACGCGGGCCAGGACATCCCATCCCGAAGAGGCGAACAGGCACGTGAAGAGCTTGCCGTCGGCGGAGAGTCGCGCGCGGTGGCAGTCCTTGCAGAACGGCTCCGTGACCGAGCTGACGACGCCGATCTCGCCGCGGCCGTCCCGGTAGCGGTAGCGCGAGGCGACCTCGCCGCGGTATGCGGGCCCCGCCGGCTCGAGGGGCCACTTTGCCGAGATGCGCTCCACGATCTCGTGGGCCGGCACCACCTGCGAGGTCGACCAGTGGTTCGTGTTGCCCACGTCCATGAACTCGATGAACCGCAGCGTGTGGCCGCGCTCCCTGAAGTACTCGCAAAGGGGGATGACCTCGGCGTCGTTCACCCCGCGCTGGACGACACAGTTGACCTTCACGGGGAAGCCGGCCGCCGCGGCGGCGTCGATGCCGTCCAGCACGCGCGACACGTCGAATCCGAGCCCGTTCATCCTGCCGGCGGTCGGCCCGTCGAGCGCGTCGACGGAGACGTTGATCCTGTCGAGGCCGGCCAGGCGGAGCGCGCCAGCCTGCTTGCCCAGGAACCAGCCGTTGGTCGTCAGTGAAACATCGCCGACCCCCATGTCCTTGATCCCCCGTATGATCGCGGGCAGGTCCCCGCGCAGGAGCGGCTCGCCCCCGGTAAGGCGCACCTTCTGGACACCCAGGCGCACAAAGGCGCCGACGATCCTCAGGAGCTCACCCGGGTTCATGAGGCGCTCGCCGGTAAGGAAGGGGTGGTCGGGGCCGAAGGCCTCCTTCGGCATGCAGTACGGGCACCTGAAGTTGCAGCGGTCCGTCACCGAAACGCGAAGGTCCCTCAGCGGGCGTCCAAGTGTGTCGCGGGTTCCGGACATGTAATAATTCAGAAATGCACCAAATCGTTATTTTCGCGAGGAGGGATTTGTGTGCTATCCTTCGGCGTGCTCACACCCGAAGGCGCCGAGAGGCTCATACTGGAGGCGATCCCGCTCTTCCACAGGGAGGATTGCGCGATCGCAGAGGCCCACGGCAGGGTGCTGCGAAGCGACCTCAAGGCGGACCGGGACCTTCCCCCCTATGACCGGGTGACGATGGACGGTTTTGCGCTCAGGTCCTCGTCGCGCGAGAAGGGGGTTGTAAAGTTCCGGATAGAGGCGACCCGGGCGCCGGGGATGAAGCAGGTGGGCCTTGGTCCGGGCGACGACGCGTGTGTGGAGGTCATGACCGGTTCCGTCCTCCCGGAGGGCGCGGACTGCGTGGTTCCCTATGAGGAGACGGCACGCGAGGGCGACGTGATGGCCGTCCTGGCGGCGGCGGAGCCCGCGGCGTCGGGCCGGCACATCCACCGGCGCGGTTCGGACCACGCGGCGGGCGACGTGATCATCCGGGCGGGCGTCCGGCTGACCGGGCGCGAGATAGCCGTGGCGGCCGCGTGCGGGCACCCCGCGCTGACCGTGACCCATTGCCCGAAGATCGCCGTGATCTCGACGGGAGACGAGCTTGTCGAGGTCGACTCGCTCGTTGCGCCGCACCAGATCCGGCGCAGCAACGACCACGCCCTGCGTGCCGCCCTGATTGCGGCGGGATACCCCAGGGCAGACAGGTTCCACCTGCGTGACAACCGCCACGAGATCGAGCACATGCTCTGGCACATCCTCGCGGAATACGACGTCGTGCTGATCACCGGCGGCGTGTCCAAGGGGAAGTTCGACTTCCTCCCCTCGGAGCTCGGGCGCCAGGGCGTGAAGAAGATCTTCCAGGGTGTCGCGCAGCGCCCCGGCAAGCCGTTCTGGTTCGGGCTGAGCGGCCGGATGACCCCCGTCTTCGCCCTGCCCGGGAACCCGGTCTCTGCCTACACGTGCCTCCACCGCTACGTTCTGCCGGCCCTCGACCACGCGAGCGGCCTCGCGCTCCGGGCACCCCTCCTCGCGGCGCTCGCCGGGAAGTTCGTGTTCAGGCCCAAGCTCGCGTGCCTCCTGCCGGTCAGGATCTCGAGCGGCCCGGGCGCGGAGCTCCTCGCGACACCCTGCGCGACCAACTCGTCGGGGGACTTTGCGGGCCTGGTGGGCACCGACGGCTTCGTGGAGCTGCCCGCGGCCCAGGACGAGTTCCCAGGGGGCTTTGTCGCGCCCTACAGGGCCTGGGTCTGAGCCGAGCGCTCAAGGGTTGCGGTCGGCGGGCCGGGATGCACATTGTGCGGACCCCGATGCAGCCCAAGCGCAGCCTCTCGCACCTAGGCGCCGACAACCGCCCCCAGATGGTGGACGTCGGGGGCAAGCGCGTCACCTCCCGCACCGCGACGGCGGCGGCCGTCGTCGTCCTCCCCGCGGCGCTCGCCCGGCTCCTGGAAGGCGGCGAGATCCGCACGGCGAAGGGCCCCATCTTCCAGCTGGCGACCGTGGCCGGCATCATGGGCGCGAAGCGCACCTCCGAGCTCATCCCCCTCTGCCACCCGATTCCGCTCGACGACTGCAAGATAGAGATCACCTCGCGCCGCCCGGCGGCCGACGGCTCGGTCGAGGTGGAGGTGCGCTGCCGCGCGAAGACCCGGGCCCGGACCGGCGTCGAGATGGAGGCGCTCACCGGCGCCAGCGTGGCGGCCCTCGCGCTCTACGACATGGGCAAGGCAGTGACCCACGGGATCGTGGTCAGGGACCTGCGACTCCTCGAGAAGACCGGCGGCAAGAAGGACTACCGAGCCCCGTGAAGAAGACGGTCCGCGTGAGCTATTTTGCGATCCTGCGCGAGCAGAGGGGCCTCGGCGCCGAGCAGGTCTCGACCGAGGCCTCGACCGCGGCGGAGCTCTACGAGGAGCTGCGGGGGCGCCACCGGTTCACGCTTCCCGCGGCGCGGGTGCGCGTCGCGATCAACGACGAGTTCGGACCCTGGTCCTCGGAGGTCCGGGAGGGCGACGCGCTCGCCTTCCTGCCGCCGGTCGCGGGGGGCTGAAGCCATGACGTTCCGGCTCACCGACGCTCCGATCGACCCGGCGTCCCTCATCAAGGGGTTCGGCGATGCGCGCGCCGGGGCCTGCGTCACGTTCGAGGGGCGAGTCCGGGGCCAGAACGACGGGAAGGGCGTGAAAGCGCTCGACTACGAGGCCCATGCGACGCTGGCGCAGAAGGAGGGGGAGAGGATCCTTGCCGAGGCCCGGGAGAAGTTTGAGATCCTCGACGCCCTATGCGTGCACAGGACGGGAAGCCTCAGCCTCGGGGACATCGCCGTCTGGATCGCCGTCGTCGCCGCCCACCGGGGAGCCGCGTTCGAGGCCTGCCGCTTCATCATCGACGAGTCCAAGGCGCGCGTCCCGATCTGGAAGAAGGAGCACTACTCGGATGGATCCACGGAATGGATCAACTGCGCGACGAGGGGGCCGGAATCCTCCGGCCCGGGTTAAAGTGAGGTGAAAATGGCGCCGGGAGCCCGTGTGGACGCTGTTTTGCTTCGGCTCGACAGCGTCCGGCGCCATTGTTACGAACAACGTCACTAAAATGGGCACTCATTACATGATCTTCGCGGCGGCCACCACGACGCTCGATAAGCTGCAGAAAATCCCGAAGGAGTTCTGGCTGAAGGCGGGCGGCGCGGTCGCGGCCGTCATCATCGTATTCATCATCATCCAGAAGGTATTGAAGATAAATAAGTTCGTGCTCGGTGGCATCGTCTTCGTGGGAGGCGGGCTCATGTGGTTCAACTGGATCTACCACCGCACCGAGCCGAAGTTCCTGACGCCCCTCGTCGACAGGATCGCGCCCTTCTTCCCCTCGGCCGGCGCCTACGACGCGAAGCAGCAGACGAACCCGGGCGACGCGAAGAAGAAGTAGGCTCTTTTAGAAACTGCTTGGATTCGGGGCGCCAGTGGGGGAGATTTGTGGCCCTATGGCTAAACCCCTTTCCGACATTGGTCTCGTTGGCCTAGCGGTCATGGGCCAGAACCTGGCCCTCAACATCGCCGACCACGGGTTTCAGATCTCGGTCTTCAACCGCACGACGGAGAAGACCGACAAGTTCGTCGCCGAGAACCCAGGGACCCCCGGCGGCGTCATCGGGACAAAAACGATCGGGGAATTCGTGGCCTCGCTGTCGCTGCCCAGGAAGATCGTGATCCTCGTTCAGGCGGGGAAGGGCACGGACGCGGTCATCGACAGCCTCGCCCCGCTTCTCGCCAAGGGGGACATCGTGATCGACGGCGGGAACTCGCTCTGGACGGACACCATCCGCCGCGAGAAGGCCTTCAGCGCAAGGGGACTCCGCTTCATCGGAAGCGGCGTCTCGGGCGGCGAGGAGGGCGCGCGCTTCGGCCCCTCGCTCATGCCCGGTGGCGAATTTGAGGCGTGGCTCGAGATCAAGCCGGTGTGGGAGGCCATCGCCGCCAAGGTGGACCCGAAGACGGGCAAGCCCCTCGCGGGCGCGGCTCCCGGCAAGCCGGTCGTGGGAGGCGTGCCCTGCACGACCTACATCGGCGCGAACGGCGCGGGGCACTACGTGAAGATGGTGCACAACGGGATCGAGTACGGCGACATGCAGATGATCTGCGAGGCCTACGCCCTGATGAAGGGGCTCCTCGGGCTAAAGCCCGCCGAGATGGGAGCCATCTTCACCGAGTGGAACACGGGGATCCTCGACAGCTTCCTGATCGAGATCACGGCCGACATCCTCAAGCAGAAGGACCCCGTCACAAGGAAGCCCTTCGTGGACGTCGTCCTCGACACCGCGGGCCAGAAGGGCACCGGAAAGTGGACGTCGACCAGCGCCCTCGACATGGGAGTGCCGGCCCCGACGATCGCCGAGGCGGTATTCGCACGCTGCATCTCCGCCATCAAGGACGAGCGCGTCGCGGCCTCGAAGATCCTAAAGGGACCTTCGAAGAAGTACCGCGGCTCGAAGAAGGCGCTCATTGCCGCGATCCACGACGCCCTCTATTGCTCGAAGATCTGCAGCTACGCGCAGGGCTTCCAGCTCATGCGCACCGGCGCGCAGGAGTATGGCTGGAAGCTGAATTTCGGCGAGATCGCCAAGATATGGAGGGGCGGCTGCATCATCCGCGCCGCGTTCCTGCAGAAGATCACCGAGGCCTACGCCCGGAATCCCAACCTGGCGAACCTGCTCCTGGACCCCTACTTCAACAAGACGTTCAAGTCCGCGCAGGAGAACTGGCGGAAGGTTGTCGCCCTCGCCGCGGAATGCGGCGTGCCGGCGCCGACCTTCAGCACCTCGCTCGCCTACTACGACGGCTACCGGTCCGCGCGTCTGCCCGCGAACCTGCTCCAGGCGCAGCGCGACTTCTTCGGCGCACACACCTACGAGCGCGTGGACCAGCCTCGCGGGAAGTTCTTCCATCTCGATTGGCCCGATCCCAAGAGGCCGCAGGCGGCGGTCTGAGGTCTGGGAACGTTTAGCCTATCATTGCCCGATCCGGTAGTAGTCAAAGTCCACACGGCCGCCGGCGGTCTTGGTAGAATAATAGAAGAGGGCGAAGCGATAACCCATGAAGTGCGGGATGGTGTAGGAAAGGCGCGAGGGACGACCGATGGGTGTCCAGGAGCGGCCGTCGAGGCTGTAGGAAAAGCGGGCGACTTCAGGCGCGGGCTGAAATTCGCATTCGACCTTGAGGTGAACGGTTTTGCCAGAGAGGGGAACGGCGGCGATTTCCTCGGGATCGTCGGAGTCGGCGCTTACCATGACGAGAGATCTGGTGCCGTCGCTCATCTTTACGCCAACGAAACCATAGCGTTTCTGAAAAGCGGCGAGGCCGGCCCAGTCACCGTCTTTCATGCCGCTCACGTCGATGCTGGTGGTGGCAGAGCTGCGAGGGCCAAAAGTGCGCTGGGTGAGGGTATTCGTGGCCTCGGGCAGAGTGGAAACGATCCGGCTGGTGACGAAACTCAGGTAGCCCGGGCGCTTGGTGAGCGACCAGTTACGAGGCTCGGGATTGTGATTCCATTGCCAGGCGAGGGGCAGGTCGGGGTCGCCGGGCCGGCGGTCGAATTCGTCGGAGGCGACGATGCCGGAGACGCCGGACACGCCCTGTCCGCCGGCGGGGATGTCGAGCGTCGTGGGCACCTTGCCGTTTTCGCCGAGCACGGGCCAGCCGTCCTTCCAAGTCACGGGCACGAGGTAGGGGATGCGACCGACGGCGCCGTTGTCCTTGAAAAGATAGGCATACCATTTGCCTTCCGGGGTGTCGATGAGGCCGCCCTGGGCGATACCGCGATCATCGAGCGCGATGCGACCCTCGTAGGGACCGGTGATTGCGTCGGCGCGGTGGACGATGACCGTGCGCGCCCAGCGGCTCCCGGGCGAGGCGATGTTGAAGAGGTAGTAGCGTCCGTTGATCTTGGAAAGCTGCGAGCCCTCGCCCTTGAGCCCGCCCTGGTCGGCACCGAAGACGGCGTTGACATTTTCGACGATGACCTGGTTCACGCCGCCGGGCTTGATTCCGGAGAGGTCGGGTTGCAGCTCGGTGAGCATAATACGACCCCCCCCGTAAACCATGTAAACGCGACCGTCGTCGTCGAAAAACAGGCTGTGGTCACCCAGCGAGGGCGTGAAACTCGCCTCTTTCCACGGGCCGCGCTCCGGATCGCGCGTGGTGTAGATGTGGGTGCGTCCGGTGGTGGCGGAGAAGGTCGAGGCATAGAACACGCCGTCGTGGAAACGCAGGCTGCTGGCCCAGGAGCCGTGACCGTAGGCGTTTTTGCCGTTTTCGAGGCGGAGGGCTTCGTTGTCGGCGAGGGTTTCATAGGCGTAGGAGGCCATGCGCCAGTTGACCAGGTCCGCCGACTTCATGATCGGGAGACCCGGGCTCAGGTGCATCGTCGTGCTGCTCATGTAAAAGGTATTTCCTACACGGATAATGGCGATGTCCGGAACGTCGGCCCACATAAGAGGATTTCGGGCAGGATCCGCCTGCGTCGCCGGAAGTGGCTGAGACGTGACGGAGGCGAGGACGAAGGCCACCGAGAAGGAAAAAATCGAGCGGTTCATGGGCGGGTGGGAGAGAAGGCGGAAGGCCGATTCAGGCCGTCAGAGGTAGCAGCAAGGGGGCCGGTGCGAATCTTCGGGCTGATCTTTACATGTTTTGTGCCAGCGGCGTTAACCGGCTACTTCTTGGCGGGAAACCGCAGCAATGTGACGGAGTAAGGTGCAAACGTGCGGTCAAACACCGCCGCGGCATTCGTAAACGGCTCCTCCTTGGGCGCAACGTTCTCCGGCTGTGAGATTGAATTGATCGCTGAGGGAGGGCCCGTGATGACGATCGCCTTGCCGGCGCCGATCTCGCTCGCGCCCCGAAGGTGGATTTCGGTCTCCAGTGGGGTAGCTGCAGTATTGACAAACTTCACGATCAATTCGCCGCTGGCGTTGACGTAAGACGCCGACGCGAATGCGGTGGCCGTCGGTTGGCGCGGCTCATCGTTTTCCGCCATGACCAGTTTGCCGTCGACATAACCGCGTGCGGCGTGGCCGTTCACTTCAAGTTTCAGATCGTACCACCGGCCTGTTTCAACTGAGAAGGGTGCGCCCTCTCCGTAGGGTTCACGACCACCGTTTTCGGACACCTCACAACGGGAAACCGTATTGCCCCAACCGCCAAGATTCCACCAGCGGTAGTTGTCGCCGTCAACCGCGTGCCAGAGCAGGATGAAGCCTTCGTCGCCGGCAAGCTTCCGCGCGCGCAGTGTGATGGTGTAATTCGTCCAGCCCAAATCGCCCGTGAGCGCCCAGGTCTGGGGACCGTCGCCAAGTGGGCGCAAGATGCCGCCGCCAAGGGACCAGCCCCCCTGACAGAATTGCCATTGGCCGGCATCCTTGGTCAGGTTGTCTGTAGAGAGTTTTCGGCCGTCCGGATTGGTGACAACGAAGTCAGAATATTCGACCTGAGTCCCATATGAACCCACGCCAACCCGGCCGTGAGGATCTGGATCCCCGATCGCGGGGAGATGGGGAGCATCGAGTCTCACCGGCACAACGACATCCCCCTTGTTTTGCCCGAAAACGGCCAGCACGTGGTAGCTAGGAGAGCCGAAGACGTGGAGTGAGTCGTACCCGATCAGGTTCGTATTCCACTGCCAGCCTCGCGGGTGACCCTTCGCCTGGTCCTCGGCGTTCACATTTGCGAAAAGTGGGGCGTAACATTGCATCACGACGTCGTCGGCATTGCGCTCGAGGCCCATGACGAAAACGGCGTCACCGAGGGCGGACATTAGGTTCGGGGTTGGCGAGCCACCCTGCGTGGCCCATTCACCCATGAATACCTTGATACCGTTAGTCTTGCGGCCCTCCGGATGACCGGAACCCGGGTCGTAGCGGGTACCCTCGCGAATCATTGTTCCGGCGGTAGCATAAATGTGGTCGTCGATGAGGTCGGGTTTAGCCACCGTGACCGGCGTCGTGGCGATAATCTTGAGCTGTGGATATTTCTTCCGGATCGCCTTCGCCATGTTGGCAAAACGGCCTTCATAGCTGCCCGAACGGTCAAAAAAATCTTCATTGCCTATTTCCACATACTTCAGGCGGAACGGCTCGGGAAAACCGTCCGCGGCACGCCGCCTACCCCATTCGCTGTTGGCCGGACCCGTGACATACTCAATTTCCTCGAGGGCTTCTTTCGTGTAAAGGTCAAGCTCCGGGCTGCCCGCCGCGGCATAATCGCCGTTCAGCGTGTAGCCGGCAAAAAGCGCGAGCACGGGCTCGGCGCCAAGCTGCTTGCACCAGAGCAGATACTCCGGCAGGCCGAAGCCGTCGCTGCTCCGGTAACTCCAACAGCCCTGATGGCCAGGCCGCTGATCAGCCGGCCCGATCATCTTCTTCCAGGAAAAACGATCGGCAAAGCGGATACCTTCTACATAATTGCCGCCAGGCAGACGGATGAATGCGGGATGCATGTCCGCGAGCAGTTTCATGATGTCGGGCCGCAAGCCATTGGGCACGTCCTTATAGGTCGGCGGGAAGAGCGACACCAAACTGAAGTCGATGCTGCCTGTGCCATTGGCCGAAAGCACAAAACGGGCGGCGGCGGTGGGCAATACGTCAGATGGCGTCGTGAAGGTCAGAATATATTTTTTCCACACCCCGGAAAGCGGCGCGGTCTCGGCCTTGGCAACCGAGCGATCGCCGTCGTCCGTCACGAGAGCCGCCGTGACCGGCCCGGCGAAGCCCCCGACACCCCGCGCGTAGAACGAGGCTGTGTACCGAGCACCCGGTCTTACGGGAATACCCCAGTAGCCGTTGTTGGCGACTCCACCGGCGCCGCCGGAGAGCGTGAGACGGAGATTCAACGGCAGCGCAGGATTCACGGGATCAATCTTATTCGTCTCAGCGAGCGCGGCACCAATCACCGACCAGTGCGGCGGGACCGCCCCTATAGGGGGCTTCGCGATCCGGCCGTATTGGCCCGCAGCCGGATCTTGGAATGTGCGGTTGCGAATCAGTTCCGCAAACAGACCGCCGTCATAACTATAGTTGATCTCCTCGGTCATCAGACCGTAAAAGCTGGCAGGAATCAACGGACCGAGATGGCTGAGATCAACCTCGAGCTTGGCCGGGGCGGCAAGGCAGGCGACGACTGAAAGGACGGTCCATGTGATGGCGCATAGGGCCGATTTTGGGTGAAAGATTTTCATTGTTGCATGAGGGAATGGAGGAAACGGACCGCACATTTTTTGTGGTGACCACCGTTCACGGCCTTGGTAACGGCTATTCCTTTCGGCCGGGAAGATTCGTGTAGAGGGCAACGGCCTGTGCCCGCGAATGGACGTGAAGTTTCTCGTAGATTCTACGAATAAACGAGTTAACCGTCGGCAGGGCGATGCGCATAGTGTCGGCTATTTCCTTGTAAAGGTATCCTTGCGCCAGGAGTGCAAGGACCTCGCTCTCTCGTTTCGAAAGCCCTTCCGTTGGATATAATTTCTGGGTGGCGCGATGGAGCGACTGGACCACCATCCGCGCGATGCTGCTGGTCATCGGCGAGCCGCCGGCATGCACCTCGCGCAGAGCCGTGATCAAAGCTTCACGTGTTGTTCGTTTCAGCAGGTATCCTGATGCTCCGGCGGCGAGCGCGTCAAAGATGTGCGTCGAATCTTCATAGACCGTCAGCATCACGAACTGCGTTTTTGGAAGGAGGGGCTTGAGGTACCGGACACATTCGATCCCGCTCAGCCCCGGTAGATTGATGTCGACCAGCGCGACATTCGGTTCACCATCGATCATCCTAGCCACGGCGCACTCCGTGTCGGGAAACTGGCCGATGCAGGCGAACCCCTCGGCTTTCTGAATCCAGCCGGTCAGGCTCTCCCTAATGGATTGATCATCATCGACGACCATAACAGTAATTGGCGATGGCTGGCTGGGGGTTGGTAGCTGGGAATTTGAATCCATGTCGAACGATCTGTTGAAGAATTACGAAGGAGCAGAGGGGTGATACCGATCTGTAGCCGGCGTCCGAGCCTTGGATGCAATACCAACGGTGAACGTAACCACCGTTCCGCCGCCCAGGTCGCTCGATATCTCGCAATGGCCGCCTATGCGTGCAAGCCGGCGTTCCACATTTGGCAAGCCGTTGCCGGAGACAATTCGTCCAGATTTCATCGAGCTGGGCTGGCCGCGATCAAATCCCCGTCCATCGTCCTTCACGACCAACACGAACGCATCGGCGCGCAGCCGAAGTAAGATGCGTACCTCGGTGGCCTCCGCGTGCTTCACCGTGTTGTTGAGCGTTTCTTTAAAGGCGAGAAACAGATTGTGACGCGTCTCAGCTGTAATCGGCCAGGAGGGGAGCTCGAGGGGAAGATCGAGTCGGCACCGGATGTTCGCCGTGCCGAGTAGGTCCTGAGCAAAGCGACCCATGTAGGACACCAGGCTGTCGAGGGTATCGTGTCGCGGGTCTATGGCCCACACGATTTCATCGAGCGAGCGCGTAATTTCGTCCGTTGTAGAATAGATGCGCGCGAGCACGCTGGCAGTCTGTTGCGGCTCGTCGTACTCGGCGCGGTCCGGCTGGCTGAACATCGCAATACGCGTCAGACTTGTACCGATGTCATCGTGGATATCCTGTGCGATACGCGCTCTCTCACGTTCGACAGCGTGCTGCCGCTCGAGCTGTTCGAACCGTCGCTGTAGACGGCGACGGGTTAGGTATCGGGCAAACAGGGCGACGCTCGTAAGGACGAACAGGGTGGTGGAAGTACGGAACCACCATGTCCGCCAGAAGAACGGGGCAACGGTGAACGCGAGCGTCGCTCCGTCTACATTCCACACACCGTCATCGTTGCACGCTATAACATGAAAACGATATGAACCAGCGTTCAGCCGACTATAAAACGCTGTCCGCCTGCTGCCTGCCTCGACCCAGCTCTCGTCAATGCCATCGAGAAGATATTTGAAGTGAACCTTGTTTGGCGCGACGAAGCTAAGGCCGGCGAAGCGGAATTCCAAACGCTGATGACTAGGTGGCAATCGGATCGGCGCAGGCTCGCCGATTAGAGGTAGGCTCTTCCCATCTACGACTAGAGATTCCAGCACAACCGGCGGCGGAATGTGGTTTTGCTGGATCCGGGCCGGATCGACGGAAATAAGACCTTTGCTGCATGTGAACCACAAGTGGCCGTCGGTGGTTTTACATCCGGCCGCTTGCAGGCCATCCATGTCAATCGAAGGCAGTCCATCATTGTGATCGTAGATCTGGTTGGAAATCGCCGGAATCACACCGTCGGCGCATCGATTCAATTCGTCCTTTGCGGCCCGCTGGATTCCTTTTAGCGTGCTCAGCCACAAGTAACCCAAGCCGTCATCGACAATATGGATGACGACGTTGTTTGCTAACCCCTGGACCACGCCAATCTGTGCGAAGCGTCCGTTCTTGAATCGAGCGATCCCACCTTCGGCAGTGCCAATCCATAGCGTGCCATCGTAGTCAGGGTATAGGCATTGAACCCCTTCGCCGGCCGGACCGTTCTTGCCTTCGAAGGTCGACAGGCGGTCGCCTGCTAGGCGGGCGAGCCCGCCGTCAGCGAAGCCGAACCAGATGATGCCCTGCTGATCACACACGACGGCGCTAACGTTTACTGGCGAATTATTCTTAGCTTTGTAAAGCCATGCGGAGTGATCGTTTATGATCGAAAGCAGCCCGTCGTGATTCCCGACCAGCATGCCCCCGGTTTTAGGATCGTACTCGATAGCTCGGATTGGTCCCGCGGCCATTTCGATGGTTTCGGGATGCATAACATGGCCGCTTTCTAGTCGAAACGGTCCGCCCGACCAGGTGCCCGCCCAAACTCGACCTGCCGGGTCCTCGTTCACGGCCCAGACGAATGGATTCTCCAAGCCCTCGGTTTCGGAGTAGCGTGTCCACTGGCCTTTAAAAAGATGATAGAGTCCTGCGCCTTCTGTGCCGACCCATAGCGCTCCGTCCCGTCCGGGCGCGACCGAAAGGACCCCCGTGGCCCGCCAGTGGTCCGGAGCCTCCAAAATAGAAAATGCCGATTTGTGGATGGAGGCGAGTCCGGCGCTGCCAGTTCCGAACCAGAGATTGCTCTCACGATCTTCATATAGGAACCGGATCCAGTTTTGCGGGAGACCATTCGCCTGGTCGAAGTGGATGGGGGAACGGCCGTCACTGAAGATCAGATACAGTCCCTTATCAACGGTGCCGATTGCGAGTGTTCCGTCGTGCAACTCAAGCGCGCAGAAAATGGAACCCATGGAAGCTGTCACCCACGGATAAGTGCGGCGGTCCTCAGTCCAGTACCCACCGCGCCATTTCTGGATGCGGTCATTTCCGAAAATCCAGACCCCGCCATCGGCAGAAGACGCTACGCCGACCACGGGATTGCTGTGACGATTCTCAACAAGCACGACCGGAATAAACTTCCCGCCCGCCAGCAGGGCCAAATTGCCATTCTCAGCGACCCAGATCTTGCCCCGATCATTGCGGGTCCAGGCCAAACTGGGCGAGGCGGAGTAGGAGATGAATGAGGAAAGGTGAGTGCCGTCCTCAGGAGAATCCAAGTCGCCGCTCTCGTGCATGGCCCACACCCGGCCCTGTTCGTCGCTACCGATGGAGTGGATGCTTTCCAGCTTTGTCACAGAACGGGACGGAATCGCCTCGAACTGACCCGAGCGGTACCGTGTTATTAGGCCCGTTCCGTGTCCGATCCACAGGCTCTCGTGCGCGTCCTCGAACAGACATGAGATCCGCCCATCATGGAGTTCCGGCGTGTTTGCCGAATTGAAAATCTGGAATCGCTCACCGTCGAACCGCGCTAGGCCTCCGAACGTTGATATCCAGAGATAGCCGTCGCGCGTTTGCAGCACGGAGCTTACGACATTCTCTGGCAAACCGTCCTCGGTCTGCCACACGCGTATAGAATAGCCGTCGAGCAAAATCGTCCCCGCTAGACACCGCGTCGCCAACGCGGTGATCAGTAGCGTCCAAGCGGTGAGCGACCGGAAATATGGCGACATGGATGACTTTGATTTGCTCCAGTCTCAAAAGGACGGAGGTGACGGGAAGCAGGCGAAAATGATGCCTGACAGGGCAACAAGCGCCGACACCGCGAAGTCCGCAATGGAAATTTCGCATAGAAATGGGAAAACAGATTTGGGCTGAGGAGGAAATGTGACGCTGATTTACTCCAGGCGGGCAGCTTGAGAGTCATGGGTCTGGTTGTGAGCCTCTTTGTCTTCCCGCTACCAATCTTCGTAAGGTCCGCAGCCGGTGGCGGTGGACTGGAAAAAATAGGTTGGATCAATGTATCGCGCGTTGGGGGGGCGCGAGTCTGGCAGAGCCTTAGCCTTGAGCTCTCAATCGCTCATGGGACCCTGGCATAGTATGTTTTGACTACATACGGATGTGACGGGGCTCTGGTATAAACACATCCACGAACACTTCAGCTATCGTTGGATTTACCCCCAGCTGCTGAATGTTCGCCCCAGAAAACGGCTGGTTCTCCCCGCACAGTCTGTCCGTTCGCATCCAAACCCTAGAAAGAAAACTCCAAACATGCCTGCTACTCGTATTCTGACGCTGTTGCGTGCCCTCACGGTCACCTCGGCGCTTGGTTTTGCGGTAATGCCTCGGACCGCAGTCGCTCAGACTGCTCCTGCTGCAGATACCACCGCGACCGCTGCGGCCGCACACTCTTCCGATACGGAAGAGCCCACTATGCTATCCCCCTTCGTCGTTGATGCGTCGGAGGACAAGGGAAGCTACAAAGCCAATAGCACGTTGGCTGGAACTCGTGTCCGCACCGACCTGAAGGACGTCGCCTCGGCCATCACGGTCGTCACGGCGCAGTTCCTGCAGGACACCGGCGCCAAGAACGCGCAGGACCTGTTGGTCTACACGCCCAGTACGGAAGTCTCGGGTCTTCGCGGTAACTTCTCTGGCGCCGCCGGCTCCGCAGTTATCCAGGAAAACACAGTATCGGCGACGACCCGCGTCCGCGGTCTCGATTCCGCCGACAACACGCGCGACTACTTCCTTTCGGACATTCCGTGGGACGCTTTCAATGTGGGTCGCGTGGATCTCCAGCGCGGTCCGAACTCGATTCTCTTCGGTACGGGCAGCCCGGCCGGTATCATCAACGTGAGCACGGACGGTGCCGCGTTCACGAATTCGTACAACATAACGGATCGTTTCGATGAATACGGCTCCCTCCGTAACTCCGCCACGCTGAACCAGGAGATCATCCCTGGGGTCCTCGCAATCCGCCTTGCGGCTTTGCACGACAATGAGAAGTACGAGCAGAGCAATGCGTTCAACAACACGACCCGCTACTATGGGGCGTTTCGATTTGACCCGAAGCTCTTTGGCAAGGACAGCCACACGAGCATCCGCGGCAACTACGAATACGGCAAGCAAACCTCCGACAACCCTCGCTCGCTTCCCCCTGTGGACGAGATCACACCGTGGTTCGCAAGTTCGATAACGGTGGGTGGCGTGACGAACCCTGGAGACAACAAAATCACGGTGAATCAGTTCAGCCTAAACAACCAGAATCCGGTAGCGGGCGGCCCGCTCCTGCCCAGCAACCCACTTACGTCGGCAATTTACTTCAATAACCAAGGTCGTTCTGACGGTTGGGGTGACGTCATTAACTACTTCGAGGCGACCCCAACGGCTTCGAACAATGTCACCAACGCTCTCCCACCGAGCGGCACGCCTATCAAGGTCATCGTCGCGTTGCCCAATCAAGGCCTTGTTTCGGTGTTCAACGACAACGGCACGATCTATAATGGAGGTTCCATCGGAGGCATCACGATCAGCGATCCTGTCGCTATTCCATCGTTTGGCGAATATACGAATGGTGTAGGGGGGCCAAACCAGACGAGCACGAGCGGAGCGCCAGTCGCCAACGGTGTTCCGGTCAACTACAAGGTTCCGATGAACGCCATTCCTGGCGGCGTGTACTACACCGACAAGGTCATCACGGACTCCTCGATTTTCAACTTCTACAAGAAGCTTCTTGACGGTCCGAACAAGCATGAATGGAAGAGCTGGAGTGCGTTTAACATCGCGGTTGACCAGACCTTCTTCGACGACCGCCTAGGCTTTGAGTTCGCCTACGACCAGCAGCACTATGTTGAGGGTGCTGAGCCCTGGCTGCAAGGTGGGAACTACGCCATCAACATCGATGTGAACCAGACCTATGCGGATGGTACGGCTAATCCGAATGTTGGCCGCCCATATGTAGCGCAAGCTGCCTCAGGAGGTGAAGACGACAACTACCAGACGACGACCGACCGTTACACTTACCGCTTCTCCCCGACCCTTGAGCTGCGAGCCTCCGACTTCTTCGGTAACTCCACACTCTCGAAAATCCTTGGGAAGAGCAACTTCACAGGCCTCTACGAGAAGAACACGGTTGTACAAAGCACCTTCCAATTCGCCGAGTACGCCACGACTCCGAGCTACATTACAGACAATAACCTGCCGTCCAACAGCGTCGCGAATACGCTGAGCTCTAGCGCTTCATTCGAGTGGACCGCCTACATCGGGCCCTCCCTCGCGGGTGCATCCTCGGCTCACGGCGCGAACCTGCAGAGCCTGAACTACGTCATTGCTCCCCCGAAGAACGAAACGACGCTCAACTTCAATTCGACTTGGAACAAGCCGACTGACCCGAACACGCCTGGCTACGTAGACCCTGCCGCTCCGTACAGTTATACAAGTACGCAAAACGGAGGGGTGACCACGAACAGCATTCAGTATGAGAACCCGGCCAACTACGTTGGCTGGCAGAATGAGGCCATCGGGTACCAGTCCTGGAGCAATCCCTCCGACCGCTCAAACCTCGTGACCGCGGGCAACAGCACCCGTTACATCGACGAGTCCGAGGGCATCACTTGGCAGGGGTACTTCCTAAACGGCGATCTTGTCCCCTCTCTCGGTTGGCGAAAGGACAAGGTGACAAACTATGAGAGTAATGCCGTGACGAGTCAGGCGACGGGGATCACGAGCTTGGCGTATCCTGAGAACGACGCTTCACGGACGGATGTTCGTGGCGTGAGCAAAACTTGGGGCGGTGTCTATCACTTCCCGAAGGCGCTCATGTCGAAGCTTCCGGGCGATGTCACACTTAGCTTGTTTCTAAATCGTTCGGATAATTTCAAGCCTGATGCGGCTCGCCTGAGCCTCGCCGGCTTGGCAATCCCGAACGCATCCGGTACCACGACGGAATACGGCTTCACCACCACGGCCCTAAACGACAAGATCTCGCTCAAGGTCGACTGGTTCAAGACCCTCGTGAAGAACGCTACCCTTGGTGAAACCAATGGTAACTCGGTTGCTGGGCTGGGAACCAACGGATTCTTTGTAGCTAACGGCACGATCTGGGGATACGGCTGGGCCACGGCCCTGCAGGACGGTCTCGAGGGCAAGACTCCGAACACCAACTACTGGGATTACGGCAACGGCAGTGGCTATGCCACCGGCAGCGCCCAGTACATCGCCACCAACCAAGCCTCGGCGGCCATCGTCAATGCTTGGTTGAACCTTCCGGTTCCGGACTCATTCTTCTCGAGCTACAACCAGCAGCCGGCGATCCTCCCTTCGCTCGCAAAGGCCAGTGGGCAGTTGGCTAGCGCCTACCCGTCTGGTTACAACGATCTGTCGGCCCCGAATATAGGTGGTGGTTCCAACTTCGGTGACCACCAGACCACGGTCGACAACCTCTCCAAGGGTGTCGAAATTGAACTGACGACACAGCTCCTGCGCAACTGGAACGTGAGCCTGAACTACTCGCATGTGAATGCGACGCACGAGGACATCGACCCAGCGGCTCAGGCCTTCATCTCCAAGATGACGGGCTTCATGAACGGACCTGGCGGCCAGATCCGCATGTGGTGCAATAGCTGCGGGACGTTAGGCGCCAACTGGAACTCCACCATCGTCGCTCCATTCACGGTTGAGTTGAATGACCAGGGCCATGCTGCCCCCGAGGTTTCGCCTTGGCGCATGAACTTGATCACGACCTACACGTTCGACCGCGGTCCCCTCAAGGGAACGTTTGTCGGTGGTGCCCTTCGCATGGAGGCTGCCCGTATCCTCGGGTACAAGTACAACCCGACGTTCAACAACGTGAACTCGACTGACCCGAACTATGCGAATGTCCTTGCGGTGACGCAAGGTGGACTTGACGTCAACCAGCCCTTCAAGGGATCGGAGGACAATCACGTCGACCTTTGGATCGGCTACTCCCGGAAGATCTACAAGAACGTCAACTGGCGCGTGCAGCTCAATCTCCGCAGCGTGGGTGAGAAAGATCACCTCTTTGCGTCGGCCTATGAGCCGGACGGAAGCCTAGCTCTAGCCCGTATTGAAGAGGGTATGGGGTGGACGCTAGAGAACTCGTTCGACTTCTAGAACCTTCAAGATTTTGAAGCGGGGTAAACGCTTCAATCCATGGTGTTTTAGGGCCATGGGGTTTAGTGTAGACAATAGAGTCCGGCGGCTATCACCGCCGGACTCTTATTTTTTGGTAGGATGCGCGATTGTCTGACTTAGTTGCCGCAGCGGCTTAGACGATATCATTCTCCCTGCTGAAGAGATCGTTACTTTCGGTCGACACGTCTTTGCTTTTTCCCAAGACGATATTCGGGATAGTGCTTCGCGGCGCGGCGCGGGACTCGATGCGAAAGGTGTGCGCCGATCAAATGGAATAGTGTGGGAGATCGACCATGAGAAGCCTCAGCAAGACATCTTGGTGGAGATTCCAGAATGCGTCGGTATGGGGAAGGGCCCGTCAATCACCCCAGCTCGTTAGCGGACGGTTGCGGGATGCGCATATCTGGCCTGGCACTTAAATTCCACTTATCCGTCACTTACATTTCATTTATTTGCCGACGAATGCATTGGATTATTCTACGCCAGAATTCCCACGAGCGGAGCTACTTACATTTGTCATTATTGGGGTAAATTACTGTTTTCTGAAGAGAGAAGTTCAGGGCGAGGGATGACGCCCAGTTGTCCCACCTTATTCTTCCGCAATTGTCGGAGGCGCCCATATGGCACGATCGGCTACTCTCCGATTTCACGTTCCCTGTCGCGTGAGACATCGGGTTTACTGCCGATAAAGTCATCGAGATTCCACGACAAGGTGCGAGATTTCGGCAACAGCGACTTTCCCAATTTTGGTACCGAAGGAACATCCCGTACATTTGAAACTGCAGTGATTAACATCGATCTGCTGGACTCAGCCAGGGCTCCCAGGTCGCCGTCGTCAAAATAGGTCAACGCCTTCAGTGTCATTATGGGATTGAACTCCGGATACAGCGATTGCGCTGCGCCCAGCGCCATCTCGAGGGTAACGCCGCCTTCCAAGAGAGTGCAAATGTCGAGGTAGTCCTTCCTCTCGGCTCTTAGCTGCACGACCTTAACCTTTTGCGCGGCAAGATCCAGGAGACCTGCGACAGCCACCTTATTATCGGAAAAGCACGAAGGTTCATCCACTCGACCAAAATCCAACCCACCGAAGAACGAAATCTTCACAGGTTCGGGGCAATTGACCGAGAACGTGGCAGTCGAATGAGCCCTTTGTACTAGGGAAGCCCCTTTAAGGAATGGAAGGCGTTCGGACAGGGCATCGGCATCCACTGTCGCAGGAGTGAAGAAATCGAAATCGAAAGATTGCCGGCCCCCCAGCTGGAGAGAAAGCGCCGTACCGCCATAAAGCACAAAGTCATCCCCGACCGAGGCAAGTTGGGGCCAAAGATTCTTTTGTGACGGCGGTAGGGTCTCGAGACGCGGCGTGACCGTTTTCATCGCAGCTCACGTCTGGGCAATTCCGGCACAAGATCAAAGCCAAGTCGGTAATGCCAATAATGCCACGAAGGCGGGTCGAATATACCGGCAGGCGCCTGCTTCAGTGCGTGGCGCATAGCGTCGTCGCCAACCATCCTTGCGACATAGGTCACGTCAGACCAAAGCCCGAATGTCATGACCCGGCAAAGAAACTCATCAGTGTCGGCCAGCGCTTCGGAAGGGGTCTTCCACCATGCGACGCGTTTTGCAATGAGCTCAAGCTGCGGCGTTGACTGCTGAAACGAGATAGCAGTGGGCTGGCGGTGTTGGAGCGCTGCCATGATCATACGATACTTGTGGCGGGTCGAAGTGGCAAGTTGCATCGGCCATTCTGGGCGTTCGAGGCCAAGAGAAGGCACACCGGACATGTAGGGGAAAGGCCAAGGGTGCTGGGCAAACCCGAGGCTGGTCTTCGCTAACACTTCCTACTGTCGACTTGCCTTCGCTTTGTCAGGAAACACTCCATGTTCCTAGACAAAGCAGTATGAAGGTGGCGGGGCAAAATGTAAGAGGTAACGGTTTGCAGGTAAGGCTCGATCAATCTGAGAGCCTACGATTGCGGCTTTGTGTTCGCCCACCCAAAGCGGGCTGAACACGCCTGATTGCCCGAATTGCCGATTCGAATAGATATTCCTCAGTCCTTGGCCCCCCAGGGGCGAACCAAGTTCGTCTCCTCAAACCAGCTATGAGGCTTACCCCTTCTTCTTGGGTTTGCCGAAATTGTCGAGGTAACCGGCCGACACCTGGGCAACAAATCCCTCGGTACCCCCGCCATGGGCTCCGCTCCCGAACACCAGGGTGCCCTCGCCGTTGGTTCCAAGAACGTTTAGGGAATTCCAGCCGGTAAGGTCTGCGCCGCCCGCGACGAGTGCCTGTTGGAGGTCGAACCAGCCGTAGCTGTTGTGGATGTAGCTTCCCAGGGCCCCGGCCACAACGACCACGACGCCGTTTCGTGTCACACCGGCAAAATTCGGGGCCATCCCGGTCGCCGACTCGGCAGCAGGCACTCCCAAGGTCGAAACCGCGCCGCTGGTCCACAGAAGTATCTCCCCATTCGGGTTGGCCGGCGTGTCCCCGCAACCCACGACGTAGGTCCCGGTCGGATCAATGCCGGCGGCGCCTGCCCACGTGCCTCCCGGAGCAACGGGAAGAACGGACATTCCCGAGCTTGTGCTGTACTCATATGCAGCGCTGCCGGGCCCGAAGGTCATTCCGGATGCCGTGCTGGCCGCCCCGATGTCAATGGCGCCGTTGTCCGAACAGCCGCGTGGCGTGGCCAGAATGGCCGCATAGCCGCTAATCGCCGGCAGCGGAACCGCGCCTTCCGAGACCGTCCAGCGAAAGGATTGGTAGTTGCCCGATTCGTCGATGCCAAAGCCGTAGACAGTCTGTCCGTTGGAAGAGACGCTGCAGGCCGCCCCGAAGACGAGACCCGAGGGTATCCCCAGGACAGCGGTCAGCGGCCCGCCCTGGTTGTACAATGCAGGCAGGATGGCCCGCCCGGTTGCGTCCGTGCTGATTCGCGCAGCAATCGCGTGATTTCCAGCCGCGATCTGCGACGCAGTAACCAGCCTGCCGCCCGGAGGCACCGGTATGTTGTTCAGGGGGGCGAGCGTCTGGAGGCCGGCCGCCGGCGTCCAGATGACGGCCGTGTCGGAAGAGAAGGCTCCTGGGTTCTGCTGCGCGTTGCCCGTCGCCAGGATGCCCGTCGAAGTCACGACGGCGTCCCGAATTTCGCCGTTTAGCGCGCCACCGGGAAGCTGCCCCACGCCGTAAAATGTGGTCGAGGCGCAGAGGGTGCTGGTTGCCGCAACGAGGAGAAACAGCGCAGGCAGTGCCCGGCGCGACAAGACATGCAATGTTTGAGGACTCATGGGTAAAAAGGGTAAAAAGCTCCAGGGAAAGCGCCTGGGCGGAGTCAAATCACGGGCCCGTGTCTACGTACGGTATCCCGTTTGTCAACAAGGACTTCATTCTTC
>CAYPXZ010000017.1:0-15424 GCA_964414785.1 uncultured Opitutaceae bacterium
GCGGTCATGTTGGTGATTTCGCCGATGGCGTCCTTCACGACGTCGGGGCCGTGCATCTCGATCTCGCCGGCGCTCATCCCGAGGACCTTGCCTGTCGCGAAGATCGCAAAGTCGTCGGAAAGGTAGAGTGTCACGTTGCCGTCGACGCTGCCGGCGAAGCCGACGTTGCTCATCATATGGTAGCCCGTCTCGTCAATGGGATCGACGAGGGTCCTCAAGAGCTTCACCTCGCTCCGGATCATCTTCTCACAGACGTTGCGAAGCGCCCGCACGATCGAGTCCTCGATCATCCCTTCGTCGATGGGTTTGGTTGCGGCCATGGAGGGTTCCTTATGCGCCCATTATTGGATGTGATGGCAAAGAGTCGACCGGATACGCTGGGCCGTTCATGATTGCGCTCCTCGACCCTAGGCAAACTTCCGCTGAAGTTCGGCGACGAGGTTCCCACAGTCCCCTGCAAGACCGCGGTAATCGGAGCTTATCCGACCGTCGGCGGCCACCCTGCCCCAGAATTCAACCGCGGCACCCGCCGCATCCGACCACACATCGGACACGGCCGGCATGGGCGGGCGGGGCGCGAAGTGCCGGACCGGCAACTCACCCTGGGGGCCCGGGGCATGGAGCATCGGCAGCATGTCGTAGGCCGGCGCAAGCGTGAACGGCGGAGTCCCAAAGAACACGCTGGCGTTGCCCCTGTGCATGTCGGAATTGGCGATCATGTCTCCGAAGCACCAGAGCCACCGAAGACGCCGGGCCTCTTCATGACCCAGATACCCGGTTTGTTCAAGTTGGGCTGCAGATCGCGTCCAGTCGGTGCTCGATCCTTCGAGAAGGCCGTCCTCCACGGAGCCCAATGCCAGAACGCCGCGCCGTCCCCTGCCGCGGACCCGGTCAAAGCGTTCCACCTCGAGGAATCGGCGCCCACCAGCGTCCAGGATTGCCGTGCGCGAAGCCGGGATCGCCCGGGTAAGGAGCAATTCGGCCGCCAGATGCTCGCAGAGGAGCAGGTCCATCCAGCGAATCCCCGAGGGGGAGGATCCTGCAGGGGAAAACTTGACGAGGACACTCGAGATGTCCCCACCTCGGCGGACCGCGGCAAGGAACTTGGGCTGCTCGCCCGCCGCCGACGAGCCGACCTGTTCTCCCCTCTGAGACGCCTCGGCCAAAGCCGGATAGGACGCCTCGCGATCCTCCCAAGCGCAGGCCGCCTCCTCGAGTCCGCCCAGGCGGCGCAGAGCGCGCTCAAGCGCGCGATCACCCAGAACGAGGTCGCCGGGCAGGTCGTCACCTTCAGCAAGCAAATAGGCCAACAGATCGTCATCGGACCAATCGCGCGGGTCCTCCGCGATACCGAGAGCTGCACCCACCTGCCTGGCAATCATTCGCCCGATGTAACCTTGGGGACGGACATCTTGGAGTAGAAACGGTAAGCCAGGATATTGGTGGCCGGGATAGGGCCCCTCAAGCCAGCGGGCGGACGCAGCAATCTGGGGAATCAGCCGAAATCCCCCGTGCAGCGCGCGCAATTCACCCCAAAGGATTGGGCGACCCTCGTGGTCGACCCGGTAAACGGGCCAGGCGGAGCCCAGGTTCCGAACGTCACGCCTCAGGGCATAGCGGCTGGACTGGTGAGCCCCAATTCGTTCAAGCCGCGGGCCGAGCGATGAAAGCAGGCGCGACAGCGTGGGCTGGCTGACACCTAGCTCATGTGCCAACACGGCAGCCGTTGTGACCCCACGTGCCTGAAGGGAAAAAGCGAGCCGGCCAAGTTGGAGTTTCGACGCCATTATTGAATAGATTATGAATAGACTAAAATCTCATAGTAGCATGTCAATTAATTATTAACATACTTGTTTTTAAATCAATGAATAGCCTCTGACTACCCTATCAACCGCGCTGGTGCGAGCGGAGAGGAGATGATAAACGCAGCTTTCGATCCAAGAGGCGGAGGTGTTTGAGGCCACTCGAGTGCCGTGGAGGCAAATGCACCTCAATGGGGACAAGGCTTCCTACGACACGGCGGCACCAAGGCGCCGACCAACTCCCGGCTCAGATTGCGGTAAAATCGAAGTACTCGAGCCCGTAGAGCACGATTTTGAAGTCCGAGGTGTCCTTCACATAGAAATGCACGTTGTAGGCGCCGGGACTGAGCATGAGCGCAAATCCCGCGTGGTAGCCCCCGCCTTCGTCGGTCGTCACCGTGTAGAAATCGTAGAACTTCTCGGCCTCGTGGCCGGGGACCGACTCGGGCAGGAGCTCGTTGCCCGGGTGTTCGGGCCGCCCGTTGATGCACAGGACGTAGGTGTGGTTGGGGAGCAGGTGCTCCAGGCCCAGGTGGAAGGCGAACCCGTGGGCATAGGACCGGCGGATCTGGAGGGTGCCCGCGGTCTGCGGGCTGACGACGCGGCCCCAGGCCGGCGGATTGATCAAGGGAAACTCCACATCGTACGGGGCGTGGCCCTGGAGGTCGGTCCGGGCTGATGCAAGGAAAGCGGCCTTCGCGGGATCCTTGGGGGCCTCTTGCGAGCCGGCGCCCAGGACCCGCACGTCGGTCCTTGAAAAGACAACGACATCCTCGGCGCCAAGCCGGGCCACGGCGGACAGCGAGGCGAGGACAAGCAGCACGGATAGCTTCATGGGTCTTGGGGTCACCGCCTAAGGGTTGCTGGAGCGGGCCGACGCTGCCCAGCCCCCGGGGGGAAGTCAATTGGGAGCGGGCGTAGCCTAGAAATGCCACCCCAGGCTCAGCATGGGGCCCACGGCATTCAGGCCCGGATTCACGGGGTTCATGTAGCGGTTCGAGATGTGCTGGAAATACACCCCGGCCGAGGCACTGAGGCCCTTCTTGAGGGCGATCCGCGCGCCCCCATAGGCGAACCAGTTCAGGTTGAAATCCTCGCCCTGCCCTCCCTTGACCTGATGCCCCTTGCTGTCGAGCCAGCCGATGCCCCCGCCGCTTGAGAAGAAAAGGCAGCGGGTCCTTTGGCGGTCCCACCATTCCAGGATCCCCGAGGCCGAACCCCCGACAAAGTGGTGCTCCGGCCCCACGATGATCGGCTCCATGAGGAGGCTGAACCGGTTGCGGATGACCAAGTCGCCGCCGAAGAATGGCCGCACCGTGCCGACGAGCGGGCTCTTCACCGTGAGGAGCTGCGGGAGGACCGTGTAGCTGAGCGGGGTCGCCGAGCCGGTGAAGCGCCAGAGGATGCCGCTCTCATAGTCCAGCTCCCAGTGCTGGACGGGGTCGTAGGCCACCTCCTGCGCGGCGCCGCTGTCGGCCCGGGCGAACGGCGCAAAGCCCAGCACCGCGCAGAGGACCCATGGCCGCACCGGAATCATCGTGCGTCGATCAAGGGGCACGGCCTAGGGAGCGGCAAGGCGTTCGCGGAAATCATTTTCCTCCACCGCCCGATGGGCTGCCGGCGACCCTCTGGAGCGTCTCAATGTATTCCCACATGGGGCCCCGCACCCCCCTTGCCCGGAGTTTCTCCATGGTCTCGAGGAATTCCGGCGAGGGATCCCCGACGACCCAGTTGTGGTGGCGCTCGCGGTGGCGCTGAAGGCGCCCGTAGAGGTCCTCCACCGTGAAGGGGCGCTCCAGGTGGAAGCGCGGTGTCGCCAGGTAGTCGGAAGGGGTCTGCCCCCTCTCCTCGGGCGCCACCTCCCTCCAGAGGGGGGTGCCCGGATAGATCCGCATGCCTATCGACGCAAAATAGAGGGAGCCGGAAATGCCCTGGGCCCGCGACAGCGTCTCCTCGACCGTCTCCGGCGTCTCGCCGGGGCCGCCGAAGATGAGGAAATGGCTGAACTTGATCCCGAGCTCGCGGGCGGCCGTGCTGGCGCCCAGGATCTCCTCGTACGTGAAGCCCTTGCCGTACCGCTTCAGGACCGGGTCGGACAGGCTGTCCGAGCCGAACTCGATGTGGCGAAGCCCCGCCCGCTTCATGAGTTCGAGCAGCTTTCGCGAGAGGTTGCGGGGCCGAAGGAAGCACTGCCACTCCATGCCGAGCCTGGCGGCAACCAGGGCCTCGCAGATCCGCGCGACGTGCTCCGCGTTCGTGTTGAAGACCGAATCCACGACGAACGTGTACTTAACCCCGAGTTCCACGAGCCTTCCCATCTCCCGCACGATGTGGTCGGCCGAGCGGTACCGGCTGCGCGTCCCCTCGATCAGGGGATAGGTGCAGTAGCAGCACCGTAGGGGGCATCCCCTCTGGGTCTGCACCCCGGGCAGGGAACCCCTCCCCGCGTAGGCGCGCAGGACCTGCGCGTCGTGCTCGGGCTCGGCGTCAAAGGAGGGTCTTCCGGGAACCGGAGGGTTGACTCGGGTCCTCCCGTCGGCCCCGCGGTGGACGAGTCCCGGCAGGGACTCGAGGGGACCGGCGGATTCGAGGGCCTCGAGGAGGCGCACGAGCGAGGCTTCACCCTCCCCCTGGATTCCGTAATCCGCGCCGGTCAGTTCGAAGAGCTCCCTCGGGAAGAGCGAGAAGCCGCTCCCGCCCAGGATGAGGGGGGCCTTGGTCGCGTCCCGGATCCGACGGCACGTGTCGAGGAGCTCCCCGACAAAGGACCTCGCATTGTGGGCCTGGACATTGTCGACGTTGCGCATCGACAGCGCGACGGCGGTGGGAGCAAAGGAGCGGATGCGCGACTCGAGCGTGTCCGCGGCGGCGAGGGCGTCCCAGGTCGCGGTCGCGCACCCAAAGGCGCGGAGCGCCCTCTGCAGGTAGGCAAGGCCCAGCGGATAGACCGGGTAGGGCTGCTCGCAGCGGTTCGGGTTGACGAGAAGGACCCGCCTCGCGTCAGGGGACGTCGGTCCGCCGGTCAAGCCGGCGGGCGGTCCCTCGTTGCTGGATGGGTCGGACCGCATGCGCACCTTTCAGTATCACGGGGCCCGTCGAACAACAACGGCAGAACAGAACCCACCCAGGGTCACTCAGGGTGCAGGCCGGCGCCCGGACCCGCACCCTTAGGGAAAGGAGGCGACAAAGGCCCCCGCGGGTCGGATCGAGCGCTCCTGGGCGAGGGCCTGCATCGGGTTGCCCGTCGGCTCAAACGCCTTCACGACGACGGCGACGTAGTTTTTGGCGCACACACGACCCTTGTCGCAATCCGGGTTGCTGACTCCCATGGAGATCCATCCGTCGGCGGCCTTGCGGACGAGGACATGCGCCACCACATGGCCGTCGTCGTCCCGGAACACGACCGTCATCCCCGGCTTAAGCCCCGAGATCGGCATCGCCCCGGTGATGATGACGGTGTGATCCTTGTACAGGGTCCGCATCGAGTCGCCGCTGCCGACGAGGAAGTCGGTGCCCGGGTGCTCGGCGACATACCTCGCGGCGAGCGGGTACAGGTCGAGCGGGCGCACCGCCTGGGGCGCCGGGGAATAGGCGGCGACGGCCGCCTTCGAATACCCCACGGTCTCGCTCGCGCATCCGGAGAGTCCGACGAGGAGCACCACCATGGCCGCGGCAACCCTGCGCCGGGGGACACCGTGGGCAGGATGCTCGTCCCTAGGGTCCAAGTTGAAGTGCATGTTCCGGTGAGCGGCCCTGCGGATTCCCCCCGAACCGGCCCGATCGGCCGCCTCGGGAAGCATCCTCCTTACTCCCCGGAATCTACCCGCCTAGGGAACCCGTGCTGTCCAAGAGATTACATGATTTCATGTAGTCCCCGCTCGGGTGACTCCGGTCACCCGTCGCGTCGCCCCTCCCTAGAACGCGCTTCCGTCGGCCTTCGTCCCGCAGAGGAAGACCTCGATCCCCAGCTCCTCGGCGAACGCCGCCTTCGCATAGAGCGCCAGGTCCGCCTCCTTCGCCGAGAGGGCGTAGGCGACGTGGACATGGTTCGCCTTGTGGCGGGCCATCATCTGGTCGCGGGTGACCCCGTGGGTGACGGCGTGCATGATCGGCCACTGCGGCGTCGTCTCCTTCCAGCGCCGGTCGGTTTCCCCCATGGGCAGGTCGACCACCTTGCCGCGGCCGAGGTCCATCCGCAGTTTCCCCGCCTCCACATAGATCCTGCTCCAGACGATTTCCCCGGGCTTGGCGACGCCGCGGACCGTGCCGCCTCCCAGCCTGAAATACACGGGGGGCTGGCGGACCGAGTCGGTGCCGCGGTAGCCGCCGGCGTGGTGCGCGGGCGGCGCGCTCCCGGAGATGAGGAAGACCCAGACGTAGTCGGGGACCGAGCCGCTTCGGTCCCAGTCGCCCCACCGCAGGTCGTGGAGCGTGTTCTCGGGGGGCTGGCCCAGGGCGCGGTGGACCCGCTGCGTCAGGAGCCCGTCCAATCCCGCGCACTCGTCGACCTCGTTGAAGGTCGTCAGGGGCTCGCCCTCGCGGATGACGGCGCCGGAGGCGTTCGCGACCGGGGGCCGGTCGCTGTTGTTTAAAATCCCCTCGGCGAGATCGCTCGCGGGGAGGAGATCCTTCAGCCCCTGTTGGTACTGGATTCCGATCGCGTCGCAGCCGAACTCGTCGGCGATCCTGAGCGCGGCGACGTAGGTGCGGCACTGCCAGAGGACCTGGCTCTCGGTCAGTTCCGTCGCCTCGTCCTTCCCCAGGTGGAAGGTCATCCCCTTGCCGCGCAGCCAGTCGAAGACCTCGCGCGCCTCGGATTCCCCGACCTGCCGGGCCCCGTAGTAGAGGGACGACTGCGAGAGGCGCTCCTTGTAGACCCCCGTCCTGTGGAGGAGCTCGTCAGGGATGATCGCATTGTACATGCCCATGCATCCCTCGTCGAAGACCCCGAGGATGGCCTTTTTCTTCTGGAGCTCGGCGGCGAGCCTCTTCCCGATGGAGCGCGCCTTGGCGGGCACCTTCGCCCTCGCGAGCGGCTTCACGTGCTTTGTCGGGTGCTTCAGGGTCCCCGTCCTAAGCCACGTGCCGAGGCCCTTCAGGAAGAAGGCGTCCGTGAAGTCCTCGCTCCAGAGCGTCGAATACCTGACCCCCGCCTTGGTCAGGGACGCGTTCAGGTTGAGCATGCCGACAAGACCCGGCCATGCGCCGCTCCAGTTGGCGACCGTGAGGATCGGCCCCTTGTGCGAGATGAGCCCCGCGAGGACATGGTGGGAATACTGCCATACCGCCTCGGCGACGATGAGCGGCTTCCTGGGATCAATCCCCGCGAAGACGTCCATGCCCTCCCGCTGCGACGCGATGAATCCGTGCTTCTCTTCCGGCCGGTAGGGGTGCGCCCTCACGACCTTGCAGCCGAACCCGGACACGGCGAGGGAGAGCTTGCGCTCCATCTCGGCCTGGGCGGGCCAGCACGTTTCATTGGCCGACTGTCTGAGGTCGCCGCTGGCGACAAGGAGGACCGTTTTCATGGGCTATCGGGCGGGCGCCCCCCTACAGGGGGTCGCCGCCGCGGGCCACATTATCGGGAGTAAAGACCCGGGAGACAAGCGTGACCTCCTTCGGGACCGAGCCCCCGCGCAGGATCATAAGGGCACTCTCCACGGACTCCCTTCCCCCGGTCGGGTATTCGAAGGAGGCGGCGAGGAGCCCCTGGCGGACATAGGCCTGCCCCTCCTGGGGAAGGCCGTCTATCCCCACGAAGAGGATGTCGTTCTCGCGTCCCGCGGCCTTCGCCGCCAGGTACGCCCCATGGGCGCCGGGATCGTTGTGGGCGTAGACCAGGTCGATCTGCTCGTTCACCGCGAGGGCGGACTCCATCTCCCTGCGCGACTCGGGCTCCAGCCACTTCATGTCGGCCTCAAAGACGATGTCGATCGGCTTTCCCTTCAGGGCCTCGCGGAATCCGGCGTCGCGGTCCTGGCCCGGGGTGGAGGTCATGAGGCCCTTGAGTTCCACGAGCCTTGCCCGGCCCCCGGCCTTTATCCGCGGGAGCTCCGCCAGGCGCCTGGCGATCCATTCCCCCGCGGCCTTCCCGATCCTTCTGTTGTCGGCGCCTATGAACTGGGTGAAGTCCCCGCCAAGGACCCGGCGGTCGAGGACGATGACGGGGATGCCCTTCCTGAAGGCGTCGGCGACCGGCGGGGTGAGGGGAGCCGCCTCCTTCGGGGAAACGATGAGGAGGTCCACCTCCGCGTTCACGAACTCCCCTATCTGCGACGCCTGCACGAGCGTGTCGTTCTGGGCGTCCTTGAACACGACCTCAATCTCCGGGTGGGCCTGCGCGGCCTTCCGGATGTCGGCGTTCATCTGGACCCGCCACGGTTCTCCCAGGTTGCACTGGCTCATCCCGATGACCCACGTGTCCCCGTGCTTCGGCTTCCCGGCGAGGGCGGTTGCAACCATGGAAAGTGAAAGGCAGAGCAGGATCGGCGTCTTGTTCATGGGGATTCTCCAAATCGACGGGTTTATCATGTAAGGACGTCATGTCCAACAGGCGAATTCCACATGATCCAGTACCTTTCCGAGTGAATGAAAATCTGCCTCGATTCCCGCTGCAAACAACCGGAGCATCCTTCGAGGGATTCGGTCAAGCGTTCCTGCGCCGCTTGACAGCGCCAGGAACCTGTACAGATAATGGTACATATGAAGGTGATCACCTATACTGCGGCGCGAGCCAACCTCGCGTCGACAATGGACCGGGTCTGTGAGGATCAGGCTCCCATGACCATCACCCGCAGCGGCAAGGGCCAGGCGGTCGTTCTCCTTTCCCTGGACGAGTATCAGCAGCTTGAGGAAACGGCCCACTTGCTCCGCAGCCCGGCCAATGCCAGGCGGCTCATGTCGGCGATCCACAGCCTGGCGAACGGAAAGGGCCGGGCGCGGAAGCTCGACCTCCCACCGCCATGAGAATCATCTTCGCGCCGGAGGCATGGGAGGACTACCTGTACTGGCAGGAGACCGAAAAACAAGTTGTCCGCCGCATACATCTGCTGATCAAGGATGCGATACGAAGCCCCTTTTCAGGAATCGGCAAACCGGAGCCCCTCCGGTACGCGCTCTCGGGCTTCTGGTCGCGGCGAATCACCGGGGAGCACCGCATGGTCTACAAGGTCGAGGCTGGCGGCCTCTTGATCGCCCAGCTCCGGTATCACTACTGAATCGGCGGCCGGGGTGGCGCGTGTCCCGTTTGAAATTAGCAACGGCGCCGTAGACCGCCGGCAATGCCACTCTCAGTGTCGCGATCGCTGGGACGCGCAGGGACCCGGCGATCCCGATCTTTTTAGTTTTGCGATAGCGCCCTCGATCCCCTCAACAGCGGCAACGGTCGGCGGCCCGACGCCAAGGATCCCCGCGTGGGCATGACATGGGCGCCTTCATGGCCTTCGCCGCTGCAAGAGCACCGCGGCGATGATGATCGCCCCGGTCAGCATGAGGCGGCTCGCCTCCGGGACGGCGTTGATGCTGAGGATCTTCTCGAGGTAGCCGATCGTGATCGCGCCCAGGAGCGTCAGCCCGACGCCCCCGCGGCCCCCGGAAAGGCTCGTGCCGCCGATGACGACGATGGCGATCGCCGTCAGCTCATAGCCGGCCCCGGCCTCCGGATCTCCCTGCTCCTCCTGGGCCGCCTGACAAATGCCGGCCACCGCCGCAAAGAGCCCGCTTAAGCCATAGGCGAGGAGCTTCGCCCGCACGACCGGGACCCCGGAGAGGCGAGCCGCCTCCTCGTTGCCCCCGGTCGCGTAGAGGTAACGGCCATAGCGCAGCCGGGAGAGGACGAGCCAGGACATCCCCACGCAGGCGAGGAAGACGAGGGTCACGACCGCCACGTTGCCGCCGAGCACCTTGGCATCCAGCCGGGCGAAGATCGCCGGCAGGTCCACGTACGAGAAGTTCCCGTCGGGCTGCTGGATGACGCGGGAGATTTTCTGGCCCCCCGAGAGCGCCTTCGCGAGCCCCCGGGCGAACACCATCAAGGCCAGGGTCGCGATGAAGGGCTGGATCCGCAGGCGCGCGGCCAGGGTGCCCGATGCGAGCCCCGCGGCCCCGCCCGCAAGGAGCGTGACCGCGATGGCGACCAGCGCCGGCTCGCCGCCATGGAGGCTCACCTTGGAGAAGAGGACGGCGCAAAGACCCAGGATGCTGCCGACCGCCAGGTCGATCCCCCCCGCGACAATGACGAGCGTCATGCCGCAGGCCAGGATCCCGTAGACCGAGACCTGGCGGAGCATGTCGCGGTGGGTGCTCCAGTGGAAGAAGGCCCCGTTCGCGTTGCACAGGCAGCCGATCGCGAAGACGAGCGCGAGCGCGAGGAGGGCCCGGACCCAAGGGACGTTGAGGAGGGCTTTCATGATGCTCCCATCGCGGCGGCGAGGACCCTTTCCTGCGTCGCCTCCTCACGCGTGAATTCCCCGGAGAGGGACCCCCGGTGAAGGACGAGGATCCGGTCCGAGAGGCCGAGGAGCTCGGGGAGCTCGCTTGAGATGAGGAGGATCGCCATCCCCTCGCCCGTCCAGGCCCTCATGAGGGCGTAGATTTCGCGCTTCGCCCCGACGTCGACGCCGCGCGTCGGGTCCTCGAGGAGGAGGACCCGCGGCTCCGCGCCCAGCCACTTCGCGAGCACGACCTTCTGCTGGTTGCCGCCGGAGAGCGTGCCGACCGGCTGCTCAAAGGAGGAGAAGCGCAGCCCGAGGGCCTTCGCCCATTCCCGCGCCCGGCTGCGCTCGATTCCCCGGCGCATGAGGCCAAGCGGCGAGACCCGCGGGAGCGAGGCGAGGCTCATGTTCGCCTCGACGCCCATCCCGAGGACAAGGCCCGTGCCCTTCCTGTCCGCGGTCAGGTAGGCGAGCCCGCGGGCGATGGAGTCGCGTGGGTTTTTTGGGGAAAAGGTCTCCCCGCCGATCCGGACGGTCCCTGCCGTGGGGGTCACATGGGCCCCGAAGAGCCCCTGGAAGAGTTCGGAGGTGCCCGATCCCTGGAGCCCGGCGACACCGAGGATTTCGCCCGGGGCGACGCTCAGGGTCAGGTCCCTGACCGCATCCCGGCGCGAGCGGTCGCGGTCGGGGATGCACAGGCCCCGGACCTCGAGGGCGGGCGCGGTTCCCGCGCCCGCTCTGCGCGGGCTTCTTTCCGGAAACTGCTCCGAGAGTTCCCGGCCGACCATCCAGCGGATGACCTGCGCCTTGGGGCACTCGGAGGCCGGGGCCGTCCCGACCCATTTCCCGTCGCGAAGCACCGTGATCCGGTCCGCGATCCGGGTGATCTCCTCCATCTTGTGCGTGATGTAGATGACGGCGCACCCGCGCGCCCTGAGGGCCGCCACTAGCTCGAAGAGCGTGTCGACGTCGGGCCGGTCAAGCGCGCTCGTCGGCTCGTCCATCACGATGACCCGCGCCTCGAACGCCAGGGCCTTCGCGATCTCGATCCGGTTCTTCACCGAGAGGGGGTACTCCTCGACCGCCCGGGAGAGGTCGCCCGCGGAAAGCCCGAGGTTAAGCTGCCGGCAGAGTTCGACCGAGCGCGCCCGCTGCCCCCGCCTGTCGAGCCAGAGGCCGCCCAGGCCCGCCGACTCGCGCCCCAGGTGGATGTTGTCGCAGACCGAGAGCGTGTCGACGAGCGAGAGCTCCTGGTGGATGACCGAGATGCCGCGAAGCCTCGCCTCCTGCGGGCTCGCGGGCCGGAGGGTCTCGCCCGCAAGCGTCATCTCCCCCTCGAAGTCCGGGTGCACCCCCGCGAGGATCTTTATCAGCGTGCTCTTGCCGGCGCCGTTCTCCCCGGCGAGGACATGGACCTCTCCCGGCAACACGTCGAACGAGACCTGGTCCAGGGCCCGGGTTGCGCCGAACGACTTCCCGACGCTGGAGAATCTGAGGAGGGGCTCCGGCATCGCGGCGTTGGCCCGGGCCCTACGGCGCCCTCTCGTCGGGCGAGGCGAGCGGGGGCAGGTCGTGCTGCGGGCGGTCCAGGTAGAAGTAGCTGGTCGCGGAGTAGTCGTCCGACCGGTAGAAGTTGACCCAGCCCTTCGCGAACCGCTCCTCCTTCAGGTCCGGGGCGGGCTGATCGTCCATGAGCCGCACGAAGCTGCTCTTGGTCCCGACCGAGACGAGCTTCATGGGGGTGCCCTTTTGCAGGAGGGCGAGGACGACGTCGCGCTCCCCTCCCCCGATCTCCTCGATCACGGCCCTGAAGTCCTTGTGGAAGTAGACGGCGTCCGGCACGTGCAGGCGGTAGAAGGCGAAGGCCCCCGACTTTTCGTCGGAGACCGTGCAGCCCTGGTAGAGGGTTGCGAAGACCCCCTCGCCGTAGCCCGTTCCGACGTAGTCCTCGGTCCCCGTCCCTACGATCGTCGGATGATCCCTGTCCCCGTCCAGGTACATCCTCACCTCGCCCTCGCCGTACCAGGTGTGCGGGTAGGCCTCGTTGGTCCTGACCCCCATGTTGACCCCGAGGAATCGCCCGCGGCCCGCGACCTGCGGGAGGAATTCGAAGTCCTCGCCGATCGCGACCGACTTCCGGCGGACCCAGATGGAATGGAAATAGAGCATGTCGTCGGGGACCGGCCCCTTCACAAAGTCGACGTCATAGAAGAGGGCCTCCAGGTCCGCCCTGCCCTCGTTGGTCAGGGTCACGCGCGCCGCCCTCCTGAAGGGCATCGGGATATAGCAGTTAAACGAGCGCCCCTCGGGGCTTGCGAAGAGCGCCGACTGGAAGGCCGTGATGCGACCGAGCCCGGCGCAGAAGAAATCACCGAAGGGGACGTCGACCGCCGGCCTTGCCGAGTCCTCCCAGTACACCCTGAGGCGAAGCGCCCGGAGCGATCCGGGGGACCTGTCGCTTACCGTGGCCCAGATCCGTTGGATGACGCCGGGGCCCTTGGCGTCTAGGAGCACCTTGGTCTCCCCGGCCTTGATCGACTCGAAGGCGTTTCCCTTTGCGGAGTGGTTCGTCGAGGCGCCCTCCCCCTTTTCGCCGTTCGGGTTCTCAAAGCTGCTGACCCGCGACTGGGCGTCCGCCGGCATCCTGTAGAGGTCGTCCGCGCCGGCGACAGAGAATGCGGGCACGAGCCCAAAGACGACCGCGGAGACCAGGCAGTGGCCGAACGCTTTCCGGACCCGACTCAGGGGCAACCGCATGGGGGGCATGGCTTCGTGAACCGACGTTAGGCAAGAAGGCCCCACGAGGCCCCTGGAGGCAAGACTTAGGACGAGTGCGGTAGCGCGGCGCCTAGCAAAGAGACGGCATCCCGCTTTCGTTCGGCAGCGTTGGCCTTGTCAGGTCGCTATGGAATGAGATCTTCCCCTTAGCCGAGCCTAGTAGAGATTTCCTCGGAGCGGCCGCGGATGAACAATGCCCCACCTTCTTCTTCTGCTCACGAATGGCCTTACCCTCTTGGGCTCCAGCCTTAATGGAGGTAACGTTGCGAAGGAAATCTCGAGTGGTCGTTTCCATGCTCGAACACTGCATAAACACGGCAAATAGCGCAACCAACTCGCACCGAACCCCGATGGCGGGTCCCAGGCGCTCATAAATCTCGCCCTGACAATAGGCAGCACGCTTTTTGCCTTAATTGAATGCCGGATCGTCCGAAACCATAGGGATGCCCTGTCCGCTCCCTGTTCTTTCTGCCTCTTTGGCTCCCTTGGGACGGACGGGATACACAACTGCTTGGTAAAGTAACCGTGGTTTCCTGGCCCAATCGAAGGACGTCAAAGCCCTCTTGGACCCTGGCGCGCCTTTGGGCGCCCTGGGCCGCGCTGGCTTTGGTTTCCTTCATGCCGGGATGCGCAAACGTGGCCCCCGCTCCTCCACCCGCACTTGCGGCCCATCTGACCGTCAACAACCTGACCGACTACGAATGGCGGATCGCCCTCAGCCGGGCTTCCGGCGAATCCGCAGGCGACTACCGCATCAAGGCACGCTCATCCTTTGACCTGGACCTTGCCGGCGGCGACTACGCGATCGACCAGGCCGCGCTGACGAAGGATCCGGGAGCGGGCCTCGCGCGCAGGATCACCGTCAGCCTGGTGCCCGGCCAGTCGTACCGCTGGCAGCTCGTGACCCTCCTCTCGGATCCGGCGGGAACCGCAGCCTCCCCATAGCTCCTCAGATGCCGAGCGCCCCAACAAGCCGCCGCGCCGTCGCGGAGATCGATTTCAGCGGGAGGGAGTCCGCTGCCCCGAGGATCGGCAACCGCTCGATCCACGGTTTCTGGCACCTCTTCTCCTCACATTTCCGGCAGGTCCTCGTGGCGCCGCAGCGCCGGCCGGACAGCGGTCGGGTCGCATGGACCTGGAGCGAGGTGTCCGACAAGAGGCCCGTGGGAGCGCCCGAGCTTGCCGAGGTCAGGCGCCGCCTCTCGGAGGCGAGCCGCTCGCTCTCGGGAAGCCTCGGCGGCGACCGCGACGACCCGGGTGCCGGCGGAGCCTCAACCCTTGAGGGACAGGTGCTCGCCCTGGTGAGCGACATGACTGCGCAGCTGGTCGCACGGCCGGATTCCGCCCTCGCCCGCTTTGTCTGCAGGACGGAGTCGGGCCTTAGGGTGCACAGCTGGGGCGCCGCCGTTGCGGCCGAGCCCCACTATCCGGACGGCCTGAGCGGAGAGGTCAGCGGAAGGGTCGTATCCGAAGGCGGCCGAAGCAACCAGGCCCATGTCGTCCTGGAGACCCTGAAGGGCGTCCGCGTCGCCGGCGTGGAATCGAGGAGGGACGGAGCCTTCAAATTCGAGGACATTGCGGCCGGGAGCTATCGGCTGCGTGTGGCCGACCGCGACGACTTTCCCGCCGAGGGGCTTACGGTCGACCTGGAGCACGGATCCGCCACCGGGTTGGAGCTGCGCGCGTCCGCCTCGGGGACGGTGTCGCCAAAGAACGCAGGAAGCGGCGGAGCCCCGTGGTACCGCAGGCCGATTCCCTTGGTGGCGATCTTCGTTGCGCTCCTTGGTCTGGGCACCGGCGCCTGGCACTTCCTCGGCGCGTCGCAAGGTGACCTCTCGGAAAAGGGCCCCGCCGGCCAGTGGCAGGCCGCATCGGGGGCATTGGCGGAGAGCAGCGGCCACGACAAGGACACGGCGCACGAGCGTCTCTACTCGGGACTCGGATGGCCGTCCCTTTCCAGGCTTTCGAAGGCATTCAAGTCCACATTCTCAGCAGGTCCGAATGCCGCCCGCGTCGAATCCAAGGAAACGCTTCGTACCGAGGGCGGAGGAATCGCCGCGGATTCCCCGGACGGCGCGAAGCTCCGGGACCAGGAATCTGCCCCAGCGGCTGCCTTGGAAAAGGACCAGTCCGGACCGACCGATCGGGAGAAGCCCGAGGCGGGAAGGACGACCGGGACCAAGGTTCGCGAGCAATCCCGGACCCAGGCGTCCGCCGTCGACCCGACACCGGAGGACTCGAACGGTCGCACCCAGGTCCCGGCGCCCGCGGAATCCCCCTCCCAGGCGAATCCGCCGGTCATCGTGGATTCCCCTGAGTCGTCCCTGCAGCCCACCCAGACAATCCGAAAGGTCATTGTCGTTGCATCGCGAACCGACGGCCAGGCGCCCAGCGCAGCCTCAGCGCTGTCTC
>CAYPXZ010000017.1:15524-17180 GCA_964414785.1 uncultured Opitutaceae bacterium
GTCGTTGCATCGCGAACCGACGGCCAGGCGCCCAGCGCAGCCTCAGCGCTGTCTCCTTCCCTGGGTTCATCCCCGGTTTCCTCCTCGCCGGGCGCCGACCCGGGAGGCGACGGAACCACCGCCGCCGGGGCTTCGGCCGCGGGCGGCTCGTCGAACGGCATGGCGGCTGCGGGTCGCGGCCATGCGTCGCCCTCTCCATCCGCGGGACCTGCGACCGGCGCCGCGGCGGCTCCTTCCCCGGCCCCGCCGGAGATCGTCGTCGCGGCCGACGCCGATGAGGATTCAAAGGTCGCGCAACCCGTCGACGCAAAGAGCACCTCCTCCCCGATGGCTCGAGCAAAGTCCCCAACAGGCAAGGTTGCCGAGAAGTCCATCCTCGCCGCACAGGGAACCGCGGTTGCCCCGCCGGCTATTGATTCTCAATCCGAGTCCGCACGAGAGGCCGCGGCCCGGGAGGCATCACAAGAGGCGTCGAGGGCGGCCCTCGTGCGAAGGCAGCACCGCGTTGCTAAGATTGCGGCAATCCCGCTGTCCGAGAAGACACCGGACGATTCCGCCTCGTCGTCACCGGGTTCCGCAGAGAACAAGGATCCCTCGGCGCTGCCGGGAGCGGGCGCCAGTGGCTCCGGGAAAAAGGCCGGGTTGGCTTCCACTGGGGCTCAATCGGCTGGGGACACCCTTGCGGCTGCAGGGGCCTCACCCGGAAAAGAGGGCGAATCAGACCCACACGCGGGCGGCCCGAGCCTGCCCCTCGTGAGGATTGGACGCGTTCACGCGTCGCCATGGAAGGCCCAGGTGGTCCGGGACGTCATCCTCCCCACCCTCCCCGAGCCATCCTCCGCGGTGGAAACCGTCGGTTCCATGCGGGAGCGCCTCCGCAGTGAAAGGCTCGCGCTCATGCCACCGTCGTTGCGCCAGCCCCAGGTAAAGAGCGGATTCTCATTCGAGTTCACCCTGGATCCATCGGAGGGCGGCAATGAACCCCGTTGGATAGACTCGGAGGGAAACCGGATCGAGGGGGTCGTGAAGGGGAATAGCGCCGAGATCACAACTCCAACAACGGGATCGTCGCGTGTGCAGACATTCGTCCTCGCCTACAAGGACGGCCGGGCGATCGCCCGCGTCAGCGTCGACTCCGCGGCCGGCCCCTTGGTCACCGTGTCGACCGGCACGCGCGCAGCGTCCTGGTTCGGGATCGAATTGGATCCGTCCGCCGGCGCATGGGATTGGCAGCTCCTCTCCGGGGGACCGCTGCCCAAGGACTGGGAGCGACGCGACCGCTGGCTCGGAGGGCGCGGAACACGAATCGATATCCCGCTGGACCCGTCGGCGCCTCGGGCAGGCGCCATCGCGGTCGCCTTGGTCGACCGTGCCACAGGCTGCGGCATCGCGAGTTCGATCGCGGTCCAGTGAAGATTGCGGCGGTCCTTTCGGGGCCGGGGTCGATGTCGACTGTTATAGACGTTGCGTCGGGCCATTACGCCGAATAATACCCCTCATAAGAACGGCAATCCTACCCCGGGCCACGGCCTGTTGCCCTCGAGTCGCACCCCAAAAACCCAAGCGCTGCCCGCACGCGGAGGCCTCCCTCCGTGGGCTTGCTTCGCGAATCCAGTACGAAGTACCCATGAAAACAAAGAGACTGCTCGCCCTGTC
>CAYPXZ010000017.1:17280-19765 GCA_964414785.1 uncultured Opitutaceae bacterium
GCCGTCGGGGCCCTTTTCTTTGTCCATTCGGTAAAAGAGGCGTCCTTCGAGGTCGCGGAATCCCCAAAAATGGCAGCCGGAGCCTTATTTGGCGTTGCTAGACAAGCTGTTGCACATACCGTAATCCGCCAATGGCCAGCCAACCCACCGGGCACGATCCAGCTTCAAAGCCAGGTGCGGTGTTCCTGAGCTACGCGAAGGAGGACACGGTCGCGGCGAGGCAGATTGCCGACGCCCTTCGGGGATTCGGCGTCGAGGTCTGGTTCGACCAGAACGAGCTGCGCGGAGGCGACGCCTGGGACGCGATGATCCGCACGCAGGTGAGGACCTGCACCCTCTTCATGCCGGTCATATCGGCCGTAACCCAGGCGCGTGGCGAGGGTTACTTCCGCCGCGAGTGGAAGCTCGCCGTCGAGCGAACACACGACATGGCCGAGCATATCCCGTTCATCCTGCCGGTCGTGATCGATGACACGCAGGAGGCGACCGCGTTTGTCCCGGACCAGTTCCGGCGAGTGCAGTGGACCCGCCTCGCAGGGGGCGCGCCGACCCCGCAATTCGTCGAGCAGGTGAAGCGCCTCCTCGGCGGGCCGGGGGCGGCCGGGGCCGCGGCAAGCCCAAGGTCGAGCCAGGCGACCGCCAGCACCCGCAACGTCAGAGGCCCGTTTCCGCTCTTGGCCACGGCCGCAGTGGCCGTCGTTGCGATCGGTGCTGCCCTCTTCTTCGCGCTCCGCACCGGCCCCGGGCAGTCCCCAGCGGCGGCGCAGCCGCCTGCCCAGTCGGTCCAGGCGGCTCCCGTGCCGCCCAAGGTCGACGCCAAGTCCATCGCCGTCCTGCCCTTCGAGAACATGAGCGAGGACAAGGAGAACAACGCCTTCTTCGCCGACGGGATCCACGAGGACATCCTGACAAACCTCGCGCTCATCCCGGAGATGAGGGTCGTTTCGCGGACCTCGGTCATGCAGTACCGCGCGACCGTGAAGCCGATCCGCCAGATCGGCCAGGAGCTGGCCGTCGCCTACATCCTGGAGGGCAGCGTCCGGCGCTCCGGCAACAAGGTGCGCGTGACCGGCCAGTTGATCCGGACCGCCACGGACGAGCACATCTGGGCGAAGGCCTACGATCGGGACCTGACCGACGTCTTCGCGATCCAGTCGGAGCTCGCACAGGAGATCGCGGCCGCCCTCCAGGCCGCCCTCTCGCCCGAGACGAAGAAGCTCCTTGAGAGGAAACCGACCGAGAATCTCGCGGCCTACGATCTCTGGCTGAAGGCGCGCCAGATCGAGAACGGAAACAACAGGACCCCCGCGCTGATGAAGAAGCGGCTGGAGCTCCTGCAGGGCGCCGTGGACCTGGACCCGGCGTTCGCCCAGGCATGGAGCGATCTCGCGGTGACCCACGCCCTCTTCTGCTTTTGGAACTACGACCACACCGAGGCGAGGCTCGCGCAGGCCACGGCGGCGATCGACACCGCCGTCCGCCTGGCCCCCAACCTGCCCGACGTGATCCAGGACCACGGCAGCTACTACTACTACGCCTACCGCGACTACGCCCGCGCCCTGGAGCAGTACGAGCGGCTCGCGCAGCTCAGGCCCAACGACGCGGCGGTCTACTCCTCCTTGGGGCTCATCCAGCGCCGGCAGGGCGACTGGGTGGCGTCGCTCGCGAACCTGCGCAAGGCGACGCAGCTTGACCCTGCGAACGGAAACTACAGCCAGAACCTCATCGCAAGCCTGGAAAGGGTCCGCCGGTTCGAGGAGGCCCAGGCCGAGAAGCGCCGCCAGCTCTCGCAGGACCCGGAGAACATGGAGCTCGCCTATGAAGCGGCCTCATTCGGGTTCCTTGCGACCGGCTCGACCGCCGAGACCGACGCCTTCCTGGCCGGGCTTTCGGCTGCAAAGGCGAACTCCCCCAGGGGAATCAACCTGAGGCGGGACTGGGCGCGCACGAAGGGCGACTATCCCGAGGCCGTCCGACTTGATGCGATCCAGCCCTATTTCGACGACGACGGCCAGGAACACTATGAACAGGCCGTCATGCTCGCGCTGGACTGCCTCGCCAAGAACGGCGACCTGGCCGCCGCCCGAGACCGGCTCGAACCCGTCATGGCGGAACTTCGCTCACGCCTCGCCCTGGAACCCGAGAACACGAGCTACCTGGATTTCCTCGCCGTCATGGAGGCGATTCTCGGGGACAAGGATGACGCCCTGCGCCACGCGCAGAAGGCGGTGCAGCTTGTGCCCGAGTCCAAGGACCACCTCGACGGCCCGCTCTATGGCGTCATCCTCGCCACGGTCTATGCCTGGACCGGCGACAAGGACCAGGCGTTGCGGGAGATCGAACGGCTCATGCGCGAGCCGACCGGGGGCCTCCTAAGCGTGTATGAAATGCGGCGCCATCCGTGGCTGCTCCCCCTTTGGGACGATCCCCGTTTCCAGGCGATTCTGAACGACCCCGCCAACAAGGCGCCGCTCTTCTAGGCCGA
>CAYPXZ010000017.1:19865-29200 GCA_964414785.1 uncultured Opitutaceae bacterium
TCATCGCCATTTAACATCTTTTAGAGTGTATGAATAATGTTCAAAGGCGGTCCCTTATCCAAGTTCTCGACGCGGTGCCCGGCGCAACCATGGCCTCGGCGTCAATGCTGGTGCCGAGCAAGGGATGGCTTCGTGCCGTGAGGGAAGCGTTGGGGCTCACCCAAAGCCAAATGGCCAAGAATCTCGGCATGAAGCAACAGGCGTACGCGAACACTGAAGTCCGTGAGCAAAAGGAAAAGATAACTTTGAGCACATTGCGCCGAGCGGCAGGCGCTCTCGATTGTGATTTGGTGTACGCTCTAGTGCCCCGGAAAGCGGTAGGATCGTCCTTCTCGGAATTGGCGGCAAAGCAGGATCCCCATTACTCGATGCTAAGGGCTACAGAACATTCGATGGCTCTCGAAGGCCAGGGGCGTGCTAGAATAGCAAAGGAATAAACCAGCCAATGAATAGCTTCGCGCACACTGAGGATGGCCAGACTCCGCTCACCGCAGATGAGCAGCTTGGCTTGAAGCTGAGCATCCTTACTCGTGCACAACTCAACGAGAACGAAGGTATGAATATCGATGCAGCCAGAAGGTGGGCGATGAATCCTAGGGTGCTGCGTCGCGCGAAGGTCTTGGCCGGTGATTTCGCCCGCGAGCTGCACCGGAGAATGTTCAATAATGTCTGGAAATGGGCGGGTGTGTATCGCACTTCGGAGAGAAATTTAGGTTGGGAGCCATTCAGAATAGCAGAAGGAGTCCATAACGCGCTCGCAGATGCATCTTATCAATTTGCCAACCGCACCTACTCTCCCGAGGAGACGGCAATACGCCTCCATTACCAATTCGTCGTCATCCATCCTTGGACCAACGGCAATGGGCGCCATGCGCGCCTTCTTGCCGACTCCGCGTTGGCCGCGTGGGGAGGCGCAGCACTTTCATGGGGAATTAAGGCCGACCTGACCCTCCCAGGAGGAGCGCGTCGCGAATATATTGCCGCCTTAAAGGAAGCGGATGCCGGCGACTTTGAACGTCTCATCTCCTTTTGTCGTTGAGGATCTGGGCCGCGGCTCTCGCCGTCCAATTGAAGACAGGGGTAGAGAATCTAGGAGGCCCAACATACGTTTAGGCTTCGACCGTTCGCCCGATTGGACCAAGGGCCTCAAGTTCGCACTTCCTTGCATTTGAAGCATTAGGACGCCTTCTCCGTCCCGAACCGGGATTCGGGGATTTGGCCTCCCTCGGGGTTCTGGGGTTTTTCCCCTAGTGTGCGTATCTTCCTCCCGGATTTACCCGGATCGCCCCCCACTTGGACTGGGTAGTTTCCCGACCCAATCCAAGGATCTGCCTGATCAAGAGATAGGAATCTTTGTCGTTTAATGGGGCATGCACGCAGCACGCACCCACCACAGCGCCCCACGCGCACCGCAGTTCCTGCGGCGCGCCTCGGTCTGGACGCTTGTCCTGGCCGCGGTGCTGCTGCCCAGCCGCGCCTTTGCGTTCGGGCCCAGGGTGGGAAGCAGCGAGCGGGTCAATCCCGCCCCGACCTCGTACATGTCTAAGTCGGAGGCCAAGACGATCGCGAAGCTCTGGTCCATGGGGGCCCCGGGCCGCGCCTACTGCGAGGTCGAGCCCACGAGCAGCATGGTCCCGGTCTTCGACAGCAAGTCGGTCCTCCTCCTGGAGCAGGTGAAGACCTCGGATCTTCACAAGAACGACATCGCGCGCTACGACAGCGACACCTACGGCAACGTCACTCACCGGATCATCGAGATCGACCCCAAGGGCGCGGTCTTCGAGGGCGACAACTGCCCCCGTTCTGACGGCCGTGTCCTGGCCAAGTCCATCCGCTACCGGGTGGCGGGGATCCTCTACACGAGCGGCTTGTAAGGGCCGGTTCCCCGGTCAGGCGCCCCCGGAGAGGACCCGCGAGAACGCGGCGGCGTCGATGTTGCCGCCCGTGAAGACGACGCCCGCGGGCTCGACCGCGCTCGCCCCGCGGTCCTTGAGGACCGCCGCAAGGCCCGCGCCCGCGGCGCCCTCGGCCACGTTGTGCGTGTCGCTGAAATACGCCCTCTGCGCGGCCTCGATCTCGTCGTCGGTCACCCGGACGATCCGCTCCACCCCCCTAAGGATGTGGGCGAGGGCCTCGGCGCTCGGGGTCGAGCAGGCCATGCCGTCGGCGATCCGGGTCGAGCAGGCATGGACCACGATCTTTCGCGCCTCGAACGAGAGCGCGATCGCGGGGGCGCGGTCGGCCGCGATCCCGATGATCTTCGTCGGCAGCCCGAGGGCGTCCCTCGCGGCGATCATGGCGCAGATCCCCGTTCCCATGCCGATCGGCACGTAGACCCGGGCGAGCGGCGGGACCTGCCTTAGGAATGCAAGGGCCGAGACCGCGTTCCCGAGGACCAGGTCGCGGTGGTAGGAGGGCACCCAGTGCAGGCGCCGTCTCGCCGCGAGCTCCTCGGAGTGGACAAACGCGGCCTGGAAGTCCTCGCCGTGCTCGATCAATTCGGCGCCAAGGGCGCGCATCGCCAGGTTCTTCTCGGTGCTGTTGCCGTGGGGGACGACGACCGTGGAGCTCAGCCCGTGGAGCCGCGCGGCGTAGGCCACGGCCTGGCCGAAGTTCCCGCGGGTCGCCGCGATGAGCCCTCGGACCTCGGGGTCGCGCGCGACGATGCGGGCTGCATAGGCGAGCGCCCCGCGGATCTTGAACGAGCCGATCGCGGTATGGTTCTCGTGCTTCACCCAGAGCACCCCGCCGACCCGGGCATTTACGAGCGGCCAGTTGAACGCGGGTGTGGGAGGAGCGACGGCGTCGATCTCCTGGGCCATCGACTCGATCTCCTGGAGCGAGGGAAGCGGGTTCGTGGGCATGGGTTTGCCCCCAAGGTGGGACGACATCCCCACCCTGTCAAAGCACCGCGGTGATCCTAGGTACAAGTTGCCGGATTAGGATACCGAAAGGCATTCGAAGAGTCAGGCTCCCTATTTCCAGCTAGGGCCAACGCTCACTCCGTCAGCTCACGAATATGGGAGGCGAGGTACTCGTAGACGATCTTTCGCGGCGCAGCGTAGAATATCTCTATCCTGCCCCCCCTATGCCTGTATACGAGCCTGTGTTCCCCGATCCGGAGGCGGCATAGGCCCTCGAGGTTGCCGTGGAGAGCCTTTATGTCGCCCGCGCCCTCGGCCAACGCAACAATGCCCGCTTTGATCCGCCGGCGCGGCAAAGGCGCCTGGGCGCGTTGGTATTCAAGCACCCTATCCGCGACAATGACTTTAGTCGGCAAGGGATGAAGCGGGGTGGAATTTGACCTTGCCCGCGCGCAGTCGCTTCAACTCGCGCATGAAGTCTGGATCGGCTAGAAGCTCCATGGTTTCGAGCATTCCGCCCAGACGCTCCGATGAAATGATATGGGCCACCGGGCGATCATGCCGGGTGACTGTCACAAGGGCCCCATCCTCGGCATCATTGACTGCCGCAGCGGTCTCGCGTTGGAGCTCCTTGATGCTGTATGTATCTTTCATCGTTTTAAGGTATACGACCACATGCCATCTCGTCAAATCCTTCGATGTTCATTTCCTCCCGACCCTTGACGGGAATCCCCCGGACTGCAGTTTACCCACGGCCATTCTGCCGTAAGGCAGGCCCTTCCAACCCAACCCACAAATGGACGCCCCCAACCCCACGGTGATCGACTGCGATGTCCACGCGGTGCTTCCCTCGATCGGGGCGCTCCTTCCCTTCCTGCCCGCCTATTGGCGGGAGCAGGTCGAGCAGACGGGATTCAAGGGGCCGGTGGACACGTGGTATCCCCCGGGGCTTCCAACCTCGGCCAGGCCCGGCTCGGCGCCTGCCGGCGGCGGCCCCGCGGCATCAACCGTGGAGCTTATCCAGCGCGACGTCCTTGGCGAGGCGCCCCACCCCGCGTTCGCCATCCTCAACTGCGACTGCGCCGTCGAGACGCTCCACAATCCCGACGCGGCCTCCGCGGTCGCGGGGGCGCTCAACGAGTGGATCTCCGCAGCCTGGCTCTCCCGTGACAAGCGCCTGCGGGCGTCGATCGTCGTCCCGTCCCAGTTTCCGGAGCTCGCGGTGCGCGAGATCGAGCGCCGGGCCAGGGAACCGGGCTTCGTCCAGGTGCTCCTTCCCGTGCGGTCGGAGGCCCCCTACGGGTCCCTCAACTTCCGGCCGGTCTTCGCGGCCGCGGCCCGGCACGGACTGCCGGTCGCCCTGCATTTCGGAGGTGTGCCGGGCAACCCGCCTACACCGGTCGGATGGCCCTCTTTCTACCTGGAGGAGTACGCCGGCATGACGGGCGTCTTCCAGACCCATCTCATCAGCATCATCGCGGGGGGCGTCTTCGACGAGCACCCACAGCTTCGCCTCGTCCTCGCGGAGGGCGGCTTTGCCTGGCTGCCCGCGATGCTCTGGCGTTTCGACAAGAACTGGAAGGGCCTTAGGCGGGAGATACCCTGGGTGCGCCGCCCTCCGTCGGAATACGTCTGGGAGCACGTGCGCCTGACGACCGCTCCCCTGGACGCGCCGGAGGACCCGGCGCAGCTAAGGAGCGCCATCGCGCAGCTCGGAAGCGAGGACATGCTCCTCTACGCATCGGACTACCCGCACGCGCACGGGGATTCGGCATCGGACCCCGTCTGGGAGGGCCTTTCGGGGGCGCTCAAGGCAAAGATCATGTCGGGCAACGCGAGGGCCCTCTACCGCCTGTAGGCCATGAAGACACCCAAGAAACCCCCCGCAGGGGACCCGGCGACCCTCGTCGACTGCGACATCCACAACCACCTGACCCAGGAGGCGGTCGCCCGGTACCTGCCGAAAAAGTGGCAGGACTACGACCGCCAGTTCGGCCGACGCTCATCCCCGGGGGACTTCTACCCGAAGGCGACCCCGATGGCGTCGCGCACCGACGCCTGGCCTCCCGGGGGAGGCCCCCCGGGCTCCGACCTCGCGTTCCTGCGCACGCAGCTCCTGGACGCGTGGCCGATCGAGATCGGCGTCCTGAACACGCTGATCACGATCAAGAACCAGTACCGCGACTACGACGCCGCCCTGGCCACGGCCGCGAACGCCTGCCAGATCGCCGAGTGGCTTGCTCCCGAGCCGCGCCTGAGGGCCTCGCTCCTTGTCCCCTTCGAGGATGCCGCCCTCGCGGTGGACGAGATCAGGCGCCACGGCGGGGACCGCAGGTTCGTCCAGGTCCTCATCCCGTCGCGCACCAGCGAGCCGCTCGGCCAGCGCAAGTACTGGCCCCTCTACGCCGCCGCCTCGGAGCACGGGCTGCCGATCGGCATCCATTTCGGGGGATGGAGCGGCGGCCATCCCATCTCCGGGGCGGGCTGGCCCGCCTACTACCTGGAATACCACACCGGGATGATCCAGACCTTCCAGGCGCACCTGATCAGCCTCGTCTGCGAGGGGGTCTTCGAGGAGTTCCCGGACCTGAAGGTCGTCTTCATCGAGGGCGGGCTCGCCTGGATCGCGCCGCTCCTCTGGCGCCTGGACCGCAGCTGGAGACAGCTCAAGGCCGAGAACCCGCGCCTAAGGAAGGCGCCTTCCGAATACGTCCGCAGCCACTTCTGGCTGACGACCCAGCCGGTCGAGGAGCCGCCCGGACCCGGCCAGTTCCTCGAGATGCTCTCGCAGCTCGGCATGGACGACCGCCTCCTCTTCTCGACCGACTACCCCCACTGGGACTTCGACAACCCCGACAGCGCCCTTCCCTCGGCCGTGCCCGCGGCGCTCCGCCAGAAGATGCGCCGCGACAACGCGCGGGCCCTGTACCGCCTAAACTAAACGACCCCATGGCCAAGCACGTCGTCAGCACGGTGGCGGAGATCCCGCCGGGAAGCCGGAAGCTCCTGGAGGTCGCCGGCCGCAGCATCGGCGTCTTCAACCTGGGCGGGGAATTCTTCGCGATCCGCAACCGCTGCCCGCACCAGGGGGCGGCGCTGTGCACGGGCCAGTTGGGGAGCGCGGTCACCTCGCCCGGGCCCGGGCGCTACGACGTCCACCGGGAGGGGGAGATCCTGCGGTGCCCCTGGCACGGCTGGGAATACGACGTGAGGACCGGGCAGTCCTGGTTCGACCCGAAGGGGGTCCGGGTGAAGGCCTACGAGACCGTGGTCGCCCCGGGATCCTCGCTCGTCCCGCCGGCCCCGGGCCTTGAGCCCGGGCCGTACGTGGCCGAGACCTACCCGGTCTCGGTCGAGGAGAACTACGTCCTGGTGGAGGTGTGAGGCGCCCCGTGGGGCGCCGTTTAGGCCGGGACGTGGGCCGCCAGGAGCTCGCTCGTCTCGGGCGCCACGACGCGGTCGATGTCGAGGAGCATCTCGACGCGCCCGTTCACCTTCGCGACCCCGAGGAGGTAGGCCGTGTCGACCTTAGCCCCGAATTCCGGGGTCGGCTCGATGTCCTTGGCCGCCAGGTTGACGACCACCTCGACGGAGTCGACGATCAGCCCCATGTTGAGGGCCTCGCCCGAGGGGCGCTTCACCTGGACGACGACGATGCAGGTGCGCTCGGCGAAGTCGGCCTTCAGCCCGAACTTGACCCTCAGGTCGATGATCGGGATCACCCGGCCGCGAAGGTTGATGACCCCCTTCACGAAGTCAGGCATCTGGGGGACGGGGGTGATCTTCTGCAGCCGGATGATCTCCCTGACCTTCAGGACCGCGATCCCATAGGCCTCGTTCTCGATGACGACCGTCAGGTACTTGCCGCCAAGGAGGCCGACGGCCTCCGCGGGTGAGGGGGCCGCGCTCATTTGAAGAATTCGTCGTGGTTGCCGTTGCCGTTTCCGTTGACCGCGGGCGCAGCGCCCTTGAGGCGCGAGGCCAGGGTGCTGGGGACAGCCGAGTGCTTCGGGGCGGCGGGGGCCACCTTCGGGAGGGAGGGCCTTATCGGGACCCCGGTGCTGGGCTGGGCCGACCCGTCGACAAGCTGGCGCAGGCTGCGCACGGTGTCGCGCATGACCTCGGACTGGGCGTTGAGCTCCTCGGCGGCGCTCGCGGTCTCCTCGGCGCTCGCGGCGTTCGCCTGCGTCACCTTGTCCATCTGCGACACGGCGGTCGTCACCTGGCCGATTCCCTGGTTCTGCTCCTCGGAGGCGGTGGCGATCTCGGCGACCAGCTCGTCGACCTTGCGGGCCTTGACGACGATCTCCTCGAAGCCGAGCGCGACCTTGTTGCTGATCTGGACGCCCGCCTCGCTGCGGCTGACGGACTCCTCGATCTTCGTCGCCGTCTCCTTGGCGGACTGGGCCGAGCGCTGCGCGAGCGAGCGGACCTCGTCGGCGACGACGGCGAATCCCGCGCCGGCCTCGCCCGCCCTCGCGGCCTCGACGGCCGCGTTCAGGGCGAGGATGTTGGTCTGGAACGCGATCTCGTCGATCGTCTTCACGATCTTGGCGATACTCGAGGACGAGTCCTTGATCGCGTCCATGGCCTGCTTCATCTCGGCCATGCTGGCATAGCCGCCCTCGGCCGCCTGGCGGGTCTCGTTGGAGAGGTTCTTGGCTACCGACGCGGACTCGGCGTTCTTCTTGGTCATGCTCGCGATCTCCTCAAGCGAGGCGCTCGTCTCCTCAAGGGAGGCCGCCTGCTCGCTCGCACCCTCGGCGAGGGTCTGGCTCGACGAGGAGACCTGGTGGGCCGCCGAGGCGGTCTGGTCCGCGCTGCTTCCGAGGATCCCGCTGACCTCCTGGAGCACCTTGTTGATGGAGCGGATGATGAGGGTCGCCGCCAGGGCGCCGAGGACGATCGAGATGATCGAGACCACGAGGATCGCCGTGTTCACGACCCGGGTCTTCTCCACGATCCTATCCGCCTGCGCCGTGGACTGCTTGTTGTTGTAGACCTGCAGGTCGTCGCCGCTCTTCGTGAAGGCGTTGTACGCCGGCAGGAGCTCGCCCTCGAGGAGGGCCTTTGCGCCGGCGGCGTCGCCCTTGCGGAGCGCCGCGTAGTAGTGGGCGCGCGCCTCGCCAAAGACGCTGCGGTTCGCCGTCACCTTGCTGAAGAATTCCCGGTCCTCGGGGTCGAAGATGGAGGTCTCGTACTTGGAGAGGGCGTCCGAGGTGACGGGGGAGATGGCCTCCTGCTCCTTGATCAATTTCTCGCGCTCGTCCGCCGTGGTGGCCTGGCCCGCAAGGGTCGTGCGCAGGAAGGAGTCCTTCAGGCTGCTGCTGATGAGGCCCGAGTAGACGAGCCCCGCGACATTGTCGTCGCGGATGGAGGCGGCCTCCCGGCTGATGACCCGAAGATTGTAGTAGGCCACGGAGCCCACGGCGAGGAGGAGAGCGATAAGGAGGCTGCTGTTGGCGGTGATCCGCTTGCTGATGGTCCAAGTCATAGGTGTGTTTTTGGGTTTGGCTCGGGCAATCGGCTCGTTGGGCGCAGGGTTAAACCCTTATTACGAAAAGGGCCTAAGGTATTTCCCTAGACGACTGGGGAGCACCCGCCACCCGGTGGCGAAACCCGGATTGGGAGGCGAGCCCCCTGAGCTCCCTGAGATGTGCAACCTGTTCCCCGGCAAATTGCTAGGTAAACACGGTGACCCTCATGGTCGCTTCCATGCCCTTCAGCCCCCGAAGCCCACCGGTTCACGCCTCCGGCGTGAACGCATCCTTAAGCTTCTCCAGCTCCGCAATCCGGGGATCGAGCTGCTTCCTGACGGCGTTGCGGTTGAGCGCCCACACACCGACGTTCACGCCGACCATGAAGAGGATCATGCCCCCCATGAAGAGCGGGGCCCTCTGGAGGCTGCCCGGTGGGGTCTGGACCGTGATTGTCGCCATCACGATCATGCAAGCCAGGAAGATCGGGGCAATGTACCAGCCCACGATGCCGGCGAGCATCCGGCGCTGGTGGCGCAGCTCGGCCAGGTCCGACTCGACCTTGACCCTGATCGGGGCGGAGGGGTCGACGCGCCCGCGCCGGGCCCTCATGCGCTCCCTGACGAAGACCGCCGTCACGCCAAGGCACAGGGCGACGACAAGGACGAAGGGCCAGCCCTTGCGCCCCATGTGCCAGCCGATGAGGCCGAACACGACGGTGACGAAGACCCCCGCCCCCGCCTCCGTCAGGTCGCGCACGAGGAGCACCCGGGCGAGCCTGCGGTGCGAGGCCTCGAAGGTCTGCCTCAGCTTCTCGATGTCGGCGCTGTTGCCGACGGGAAGCGGCTGGCGCTTCCAGATGAATTCCCAGTCATCCAAGTTCATTGCGTAGTCCTTTCAGCCTTTCGGCCAGCTTGGCGCGAGCGCGGGTGAGCGCCACACCGACGTGGTTTTCAGTGAGTCCGGTGATCTCGGAAATCTCCCGGTAGGCGAG